>NZ_CP023000.1:0-748674 GCF_002277895.1 Rhizobium sp. 11515TR | reverse complement strand
TTGAACCGCGAGCCTGCCGATCGCCGCATAAATCATCGGTGCGACCAGGAAGAAGTGCCTGAGGGTCTGATGGTTCATCGGGCTGACGCGCGCGCCGCGATTGGCCCGGATGTCGATATAGCCTTCGCCTTCGAGACGCCGAAAGATTTCCCGGACGGGGGTGCGGGAGAGGCCGTATTGTTCGCTGAGGCTCGCTTCATCCAAATCCTGATCGGGATCGAGCTCCATCGTCAGAATTTGACGCTTCAGATCCTCGTAAAGATTGCTCTTCCCGCCCTTCATTGCGACCTCCTCCTTGGGATTTTGCAGGGAATTGAACCCTTCGGTTCCGCTGATGGAAGGAAGGTCGCACATGCCATTCATTGAGTCAATGAAATTGTATAATCTAAGTACACAATAGATGTTAGAGGAAAATACAATATATGAACACGATCGAGATCGCCGCATGGACATACTCCGCCGTCTGCTATCCTTGCGGGTTTTCAGGCAGACGCTCGAAAGGAAGCCATTCCAATGAAAAACCACTCTCCCCGGCGACGAGGCTCGAATTTCAGCCGACAGCCGGGCACGCCCCGAGGCCGGAGAGACTCTGGGATTCACCCACACGCGCGATTCATGACAGCAGGTAGGGCGACAGCTGCCATTTCTACACTCACGCGGCCGGCTCCAATTCGAGGATCGCGATTATACCGCGCTCCCCAGGACTTCGATTGTGCCGGCCCAATCGGATCCTCTCGGCAAGCTGCTGTACGAGGCCTTTTGCGTACGAAGTGGATCGGTAATAAGGGGTGGCCGCCCTTGGCGAGCACGGGCGGGCGCTACCGCGCCGGCGGCCCGCTTGTATGGCATGCTACATGGATATAATCGGGGCGACACGCGCGGCACCTTGCTCTAGCGCAGGGATGCAGGGCGCCCCGATGCGGCCAGCGGGATCAGCGCACAAACGCTAATCGGCTTCTTGCCGACCAAGGTCGCTCCCGATTTGCTCGAATCCATATTATTCGAAGGCGGCGATTTCACTTGCATAGGGCCACAGTCCCCACGCCTGCGGATCCCAAGCGAAAGAACTTCGGCTTACGGCCCTAACCGGTCATTCCATGCAGGCAAAGCGGATGTCCGACAGCGAGGAATTTCAGATGGATAGCTCTCGTAAAAATGGAGTCGTGAGTTCCGGTCCCTTCAAGAGCGCTACGAAAAACCAACCATTCAGGTGCGCCAAGTAGGCAACAGACGCTAACACGCCAACATGTCGAGCCCGGCCACCAAGTTCTGCGATCCGCCTGCGAAATTCCTTCCTGCCAGGCTTGGTAGACGGTCCTGATGCTAGGATGAAAACCCAGGCTGTAGGCGAGGGACGTATCGACATGCAGGTACCAGGGATTTGAGAGAGGCTCGCAACTTGAGTCCAACCGCTTCCCCACCATGCCCGCGAGTTCGTAGATGGACGAGGGCGCCTCGTCGGCCAAGTTCACGATACGCCGATCGAAATCACCTTTGAGCGCCAGCGTGATTGCTTGTGCGATATCACGATGGTGGATCGTGCTCATGCGTTGCGCCGGATGCCAGGTGCTGACGTGCTTGGGAAGAGATTGGAGATGTCCGTCACCGTCTCCATAGACGAAGGGGAAGCGAAGGATGGACCAGTTACAGTAACAGCTTGCCGCAAGCCGAGCTCCGGCAAGCGCCCGATTTGTCAATTACTTAGCTTTAAACGAGATGTCGCCGGTCCAGCTCCCTTCGAGAAGAATAGAGAGGCGTGGGAATGTCTCTTTACGGTCAATCAGAATTCTTGCAATAGAGCCATCCATGCTCAGCACGCATCCAGTCTTCTCCGCGCGTTAGTGGTATTTTCCAAGAAAAATAGTATAATACTGGTTGTATTTTGATAATTTGGAAAATAGATTTCTGTTGATCGACATATTTTGACGGATAATTAAGCACGATCCCATATTCTTCTCTTGAGGAAAACTTGGGATATGTTTCATGGCATCGATCCAGCAGAAAATCATCCTGGCAAGTGTGGCAATATTTGTGATTGCGGGCGGCGCAACCGGCGTGGGCATATGGTCCGCTTCGACGCTGACGCAGGATGCCGAGAAAATAGCAGGATCGGCTCAGGTTCTGCGTAATCACATGCAGGCAGATATGATGCATGATGCTTTAAGAGCGGATGTCTTGGCTGCATTGCTTGCTTCCGATCCCGCGTCCGGCATCCGCTTTGAAACGGTTAACTCGGATCTTTCGGAACATGTCACCTCGTTTCGCGAGATGATTAAGGCCAACAAGGCGCTCGCAACGGATCCGGAAACTCAAAAGGTGCTTGCCGGCGTCGAATCTCCGTTGCTGGCCTATATCGATAACGCAACCAAAATGGTCGCGACGGCGGAGAAGGATCCAGCTGGCGCCTTGAAGGCATTGCCCGATTTCATGAAGCAGTTTTCTACCTTGGAAACTGCCATGGAGGAAGCAGGCGATCAGATACAAAAAGTATCGGAATCGATCTCGGCGGAGAGTACCCGCACGGCAAATTCCATTCGCGACTTCATGCAGGGGCTTCTGGGGCTGACTGCGCTGTTCTCCATCATGCTCTTCATATTGTTCCGCAGGACCGTGTGCAAACCCATCCTGGCGCTTTGCGCGGATATGGCCAAGCTCGCGGGCGGCGAGACCAATATCGCTTGCACGGGCATCGGCCGAAGGGACGAAGTAGGGACGATGGCGCAGGCCGTCGAAGTATTCCGAAAAGCAGCAATCGCCAAGGGCGAGCTCGAAGCGGACGCGGCAAGGGACCGTCAGCAGGCGGAAGCAGACAGAATCGCTGCCCAGCGGCAGGCGGAAACCGATGCCGCAGAGCGTTTGCGAGTCGCGACATCCGGTCTTGCCATGGGGCTTAAGAGGTTGGCCTCCGGGGATCTTTCCTTCCAGCTCGATGAGCCATTCGCTCCGGATTTCGAAGCTCTTCGGCACGATTTCAACACGTCGCTGCAGCAGTTGAGCAGCACGTTGCGGGCGATTGCCGAGAGCATAGTGTCGATTGACAGCGGCACCCAGGAGATCTCTTCCGGAACCAACGATCTTTCCCGCCGCACCGAGCAGCAGGCAGCATCGCTTGAAGAGACAGCCGCCGCTCTCGATCAGATTACGGTCAATGTAAGCAATTCGAGCAAGCGGACGGAAGAAGCGCGAGTGGCGGCCACTGTCGCCGATCATAGCGCAGCCAGGTCAGTTGACGTCGTCAGCAGGGCCGAGGAAGCTATGCAGCGAATAGAGAGTTCTTCCCAGCAGATTTCCAATATCATCGGCGTGATCGATGACATTGCCTTCCAGACCAACCTATTGGCGCTCAACGCCGGGGTGGAAGCGGCGCGCGCCGGCGAAGCTGGCAAGGGATTTGCCGTTGTGGCGCAGGAAGTGCGGGAATTGGCGCAGCGCTCCGCGGCGGCGGCAAAAGAGATCAAAATGCTGATCAATGCGTCTTCGACCGAGGTCGATGGTGGAGTGAAGCTCGTGCGTGAAACGGGTATCGCATTGAAGGAAATCGGTGAGCGCATCTCCGGCATAAACGAGCACATGAACGCCATCGCCGCGTCCGCCAAGGAGCAGTCGACAGGCCTTGCCGAGGTCAATGCGGCGGTCAATACGATGGATCAGACGACGCAACAGAATGCGGCGATGGTCGAGCAGTCGACGGCAGCCTCCGCCGCGCTTGCCGCTGAGGCCAGCAAGCTGAGCGAACTCGTATCTCAATTCCGCCTTGACGCCGGGGCCTTAGCGAACTCGGCAGTCTTGCGACAAACCGCGCGCGCCATGGCTGAGCCATCGCGTCGCGCTTCCGCCGAGCCGGTTGCGCAAATGGCCCGCAGATCGGCTGCCGTTGGCGGTCGAGTCGTTTCCGATTGGAAGGAGTTTTGAGCAAGCCATGGGGCTTGATGGTCAAGGGGCGTGTGTTGGATGTTTTTACATTCCCAGTTGGGTTAGAAGCAAAAAGCAGGCAACTAGCCCTAGATCGGCCTTGCCCGGCGGCCTAAGTTCTTGGTAATGGCGATGTTGCTCGAGAAGTATGTAAGCACAGAGTCGTTGGTTCAGCTCCGTTCAAGAGCAAATAAAGGTCGGTTCGCGAAACTTAAGCCTTCTAAATTTAGAGATCTAGCATTTAGTGCGCTCATCGACCGATATGTGCAGTGGGGCGCCGGTTTTTTCAGCCGCTGCTCGCAGTCGCTTGTCTCTGGTCCATAAGGCTGCTTTCTGCTCCAGAAGAATGGATGCCAGCAGATGGGCATCAGTGTAGCCAATATCCATGCTGAAAATGCCGTATCGATCGATCATCGTCATGACTTCGTCGTGCGTGGCGACAACAGCTCCGCGCTGAGCTGCAAAAAAAAGCAATGACACTGCCGCGATCCCGAAGGCTGCCAAGAGCCAACCCGCCGATTACGCTCGGATGGCAAAGTAGTCGATCGTTTTCGATTATTCTTCGCAGCTCGTCATCGCCATATCGGAAATGATCAATCCAGATCGAGGTGTCTGCCAATATCACTTAACTGCCGTGCTCCGACGACGCGGGGCTACCTCGGCCTCCGGCATGGTTCCCCCTAGAGCGATGAGGCGTTTTCCTGACTCCACTCGAACCAGCGTCTCCAACGCCTGGCGGACGAGTGCCGCGGTTTCCTTGGTGCCGGTCAATGATCTCGCCCTGTCAATCAGGGCGTCGTCGAGATTGATGGTTGAGCGCATCAGCTGGCTCCTCGTTATGGCATCAGAAATAGCACCATTTGGTGATTAAACCTACGCCTACCTTCGCTCCCCCTACACGGAACAAGGTTATAAATGTAAGGCAGCGGGACGCTCTCATTCCAAAGGATATTGAAATTGAGCCGTGAAGCTGAAGCCAGTGCCATCAGTGCCAGGGCCCGAAAAATATTGCAGAAGACCACGGTTCGCAGGTTGGGCAGGAGTTAAACAGCGGAGCTCAGTGTCTTTCCACCGAATGTCGTTTTAGCCAATCCAAGCCAGTAACCCTAAGTCAGTCGATTCCAAGATCGAGTGCCATTTTCTGAAGATCGCCCTGTCCTTTCGATGCTTCTCCTCAATCGCGGCGACGGTGTCGCCGCCGAGAGAAAGCCGGACGGCTGATTAGCAGCCTCCGCGAAGCTTGCCAGCACCTACGCCAGCATGTTTGGGCCTCCGTGCTGATTATGACTGAGTTTCGCGGCGACGGTCCGAACTCTTCCGGCTGTTTCGGCGTTGCCCGCGATGATTGTCGGGCTGACAGACAACGACAAGGCGTCAAGGAAGTAGGTGCGGAAGTAGCTAGGTTCGACGACGGTGACATGGAAAGCTGAGCGGCTCGAGCTCGTCACGCAGGGGCCCGCTCAGTCCCTTGACGGCGAATTTGCTTGAGGAGTAGAGGCTGAGGACAGCACGAATTTTCTGCCGCGGCTCGTTAAGCGGAGATAGTTTCTGAAGTCCTGCAGCCGAGGGAACATCAGAGATGAACCAATTGCAGCACTCCCTCGTCAGAAACTGGCGCTTCCTTCAGCGGTTGCTGGTAGGCGATTTCGTACCGGCCGTACCAGCGCCGGCCCTACGCCGCAGACGGGTGATTCGCATTGGTGCGTTGACTGGCACAGTGGTCAGGATCTGGTTTCGTCTCCACGCCAGCATTCTCTAACACCTTCAAAGCCGTGGCATAGCCCATTCGAAATCTCTGGTCTGCGCCGACAAGACCGGTCGCGAACTGGTCGAGGTTGGTCTTGCCGATGACAAGTGCACCTGCTTGTCTCAGCAGCCGGACGACAGTTGCGTCGGCTTCGGGCACATAGCTGTAGTCGGGGCAGGCGGCCGTAGTTGGCATGCCGGCCACGTCGATATTGCCCTTGACCGCGAAGGGGATACCCCAGAGTGGTTTTGTCACCGGATCGAATACGCCGAGGGCCTCTGCCTGCGCCAGCAAATCTCCGTTATCGGCGAGGTGGATGAAGATGCCAGGGTCGTTCACCTTGGCAATGCGTGCAAACACTGTGTCGATCATATCGGCAGCTGTGAAACCGTCTTGATAGGCTGCATGCAGCGAGGCGATATCGAAAGCTGGTCCTGCTCTCACGCTGTTTCCTCTTCGAGTATTTTGACGGGCCGGTCCCACTGGATCAACACGACGCAACCGGTGTCGCTCCAGACCGAGTGCTCGGTGCCGGCGGCGTTGACGATGTAGCAGCCCCTGGCATAGTCGCCGGCCTCGTCGGATTGGGTGCCTTCAAGCACCAGGATGGTTTCGAGGCCCTCGTGGCGATGGCGCGGCACCGAAGCTCCGGCCTCGTATTTCAATAGCGCCACGCCCGGCTGGTCGCCTTCGAAGGGACGGATCCAGTGGATTGCCACATCGGGTCGGAAGGGGCCGAACTCCAGTTCCTTCCAGCCGCCAGACGTCAGGAGTTCACGGGTGGTTTCGGGCATGAATTGCCTCCAATATGTCGTCCACATGTGCCGTCCAGCCGACGATCGCGCCTTGAGCGCGGATCATGGCAATGGCGACGGTCTTGAATTCGGGGAAGTAGCTCTCACTCGCATCCTCGGCGAGCAGGCACTCATAGCCGCGATCATTGGCTTCGCGCATGGTGGTCTGGACACAAACTTCGGTCGTGACCCCGGCGAAGACGAGTTGGGTTATGCCACACCGCGTAAGAATGTCACCGAGATCGGTGGCGTAAAAGGCGCCCTTGCCAGGCTTTTCGATGACGATCTCGCCATTGATGGGTGCCAGTTCGGACAGGATCGCCGTTCCGGGTTCGCCCACGATTAGGATACGGCCCATAGGTCCTTCGTCGCCGATGCGCAGCGAGGGATTGCCGCGGTTACGCTTGGCGGGTGGCAGGTCGGAAAGGTCGGGCCGATGGCATTC
The DNA here is from genome assembly GCF_002277895.1 of Rhizobium sp. 11515TR. Taxonomy (NCBI): domain Bacteria; kingdom Pseudomonadati; phylum Pseudomonadota; class Alphaproteobacteria; order Hyphomicrobiales; family Rhizobiaceae; genus Rhizobium; species Rhizobium sp. 11515TR. The sequence continues at coordinate 741,776 of NZ_CP023000.1, read as the reverse complement.
CATCGTGTGAATGACCGGCAGGCCCGCCTTTCGGAAGCCATCGATTAGTCGTTTCACGGTGGGCACGATTTTCATGATGCGACTGACATCGTTGCCGAGGCTCTCGCCGAAGCCGCCGGGCTCGGCGAAATCACGCTGCATGTCGATCACGACCAGAGCAATCTGATCGATCCTGGCCGGAAAGGCGAAGGGCTCTGCCTTGATATCGATCATCAGTGATGTCCTGCCATGTGGGCGCCGATCACGCCGATGTCGGCAGAGAGTGCCGGCGTTTCGTAGACGAGCCTGCCTTCCGAGATCACGATAATGCGGTCGGACATTTCGAGCAGCTCGTCGAGATCCTCGGACAACAGCAGAACCGCTGCTCCAGCATTGCGGGCGCGCATGATACGGGCGCGGATCTCGGCGACCGCAGAAAAGTCGAGGCCGAAGCACGGGTTCGAGACGATCAGAAGATCGACTTTACCTGTCAACTCGCGCGCAAGTACCGCGCGCTGGACATTCCCACCCGAAAGTGCCGCTATCGGTGACGAAGACGAGACGGTCTTCACCTTGAAATCGGCGATCAACTCGGAGGCGCGCCTTTTTATCTTCCCCGAGTTCAGCCAAATCGCATCCTTGCCGTCTGATTTGACATCGAACGTGCGGAAGGCGAGGTTTTCGCTGACCGTCATTTTCGGCGCGCAAGCATTCTGCAGCGGCTCCTCGGGAATGAAGCGGACATTGTTCCTGCGTGTCTCCGGCCTGGTCGCGCCGTAGACCTCGCCATTGACCAAGATCCGGCCTGCATCCGTGGGGCGCTGACCAGCAAGGATTTCCGTCAATTCCTTCTGGCCATTGCCGGAAATGCCGGCGATGCCGACGATCTCGCCGGAGCGCACGGTGAGATCCTCGATCTCTATCGTCTTCAGTCCCGAACGGTCGGGGGCCTTCACTTCTTTCATCGCCAGGACTGGCTTGGCGAGATCGGTGACGGGAGCGCGCGTGTCGAGTTCAGCGAGCTTGACATCGCCGATCATCATTGCCGCCATATCCGAGGTCGACAGCTCTCCGACCCTACCGCTGCCAACCAACTTGCCACGTCGAAGGATCGAGACCGCGTCGGCAAATTTCGTCACCTCATGGAACTTGTGGCTGATCATCAGCACGGTGAGTTCGCCGCGCTTGGTCATCTCGCGCACGAGGCCGAGCATCTCGTCGGCCTCAGCCGGCGTCAGTACCGATGTGGGTTCGTCGAGCACGAGGAAGGAGCGACCGAGATAGAGTTGCTTGACGATTTCCAGCTTCTGCTTTTCGCCGGCGGCAAGCTCGCTGACCGGACGGTCGAGCGGGATCTTGAAGGGCATACGCTCCATGAAGGCGGCAAGATCCCGACGCTCCTTCGTCCAGTTGATGATAGCAGGCACCTCCGCCCGGCTGATGACGAGGTTTTCCGCGCCTGTCAGTGACGGTACCAGCGTGAAGTGCTGGTAGACCATTCCGAGGCCGTAAGTGGCGGCATCCCTTGGCGAGGCGATCGCAACCTCGCGGCCATCGATCGAGAGCGAGCCGGAGGTCGCATGGTAAAAGCCCATGATGCATTTGACGAGCGTGGATTTGCCGGCGCCGTTTTCGCCAAGCAGCGCATGGAAGCTGCCGGCCGGAACGCTGATAGAAACGTCGTCGAGGGCGGTGAAGCTGCCGAAACGCATCGTCATGCCGAGCGTGTCGATGCCAATGGCCTTGCCTGCTTGGGGAAGAGGGGTATCGCGAATTATGCTCACCTCAATGCTCCTTTTCGACAATGATGGCGACAGGACCACCGCCGGGAGGCCCTTGATGTTCGGCGCCGCCGGAGACGTAGAGATCCGTGATGCCGAAGAGGCCGGCTAGCACGCCGCCAACGAATGCGCGCGCATGGCGCGTGCCTGAGATATCGGAATCGTCCAGCATCGTATGGCGCTTGCCACGAATCTTTCCGGTGGGATCCGGTTCGGCCTTGGCGAGGACGGCAGCGAGGCGGCTGTTAGTCGGCAGGCGTTCGTACGCCTCGCGTACGGCCGCTACATCGACGGCATCACACATGACCGCGTGATCGATCGCCAGCGGCCCCGACCATCGATCGCTCATGCCGAGCACGATGATTTCGTGATCCGTCAATTCAACGCCGGCCGAGGCGGAGGCGCGGCGCGAGAAGAGTTCGTGGCTGTAACAGATGTCGGTGTCGCGGAGCGCTCCTTCGTCAACCTCGCCGAGCGCGACCGCCACGCCGAGCGCCGATGCGCCGCGCGACAGGCCCATCGATTTCAATGTGTCGCGGGTGGCGAGTGTCTTTCCCTCGGCTTCAGCCGCGCTGATCCGACTTAGCGTGAGGAGCGGGCATTTGATCTGGACGAAATGGACGTCGCTTGGGTCGTCGATGCCTGCATCGCGCATCGCTACACGTACAGCTTTAGCCACAAGAAGAACCTGTTCGCGCCGCCCAAGATGTTGGGCTGGCAGCGAAGGCGTGCGCGCAACACCGATCGCCAACGCGCGTTCGGCTGGCGCATCGACCGCTTCTCGCGCGAACACCGTCCAATGCGGCGAGAGCGCCCCCTCCGTCCCCCCGGACATGACGAGCGAAACGCCATCGACACCGTGTTGTCGAAAGAGTGTTTCGAAGCTGCGGGTGGCAAAGCCGCGGCTGAAATCGTTAACGCAGCCATTGCCCTCGGTCTTGCCGAGTATAGCCACGACATTCTTGGCAGCCAGGCCATCGGCAAAAAGCGCTTCGACTCCGGAGGTATCGTCCGGTCCTTGCGCGGCGACGCGATAGACGTGGGCGCGTAATGAAGGCATCAGGGCAATGCCTCGATCAAGGTCTTGGAATTGGAGACGGAGCCGAAGACGCCGCCCTGCATCTTCACCATTTTGATGGCGGCGAGATGATTGCCGAAATCGGTCGCGCCGCAGCAATCCTCCAGCAGCAGGCATTCGAAGCCCCGGTCGTTCGCCTCGCGCATGGTGGTGGAGACGCAGACATCGGTCGTAATCCCGGTCAGGATGATGTTTTCGATGCGCTTCTGGTTGAGGATCAGCTCAAGGTCGGTCGCGCAGAAAGAGCCTTTACCCGGCTTGTCGATGATTGCCTCGCCTTCGATTGGATAAAGCTCGGGAATGATGTCCCATCCCGGTTCTCCACGCACGAGGATACGGCCGCAGGGGCCGCTGTCGCCGATGCCGGCGCCAATGCGTTGCGAGCGCCATCGCTTGTTAGCCGGCAGGTCGGCGAGGTCAGGCCGATGGCCCTCCCGCGTGTGGATGATGTGATAGCCCTTTGTACGCATGGCAGACAGGACGGCCTTGATCGGCTCGATCGGCGCCTGGACGAGTGATAGGTCGTAGCCCATGTGATCGACATAGCCGCCATGCCCGCAGAAATCCGTCTGCATGTCGATGATGATGAGCGCCGTATTGTCTGGCCGGAGATCACCATTATAGGGCCACGGATAGGGATCGGCGTCGATGTAGCTCAGCGTCTGGCCGGCTAGCTCCGCTTTCGGAAGGCTGTTCATGGCGGATCTCCTATTTGGTCAAAGAGAATGCGCCGGGCGCGCCTGCAAGCGAGCGGGTCGGCGATGAGGTGGCGATCAGGATGATGAGCGTCAGCGCATAGGGCGCGGCGTAGAAGAGATAGTAGCCTTCGGTCACACCGACCGATTGCAGGGCCGGGCCGAGCGCGCCCGCCCCGCCGAAGAGCAGGGCTGCCAGGAAGCAGCCGATCGGGTTCCAGCGCGCGAAGATGACGAGTGCGACCGCCATCAGGCCCTGGCCGGATGAGATGCGCTCATTCCAGGAGCCGGGATAGTAGAGCGACAGATAGGCGCCACCGACAGCCGCGAGCGAACCGCCGACGGCGGTCGCGATCAATCGGACACGGTCAGGGTGAATCCCCATGGCGCGGGCCGCGTCGGTGCTGTCGCCGACGACGCGGAGGGTGAGGCCGATCCTCGTATTGCGAAAGGCCCACCAGAGCAGGATCGCGAGCGCAATACCGATCAGGAAGAGCGCGTTGACGTCGAGGGCTGCCCGCACCGGTGCAAGCGTCGACCAGGAGCCGAAAGGAATGGAGGGCAGGTGGGGTGCAGCCGGCTGGATGAAAGGCTTGCCGAGGAAGAAGGCAAGACCGAGCCCGAATTGCATCATGGCAATGCCGATCGCGATATCATTCACCTTCGGCCACTTGCAGATCCAGCCGTGGACGGCGCCGAAGACGGCACCCGTCGCCATGGCGGCGAGAACACCGAGCCAGGGCGAACCGGTCATGACATCGACAGCGTAGGCGGTCATGGCGCCGAACACCAGCGTACCCTCCAGGCCGAGATTGATGCGGCCGGAGCGCTCGGTGATGGTCTCGCCCAGGCTGACGAAGATGAATGGCGTCGAAACCCTTATCGCGCCCGCCAGGATCGCGAGCGGAACTCCCCACATGCCGATGGCTGCGTCGTCCATCATGCCTCTCCCATTTTGAAGTTCCTGGTCTTCCAGAGATCGGGATTGAAAATCCTGAACCGGCCGTAAAATGTCTCGCAAAACAGGATGACGACGAAAAGCGTGCCCTGCAGAACGAGGACCGTTGCATCGGGCAGGCCCATGCGCCGTTGAATCAGTCCGCCAGCAGCATCGACGCCGCCGAGAAGGAAAGCGACCGGAATGATCGCCAGCGGATCGTGGCGTGCCAGGAAAGCGACGAGGATGCCGGTATAGCCGTAGCCGGCGGCAAGCGAGGCATTGGCGCTGCCCTGTACGGCGGCGACCTCGACCATGCCGGCAAGACCCGCGAAACCACCGGCAATGGCTGTCAGTCCGCCGATCAGTTTGCCCACTGGCAGGCCCTGGATCTGGGCGGCGCGTACATTGCCGCCAGCGATGCGCGCCGCAAAGCCGAAGCTCGTCATCTCGATCAGCACCCATGAGAGGATGCAGGCGACGATGCCGATCGCGAGGCCCCAATGCACGTCCGTGCCTGGAATGTTGCCAAGCATGTAGTCGTGCGGAAGCGGCTTGGTCGAAGGCTTGTTCAGGCTGGCGGGATCGCGCAGCGGTCCTTCGACGAATTGGTTCATGAGAGCGATGGCGATATAAGCGAGCAGCAGCGAAGAAATGGTCTCGTTGACGCCGCGATAATGGCGCAGCAGACCCGCGAGACTGATCCAGATACCGCCAACCACGAAGCCGGCAATGGCCATCAGGATCAAAACGGCGAGAACCGGCGCGGTGCCAACGAGGGGCAGAGCGATCGCCGCTGCCGCGACGCCACCGAGAACGACCGCGCCTTCGCCGCCGATGATAACCAGCCCGAGACGGGCCGGCAGCGCGACGCAAAGCGCCGTTAGAAGCAACGGCGAGGCGCGGCTCAGACTGTTCTGGATGGAAAACCAGCTGCCGAAGCCGCCGGTATACATCAGTTGGTAGAGCATGGCAGGCGACTTGCCGAGCGCGAGAAGGAAAAGGGAGAAAAGCGCCAGGCCGGCGAGAATGCCGCCGAGCGTGATGACGACAGGTTCTGCCCGCCGCGCCAGCCATTCCAGGAGAGGGCGCAGCGACGCCCGCCTCGCTGTAGGAAGAGAGATTGCCGGATCATCGACCTTGATCGTCATGACGTTTTTCTCCCGTTCGGATCAGGCCGTGGATCCGAGCACGCCTTCAACCAGATAGGCCATGCTTTCCAGCTCGATCGCGTCTTCGGCATAGGCCTTGCCACCATCGATGACCTGCTTGCCCTTATTGTCTTTCAGCGGACCCTTGAAGACGGAGAAGCCACCGGCCATCATCTCCGCCTTGGTCGCTTCGAACTTCTTGCGGGCCTCGTCGGAAACGCCGGGACCAAGCGCGCTCATCTTCACGAAGCCATCCTTCAGGCCGCCGCGAACGAAGTTCGGCAGCACCTGGCCGGCCTGCGCCTGCTTGATGAAATTGCCATAGACGTTGCCCCAGGCCCATTCGGCGCCGGTCAGGTATTTTTCGGGGGCGAGCGGGCTCTGATTGGCGTGGTAGCCGCAGATGAAAGCGCCACGGCCGGCAGCCGTTTGCGCCACGACTTTGGGGCTGTCGACATGACAGGTGATGACGTCGGCACCCTGGTCGACGAGTGCGTTGGTGGCTTCGGCCTCCTTGACGGCAAGCGACCACTCGCCGGTGAAGATCACTTGGCAGGTGATGGCGGGATCCACCGAGCGGGCGCCAAGCAGGAAGGCGTTGATGTTCTGAAGGACTTGCGGGATCGGCTTGGCCGCGACGAAACCTATCTTCTTGCTTTTCGTCGCGTAGCCCGCTGTGATGCCGTTCAGATACTGGCCCTGGAAGATGTAGCCGAAGTAGGAACCCGTATTCATCGGGTGCTTGTCCTTCTGCCAGAGCCCGCCGCAATGACGAAACTGGATGTCGGGATATTTTGCGGCCATGGCCAGCATGTGCGGATCGAAATAGCCGAAGGAAGTCGGGAAAAGCAGCTTAGCGCCGTCGAGATTGATCATCGATTCCATGGTCTTTTGGACATCGACGGTCTCGGGAACATTTTCTTCCTCGACAACGGTGACGCCCGGTATCGCCTTGAGGGTGGCTGCTCCTTCCGCATGGGCCTGGTTATAGCCGTAATCATCCTTGGGGCCGACATAGATGAAACCGACGGTCAGTGCCGCCTGCGCAGAGGCGCGAGATGCCAAGAGCGCGGGCGCGATGCCGGCAAGCGCGCCGGCGGCGGATGTCTGAAGGAAATTGCGACGGTTCATGGAAAGGAGTTTGGTCATCACGATGCTCCTTGTGGCAAGGGGGCCGGTTAGTGGGATGCATAGAAAGTGTATGCAATAGGCGTGCCAAAAACTAAGTAGTTGATTAAATGAAATTAATTTTAGAGTAATCAGAGGTTAATTTGAAAACTGCATACAATTTGAGTGCAATGAGAACGAATTTTATGCATAGATTATAAATTGAGCATCATGTCTCGCGGGATAAGCGGTCTCATGTAGCACCCCTCAACGGTGAAAGAATTTTATTGAATTAAAATCAACTGCTTAATTCAGTATTTGACATTCATTCGTAGCGAATGCATGTGTATGCAGAGCGTGAAAAGGCAGAATCATTGTTAGGACAAGTTAGGCGTAAACGGATCGTCCGGGCAGGGAAAACCGTCGAACAGATGGTTCGGGCGATTGCCGACATGATCGTCACCGGGCAAATGCTGCCGGGCGAAAAGCTTGATGAAATCTCGCTTGCGACGCGCTTCGAGGTATCACGCACACCCGTGCGCGAGGCTCTGCGCGAGCTGGGGGCGATGGGGCTTGTCGATCGCGAACCGAACCGCAGCGCGGCGGTCACGAACGTCACTGAACACTATCTGCATTCGATGTTTGAGGCGATGGCGGAGCTTGAGGGGATGTGCGCGCGGCTTTCGGCAGAGCGCATGACCGTGGACGAGCGGCGTCAGCTGGAAATTGAGCATCGGGCCTCGGCCCGGCTTGTTCGCCAGGGGGCAGACGAGGATTATGCCGCTTACAACGTGGAATTTCATACCCGACTCTATCGGGGTGCCCATAATGAGCACATTTATGAGCTTGTGACCCAAAGTCGCGCTAGGCTCGCGCCTTTCCGTCGAGCGCAGTTCCGGCTGCCGGGCCGGCTGGCAAAATCATATGCCGAGCATGAAGAGATCGTAACCGCTATCATGCGGGCCGACGGAGTGGCGGCGGCACAGGCTGCCTATTCGCATGTTGAAATCGTGAGTGGCGCTAGCGCGATCTTTGCTAGCGCAGGTGACAAATAACACCCCCGCCCTGCGTTGGATTGGCGAAATTCTCCTTAGAGCCCGTCTGGAAACTCGTCTCAGTCGGGTTTCCCCGGCACCAGGTTGATCCGTATGTTGCCTGGCAGTGATTAAACCGCTCACTCCATAGCTCGCACTCCACTCAGTGTGGAAATGTTCGTTCACCTTGGTGATTTCCAAATCGAAGATGATGGCCGGTACCATATCGAAATCGGCACAATTGATCGCGCCCACGCCTTCAAGAGAAAGAGTGACTATCGCGTGCTTGTCGAGGACGAAGTAGCCCTCGGCATCCACCTCGTCCGTCATATTCCCGACGTAAATGCGCAGCAGCCCGGCACCGTTACCGGAGAAGGTGATCTCAAGCAGTTTGGCATCATGGAAGCGGGGCACACGCCCGAACCACTCAAGCAGCGGCTGCCTCCGGGAATGTCGTGTAGGATTGAGCTAGAGCGGATGATTTTTTCTCCGAATCGCTTTGGGATTCCTAAATCAGCGGAATTGTGAATCATGATGGCTGCTGGAATGGAAGCCAGCATCCATGACGCGACCTTACTCGAATGATCTTCGTGAACGGGTGGTGGCTGTGGTTGCAGCCGGTCAGAGCTGCCGGATCGTAGCTGGACGGTTCGATATTGCCGTCTCGTCTGCTGTGAAGTGGTCACAGCGCTATCGGGCCACCGGCAGTGTGTCGCCCGGCAAGATGGGCGGCCATCGCCGGCGGGTGCTGGAGCCGCACCGCGCCTTCATCGTCGAGCAGATCGAACAGACATCACACCTGACGCTGCATCGGCTGAAGGATGAACTGGCCGCTCGCGGCGTGCTCGTTTCCCACAATGCCATCTGGCAATTCATGCGCCGCGAAGGCTTGAGCTTCAAAAAAAACGCTGTTCGCCCTTGAGCAGGGCTGCGCCGACATTGCCCGGCGCAGAGCCCGCTGGAAAGCCTGGCAGGGTCGCTTCGATCCGACGCGGCTCGTCTTTATTGATGAGACTTGGATCAGAACCAACATGGCGCCGTTGCGCGGCTGGGGGCCAAAGGGCAAGAGGCTGCGCGGCTTTGCCCCGCATGGCCGCTGGCGCACGCTCACCTTCCTCGGCGCCTTGCGCTGTGACCGGCTGACCGCGCCCTGCGTCTTCGATGGCCCCATCAATGGCGAATGTTTCCGCGCCTATGTCCGTCAGCAGTTGATCCCGACCCTCAAGCCCGGCGACATCGTCATCCTCGACAATCTCGGCTCACACAAGGCCAAGGCCATTCGCGATGCCATCAGGGCCGTTGGCGCCAGACTGTGGTTCCTGCCGAAATATTCCCCCGACCTCAATCCGATCGAGCAGGCCTTCGCCAAGATCAAGCATTGGATGCGCCAGGCTCAAAAGCGAACCATCGAGGAAATCTGACGCCATCTCGGATATCTCACCAACACCATCAAGCCGCACGAATGCGCCAACTACTTCTCAAACGCAGGATACGCTTCCGTCAAAACTTGAAACGCTCTAGACTGCTGCTTGGGAAATATCAACTACGAGCGTCGTTGCGAGGCTGGATTGCTGCATGGTACGTTGGGCAAAAACGATGGAGCGGTGAGGGGCACATTAGCGGCAAAGGGCGAGCGGGAGGATCTTCAGGAGTTTCAAGCCACCGATGGCAGGCCTTCTGAGATCGAAGAGCATAATTCCGGGCCTTTCAACTGTGGCTCCGATCATGCGACATCGAATGTGCAATCAGACTTCCATTGCTGACCGGTGGAAGGATCTCAAGCGATAAAGCGGGAGACCGATGACGGAGCGGTTCTATTTCGCTATCCGGCATTGCTACTCTTTCCCACCGGGCCACGGTCTGCTCCCTCCTGGATGAGCGCTTCAGTCCAGCCTTGCGTCTTGAGGTCGCTGCGGATGCGCCATTTCAGGATTTCATCAATCAGGCGACGTTTGACATCCTGATAAGCGGGATCGCTCCATAAATCGTTGACCTCATTTGGATCGGCAGACAGATCGAAAAGCTGGCCTTCGTCACTCTCGACGAAGTGGACCAGCTTGAATTGCCTGTCGCGGATCATCGTCATGAATTCCGTGCCGCTCAAGATTCTGTCGCCCGCATGTTCGGAGAAGACGAACTCGCGCGGCGTGATCTTGGTGCCCGTAAGGTAGGGAGCCAAGGAACGGGCCTCCATCCATTTTGGCACTTCAAGTCCCGCCATCTCCAGGATCGTCGGACCGAAATCGAAAAGCGAGACGAGGTCGCCGACGATATTGCCGCGCTCGACACGGTTCGGCGACCAGACGATTGCCGGCACGCGCACGCTCGGCTCGTACATCGTCCATTTCTGGCTATGCCCGTGATCGTTCAGGCAATCGCCATGGTCTGACGTGAAGATGATGATGGTGTCGTCGAGAACGCCGCGGCGCTCAAGCGCTTCCATGAGCTTGCCGATCTGAGTGTCGATCATCGAGACATTGGCGAAATAATGCTCGCGCTGGCGGCGCAATTGCTCCGGTGTCGGATTTTCAAGATGCACGACCGCATCGTGATCGACGCTTAGATGTTGTTCTCTGAGCTTCTTCAGCGCCGACGGCTGCTGGTCCATCGCCACCTGGTCGCGGATCGCTTCAGGCAGATCGCGATCCTTATATTTGTCGATATAGTCCTGCGTTGGATCATAGGGCGGGTGCGGGCCGGGGATGCCGATCTGCAGGAAGAATGGCTCGCGGCCCTGGTAGCGATCGAGCCACATGGCGGCGAATTCTGGAACGAAATTGTCTGAATGCAGATCCTCCGGCAGATCCCAGACGAAGGCGCCAAGCCGTTCGCGATAATCTTCGAGCCGTCGGTATGTGACGCGGCTCGGTTTTTCGATGCTCCGGCTCCAGAAAGCCTTGTCCCAGTTGTCGAGATAGAAGGGCAGGCGCTCGGTCGCTCTATCCTTGTTTTCGACGACATGCCTTTCGTGAAAACCGAAGGAGTCTTCGAAGGGAGACGTGTGCATCTTGCCTACGTTGACACAGCGGTAACCGGCATCGGCAAGGCGACGCACCCAGCTGTGCGTCCAGCGCTCATCGTTGCGAAAGACACCGTTGGTGTGCGGATAAAGCCCCGTGAACAAGCTTGCTCGAGAAGGCGCGCAGGACGGGGATGTCACGTACATGTGGCTGAAACACGTACCTTCGCGTACGAGGCGATCAAGGTTTGGGGTGATCATATAGTCGAAGCCGGCCGCGGCAATCGTATCGAAACGCTGCTGGTCGGTCATGACGAAGACGATGTTGGGTCTCTTCTTTGCCTCTGTCACGTCAATCTCCATTCAGGGATTTAAGGGGCGGGTACTGTTGCGTGCGAGCAGCTCCCAATCGACCACGTTCGTTCTCGGTTCCTCGCCGTTGATCCGCGCAACGATCAACTCGGCCGTAAGCTCGCCGATCCGATGGCGATCGGGCTTGACCGTGCTGAGCGATGGGGTGACATAGTTCGCCGCTTCGCTATCGCCGAAACCGATGACGCCGATATCGCCGGGCAGCGTGCTGCCGCGTTCATGCAGCGCCTTCAAGACGCCGAAGGCGACGACGTCGCTGTTGCAAATGATCCCGTCAATCCGAGGATTGCTGTCGAGCAGTTCATGGGTGAGCTCTTCACCAAGCGCCGGCCGGCCGCCTTCCTGTCGAACAGCGTAGACGAGATCCGGCAATCCAGCTGCAGCAATGGCGCTGGCCGCCCCGCGGGCGCGCTTCTTGGCGCGCATGTCGTTTTCGCGCATGCTGCCGAGGAAGGCGAGGTGTCGGTAGCCGCACGCAATCATGTGATCGGCCTGCGCATTGCCGGCCCCCTCATGATCCATGCCGACGGCAGAATCGATGATGTCGCCGCCGACATCCCACATCTCGATGACCGGAACCCCTGACGACGTCAGCAGCTCGGTGACTTTGGCCGGATGGTCGACACCGATAATGGCAACGGCTGCCGGGCGCCAGCTGAGGATCGAGCGCACGAGCGTTATTTCCTGGTCGGGATCGTAGCGCGTATTGGCAAGCATGACCTGAAGATTGTCTTTGAGCAGCGCCGATTGCAGCGCGTCGATGATGGAGGCAAATTCCGAATAATAGAGCGATGTCACCACGACGCCCACGATGTCGGACCTCGTCCCCGACAGGCCGCCGGCGAGACGGTTCGGCACATAGTTCAGCTCGTCCATGGCCTTGGCGATCTGTCGCCGCAGCTCCGGTCGCACTGTGTTGGGCGCGCGTAGCGCCCGCGAGACCGTATTGACCGAAACGCCGACCCTGACTGCGATCGACGCCAGCGTTGGCGTACCGCCCTTTTCTCGCTCCTCCGCGTCCGACACCATTCCTCCTCGCAAAAATTTGCTCAAGTGAGCGTTGCGTTATCGTTAACTTTATGTCATTTCTCAAGTGAGGAGACAAGAGCGCAAAAATTTTTCCAGCGAAACTTTCGATCGAAATTTGTGTTCCGGCAGCAAGGAAGGACGTAGAGCGTGGCCGACCGCCCCAATATCATCCTGATCATGACCGACCAGCAGCGGTACGACTCCATCGCCGCGCTTGGATTTCCCTATGCCGTTACGCCTAATCTCGATGCGCTCGTCGAAAAGGGCGTGACGCTGACGGATTGCCATATCAACGCTCCCAGTTGCGTTCCCTCGAGAGCCAGCCTCTTCACGGGTTATTATCCGCATACGACCGGCGTGCTCGCCAATGGCCAGCACTGGCAAAGGACATGGGTCGAGCAGTTGAGGGATGCCGGCTATCGTTGCGTCAACGTCGGCAAGATGCACACCATTCCCTATAATTCGGACTCTGGTTTCCACGAACGATACGTCGTGGAAAACAAGGATCGCTACATGGAGGGGCGCTGGTATTTTGACGAATGGGACAAGGCGCTTGCCGCAAATGGCCTCGTCAAACAACAGCGCGAAACCTACCGCAAGCGGGAGGATTACCGCGAACGTCTCGGCGCCTTCGATTGGGAATTGCCGGAAGAGCTGCATTCCGACGCCTTTGTCGGCAATATGGCAAAGTGGTGGGTCGATACCTATCCGCAGACGGAGCCGCTTTTCCTGCAGGTCGGCTTCCCCGGCCCGCATCCGCCCTTCGATCCGCCGGCGCGCTATTCTGAGCCCTATCTGAAACATAACGACCTGCCATTGCCGAAGCCATCAGCGCAAGAGCTTGAGTCCCTGCATCAGGAATTGAAGGAGAAGCGACAGCACGATGTTGAGGTCGACCATGACTCCGTCGTCTGGAACCTCGATCCGTCGCCTGAGCAGATGCAACGTCTCTGGGCTCACTATCTCGGCAACGTGACGCTGATCGACGAGAAGATCGGCGAGTTGCTGGAGGTCTTGAAGGCGCGCGGCTATCTGGAGGATGCAATTGTCATCTTCACCTCCGACCATGGCGAATGCCTGGGGGATCACGGCCTGATCCAGAAATGGTCGATGTATGACGTCGTCACGCGCGTCCCCACCGTCATCTGGTCGACGGCCAATCGGTTCGAGGGTGGCCGGAAGTTGAATGGCCTCTGCCAGCTTTTCGATCTCGGTCCGACCATATTGGAATATGCGGGGATCACGCCGCCGAAGAGCTTTGAGGCGCGCAGCCTGAAGTCGGCACTGGAGACGGGTGAATGGACGCCCCGTACTCATGTATTCTGCGAACAGATCGGTGACGTCGCGATGAGCGGCGGCGTGGAGTTCATGACCGGCGTGCGCAGCGATGGCTGGAAGCTGGTCCATTTCAAAGGGTCGAGCGATGGGCAATTGTTCGACCTCAAGAACGACCCCGGCGAGGTGCACAATCTCTGGAGCAATCCCGCATACGAAGAGCAGAAACGCGAGCTTCTCGATGTCATGCGGGATTGGCTGATCGAGTCGAACTACCGCACACGTGACGTCATGGCGGGCGCGCGATGACGGGCTTTCAGCAGGCGACTGCAACCAGATTGACCCCGCCTGCAAAGGACGGGATGGTATGGATCGAAGGCGGCAGTTTCCTGATGGGATCGGGGGATTTTTATCCCGAGGAGGGGCCTGTTCATCGCGTGAGGATCGACGGCTTCTTCATGGATGCCACGCCGGTCACGAACCGGGATTTTTCGCGCTTCGTCGCCGACACCGGTTATGTGACGATCGCGGAGCAGGCGCCGGACCCATCGCTTTATCCGGGGGCCGATCCGGCCATGCTGCAGCCGGGATCATTGGTCTTTCAAGCGCCGAAGAGACCTGGCGACATGCGCTTCTGGGGCGACTGGTGGCACTATATGGCGGGTGCATGCTGGCACCGGCCCGATGGCATCTCGCCTCTGTCGGAGGAGATGATGGATCATCCGGTGGTGCAGGTCTGCCATGCCGATGCCGAGGCCTATGCGCGCTGGGCTGGGAAGGCGCTGCCGAGCGAGGCAGAATGGGAGTTCGCCGCCCGTGGCGGCATCAAAGGGGCGACGTTTGCCTGGGGAGAGGAGTTCGAACCTGACGGCCACAGGATGGCCAATGTCTGGGATGGCAATTTTCCGATGGCCAATCCTGCAGGCAAGGCCAAGTTCGGCACCACGCCGGTCGGAGCCTTTCCCGCAAACGGCTATGGCCTCTCCGATATGATCGGCAATGTCTGGGAGTGGACCGACGATTACTGGACGGACCGTCATCCGCGAGATGCCGCAAAGCCTTGCTGCGTTCCAACCAACCCTAGAATTGTTACAGCTGAGCAGAGCTACGACCCGCGTCAGCCGGCGATCCGCATACCGCGCAAGGTGTTGAAGGGTGGATCGCATCTTTGCGCGCCAAACTATTGCCGCCGCTACCGGCCGGCAGCCCGGCATCCGGAAATGATCGACAGCGCTACCACGCATGTCGGCTTCCGCTGTGTCAGCCGTCAGGCCGACAAATCTCGTATCGAGCAATGTGCAGTTGAAGGCGAACGGCAATGAGCATCGCAACGAACGCATCAGCGCGCTCTGATACCGCCCGCCGCCCTTTACTGGCAGCATCGGCAGCGATGCTGCTTCTGAATGCAGCCGCCGTCGTCGTCGGGATTGGCCTATGGTGGCTGGTGACCGCCGAAGGGCTGGTTGGCCTCCCAACGCCGACCCAGGTGGCTGCGGCCGCCGCTGCCGAAGCTGGAAACGGCATCCTGCTCAGCGATGCGCTCGCCAGCCTCGGCCGGGTCATGACCGGCTTCTGCCTCGGTCTGATCGCCGCCGTTCCCATTGGATTCCTGATGGGGTGGTATCGCATCGCCCGGGGCATCATCGAGCCCTATGTCCAGTTCTTCCGCACCATTCCGCCGCTTGCGATCATCCCGCTTGCGATCGTGACGATGGGCATCGACGAGACGCCGAAGATCTTCGTCATCTTCTTGGCCGCTTTCCTGTCGAGTATCGTTGCGACCTACCAGGGTGTGATCAGCGTCGACAAGACCCTCATCAACGCCGCGCGCGTATTGGGGGCGGGGGATTTCACCATTTTCCGCCGCGTGATCATTCCGGCCTCGACACCCTATATCATGGTCGGCGTGCGCATCGGCCTCGGCTCGTCCTGGGCCACCGTCGTTGCAGCCGAGCTTATCGCCGCGCAGTCCGGCCTCGGTTACCGCATGCAGCAGGCCCAGCTCTATTATGATCTGCCCACCATCTTCGTGAGCCTGATCGCCATCGGCGTTCTTGGCCTGCTCATGGATCGGATCGTCATGATGGCCGATCGTATTCTTACCGCATGGCAGGAAAAGCTATGACGCCGAAGATCTCGTTTCAGAATGTTTCGAAAAGCTTCGATCTTGCGGGTCAGGCAGCCTTTACCGCGCTGCAGAACCTCGACCTCGATATAGAGGATGGCGAATTCATCACGGTGGTCGGCCCTTCCGGCTGCGGCAAGTCGACGGCCATGAACATCGCCGCCGGATTGACGCCACCTTCTTCAGGGCAGGTATTGGTCGACGATATGCCTGTGAAAGGGCCGGGGCCGGAACGCGGCGTCATCTTCCAGCAATATGCCCTGTTTCCGTGGCTGACCGTGCGCCAGAACGTCGAGTTCGGACTTGAAATCTCGGGGCGGCCCAAGGATGAGCGCCGCCGGATTGCCGATCACTTCATCGAACTGGTGGGATTGACGGACTTTGCCGATGCATTGCCGAAGACGCTTTCAGGCGGCATGAAGCAGCGCTGCGCCATTGCGCGGGCCTATGCGGTCAATCCCAAGATACTGTTGATGGACGAACCCTTCGGCGCACTCGACGCTTTGACGCGCGTGCAGTTGCAGGACCAGCTTCTTGCCATGTGGAGCAAGGAACGCCGTACGGTGATGTTCATCACGCATGATGTCGACGAGGCGGTCTACCTCGCGAGCCGGGTCATCGTGATGGCTGCCCGTCCGGGTCGGCTCCACAAGATCATCCCTGTGGATCTGCCCTTTCCCCGCACGGAGGAGATGCGGCTTTCGCCGCAGTTTTCGGAGCTGCGCAATGAGGTCTGGCGGGCCGTCTATCACCCCGCCTCAAACTGAAGATCAGCAACCACAGGAGGACATGATCATGCTGACGAGACGCAGTTTATTGACGACGGCCGCGACGCTGACGGCCGCCGCCACGATGCCTATGATTGCGGGGCCGGCCCGCGCGGCACCAAAGCCGATCCGGATCGGCTATCTCTCCGATTTCCCCAATTCGAGCCTGTTTGCGATTGCCAACGATCAGAAGCTTTGGCAAGCCGAGGGGCTGGAACCGGATCTGAAGGTGTTCACCAATGGTCCCATCCAGATTCAGGCCATGGGTGCGGGGAGCCTCGATTTCGGGACGATCGGCCCCGGCGCGCTGTGGCTGCCGGCAAGCGGTCACGCCAAGGTGCTTGGCGTCAACGATATCGGGTTCAGCGACCGCGTCATTGCTCAGGCGGCCTTTACCTCGATCGCCGATCTCAAGGGCAAGAAGGTCGGTGTCCCGCAAGGCACATCCGGAGAGATGATCCTGCGCATGGCGCTCGGCAAGGCTGGCTTGACGATCAAGGACGTGCAGGTCGTACCGATGGATCCGAGCACCGTCGTTGCTGCCTTCTCCTCCAAGCAGATCGATGCGGCGGGTATTTGGTATCCCCTGATCGATGCGATCAAGCCGCGTGTTCCCGATATGAAGGAGCTGGCGTCGAACAAGGATTTCTATCCCGATACCTCGTTCATCAATACCTTCGTCGCGCGCAACGAAACGATCCAAAGCGATCCCGATCTCGCCAAGAGCTTCCTGAAGGTCATCAAGAAGGCCATGGACTACCGGGTTGCAAACCTGGATCATTCGATTGAATTGACGGTCGCCTTTACGCAATCGCCTTCTGATGCGACGGCCAAGGTTGCGAAAAGCCGAAAACTTTTAACGAGCGCTGAGCTGAACAAGTTCACCGAGGATGGCAGCGTCGTCAAATGGCTGGGCGAGTTTAACAAGATGTTCGTCGATTTCGGAACCATCAAGGATCCCTTGCCTCCGGAGAAATACTTCGACCCGAAATTGTTCCTTTCGGCCTGATCACCGAAGGAACTTCAATCGAGCCGCGGAAAGCCCGGAATTGCAGCTTTCGGAGTAACGCCGCCGGTTTGATGCAGAGCCGGTTGGCGATAGGTAGATAGCGCCGCGGCACTGACCAGCGTCTTCTCAAAGGCGAAGCAATTTGGATCTAAAGAAGAGCTGGTTGCGGGTTGTTCGCAGCGTCATGCCCAAGCAGAGACCTGTACGCCTTAAAGTTCTGATCCTGAAACTCTTCAATCTTCGTCCAGATGCGCTCGCGGTCCGTCACGGCTATTTCCGCCGCAGAGAGAACACGGGACAAAATCGTACAGAGCCGATTGATCCGAATTATCTGACGTCCCAACTCGTCCGCGGTGACCGGCCGCAACCCCTTGTCAGAGTCCAGCGCAAAGCTTTCAGGGCCAAAGTCATTTGCTTCCCATTTCGCCATTCGGCACGCCTTTCCGTCAACAAATTCATCACGCCAGCAACGCGATTTCAGTTCGTTGTCGTTGACCCGCAACCGAACTCACCCAAGCGCGGGACAGCACCACGGTTCGCCTAATTCGCTGGACATTGTTGTCAAACTCCATTTGCGCACTCTAGCAGAGAGGATCGCATTGACGAGCATAGAGCGTTTGGTGTCTCTGCATCGTGGATGTAAGTTCGCGGGCATTGTAAGGAGGGAGCCTGATGCCCGTCGATGATCAGCATCACGTTCGTGTCCGCAGGGGCGGCCGCATCGTCCTGGGAATCGGCTTGCTCCTGCTGCTGCCTGGTATCTTGGCCTTCGCGCACAACTTGGGTTTCGCTATGCGGGCACAGCGGGCTGAGGCCAGCTTCGAGGGTGCTGTCGAGCGCAATACCAGCTATGGGGTCATGTACTATCCCAGATTCACCTTTCGCACGCCCGATGGTCGGGAGGCGTCGTTCACATCCCGCGTAGGTTCAAGCTCTCAGGAATATGCATCCGGTTCCAAGCTGGCGATCCTCTACGACCCCGTCCGTCCAAACCATGCGCAAGCGGACTCGTTCTTTGGCATCTGGCTCCAATGTATCGTCCTTCTGCCGCCTGCATTCCTTGTCATCCTCATTGGCGCCGCCATTCTGCTCCGCTAGCAAATTATGTTATTTCTCGAGGTAGAGACCGTGTTGATTTGCATGATAATTCAAGCCGGCGTTGTTTCGTAATGACCCGGCTGCCTATTCAAAATATCGAGCTTTTCAATATCTTAGATCCGTCTGCACAGATTAATACGAAGTTGCAATTGGGGGTCAGAATTTCGTGAAGCTCAACACACATCAGGAATGGCAGACGTGCAAGCGTATCCTGCGGTCTTTGGAGATCGTTCGATCGCGTTGAACCCTGCCGGACGACCGACAACCACCGCGCTGTGCGCCCCGTCGGATTTTCGCCTGATGGAACCGACGATAGCGCCGGAAGTTTCCCTTGAAGGAGGCTGCCATGACCCAGAAAAAGAAGATCGTTGAAGTGAAGGTGAGGGCTGACAACGGCGAAGCGGTGCCGATGGGTATCATGAACGCGAGCCAGGCGACCAAACTTTCGGAGGATCTTGATGTCGTGATCTCACACCAAGACGGCGGGGCAGGTACCGCCGAACGTGAAGAGTTGAGACCCTCAGCCGGTCACGAGGCGGCAAAACCTGTATTCCCTTCACCGACCACTGACATGGAGGCGGACCGCGCCAAAGAGGCACAGACCGCCGTACGGAACGCTCTGGACAGTCTCGTTGTAGCGGCTAACGCAGCTGGCTGGAGCACGCATGAAATTATCCTCGCGATCATCGAGGCAGGAACGTTCCTCAAGGACGCAAATACCGCTGATCCAGATCCTGCCGAAGATTTCGCCATCAATGATGTTGCTCGCGAGCAGATCGGTCATGGCGAACAGTATGATTAGGCGACCAGCTAGCTATCGCCTGTAGACCCCGAGCCATGTTTGCCAAGCAGCATCGTCGGCTTGAAGAGGCAGGCCCATCCACTTGGAAGTTCGACCACTGTTCATATGATCACTGGTCAAGACCGGTGCGCTCGATTCCCCTTCCAGCCCGGATTCCCAAATGATGCGCTCCCGGCGACGGAACCGGAGCAATTCCGACTCAGCTAAAATGGGAACCCTCGAAGAGCTCTCTCTCATCGTAAGCGGTCGGTCAAGACTCTTCCCAGCTATCGTTGCCAACGGCCAAGGCAGCGGAGCCCTGCGTCTGGAATTGCTGCCGAACGCGCCGATCAGCGGCTTGAACGGGAGGATGGGCTGGACGACTGAGCGGCTTGGCCGGTTGGGCGGTTCGCACCGCCTCGCCATATTTGAATTGCTCGAGCAGCTGAAACAGCGCAGCCGCCTCGCGTGCGAGACTGTGACGGGCCGCCGTCTGCTCTTCTACCATGGCGGCATTTTTCTGTGTGCTTTGATCGACTGTATCGACTGCCTGATTGATCTCGCCGAGAGCGGTCGACTGTTCTCTTGCGGCTTCGACGATCGCCACGACGTCGGTGTCGATCTCCTGGACTTGGGCGGCGATTTCCTGCAGAGCCCCGCCGGCATTGGTAACCAGGGCGACACCATTGGCGACCTGGGCGCTGGATGCCGCGATCAACGTCTTGATCTCTTTTGCCGCCTTTGCCGATCGTTGAGCGAGTTCGCGAACCTCTTGTGCCACAACGGCAAAACCCTTGCCGGCATCTCCGGCCCTCGCGGCTTCCATTCCCGCATTCAATGCCAAAAGGTTGGTCTGAAAGGCAATCTCATCGATAACGCCGATGATGCTGGATATCTCGCGCGAAGAGGCCTCAATCTGATCCATGGCACCGATAGCATTGCGAACGACGCCGCCCGAATGCTCGGCGTGGGCTCTTGCTCGCGCAACAAGTCTTCCTGCCTCTTCGGCCCTTTAGCTGGAATTCTTCACCGTCGTGGTGATCTCCTCAAGGGCGGCAGCGGTCTCCTCGATGGAGGCTGCCTGCTGCTCGGTGCGCTTGGCAAGATATCTGCAGCAACCCGTATCTCATTCGATCCGGAGGCAATCGCATGGGCGTTTTCCGCGACCGTTGCCATCGCCAGCTTTAGCTTGTCGGAGGCACTGTTGAAATCGGTTCGCAACCGCTCCAGCGAAGGGATGAAAGCCTTCTCGATCTCTTGCGAGAGATCGCCCTCGGCGAGATTTGTCAAACACGCGGCGAGTTGATTGACATTTTCAACGCGGCTGGTCACATCGGTCGCGAACTTGACCACTTTGAAAACCTTGCCGTCAAGATCGAAAATGGGGTTGTATGACGCCTGAATGTAGACCTTTCGGCCACCTTTCCCGAGCCGCATGAATTCGTCCGCAACCAGATCATCGGCAGTGAGCTTCGTCCAGAAGTCTTGATAGGTGCTCGATGCCGTGTAGGACGGCTCGCAGAACATTGAATGATGCTTGCCTTGAATCTCCGTCAGTGAATAGCCGAGCGCCGACAGGAAGTTTTCGTTGGCTGTCAGGATCTCGCCGGTGGGAGTGAATTCTATCACGGCCTGCGCCCGCGATAGGGCCTCGATCTTGCCAGAGTCCTCGGCTGTCCTCAGCTTGCTTGCCGTAATATCGGTAGCAATCTTGACGACCTTGACTGGCTTTCCGCGGCGAAAGACCGGATTATAGGAGGCTTCGATCCAAACCTCCCTTCCGCCGTTACCGATGCGCTTATACTGCTGCTGATCGAAATGGCCAGCCGCAAGTTTCGACCAGAAGGCCTTGTACTCCTGAGAGCCCGCATAAGCTGGCTCGACGAACATGCTATGATGTTTCCCGGCGATCTCCGCCAGTTCATAGCCAAGTGCTAGGCAAAAGCGTTCATTGGCAGTGAGGATCCTGCTGGCAAGATCGAACTCGATCATGGCCTGCGATTTTGACAATGCGGTAAGAACAGCAATGACATCTGAGCCACGATCAAATATAACCATTCGATCATTCCTGTATTTGTTCGGAATATCCGAGGTTAAGTTGCAGTAAAAGCTTACTGTGAACTGCTTAAAATGCAATTAATCATAATATGAATTTGCTAATATTATAATTATTTCCTCGATGTTACTCCGCCTTCATTGCGAAAATTATATTACTGATTGTGGGGCGGCGGGTATATGCAACGGTGCCATGGAAGCCATCCGCCGTGACGGCGCGATCATCGTCCGTCGCCCGGCGGACAGAGTGAGCGGCCTTACGGTTTACGACCGATATGTCAGTAGTGCGGCCTCGTGCAATGCGGACGAGGTCGCCGTCTTGCAAGAAATCAAGGCAGTGGACGTGTCGATGTGCGCCTTCTTCGTCTGCAAGCACGCGCCCATGGGCAATCGCTAGAGACCAATAGAAGGCTTTAGAACCCTCGGAAACGTTTTCTCGAAAGGAGTAACTGCGATGACATCCCCAATGGGCATGGCGCTCATAACTGGGGCATCTTCCGGCATGGGCGCAATTTACGCCGACAGGCTTGCGCGACGAGGGTACGACCTCATACTCGTCGCGCGTGGCCGGGAATCCTTGGAAAGAGTAGCGAATGCAATCGCCAACGCGACGGGTCGGGCGGTAACTCCGGGCCGCGCGGATCTCGGCAACCCTGAGGATCTTCGATTGGTAGAATCCATCCTCCGCACGGATCCTTCGGTTACGATGCTGGTCAATAATGCGGGCATCGGCTCCGTGGAACCGCTGCTTAAAGCCGATGTCGATGTTATGGAACGCATAATCGAGATCAACGTCGTCGCGTTGACGCGTCTGGTGTATGCGGCCGCGCCTGCATTCGCATCTCGCAAACACGGGACGATCGTCAACCTTGCATCCGCACTCCCACTTGCACCAGAGAAATTCAACGACGTCTATGGCGCGTCGAAAGCCTTTGTACTTGCCCTTACTCAGTCGCTCCAAGCCGAACTCTCGTACGATGGATTGCGGTTCCAGGCGGTCTTGCCAGGTGCGATCGCCACGCCGTTCTGGGAAGCGTCCGGAAGATCGCTCGAAAATTTGCCCAATCGCGCAGTGATGTTGCCTGAGGACGCTGTCGACGCCGCGCTAGCTGATCTGGATCTGGGTGAACTGGTGACCCTTCCTTCACTTCCCGACAGCGACGACTGGAACGCCTATGACGCCATGCGACAAGAGTTGATCCCGAAGCTCTCGTCGAATGTAGCGGCTTCGCGCTACCGAGCCGCGAGCAGGGCATAGGCAGTTCCATCTCTGGACAAACCCAATCGATACGGCCGCGGTCGCACCAATCTTGGAGAATCCGTCCCATGAAATCGATATCCTTGTTTCTCGCAAGTCCCCCAGCGGGGCTCCGAGCCATGAAAATTTCCGGACGTGAGGGCATTAACGCTGGCATCCAGAACGTCCCGAAACCAAGACGACGTATCGTCAAACGTTGCGTTTCGATTGCGTCCATTGGGATTTCTCCTTCCACAACAACAAAGCTGGAGATGCAGCCGGAAGAACCACCTGCATCCTGATCGTTCTATCAGGCGCGATCGTCGGTGTGAGCACCGGCCACCAGCGCGTCCACGACCTGCTGCAGCGAGGTATTTCCCTTTTGCGCGAGGCGACCACCGTCCTTGAACTCGATCCAACTCTCATTGAAGCCATCGAGCATGCGAATCCGTGGCGTCGGGTTCTTCATCCCTTGCGAGCGGAACAGTTCCTCCCAAATTTCGCGGTTGACAACCTCGACCTTCACCGGCCTCTTGAGCGCAACTTCGAACGCTTGCGCGAGGTCATCTGGCGACACACGTTGAGCGGCCTCCAACTCGACCACGCGTTTTCCGCTCCAATCCTGCTGGATTAGCTCTGCCGCCAGGATGCCTATGTCTTTCGTCGCGATCATCGGGAACTTTTTGTCAGAGGGCTGCAGGAAGCTGTAGAGAATGCCGGTGTCGCGCGCCGTGGCTACGTCCCAAAGCGCGTTTTCCATGAACCATGCCGGCCGCAGGAAGGTGACTGGAAGGTCAAGTTCGTTGAGCGCCTTTTCCAACATCGCGCGCTGCGACAGCAGGTTGTCCTCTTTAGCGTCAGCACCGATGGTCGACAAGCACAGGATCTTTCTCGGGCGAGCTGCTCTCAGTGCCGCGACGACACTATCGATCATCCTATGCGCCTCGGGATAGCCGGGCTCCGGATCGAACTCTGACGGCGGAAGGATGAACACACCTTCGGCTCCGGCGAAGGCCGCCGATAGCGCCTTTGCGTCTTCCATGTCGGCGAGAGCGACCTCGCAGCCGAGAGCGGCCCATGAAGCGCCCTTGGCCCGATCGCGAACAATCGCACGGACGGCCTCGCCGTTTGTAAGCAGGGTCCGCGCAAGCGCGCCGCCGACTTTGCCGGTAATTCCAGTGATAGCGTACATGTCTGATTTTCCATTAGAAAGAGTAGAGGTTAAGCGAGGCCGTCATAGAGCCCGCGTTCGAAGTCGCCGTAGAGGGCAACGACACGATCGTCGTAGAAGGGAAGAAGCTGGGTAAAGAGGGATCCGGTGACCTTGCGGACGGGATCAATCCAGAAGTAGCAATTGAGCAGCCCGGCCCAGGAGACGCTTCCCGCAGAGCGGCCGTGTGGGCCGGCTTCGGTATTGATGTCGAAGGAATAGCCCCACTTGTGCTTCTGCTCGGGGAACTGGTCAAAGCTGTTCGAATAGGCTGGCGCCGATGAATTCATCTTGCGAACATCCAGCTCGCCGATCTGGTTCTGCATCATTATTGCGACGGTCTGAGGCTTCAGGATCTGAGCGCCGTTGAACTTGCCGCCATGCAGAAGCGCTTGAAGCAGCATCATGTAGTCACGCGGAGTGCTGTACGCGCCGCCGCCACCCATGAAGAATTCAGGACGCTGGGGCATTTCGAATGGCATGGCCTTCAATCCACCGTCGCCTTCCCGACTGAAGCAGGTGGCGACTCGACGCTTCTGCTCGCTGCCGATCAGAAACCCCGAATCCTTCATTCCAAGTGGTGCGAAAATGTTTTCCCGAAAATAAACCTCCAAAGACTGATCGCTGACGGCCTCGACCAGCTTGCCAGTCCAGTCTATGCTGATACCGTACTGCCAGCGCTCGCCCGGTTCGAATTCGAGTGGGACATTGAAAGCGGGGTTCTGGCAGGTGGTGATATCGGGTAAGCCGGTGGCGGTCTCGTAGCGCACTATCACATCACTCCAGTTTGCGTAGGTGTAACCGGAGGTATGCGTCAGAAGGTGATGAACCTTGATTGTATTCTTGGCGGGCTGCAGTTGCGGCTGGCCATTGGCGTCGAAGCCCACAATTAACTTAGGTGCCGCGAGTTGCGGCAGGTATTTCGATGCGTCGTCGTCGAGCTTGATGCGGCCCTGCTCAACCAGCTGCATGCAAGCCGTCGCCGTGATCGTCTTTGTCATCGACAGCAGCCAAAAGACCGTGTCAGGCATCATCGCAGTACCGGTTTCCACGTTTGCCTTGCCGAAAAGGCCTTCGTAGATGATGCCCTTCTGCGTTGCAGCCATAGCTACTGCACCAGCGACCGTGCGGTCATTGACTGCCCGCTGTATCGCGGCATCGATGGACTTAAACTTCGCATTTTTGAGGCGAGGGCTTTGGTTGGCTGCCTGGACAGCGCTTGCTCCAAGATATGCCGCCACCGCGGCCATGGAGCCGCGCGTCAGCACCGCTCTTCTCGTGATCTCACTCATGATTGTTCACCTTGATTCCAGACGGATCGCGGGTCTGGCAAACCGCTCGCCTTCGAAAGGCTAATGGCGAATACCTATCATTGCGGCGTGCATTGCTAAAAGATCATATTAGTCATAGTATAAATGACAAAAAATCACTGCCATTCCCTATCGCGGGATGCGAAAGCATTGTCATGAGCTTTGACGGACGTCTTCTCACTGGGGTGAGTGTATTTTTGGCAGTTGCCGAGGCCGGCAATTTCGCCAAGGCCGCCGGCGTATTGGGAGTGACCCCTTCTGGCGTCAGCCGGTCAATCGGACGACTGGAAACCAAGATGGGCGTGCGTCTCTTTGATCGCACACCCCGTTCAGTCGCCTTAACCGAAGAAGGGCGTCTGTTTCGTCTACAGGCCTTGCCGCTCGTGGCGGGTCTGGAAGAAGCGGCTGCGGCAGCCGCGGGATCGGCAGCAGCGGTCGGCGGGAGGCTGCGCGTATCGATCGACCCCTGGTTCGCAAGGATGGTATTGGCGCCTCAGCTTCCGCGGTTCACCGAGAAATATCCGGATCTGAAAATCGACCTTATGACGACGAATGCGCGTGACGACATGATGAGCGGGTTCGACGTGGCTGTCCGATTTGGCTCGACCAGCGCGGGGTCGCTCATAGCAAGAAAGCTTCTCGATATCCGCGTCATCACGTGCGCGGCCCCGGCCTATCTCGAGAAATTCGGCGAGCCGGGCCGGCCTGAGGATATCGAGGGTTACGAAGTTATTCTTTTCCGCGACCCGGAGACCGGCCGCGCTTTCCCCTGGGAATTTCATCAAGGCACCGAAATCGTCACGGTGAAAGTTGGAGGCCGCGTTGTTTTTGACGATCCGTCTGCCGCAGTCGCGGCCTGTGTCGCCGGACAGGGGCTCTTTCAAAGCCTCGAAATCGGGCTTGAATCATGGTTGCAGACCGGTCAGATCACACAGATCCTCAAGGACTGGTCCGATGAACATTATCCGTTGTACGCCTACCATCCGGCGCGCCATCTGCCGCCTGCAAAAGTCCGTGCGTTCCTCGATTTTGTGCAGCAGATTGCAAGAGAGAAGGCGCGTCAAGGCTCTTCTCTGCCTATCGGGGAAACGTCGGATCTGCTGAAGGTGCGGGAAACGCCTGGCGATCCATTTCACCACCCTGACACGCGGTGAATGGTTCCTGTGACACTAGTGAACGCGAGCAATCACGGGAGCGGCCGCTTGCGTCGCGCCAGCGCGATCACCACAACGCCGACAATAGCGACCAGAGCTCCCCGATAAATCCAGGGTGACTGGTCGATCATGAAGCTCTCGGCCGGATATGGAAAATACCCACTGCCCTGACCCATCCAGATGAGACCGATCAGAACAAGCAATCCCCCTAAAACATGTGCAAGCTTCACCATAGCGATCTCCTTGTTCCAGATTGGCGAGCAGAAAAAGTAGCGACAATTGCAATGAATGCGACGGTTGGGGATTCCGCGTGCAGCAGCAGACCCCTCCGGTCATTCCATGCAGATAAAGCGGATGACCGCTACTAAGGAATTTCAGACGGATAGCTTTTGTAACCACAGGGTCGTCGGTTCGACTCCCTTCAACTGCAGGGCACTTTGGGTGGCACCTACCCATCCACGCGGGCGATCACGTCTACCGCGAGAACCGCGCCGTTTGCGGTGCCCAACGCTGTCGTTCCGGAAAACGGTTCCGTCCGAAGCCGCGAAGGTAAGGCGCAATGAGACGAAGGTTTCGGTGCTGCAGATTTACGACACAGCCGTCCAAGTGGAGGCATCCTCGAGCCTTTCCATGCAGCAAGAGAACGGGATGGAAGCCCCCTTTCAGGACGCACCAGCCACCCAATAGTTTCAAGAATAACCCTGCTTTGTTTGTGCCGAGGCGCGTCAAGCACGCCGCCATCGCGAACACTTCTCTGCCGACGAGGATGCCGGCCGGCGTTCAGTCGAGAAATTCAACAACTACCCCCGGCTTAACCATCCCTGCGAGCTCTTCGACATCCCAATTTGTCAGGCGGACGCATCCATGAGAGCCGGCTTTGCCGATGAGTTCTGGATCCGGCGTTCCATGGATCCCGTAGGTGGGTTCTGTCAAATCGATCCAGACTGTACCGACGGGATTGTTCGGTCCGCTGGGCAGCTTTAATATCTTCTTATTACGACCCTGCTGAAAGTTGATTTTCGGATTATAGGTGTATGTCGGCAAACGTGCGACACCTTTGACCTTGTGCCTGCCGGAAGGAGAAGGTGATTCCTTGCTGCCGATCGTGGCTGGGTAGACCGCCAACAAAGAGCCGTCTTCCGCAAATGCGTACACCTGGCCCGATTTTCTGTGGACCTCGATCCGTTTCACCGTGCCGCTCTTTGCAGCGCCAGGTACCGCAATCGAGATTGTTTCACCGGGGGTAAAGGAAGCGGTCGGATTGAGTATCTTGAGGAGGGCAATGCTCATATGGAAGCGTTCGGCCAATTTCTCGGCAATGCTGGTATAACCGAGATGCTGCATCTTTGCCTGCAAGGCATAGTCCTTGGGGATGTCCGGTAGGAGGTCCTTCCCGTCGTCTGCTGTTATTGAATAATTCTGAACGGTTGGGATTTGGTCATCGAGCCGCCCCATTACGGTGGCATCCGGTTTTTCACTAAAGGGAAGTCCTTCCAAAGCTTCAAACCCCGCAATTGCCTTGTTTAGGTTCTCCCCGCGAAAGCCGTCGATCGCGCCCGGTGAAGCGCCGGCTCGATCTAGCAGAACCTGGAGCTTCACGATCGCCGCGTCAGGATTCTTCGGCTTGGCATTTGGCGCTTCGATCTGTATGGACGAAATGGAAGCGGTATTCACATCTTGTGCGGTTATCCCCGCGGCGACAGCCGGATGCCAGGATGTCAAAATGATCGAGATCGCAAGGGAGCAGCGCATGCTAATCATAACTGGGAAATCCCCGTCCGCCTAAGTTGTTCCATTTGAACGGATGATCAACTGAATACATTCTGCTTCAGCGCTCATCGCAACGCAAAAATCGTCTGAGGGTTGTTTCAGACAGATATTGAAGTGTTCAATAGTCCGGAGCGATAGCCCCTCAGGGGCACGATAGCGGAGCGCAAGGTAAGCGGTCCGTAGCAAAAGCCCATCAGGCAGCTTGGTTATGGGTTCTACTCTCAACAAGAGCATAAAAGTGGCGTGCTCCGCCCGGCCAAGCGGATTGTGATCTGTTGCCCTCTTCAATTTGCGTGAGACGCTCCTCGATCTACTATTCTATAAGCCAACGGTTCATCACCGGCGCCGTTCATACCCGGTTCAGCTGCCCGGTTTCAGGATGTCGAACATGATGGAGGTTCGCTATGAAAATCTTTAAAAATCTGCTTGCGCCGCTCCTGAGTGTCGGTCTGTTGATCGGTGCGGGTACCGTTTCAGCTGCACCCATGATGAACATGACGAAGCCGGAGATTCAGTCCTCCGTTCAAACCGTCCGCTATCATCATCGTCGCCATTGGCACGGTCCGCGACATCATCGGCCCCATCACTGGAGATCGCATCGCAGCTACCGGAGCCATTACTGGCGCGGCCATCATCGTGGTTGGTATAAGCGTCACCACCATCATCACCGCTATTATCACTACTGACCCTGCTCTGCGAAAAGCGTTAGAATAGCAGCGTGCCTATCTTCGGCGCGATCTCATCCAGTTTCGCATTTCGTCTTGTTCCTGCTCAAATACGGGAGCGGACAAATATTCGATGTCCGGCGTTTGTCTCAAAGCTACCAGTGCGTTCCCTGATCCAATATCAATATCTCGTTAAAATGTGCGCGTCCGGCCGAAGGAACGCAGCAGAAGATTGACTGATACGGCGACCTTGTCGAGCTCAGGAATGTCTCGCGAATAGTCTCCCGTATAGAGCTTTACAATCATTTGGTCTCGGATAGCGCCCTCGAGCTCAAAATGAAGGTGGAGATAGTAGGCTTGCCGATCGCCGCCTCGGCTCACGCTCCTGCGCCGCTGAGTGACCTGCTTCAGTTCGGCTTCAAAGGGTGTAAAGCCCTGAAGGTGCAGCAAGACGGATTTTGACTCGAAGCGTGAATCCGCCGCAACCGCGACAACGGCCTTGTCGAGTGCCAAACTGACTAGCCGGCCGGGGATGTCATCCACCGAGGCCGGTTCGTCCAATTTGAACGCGTGAAACAATCGTTGCGGTTTCTCGAAACAAATGAGAGAGGCGATGACCAAAACGACGATGTTGATGCCGGCCCAGAAAGCCGCGATCGGCGAGAATTGCGCCTGGATCTGTGCTGTCTCTGGGACAATATCGACGAGTAGCCCAACCGCCGTGATCGTGATCAAGGTTGCGATCCAGGCAAACGTATATTTGTCGAATTGATTTGCCTGGTTGCCACTGCCTTTCGGGGTCACCCTGAAGGGCTTGCCGAACGGTCTGATCAAGCTTGACACCACCGTCGGCAGCATGCGGAAAGTTGCAAACGTTCCAACAGCACTTGAGATAATGGGCAGATATCGTGTTGGCGTGATCCAAAGCATTAAAAGGAAATAGGCGGCCAGTAACGGTGCCTGGTATGAGACGTAATCAGCGATATCAGTGAAATAAAGCGGCAAAAATCCGAACCAGAGATAGGCGATCGGAATGACCAGGATCATCAGACGAACCAGATATTGGACTATCCATGAAACTGGTAGGAACATGATCCGCTGAAACAAAGACAGTCCTGGGCCGCGCAACGGGCCATTGTGCAAGTAAAGCGTCTGAATGCCACCCTGGCACCAGCGTTCTCGCTGAACGAAATAGCCCGTCAGATTTTCAGCGGCGAGCCCCATCGATAGCCGCTCGTTCAGATAGCGCGTCTTGTAACCTTTGTTGAGCATCGAAAGCGTGGTCAGCAAATCCTCGGTAATGGACTCCGTCGGGAAACCGCCGATCGCGTCGATCGCCTTGCGCCGAGCGATCGAGCATGAACCACAACAGAAACTGACATCCCATCCGTCGCGGCTGGGCGCGATCTCGTCAAAAAACAGACGCTGCTCGTCCGGCCATATGTTCTCCAACCCCAGATTCGTCTGGACCGGATCCGCATTGAAAAAGTGCTGTGGTGTCTGGACGATACCGATGCTTTCGTCGGAAAAGAAGGGCAGGGTGCGACGAAGAAAATGCCGATAAGGTACGAAATCGGCATCAAAGACGGCAACGAATTCACCTGAGCTGACTTGCAGACCGTTATTCATGTTGCCGGCTTTGGCGTGAGCATTGTTGCTGCGCGTAACATGAATAGCGTTCTTGTCTTCGCAAAAGGCTTTTAGCCAGTCGCGGCGCTGGTCGTCGAGGACATAAACCTTCAGCTTTTCTGCTGGGTAATCGAGTGAGAGTGCGCCGACAATTGTTCGCTCCAGGACATCGAGCGGCTCGTTGTAGGTAGGTATGAAGACATCGACCGTCGGCAGTTTGCGCTCGTCACGCGAAAAAAAGATCTTACCAAGTTCGTCCGTCTCAAGGCTCCGGTCGACGTAACGGCTCATGAGGATGAGGAACAGCACAACATCGGAAAATGCCAGCAGCTCGACGATGAAGACGAGCCAGACCCAATAGAAGTTGGTCCCGTCGTAGGGATAGGGAAGAACGGTTTGCGTGAACCGCCAAATCATGTAGCGCAATGCGACGGCCGCGACGAACCCGCAGGTGACTGTCCTCGCCCAGCTATGATGGCGTGGCCAATTGAATGGCCCCAGGAGAAAGAAGGCCACCACGAGAAAGGTTGGAGCAAGCGCTAGAAGATACTGAACCACAGGTTCCTGATCCAATTCGAAAAACCAAATCCGTGCCTTGGAAAGCGGACCTGGACCGAACGTCCCACTTGGCAGAAATTTTTGAAGTCGCTGTTCATGAAGGAGGGTTCGAGACGAACCCTGATGCGGGCATTGCGTTGCGATGTAACCGGTAGACTGGCCGCAAATGAATCGGTTTCCGTGGCTGCCGAGCTGCCTTTCACGGAAACGACTGAACCTTTGAAAACATCGCTGCGACCAAGCAGCCGAACCTGTGCGGCCAGTCCGGGATAGATTTCGTCATAATCGACTTCGGGAACAAGGATGTCAACGAACAGCTCCCGGCAATCGAGGATTCGCATGAGCTCATTATTGAGCACGACATTGGAGCCACTGACGATGCTTCTGCTCCAAACGACTCCGTCGAACGGGGCCATCGCGGTTGCGGATTCGAGGCTGCTGACTCGAATTCCTTCTTCTGTCAGTTGCTTTTCAACTTCGGCGGCGCGAGTTTCATTCTCAGCGATCCGGGAATTCAGGTCGCTGATATGGACTATGACCTCATCCTGGCGCTGGCGGGAATATGGTACGTCGTTCTGTCCATCTCCGAAGACAAAAATACCCTGTCGAACGGCGTTCAGTCGTTGCTGCAATTGATCGACAGTCAAGTTGCTCACTTCCACCTCGCCTCCGGTCGCCGCCCCGGCAGCGCGTGCGGCCTCCACCATCCG
Organism: Rhizobium sp. 11515TR; assembly: GCF_002277895.1. Lineage (NCBI taxonomy): Bacteria > Pseudomonadati > Pseudomonadota > Alphaproteobacteria > Hyphomicrobiales > Rhizobiaceae > Rhizobium > Rhizobium sp. 11515TR. The sequence continues at coordinate 710,301 of NZ_CP023000.1, read as the reverse complement.
CTGGGTGAGTATCCCCTTGGATTCCAGGTCCTTCCGGCGATCGAGATCGACTTGGGCGGCGAGATCTTGCGCCTGCGAAACCTCGACCCTCTTGCGCAAGATCTCCACTTCGCGCTCAAGGTTCGAAATCGTAGCCTGCTTGAAGATTTCCAGACGCTTTCCCAGCTGATCACGAAGCTGCGTGAGGTCGTCGCGTTCCTTTTTCAAAGCTGCGACACGATCAAGGGCGGTATTGCGCTCGGCCTCAAGGGACGCCAGAACCGCGCGGTTCACGCGAGGATTACTGATTTCGACGAGATTGTCGCCGGCTTTGACAGGAACGCCAACCTTTGCTGGTTCCCCCGAAATCACACCATCGATGGGAGCATTGAGGAGAGCCAGACGCGCATTGACGGTGCCGTCCCGGCTTGTATAGCCCGTGATTGCCGGTAGGGAGACGACAATTGCAAGCGCCAGCAGCAAGAGGCCGACGGTGACACGGGTAATGCGATGATTCCAAATCATGTCAGCCTATAAGACCATCGGGGTTAGCGGTGATCGGTCCGCCGACCGCGGCCGACAGAAATGCAACTAAGTCTTGCGTAATTTAGCGTAGCGAAATTTAGCGGACAAGAGGCGAGTGTGTGCTTGAGTTAACGAAAGGCGCAACCGTGTTCCACTCATGGATCATGCATCGCTGTCGATATAGCAGATTCGTCAATCAGTCCCCGTCATCACGGTGTAGCTCTTCCCTCAATCTGGATCGTGTGTTCGCTAATCTTGGGGGCAACTGAAGCCACTTAGCGCCAACTATCCGCGATCTTCCCTCTCGGCTGGTACTTGACCTTTAAGTGTGAGTCTCACTTGCAACAGCGCCCGGATAATTCGAGGCGGGGCCGATTTCGAACTAGATCTCCTTTCCCCACCCCAGCTATTCACTCGTTAGCGGAGTGATTCGAGTGGGCGCGCAGTAGCCGTTGTCATCTCCGAAACGGGATACGTCATGATGGCGCAGATGATTGCGGAATGGGCTATACAGAATGGGTTTATTCTGCTCGATTCCTGGAGGTATCGTCGCAGCAACGAAGGGCGCACGGTCACTATCGAGATCAAAAGGTTTTCGGTAGTGCTGATCGATGAAAGGGCAGGTGTGCGGCCGCAGATCGTCTCTACCTTGTTCAAGGATTTGTTTTTCGGGAGCCCCAATGGCAAACTCGAGCGGCTTTTGCTTGATCGTTGAAGAGCGCCGAATGACAGGTTTTCGATCCTGTTGATCGATCAATTTGATCGTGTCCGCAGCCGTCATCTTCCAAACCGGATGAATGAAGGGCGCAATTACAGATGAACCCTGATCGGTAGAAGTCCGCGGCGTACGCGAGGCTTGAGGATCATTCGCGTTTTGGAATTGCGGCAGTGGAAGTGTAGCAGGGTCGTCGCGGCGTTCCATATCGAACAAGTCCGCAAGATCCATCACAACGCGCTCACGAAGCCCGGCAAGGACCGCGCCGGAGTAGGTCACCAGATCTCCAGTGGTGGCATCTTTCAAAGACCAGGATTTCCCTCCTGTATAGCGCGCTATCTCGCTTGCATTCTCCACCTCCAAAACTCGGTCCATCCAGCATTCAAACAAGCAAAAGTTCCCATTCCAGTAATGGGAGGAACAAGAAGGGGAATAACGCAATCTCTTCCATGCGATTGATTTGATGCATCTTTTAGGAAGATGGCGCGTTTTCGCGGTATGACAACCGGAATGGAGTAATTCCATGACGAAGAGAAGACGCATCGGTGCCGGCATCGATAAACGCTATGTCCGCCGAAACGAGACAGGTCAAGTCAACGAAAGCGTCGATGTCAGCCGTTCGCTTTCGGCTGACACCGGCATCACAAGGCAAAGATGAGTGCCAAGCTCGGTCAAAGTGATGGTGCCGACCAATACAGGAAGCATAGAAGCGGATGAGGATCGCCACCTTCAATGTCAACGGCATCAATGGCCGGCTCGATATTCTTCTGAGATGGCTCAGTGAAACAAAGCCTGATGTCGTTTGCTTGCAGGAATTGAAGGCACCGGACGATAGATTTCCGGTCAAAGCGTTGAACGCCGCCGGCTATGGGGCGATCTGGCATGGTCAGAAAAGTTGGAATGGCGTCGCCATTCTGGCCAAAGGGCAGGAACCTCTTCAGACAAGACGCGGGTTACCGGGCGATCCCGACGACATGCATAGCCGATATATCGAGGCGGTTATCGACGGCATTTTAATCGGCTGCCTCTACCTTCCAAACGGGAATCCGACACCAGGTCCGAAGTTCGATTACAAGCTTCGCTGGTTCGAACGGCTGAGCACCTACGCGATTGAGCTTTTGGATCTCGACGCACCCGTGGCGCTGGTCGGCGACTTCAATGTCATGCCGACCGACATCGATGTCTATGCCCCTGATCGATGGCGCGATGACGCGCTCTTTAGACCGGAGGTTCGAGCCGCTTATGCCGAGCTCACGTCGCAGGGATGGACGGATGCATTGCGATCTCTGCACCCCGACAAGCGAATCTATACCTTCTGGAAATATTTCCGGAACGCATTCGCGCAAGACGCGGGTCTCAGAATCGATCACTTTCTGCTCAGTCCTGCGTTGGCGGCCGATCTTACGGCGGCCGCGGTGGACAAGGTCGTGCGCGCATGGCCGCACGCGAGCGATCACGCGCCCGTATGGATCGAGATTGGTTGATATTTAATCAGCAAATTTCATCAATCCCGCGTGGTGGCCGGGAAGGGAGCAAAGGCCGGCCGTCTGACGCGGGCGTTTGCGGCGACGAACTCCATGTGTGCGCTATTCAGCGGCATCGCTCTATAAGTTCTGAACCGCGGAAGACTTTCCGTGTGATCGGGTGAAGCAGCCTCTGCCGGCTCGAGCAAGGTCAGCAGGAAAGCCGCCACTTCATCCTTTCCATTTGGCGCAGAGCCCAAGACGATGCCTTTCTAAGGCCTGTGCTCGCTCGCTGCCACAGCGTCCGGCAGAAACCGGATGCCGGCTCCGCTCAAGGCGGCGTTGATCTCTTGCGCTTGACGGAGATGATCGAGCACGATCGGTAGCATCGATCCGGCAAGACGTTGCATCTCTGCATCCTCGCCGAGGGAAATCTCCCATGCCAGCAGTTGTGCAGTCTTCTGATGATCGACGATCTGGGCCGCAATGTAAGCTCTGTCGAAAGCCTCGCCGTTCAGCTTATCCAGGTGGTCGCGGACCACCTGATGGTCGGCATCAAGTTCGGTCGGGAGCGGGATCTTTGCGGCATCGGCGAGATTTTTGAGCTTTCCATTGGCATCGCTGTGGTCCTGAACCATCCTGTCGGCAAACTGCTTTACAGGGTCGGCGCTGGCTTTCTGGCCCGCCACACGGCCCAACTCCACTTCGGCCAACCCACCGGCGGCCGCAAGCTGTGCGAACAGCCGGTCTTGATTGTTGGTCTGGTTGGGAGCCGGAATACCCGGCTTCGCCATTCTCGTCTCGACACCCATTCCGGCTGGGTTGCCGATCTGGGCTGTGGCCGTGCCCGCAAACAGCCCCAGTGCGCTGAGAGCAACGATAACATGACGGCCCATGCGCTTCTCCTTTGTCCTCACAGTGTCAGCATGTAGGCGACGAGATCCTTCTTTTCCTGCTCCGTCAACTTCACTCCCAGGACAAGATTGAAGAACTCGACGGTATCGGCAAGGGTCAGCAAGCGGCCATCATGAAGGTAGGGTGGAGAATCCTTGATGCCGCGTAAGGTAAAGGTCTTGATCGGCCCATCGGGCAGCGTGACGAAATCGTTGAAGACCTGGCCGATCTTGTAGAAGCGTTCAAGCTTCAGGTCGTGCATGTTGTTGTCCATGAACGCTGTCTGCGGCACATGACACTCGGCGCATCTTCCCTTGCCCATGAACACCCGTTCGCCGGACAGTTCCTGGGATGTGGCGAGCGCCGGATCCAGCCGCCCGAACGGATCGAGTTTGGGTGCCGGCGGAAAATCGATGATGTTCTGCATCTGCGCCATCATCGCGACCTGGTTGGGTCGGTCGGGAAGATTGACCCCTTTGCGTGTCGCGCTGACGTGATCGCCGTTGAAATAGGCTGTTCGCTGCTCGAATTCGCTGAAGTCTTCGACCGAGCGCAGCGATCGTTTGGACCCGTGGATCTGCTGGTTGAAGAGGCCGCGCAAGCTGGTGGTATCGAGGCGAAACCGATCGGCCTGAGGACGAACGTCCGGCGTCAGATGAAAGGCGGCATTGGTGTGAAAATTGGAATGGCAATCGAGACACGCGACACCGGTGCTCTGATCCGCAACCTTGCGGTCTTCGGTCTGGTTGAATTCCTCCTGCGGAAATGGGGTCAGAAGCAGCCGAAGTCCTTCCATCTGGACTGGCGTGATGACGCCGTTCATGATTTCGTAGAAGTTCTTGATCGTCAGCAACTGACCTCGCGAGACGTCTCCGAGTTCCGGATGTGTGGTCAGGAAGATCGGCGGCGGAAACTCGGGCGTGAAATTGTCCGGAAGATCGAAATCGACGTCGAAACGACGCAGATCGCGCATCTCTTGAGCGTGGATTTCATCGATTTCGCGATTTGGAAAGACCTGGCCGCCCGCCGCCTGCTTGACATGAGGCAAGGGCAAAAATCCTTCCGGTAGAAGGTTCCGCTCTCGGATGTCCCATGGCTTCATGGCGGCGAGCTGATCCCAGCTGACATTTGTCGGGAGCTTGATGCGAACGCCGTCCTGCACCGGCTTCATGCCGCCGGACATCTTGACGTCAGGCATGGGCTTGTCGGCAAGATCATAGCGCCGCTCGAGCAACATGCGCTGCCGTTCCATGACCGCGGGCTTTTGAGCCTCGTCGATCGCCCGGGCTTGCGAAAGCGGCATGGTCGGTAGCGGTCGGTATGTCGCGTCGGGCGGCAACGGGTCGGAAATGGCGCCGACGGCAAGGACCGCAACTCCAGAAAAGGAGGCGCCAAAGGCCAGACTTAAATAACGAGATCTCCGCATGTCCCTCTCCCCGTCGCGGACAAAGTCAGCGTTCCCAACTTTGTAGAAGATCAAAAGTTCCGGGCGGCAATCGGACATTGTGAAGAAACTTCGAAGCGAGATCGAGGCGATGGTGCTTCTCTACGTATTGCTCTGTATTGGTGTAGGTTTCATTCTCTGGTCCTCTCAATGGGCCAGAGCTTACTTCAAAATAGATTATTTCAACGGGGCAACGTCAGATGAGATGGCAGATGTGGAGCATTTTTTGCCTGCCTATTTACTTCTCGACAAATCGATATCAGGCAAAAGCCATTGTGATATCTAATCGACGACCTAGCGCAGATCAGATCTGCCGGGTTTTAGGTTCGATTCCTTGCAAGAGCATTGGCTTCCTTCCATTTGTTAAAAGCTGGTCGGCTTGGAGGTGTGATGGAGATATGCACAATTTTGCTTTCGCTTCGCTCCGCGGATATCCTCCTTTGAGGATCAGCTAGGTCTGTTCCGATGCCTATTAGTGAAGGTTCAGTAGCGCCTGCGTGGCCTCCCAACGCCCTCATGCCGCAATTTGGTGTGCCATCTATATTGGGCTCGGTTTCAATCAGCCGCCAAGAAGATTTCAATTGGTCATTCCTTGACTTTCAATTAGTCATAACCATAGTTTCAAACGGTCATCAAAGGAATGAAGTTATGCCGCTGTATCCAAGGCTCATTGAGCAACGCGTTGCCGACGCGATGTCAGACACGCGAGTCGTCATGATCGTGGGCCCCCGACAATCCGGAAAAACAACGTTGGCCAAGAAGATGGCCAACGAGGGGATGGAGTATTACACGCTGGACAATGCGACGACGCTCAACGCCGCGCGACAGGATCCAGTTGGCTTTGTAAGAGGAATGGATCGCGCCATTCTCGATGAAATTCAGCGCGCTCCCGAGCTGTTGTTGGCGATCAAGGAAAGCGTGGATACAGATAAGCGTCCAGGACGTTTCCTCCTGACCGGTTCAGCCAATCTCATGACGCTGCCACGCGTGGCAGACTCGCTCGCTGGGCGTATGGAGGTCGTCCGATTGCTGCCGCTCGCTCAAAGTGAAATCAGAACGGCCGGTGGAAGCTTTTTGGTCGACGCCTTCCGAAACGAAGCCAAAGCCGGAGAACTTATCGTCGGCGACGACCTGATGGCTGCAGTTCTGGCAGGTGGATATCCCGAGGCATTGGCTCGCAAAACCTTAAACCGCAGACAGGACTGGTATGCGGATTACATCCAGGCGATCGTTCAACGGGACGTCCGCGATGTAGCACAAATCGAGCAGGTCGCGCAGATGCCGCGACTGCTGCGCATCCTCGCAGAACATTCGGGACAACTCGTGAACTATTCCGGAATTGGCACCGCCATCGGAATGAACCACGTCACAACGCAAAAATACGTTGGCATATTCGAGAGCCTGTTCCTCGCCAGAACAATCCAACCCTGGTTTTCCAACAAACTGAAGCGTCTGACCAAGACCCCCAAAATACATTTCCTCGATTCTGGTCTTCTCGCCTCCCTTCGTGACCTGTCTCTTGAGAGACTCCGCGATGACAGGGGGCCGTTCGGAGCGCTGCTGGAGACTTTCGTCTTCGGTGAAATCCTTAAACTCGCCAGCAGTGGACATAGCCGCTTTGAGTTTTCGCACTTTCGGGATAAGCAGCAGAACGAGGTCGATATTGTCATCGAAGACAGAAGAGGAGGGGTTGTCGGTATCGAGATAAAAGCGGCAGCATCCGTCTCGACTTCCGATTTTTCCGGATTGCGAATGTTGGCTGAAGCATGTGGAGAGCGGTTTGTTTCAGGCATTGTCCTGTACGACCATGACAAGGTGGTCCCGTTTGGGGAACGCCTTTCCGCCGTGCCAATTTCGGCATTGTGGCGTTAGCGCGTGGGAAATTCTCTTCAGTTTCCAGACTTGAGCATTCTCGAAACTTCCGCACGTAGCCGTTGGAATGGAAGATGGAGATGAACTCCGGACCCGGCATTTGCTTGAGAAGTCTCAAGGTGTCATGCGGTTATCCGTGCCCCAGGGGAGTGTTATAAGGCCGGGCTTGAGCTGAGGCGGCTCGAACGCGACGATTTGGTATTGTAGCGGTCCTGGATGAGCCTGCTTTCTGTACGCTGCGCTATCAACACCTCAAGCGATTGTTCGAAAGCTCCATCTGCTACGGTCTTTATGACGAGCTGATGGCTTATTCCATGCGGCGTCATATTGCCCGTGGCCACATCGTCGATCCTGTCGTCGCTTGTTGCGGGGAAGACGCGATTGCCGTGGGTAATCCGCATGTCTCCGCGCATGTCGGCAGTTTTTTGCGTCTCGACACCTATTTTGGTGCCGGGCTGTTCGCCGGTTTTTATCCAGCAAAGCGGAATGTCAGTCCTTGCCACCGTGACCACCATGGTTTCTTCCGAGAGCGCCTCCTATGGAGGCTCGGACGCAGGTTCTCCGATCGTATTTGCTCTTGCTTCGCAATCTTTCGGACAAGACCGAAGGGCTCACCTAGCTATGCTTGTTTCTTCTGAATCTCTTGATAGACTTCAATCGAGGATACAATCATAAGTTTCTGCAATCAAAAGGCGCCGGAAAGCAGTTGAGGTTGGGATGGGGATTGTAACGCTGGATCATTTCGCCCGCTGTGTCGGGGAGGGGTTCGAAATCGATGTGGGGGGAGGAGGCCCTGTCTTTACATTGACCGAGGCGCGGCCCTTGCCTGAACGAGGCTTCGCCGGAATGACGCGGGCGCCATTCGCGCTGCTGTTTCGCAGCGGATCGAAAGTTGTCTTTCCGCAGCAGATTTATAGGCTGAACAACGCCACGCTTGGAATTCTCGACATTTTCCTGGTGCCGGTCGCCAGGGATCAAGATGGGATCATCTATCAGGCGATCTTCAATTGATGCAGGATGATGAATCCCGCGGATCTGACGGAAGCTGATGTCTGCTCCACTCCATGCCTATGTGGGTATCGGTGGCGTCAACTGCCTTAAATCCCAAGACCTGATAAAGCTGGTATGCACGTCTGTTGTTTCGATCGACATGCAAGGTAATCCCCGAGCTTTTGCTCGCTGCTGTCGCATCTTGAATGGTTTTTAGCGTCGCGGTGCCTAAGCCCAAACCACGCCATTCCGGTAGAAACCCGATATCGATGATGTGCCAGATGTCCGTCCTGACATTAAGGTAAAGGCGGCCGATGGAAATGCCGTCCTTTTCTATGATGAGGAAGTCTGTCTGCGGGAACGTGGCGATATAATAACGATGTTGGAGATTGAATTGCTGATCTAGAAAAGCCTCTTTGACCTCCGGCGACCACGGCATCAACGCCAGTTCATTCTCGCGAAACGAACGGTAAAGCTGGCGTAAAAACGGAATATCGTCCAGCCGCGCGGGACGCAGCATGCAGGCGGGAACATCGAGCCGATGATGGCCAGCGCGCGCAGGAAACTCCGGTAGCTGGCCGACCACTGCGCCAGACATCAACCGAAGGATGGAAATGTGCCGCTGAGCGCGATGCTGAAGTTGACCGCGAGATAGGGCTGACGGTTTTCGTGCGATTGGCCCGCGCCCGCAATGCCGATAACATTCTGCGCGAACTGCGCGTTCGGCTGGGCATTGGGCAGAAACGGACTGCTCGAATTCGGCAGGCTCAAGGCGTTTCCGGTGCTCGGCGTGGCGGCTCGCTTGGTCGTGTCGCCTTGATTAAAGAGGGTCAAAGAATGCGCGTGTGCCGGCATCTGCGCCTGCGTTAGCGTTACGCTGTTGCTGCCGAAGGCCTCGCCCTCGGTACGTGGCGTCAGGCCTAGTCCCTGTCCCTGATTGCAGCCTGCGCGATTGGCGAAGTTGGGCAATTGGAATGTGCTGGTGCCGTTGCCGCCATACTGGACGCCAAGCAAGGAAAAAAGCGCGGTGTTCTGTTGGATCGGGATCGTCGCGCCATTGCAGAATGCCCAGTTGCGCGGAGCGAAGCCGAAACCAAATAGCTGGATCTCGCCGATAAATGGTTGTGTCATAGCAATGTCCTCGATGGAAAAGGCGCAATTCAACCCTGTGAGGGAAAGATGCCGGCCCATGCGATGCAATACTGCACCGTTAGCGTCGGCATCGTATTGTCATGCGGGGTCGTCGATCCCGTCATTTGCGTTGCCGCCGGTGACGTGGTGATTGGTGTGGCTCCGCTTATATCCGTCGCATACATCGTATCGCCACTCACCGCGCCAAGTTCGACCGATGGTCCCACAGCCATGCTATTCGCGGCGCCAGTGGTGGCCAGGTATGGGTGTGTATGCGACGGCATTTGCAAGGGTAGAAGTGTGACATTCTCACTGCCAGCGGATTGGCCGATCACATAGGTCGAGAGGCCCGGCCCCGTACCTTGATGCATAGGCACGCGCCCGCATAGATTGGGCATCGCAAACGTTGTGATGCCATCGCCACCATAGATCGTACCGATCAACGTGTACAGCTCTTGATATATGGAGATGGACTGCAGTGAATTGTCGCACGGCAGCCATCCATAGGGCACGCGGGAAAAGCCAAAAAGCCGGATCTCTCCGACAAAGGGGGCGCTCATCGTTGATCCTCCGAGCAAAAGGTTGACAAGAGATGATCAGCTGCGAGACGGAAAAATTCCCTGCAGCGCAATGCAATAATTGATCACGTCGTAGGGCTGCATATTGTCGTGAGGTTGGGTGTTGCCGGCAGGCGTGACGGTCTGGCTCGACAGCACCACCGTGTCGTCACCGGAAGGACCGTAGATATTGGCGCTGTTGGTCCCGTAAATCGCATTACTCGGGCTGCGCACGGTGCCGTTGCTGGTCGTCCCGGTCGCGAGGTGAATGTGCTGAGGCAATTGCTGCTGCAGCATGGTCACATTTTCCGCACCGCCGTTTTCGCCGATATTGTATGGCGCGGGCTGCCACGCGGGATCGACGGAAGGTCCAAATCCGACAGGCGTACGGCTTTGCATGTTGGGCAACGCAAAGGTTCGAATTCCATCTCCACCGTAGTAGGTGGCCAATAGTGAGAACAAGGCTTGGTTCTGCGCGATGGGAAGAATCTGGCCATTGCAAAGCGCAAAGCCCCTAGGTGCAAACGGAAATCCTGTGAGCATAATCTGGCCAAGAAACACGTCTGACATCTCATACCCCTGAATATTCTAATTATGTTAATTGCCATCATCTCTCAATCAATACGATAGATGCAAGAACAAATTTGACCCTCATAGGTATAAAAATTCAGGAAATTTCTATGCTATTTTTTAAACATCGAAGGTTGCAGATAAAATGTCAAAAAATAGGAAAGTCGATAATTATCATTATGTTATGCGGTTGTATAAATTAAAAATACATAGCGCGAATTACACCGATCGCGGTCGAGCAAATCGCGCGATCGGCCTCATCAATGGCCGGGGCATGATCTGCCCAACCGGGCGATTTGAAACCGAACATGGAGCCGCCGCCCATAAGGGGGCCTCACGATTGCCCGACCCTCGCGAAGCCTTGAGGCGCCATCAAAATTTCTTGCTTGCGGCGACCTTGGCGCCGACGGATTTCTGCCCGTCGCCTTCGATGTTGAAGAGCAGGCTGGTGTCGAGCATCCAGAAGTTCATGGTCTGTATGGAGACGCCGGCGGTGACTGCACCGAAGGCACCGGCTCCGTCGAGACCGGAGAAGCCAGCGGTCAGCCCGAGCTTCGGCGTCAGCTTGGCGCCGCTTTCGAGCGTGAAGGATCTTGCGATCTCGGCGCCAAGACTGATGCGGAATTGGTCCTCGTTGAAGCCTTCGATGGTGATCGCATCGCCGGCACCGTTCTTGACAGTATAGTCGTCGACCTTTTCGGAGAAGTAGATCGCCCTGAGCTTCGGCGACAGCGTCGTGTCCTCATCGAGGTACCATTGACCCTCGATCGACGTATCGGCCATCCACCGCGTGGTCTTGAAATTGCCGTCCCAGAACTGGGTGTCGATGGTGTTATTCGAGCCGCCATAGCGCAGGCTGCCGTTCCAGAATACGCCCTTGCCGAGCTCGATCGAGGCATAGGGTCCGGCAAGCCAGCCATTGCCCGTCAGTTCCGCGTCCTCATCGGTCGGATCCGTCATGCGGTCATAGTGGAAGGAGAGCCCGATCAGTGCATGTTCTGAGATCAGATAGTCCACGCCCATGTTGACCATGGCGAAGCTGCCCCATTTTGAGCTGTTGGTGTCCTTGCTGCCCTTGTCGTTATGGGTCAGGAAGGCGCCGCCGATCCAGACGTTGAACGGGGCGGACGCCGCATCCGGATCGCCGCCTGCCGCCCGCATCTGCGTGAGGCTGGTGGAGAAGCTGAGCGTCATGCCCTCTTCCGACGGTGTCATGCGCGCGCTGATCGGGTCCGTCGCCTTCTCCATCTGCCGACGCTGCAGGAGCCCCGGCACCTCGATCGTGTTGGCGATCATGTTCTGCCGGGATCGTACGAAGTCATGCACGAGATTGCTGATGTCGTCGGCAATCTTACCGGCGTCGTAACTGACATTGTAGGTGACGGTGGCTGTATTGGAGGTTCCAAGCGCGCTGACAAGCTTGTAGCCGACGCGGACCTGACCGGAATAGGCCGGGTTCAGCACATAGTGCAAGTACCAGCCAACGGGAGTGGTGACCGGGCCCGCCTGCGCCAGCTGCCCCTGGATGATCGTCGCCGTGCCGGCATTGGCAGGCTCCACGAAAGCGAGGATCGCGGACGTGAACGGGCCGCCGGTTGCACCGCGATTGAGGTAGACGTCGGGAGGCGCGGAGCCTGCCGGTACGTTGACGACCATGTCCAGAACGGTAACCGATCGTGTCTTCACTCTCAGGCTATAGGAGGCGCTCCCGGTCGCGCCGTTGCCATCGCGAACCTGGATGGTGAAATTGTAATCGCCTTCCGTGCCTCCCGCGAGCGGACCGTTGAGCTGGCCGGTGGAGATGTTGAGCACCAGGCCGCTCGGCAGGCTGCCGGAGGCAAGGCTATAGATCTTCGTGCCCGCGCCGCCGGTTGTCGTGATTTGCTGGCTGTAGGCTTCCCCTGCCATTGCATCGGGGAGTGCCCCGCCTGCTGGACTGAATACGAACGTCGTTGGTGGCGGCGAGATGGCGATCGTATAGGCTGCAGAGGTCGTGGCGCCGTTGGCATCGGTGGCGGTGATAGAGAAGCTGTAATTGCCGGGCGTCGTCGGCGTGCCGGTAACGGCTCCTGTCGCATGGTTGAGTGCCAGCCCGGCCGGCAGCGTGCCGGTCGCGCTATAGCTATAAGGACTGGTCCCACCCGAAACAGTGATGGTCTCGCTGTAGGCGGTGGTGACGACGCCGGCCGGCAAGGCGCCACTCGGCGGCGAGAATGTCAGATTTGGCGCCGTGATCGTCATGCTCACGGTTGCCGGTGCAGAGGTGCCGGAGGCGTTGGTTGCGGTATAGGTAAAGCTGTCCGATCCGCTATAGCCTGGTGTCGGCGTATAGGTGATGGACGTTCCCGAGGCAGTTGCTGTCCCATGGCTGGCCCCGGTTGCTACCGTGACCGAGGCCGGCGCGCCGCCTGTGATGGCGAGTGTGATCGGATTGGCCGATGAATTGGCGGCAACGGTCGCCGCGACGTTGCCGGCGATCGGTGGCTGGACGTTGACCGCCAGACTGTAGGCTCTGGAGCCCGTAAAGGGACCGGCTCCAGTCGAACCGTCCGTTGCGGTAATCGTCACGTTGAAAGTGCCCGATGCCGTCGGAGTGCCGGAGAGAACACCGCCGGACGACAGCGTCAGGCCGGCGGGCAGAGTGCCAGCCGTTATCGCATAGCTATAAGGACTGGTGCCGCCTGAAGCCGTGATGGTCTGGTTGTAGGCGGCAGCAACGGTTGCAGCCGGCAACGTGGTCGGCGCGATTGCAATCGTTGGGGCGCCGACAACCAAGCTGTAGGCCCTGGAGCCCGTAAACGTAGCGCTGTCCGTCGCCGTGATCGTGATATTGAAGGTGCCGCCGGCTGTCGGGGTGCCGGAGAGTATGCCGCCTGACGACAGGGCGAGACCGGCTGGCAAAGCGCCTGCCGTGAGTGCGTAGCTGTAGGAGCCGATGCCGCCGGAGGCGGTGAAGGTCTGGCTATAGGTGGCCCCGATCCCGGCCGGTGGCAGCGTTGCCGGCGCAACGGTGATCGTTGGAGCACCGATCGTGACGCTATAGGCCTGAGAGCCGGTAAAGTGGTTGCTGTCTGTTGCGGTGACCGTGAAGTTGAAAGGTCCTGCGGTGGTCGGCGTACCGACGAGCGCACCGGCCGACGAAAGCGCTACGCCCGGCGGAAGGCTCCCGCTTGCGAGGCTAAAGGTATAGGAGCCGGTTCCGCCCGAGGCCGTCAATGTCTGGCTATAGGCGGTTCCGGCCACGCCCCCCGGCAGTGTTGCCGGGGTGATCGCGATCGTCGGGGTGCCGATCGTAACGGTATAGGCCTGCGAACCGGTAAAGTGATTGCCGTCTGTTGCGGTGATGGTGAAACTGAAAGGCCCGGCTGTTGTCGGCGTACCGACGAGCGCACCGACCGACGAAAGCGCTACGCCCGGGGGCAGGCTGCCGCTTGTGAGGCTAAAGGTATAGGAGCCGGTTCCGCCGGAGGCCGTCAATGTCTGGCTATAGGCGGTTCCGGCTGTACCCCCGGGCAGAGTTGCCGGGGTGATCGTGATCGTCGGGGCGCTGATCGTGATGCTATAGGCCTGCGAGCCGGTAAAGTGGTTGCTGTCTGTTGCGGTGATGGTGAAATTGAAAGGCCCTGCGGTCGTCGGCGTACCGATGAGAGTGCCGGTCGAGGAAAGCGCCACGCCCGCCGGAAGGTTCCCGCTTGCGAGGCTGTAGGTGTAGGGACCGGTTCCGCCCGAGGCTGTCAGCGTCTGGCTATAGGCAGTCCCGGCTGTGCCACCCGGCAGAGATGCCGGCGCGATCGTGATCGCTGGGGCGGCAACCACCAGCGTGTAGGCCTGTGCGCCTGTAAAGGGACCTGTGCCGGTGGAGCCGTCCCTTGCGACGATAGTGAAGCTGAAGTTCCCGGCGCTGATCGGCGTACCAGAAAGAACGCCAGTCGAGGAAAGCGCCACTCCTATCGGAAGCGAGCCGGTCGACAGCGAATAGGTGTAGGAGCCAGTACCGCCCGAGGCTGTCAGTGTCTGGCTATAGGCCGTTCCCGCCGTTACGGCTGACAGCGACGAAGGATTGATAGTGATCGTCGGCGCAGCAACGCTCAAACTATAGGCTCTTGAGCCGGTGAATGGCCCGATCCCGGTCGAGCTATCGGTCGCAGTAATTGTGAAATTGAACGTGCCGCCTGCCGTCGGCGTGCCAGTGAGTGCGCCTCCCGATGAGAGCGTCAGGCCTGCTGGAAGAGCGCCCGCTGTGACGGCAAAACTATAGGAACTGGTACCTCCTGACGCTGTAATGGTTTGACCGTAGCTGGCAGCAACGGTTGCGGATGGGAGTGTGGTCGGCGCGACCGCAATCGTTGGCGCTGAAACCGTCAGGGTATAGGGCCTTGAGGTGTTAAAGGGGCCTGTACCCGTAGAACTGTCCGTTGCCGTGACAGTGAAATTGAAGTTGCCTCCTGCCGTCGGCGTGCCGGTGATTACACCTCCCGATGACAGTGTCAGGCCGTTCGGAAGCGAACCGGCCGTAACGGCAAAGCTATAGGAACTGGTGCCGCCGGATGCGGAGATGGTTTGATTGTAGCTGGCACCGACGGTGGCAGCCGTCAACGTCGCCGGCGAGATCGTGATCGTCGGCGCCGCAATGGTCAGGCTGTAAGCCTTCGAACCTGTGAATGGTGCGCCCGTGCCGGTGGAACTATCCCGCGCGGTGACCGTGAAGTTGAACGTGCCACCTGCTGTCGGCGTGCCGGAAAGCGTGCCTGAGGAGGAGAGCGTCAAGCCGGCTGGGAGAGCGCCCGATGTGACATTGAAATTATAGGAACCGGTGCCGCCCGATGCCGTGATAGTTTGGTTATAGGCAGTTCCGACCGTGCCTGCTGACAAGGAGGCCGGATTGACCGAAATCGTCGGCGCTGAAATGCTTAAAGTATAAGATCTCGAACCGTTGAACGGCCCGGACCCGGTTGAACTATCGGTCGCGGTCACCGTGAAAGTGAAGGAGCCTGCTGCCGTTGGCGTGCCGGAAATCACGCCAGTCGTCGCCGACAGACTCAGGCCGGTGGGCAGGGCACCTGTTGTAACCGCATAGGTGTAAGAGCTGGTGCCGCCGCTGGCGCTGACGGTCTGGCTATAAGCCGTTCCGACAGTACCCGAGGTGAGCGTCGCCGGCCCGAGGGTAATCGTCGGTGGACTGACCGTTATGGTCACCGTCGCCGGCGAGGATGTGCCGGCCGCATTGGTTGCGGTGTAGGTGAAGCTATCCGGACCTGAATAACTTGCTGTCGGGGTATAGGTGATCGAGGTACCGTTGGCCGTGGCGGTTCCGTGAGACGCCTGCGTCCCGACAGCCACTGAGGAGGCGGCTCCTCCCGACAAATTCAACGTAATCGTATTGGAAGTGCTGCCGTGGTTTACTGTTGCGCTGACCGGGCCGGCGGCAGGCGGTGTCAATCCCGCTGGCGCGATCGCAATATTTACTGTGAAAGGATGGGCGCTCGCATCGACTAAGGTAAACGTGTCTAAGGTCGCTCCGTCGCCGCTGTTCGTGTAGGTGAACGAGCCGGCAGCTGCGTTGTAGTTCGTTATCGTGCCGTGCTGTGGAAGAACTACGTTTGGATCGCCAATGGGATTGAGACCGACTGGATCGCACAGCGTGCCGATGTTGACGTTAAGCGTCCCGCCGGAAGTCATTGGGCTTGTCGACGGCGACGTATGAGAATCGGGGAAGTTGAGGGTAGTGCATGCTGCGTACGCCGCGTCCGGAGTTGCCAGCAGTAGACCGGTGCAGGATAGGGCAGCGAGCAGCACTATCCTGATCAGCAGTGCGCAAGCACGCGCACCGAGATCTATCGATTGCGTCGTTATTTTTGAGAGCTGCCTCGCGTTCCGCATTGCACGGCAGACTTGAATTTTCGCGGGAGCATTTTCCGATGCGAAACCATTGTTCCCAGCGCAGGGTTTTCTTCCCGCGGTCCTGGTCGCCAGCTGTTCGACGCTTTTCATTTGCCCAACCCAAAGACCGAGCAAACCCCACCACGAAAAGCAGGAAATTGCTCTTGTGCTTGCCCGTCTGCATTGTGGCTGACGCCCCTCTACTCAATCGAAGTACTATATAAAGCAACCTGAAAGGCAATTTCACATACTAGAGAATCCCAAAGATTGATTCTTTTGGGACCATTATTCAATCAAATGTTGTAGATTAGCAACAACGCAGATTGTATAGAGGTACCGTGGGTAATGTCGGGTTAAGTTGTTGAAGTACACGTACGACAAGGCGCGTGGCGGGTTCGTAACGTTAGCGAGCTCGGATTGCCATGTGCGATGTTCGGCCATGACCGACCGAAATTCCCTCTGTCGCCGCCATCGCTTTTCTGCCGAAATAATCGGTCACGCCGCAAGACGCGAGATCATGCCAGGTGTCGAACATCGTTCGCACAAGGATCTCAATATTCAGGCCGAGAATTGCCATCAGCCAATTCCTCGACAAGAGCGGATTATGAAGCGCTTCGAGTCACGCCGCCGTCTGCGGCGCTTTGTCTCCATCCATGATCCGATCGCCAGCTTGTTCCACATCCCTCGCCACGACATTTCTTCCAGTCATCACCGCAACTTGCGCGCGGCGGCCATGAACCTGTGGACGAAAATCGCGCTGGCATGACCAATGCACGCGCCAAACGTCACTGTCCTGCTTTTCTCCGTTAATTTTACGATGCTCTTGGACTTCGAACTGCAAAGCGATGGGAATGGCTGGTTCTCGCGTCATGGCTCACGGGATGATGGTGGGGATCGCCTCAGTCAAAGAAAGTCAACCTATTCAAAGCGATCGAATTAAAGCTTACGGGCGTTGGGTTCGCATCCCATCAAGAGCTAGGAAGCCTCCGGTTACAAAAGAGAGCGCCGGCCACGCCGGCGCTTTATGATCCTAGTATAGGTGTTGAGGTGTGGTCAGGCCGTAGGTGGGTGTGTCGATGCCCACCTGGCGAGCTTTCAGCTGCAGCGACAGATATTGCGAGTAATGCCGTGACTGGTGCAGGTTGCCGCCGTGGAACCACAATGCTTCCTGCTGCGTCGGTTTCCACATGTTGCGCTGCTCGCCTTCCCAGGGGCCGGGGTCCTTGGTGGTGTTGGAGCCGAGACCCCAGCATTTCCCGACCTTGTCGGCCACATCGCGCGAGATGAGATCGGCGGCCCAGCCGTTCATCGAACCGTAGCCGGTGGCGTAGACCACCAGGTCCGCCGGCAGGTTCGTTCCGTCCTTAAGGACGACGGCGTTCTCCGTCAGATGCGAGACGTCGACGCCCGACTTCAGCTTGATCGAACCGTCGATGACCAGATCGCAGGCCCCGACGTCGATGTAATAGCCCGATCCTCTTCGCAGGTATTTCATGAACAGGCCCGAATCGTCGTCGCCAAAATCGAGCATAAAACCCGCGTTTTCGAGTGCTTTGTAGAACTCTGCATCCTTTTCCCGGATCTTGTTATAGATCGGAATCTGGAACTCGTGCATGATCCGGTAGGGCAGGGAGGCAAAGATCAGATCTGCCTTGCGCGTCGTCATGCCGCCCTGGACCGCCCGTTCGGAGTAGAGATCGCCGAGACCGATCTCCATCAGCGAATCTGACTTGACGATATGGGTGGACGAGCGCTGCAGCATGGTAACATCGGCGCCGGCTTCCCAAAGCGCTGCGCAGATATCGTGGGCCGAGTTGTTGGAACCGATGACGACCACCTTCTTGCCGGCATAGGCATCCGGTCCCGGATGCTGCGAGGAATGCTGCTGCTCGCCCTTGAAGACCTCCTGACCCGGGAACTTCGGTACATTAGCCTTGCCCGACATGCCCGTAGCCAACACCAGTTGCTTCGGCTTGAGCACCACTTCCTTGCCGTCGCGCTCGACGACCACCGTCCATTCGCCGATCGTCTCGTCGTATTGCGCGGATTTTGCCGTGGTCGAGCCCCAATAGTTCAGCTCCATGACCTTGGTGTACATTTCCAGCCAGTCGCCCACCTTATCCTTCGGGGTGAATACCGGCCAGTTTTCCGGGAAAGGTATGTAGGGAAGGTGATCGTACCAGACGGGGTCGTGTAGGCAGAGTGACTTGTAGCGCTTGCGCCAGCTGTCGCCGGGCCGCTCATTCTTCTCTATGATGATTGTCGGAACGCCGAGCTGGCGAAGGCGTGCGCCAAGCGCAATGCCGCCTTGGCCGCCGCCGATGATGACGACATAGGGCTGGGATGCATAACCGAGTTCGACCGCCTCGCGTTCGCGCTTTTCCTTCCAGGTCATGCGATTTCTGTCATGGCCGTGCTCCGCCCCCATGGGGCGCCGGAAACCCTTTGGCTCCTCATGACCTTTCAGTTCGGTCATGGTGGTCAGAAGCGTCCAGATCAGGCCATCCTTCAGACGGATATGGCCGTAGCCGCGGGCAACCCCCGTTTCGAATTCGAACCAGCCTTCGGTGACGCTGCCCGCTTCGGAAGCGGCTTCCTTGGTATCCTGGACAAAGTTGGACGGCTTAGTGACGGTAAGCTGGCTGGAGAGCATGTCGCGAACCTGCTCGCGACCTTCGAGGGTCTTCAGGTTCCAGGTGAATGTCACCAGATCACGCCAGTAGCAATCCGCCTGAAACAGGTTGACGGCGGCATCGACGTCGCCATGCGCCAGCGCTTTTTCAAGCTTCGCAAGGGCCGTGTCGATCTTGGTTCCGGGGCTGATATCAAGCATGACTTCTCCTCCATGACTGCTTGTTGATGGTGGAACGCCCTTGCCGGGAATCCCTTCAAAGCGTCCAAGCCGCCACCTCCAGGGCTCCTCTCCCGGGACAGGCGTTGGCAGAGATGCTTATTTCGAAAGATCGATCAAGATCTTTAGATGGGTGCCAGCCGGGTCGAGCAGGGCGTCGAAGCCCTCCTTCACCGCCATGTCCAGCGTGATGCGCTTGGTAACGATCTTGGTCGCCGGCAGCAGGCCCGAGGCGATCAGACGGATAACGCGTGGCCAGTAATGCGTCGGATAGGCCCAGGAGCCCTTGATCTCGAGATCGCGGAATGTGACCTGGAACCAGTCGATCGGGTTCTCATGCGGATGCAAGCCCGTCTGGACGACGACCCCTTGCTTGCGCACGGCATCGACACAGGCCTTCAGCGCGTGTTCGTTGCCCACGCATTCGATCGCGACGTCGCAACCCACCTGGTCCTCGGTCTGGGCGCGGATGACATCGCCGACCTTGTCGCGCTTCGGATTGATCGTGATGACGTCGGGCAGCACCTTCTTGGCAAGCTCGAGCCTGGCGTCGTTAAGATCGGAGACGAACAACGTGGTCGCGCCGGCCGCGCGCGCGGCCAGTAGCGTCAACATGCCAATCGGGCCGGCACCTGTGACGAGAACGCTGTTGCCGGCGGTGACGCCGCCGCGGTCGCAGGCATAGACGGCAACCGCCGTTGGTTCGACGAGTGCGGCCTCTTCATCGGTCATCTCGTCCGGGATCTTCTGGACGTTGTATTCGTTCACGAGAGCGGCTTCGGCCATGCCGCCGCCGTCCCAGCTGAGGCCCACCAGCGCCAGCTGCGTGCTCAGATGGAAAAGGCCACGGTCGGCGAAATAGTCGCCGGAGCGTGGCATGACGAGCGGCTGGATCGAGACGCGGTCGCCGACGGCAACCGAGGTCACACCTTCACCGGTGGCTTCGACGACGCCACCGAATTCATGGCCGAGGACCTGCGGGCCGTGGGCGCCGGTAAAGGGATGAGGCTTGGTCGGAATGAAGATCGGGCCGTAGCTGTATTCGTGAAGATCAGTTCCGCAGATCCCGACGAAGCGGTTGCGAACGAGAACCTGGCCCGGCCCCGGCTTCTTCGGCTCCGGAATGTCTTCTAGCCGCAAGTCATTGGCGGCATGAAATCTGAGGGCGCGCATGTTTCCTCCTTAAGGCTGCTTTTCATGCCGTCAGGAGGAGCAACCCCTGTGCCAGTCGCTTCGACCGGCGCGCGGGCTGAAATCACAGCGCTTTCAGAGAGGGTGACGATGGATTGCGCCACAGCTGAGGCGCAACAGGTGTGGTGGATGCCGTAGTGAATGGCTCAGTGCGGGCGCTCTATGCCGAACCGTCTCATCCTGCGGTGAAGCGTTGTGCGATCGATACCGAGGCGGCGGGCCGCTTCGGACACGTTACCCTTGCAATTCATCAAGACGGCGCGCAGGTCTGCCCCGGCGCTGCCGCCGGTGTGCACCGTGGCCGGCTGCGACAAGCGGTCCGGCAGGTCTCTGATCTCGATCACACTGTCGTCGCACAGCGCTGCGGCAAAGGCGATGGCATTGTCGAGTTCGCGGAAATTGCCTGGCCAACGATGGTTGAGAAGCAGCTGTCTGGCCGCGCCGGACAACATCAAGGGTCTGTCCTTCGTCCTGTGTTTATCAAGCAGCCTCTCCAGAAGCCAGGGCAGGTCCTCGCGTTCGCAGAGCGGCTGTAGCGACAGAACGGCGGCGTTGAGTCGATAATAGAGGTCTTCGCGGAATCCGCCCGCCGCGACCATGTCGGCCAGCGAGCGATGCGAAGCGGAGACGACACGGAAATCGACCTTGCGTGCGACCGAGCCGCCGACCGGAAGCACCTCACCCTCTGCGAGAACCCTGAGCAACCGGCTCTGGGCCGCATAGGGCATGTCGCCGATCTCATCGAGGAACAGCGTTCCGCCCTCGGCCCCCTCTATCAACCCCTTCCTCCCCTTGGCCAGCGCACCGGTAAAGGCCCCCGGGACGTAACCGAAAAGTTCGCTCTCGATCAGCTGCTCTGGAATTGCGGCGCAATTGACCGCCACGAAGCGGCCAGAGAGCCCGCTCATCTCATGAATGATGCGGGCGAGATATTCCTTGCCGGTTCCAGTCTCACCCTGCAGCAGTATCGGCAGCCTGCTGGGTGCGAGCTTGATGACCTTGCGTCTGAGGCTGTCGACTGCCGGAACATTGCCGCCGAGCCTGTCGATCGCCGGCGACCGGTCGGGGGGGCGCACAGGCGGCACGCTGCCTGTGCGTTGCTGCGGTTCGATGGCGTGGGCAAAGAGCAGCGAGCCGTCGCGAACCGCGATCCGCCGTTCCTGGGGCAGGCTGGCACGGGTCAGCGAGGCTAGATCGTCAAGGCCCGCGTGGAAGAAGTCCGTAACCGGCTGTCCGATCAGGAGCTCGGGCGTGCGCCAGTCGAGACCCCGCGACGCGGCAAGAAGCCGGGCGCCGCCATGGGTCATGCCGGTGATGCGCCCCGCTCCGTCGACGGATATCGCCGCTTCCGGATCGACGTCGAGAAACTCCGGTGCGCCCGCAAAGCGCAGAACCAGATTATGCCGGCTGTTTGCCATGAGATTGGCAAGCTCGATCCTCCGCACGGTCGAGGACACGAGATGGCGCGCCATGTTCTGGCTGGCTTTCAGGATTGGCGAACTCAGCAGTGAAATGTCGAGAACGGCCGCCAGTGATCCTTGCGTGTCATAGATTGGCGCTGCGGTGCAGGACAGGGGCGTGTGGGTGATGTCAAAATGGTCGGTCTGATGAATCGTCAGAGCCTCGCCTGTGGCGATGCAGGCGCCCACCGCGCAGGTGCCCGCACGCGGCTCGGACCATTCCGAACCGAGATAGAGACCGGCCTTTCGCAGATTGTTGTTGAAGGACGGGTCGCCCAGGAATTCGACGGTGACACCAAGCCGGTCCGACAGCAGCAGTACGTAATTCTGTTCGGCGATCTGCCGGTAGAGCCGTTCCAACCCAGAACGGGCGATGTGCACGAGATCCTCCGCCTGCTGGCGATGTTCTCGCAACCGGGTTTCGGAGACGATCACTGCCTCGCGCGCCTGCGCCGGATCGAGCCGGTAGGTGTCCAGGCACCGCCGCCAGGATTCTACGACGATAGCGTCCCGCCCTGTGTTACTTCCCTGCGCGACGCGCTCGATTTCTTGAATGTGATCCGCAAAATCCATCAATCACCGGCTCCTGAGGGCCGCCTCCTGTGATCTCCGATGTGATCATAGCCACAATTGCTCGGGGTGCCTAATACTCCGACGCATTAGTCCTGCGAAGGGCAAGATGATGAGTGCCGAGGTTCAATGACGGGCATCGCACATGGTTCCATAATTTACACTACGCCCGATCGGATGCCTAAGTCGTTGATAATGTGGGGTACGACACGAAAACAGTGGTTCGAATCCCCTCACCACGAGGGAGGGTCCAATCGTACTCGATCTTCCTCCGGCAGAAGGAAATGCCTCTTTCAACGCCAATATTGTGACCGCATGGCAACTGCCCCTGGAGGATGCCGGCCTGCTCGGGATCGACAAGGGCAAGGGCGGAAAATTCCTGATCCTGCCACCGGGGTATAAGGAAAACCCGCCAGAAGGCTACATCCCGCTCCGATCGGAGGTCTACGGCGGCTATATGCTGTTCCGATCGAACCTTTCCAGTCATAATGACGCCGACGTCAAGGCATCAATCAACTACGGAAAGAAGCTCAAGGTCTATCCCCTTTCGGATGCTGCCGCGCCGCCCGAGACCGTTTTTACTGACGTGAAGGACATATTGTTCGATTCCACCATCAGATGGGATGCAAGTTTCTACGACAATCTCAATCGTGTGATCCAGGAGGAGCCATGGGTCGTCCGCGACCGGATCATGATCGATCAGCTAAAGTCGATCGGCATCGAGAAAGGCAAGCCCTTTCATCCAGACGCGACCATGAACTTGCTATTGACCAAGGGCATTCACGAAGCGCGGGCGCTTCTCGAGGCGAAATACGATGCAGGTCTGCCGCCATTTTTCTCCGACACGAGCCGTTGGACCTTCCCGGCATACCCCGATCTGATAAAGGCCGCGCAAGCCGATTTCGACGAGCCGGACGCTTATCCCGTCGATCATCGCGGCGTCGCCTACAGCTATGCCTATATCGGCATCAAGCGGCTTGGGGCCGGCCAATTCTACTCGATCTCGATCCGGGACAAGGACGGGCACCCGTTTGACGGCGGGAAGACTTACAAATTGCACCTGCCCGCAAACGTGCCCGTGCAGCAATACTGGTCCGTGACTGCCTATGATCGCGAGACGCACGCGCTAATCAAGCATGTCCCTCGCGCCAGCCGTTCCTCCCAGATCCCAGACCTTGCCAGGAATACGGACGGGTCGGTGGATCTGTTCTTTGGACCGAACTCACCAAAAGGCAAAGAGGCCAACTGGATACCCACTGATCCCAAGCGGAAATTCGAACTGATGTTCCGCGCATATGGTCCCACCAAAGCCTTCTTCGACAAGAGCTGGAAGCCTGACGACGTCGTAAAAATCAAGTGAGGGGGAATGCATAAAGAGAGCATGTGCCACAGCTACCTTCATCTGCGTTCTCGCCGGCGCCGCACAGGCTGCGGATTATGAGATGACCACACAAATTCCGGTGCAGATTACGACGCCGAGCAGCGTTGATATCCGGATCGGCAAGCTCGAATTCTACGCCGCGGAGCCATGGTTTGATCAATCCTGGAAGCTGGAAGACTTCGTCGAGGTCAAATTACCCGAACCAACCCTTTCGCAAAGTTCGAACGGAGACCGATCATGAAGCGAAATTTCGCTACCGCCTTCTTGCTTTCGTCGCTGCTTGCCTCCGCTGCGCTCAGCCAGGAGACAGCTGCGACCTATAAATTCGACCAGGGCTATCCGACTGCTGAGACTAGTGCGAGGGCGCAAGACAATGCCGACCTTCAGCGCGCGCTCGTCGCCTATCGCTTCTGGTATCCGACGGTGTCGGTTGAAGGCATCTTTAATGGTAACCGCGCCGTCGGCATTAATGACAATGAAGCCATGGGCGGCGCCGCCGCAGGGCCGCGGCAGATTGGTTTTACGTTGAATTCCGATACGCCTTACGGTTCGGCAACCCTTGATGTCTCCAAGGGGCCTATTGTCGTAGAGTTGCTGCCAGGCGCCTATATCGGTCTGGTCAACGACCACAATCAGGGCTGGGTTCTCGATATGGGATTACCGGGGCCGGATGCGGGCAAGGGCGGAAAACACCTGATCGTCGGTCCCGACTATCGGGGCAAGATCCCGAAGGGATATCTGGTTGGGCGAACACCGACCTACAAAAACCTGCTCGCAGTGCGTGCTCTTCCTGTCGGAGGTGATCAGGATAAGGCATTGAAAGCGCTCGAAGCGATCAAGGTCTATCCTTTGGCGGATCCAAAGCAGAGATTGAAGTTCGTCGATACCACCACGATGGATCTGGATAGCACATCTCTCAAATGGGAAGACAATATCCAGTTCTGGCAGAAGCTGAATGACATCATTCAGCAGGAGCCGGTCGTTGAAAAATTCCTGCCGATGTACGGATTGCTGCAGGCACTTGGCATCGAAAAGGACAAAGACTTCAAGCCCGACGATCGAATGAAAGCGATCCTAGAGAAGGCTGCGAAGAACGGACGCGACCAGCTTCTGGTTTCGGCCTTCGACAGCGGCCGCGCCGACAAGATCGCGTGGCCCGACCGCAAATGGGAATGGGTCGGTCTGGTGCCAGGCAGCGCCCAATTCGAGACGCCGGCGGGCGTCGATCTTGAAGCGCGCGATCGCTGGTTTGCGCAGGCAATCGTCACCTCACCGGCGATGTTCCGCCGCACCGCAGGCGCAGGCTCCCTCTATTGGCTGGGAGCGCGCGACGCAACGGGCGCCTGGCTTGATGGTGGCAAGACCTACAAATTATCGATCCCGCAGCCGGTTCCCGGCAAGCTCTTCTGGTCGGTCACGGCCTATGACGCGCAAACCCGATCGGAGGTTCAGACGGACCAGGGCAAGGCAGCGCTCCGCTCGCTGTTCGAACTCAAGGATGTCAAGGGCAGCGATGCGGTCGATCTTTACTTCGGACCGACAGCCCCTCAGGGCCAGGAGGGCCGATGGATCAAAACCGTTCCCGGACGAGGCTGGTTTGCCTATATTCGTATCTACGGCCCAGACAAGCCCGCCTTCGATGGTACCTGGAAACCAGCTGACTTCGTCGAGGTGAAATAGGGTGCCGTGTCGGCTCGTGGACGTGTCAGCGCGCGAAGGCGTCGCGTGTCACACGATCGGTCATCCGAAGGGATGAAATAGCCCGGAAAGCCAGGGACGGTCTGGCTTCCGGCACGAAGTCGCGCCAAGGCTGCAAATCGGCGAGGTCATCGCTCTATGCGGCCTTGCAGATCTACAATCCCGTATGCCGATTGAGAGCGGCACTGCCATGCAAGAACGGGAGCCAAAGTGGAGCAGCAAAGATGATCCTGGATTATATCGCACTTGCAATCCTCATCGTCGTCATCTTGGTGTTCGTCTATGGTTTGATCGCGATCCACGATATTCCCTATGAGATCGCAAAGGCGAGAAATCACCCTCATCAGGATGCGATCATGGCAGCTGGATGGGTCAGCCTCTTCACGCTGCATGCAATCTGGCCTTTCCTGTGGATCTGGGCGATGGTCTATCGGCCTGATCTTGGCTGGGGCACTGATCATACGCAATTGCAGGCACGCGTCGCCGAAGTGGAAAAGCAGCTCTTGGCACGGAGGTCGCCCATCGAATGACCACGCTGCTTTGCCTCATCTATATTGCTATCTGCGTCGTGCTGTTTCGGTTTCTGCGCGTTCCCTTGACAAAGTGGACTGTCACGACGGCGGTTGTTGCCGGTTTTTTCCTCGTCGGTGGGATCGTGGTGCTCATGAGCTACAATCATCCCTTCTCGACCGACGGCCGTATCTACTTTTACGCAACGCCGATCAGCCCTACTGTCAACGGGCAGGTCATCGACGTGCCGGTTACGGCCAATACGCCGGTTAAGAAAGGAGACGTACTCTTTCGTCTCGATCCCCGTCCATTCGAATATGCCGTCAAGCGCAAGAAAGCGGCTTTGGCAGCGGCAGAACAGGCTGTCGCCGAGCAGCAGGCGGCTTTAAAGGCGGCAAAGGCCGCAGCCGACGCGGCGGCTGCCAGCCGCGATAGGGCCAAGGACGATTATGAGCGCCACGCGGCCGCCAATCGAAATCCCACACGATCCCCGTTTTCCACCGAGCAGGTCGAGGATTTGCGCAACGCCTACATTGCCGCGGAGGCGTCGCTTGCCACCGCACAGGCCCAGGCCGAACAGGCCGAACTGGTCGCCAACAACAAGGTGGATGGTGTCGACACTAATGTCGCCCAGCTCGAGGCCGAACTTGCCAGAGCAGAATTCGAACTGGAGCAGAGCGTCTACAAGGCGCCGACGGACGGTTACGCCACACAAGTCTTCCTTCATCCTGGGATGATGGCTGTCTCATTGCCCTTAAAGCCGGTCATGACGTTCATCCATACAGACCGCAGGATATTTGCCGCGTCCTTTGATCAGGTTGCGCTGCAGCGGGTGAATGTTGGCGATGAGGCGGAAATTTCCTTTGCCGGCATCCCCGGCCGCGTCTTCAAGGGGAGGGTAGAGAATGTCTTGCAATATATGGCCGAAGGACAGCTTGAGCCCTCCGGAACGCTACTTTCGCCAAGCCCTCCCTTCGGCAAGGGTCGGATGATGCTGATTGTCGACATTCTCGAGGATGTCTCACGTTTCAATCTGCCCGGCGGGGCTGCCGCAGAGGTTGCAGTCTATAGCGACCACTGGATCGAGTTTGCAATCATCCGCAGGATCCTATTGAGGATCAGGGCTTGGGAGAACTATCTCGTTTTCGAGCGTTAGGAGGGGCTGGAACGCTTGCAGAAGACTTTTGGAGCGGATTCCGTCTAGCTCCCGCTCTTTTGCGGAAAAAGGAAAACGAGCCCTGCCTTCAAGCCCCATTGCGGTCCGTCTTTTGGTCCTTCGAGCCAGTATTTCGCACCGAAGGAAACGCTCACCGTCTGTTCGCCGAATTTCATGATCTTCGAGAAGGAAAGGGATATGGGCAGCGTATAGTCGTGTGCCACCCAGTCGTATGAAAAGTCGATATTGGTCGAGATCGTCCGTCCCTGTCCGATATGCCAGGCCAGGAAGGGTTGGATTTCCGTTGTATTGACCCGCGTCCTGCTGCCAGAGCCGGCCACCGACCATAGATGGTCCGCCGACAGACCAACGCTCATCGACTTTGTCTGCAGTAGCAGGAGCCCCGAAGGTCCTATGGAAAGCTTTCCCGTCCCGAATCGATCATCCGTTGCCGTCGGCAATGAGAATTCCGGTCCAAACGCCCAGACCAGGGGGCCGTGGCGGGCTGGCGTAAACGACAGATTCTGGCTGATATCGCCGATTCCGAGCCGCCCGCCGGCAGAGCCGACGGGATCGCTATAGGCGATGGGGATGTCAGTGTGAGAGATCATGTTCCAATCATCGGTCAGTGCAAACGGAATGACCGGTTCTATGTCGAGCGTGGCGGAATAGGTTTTGCCATCACCCCAGCGACCGATATCGAAATCACTGTGAACCGGAACACTCACCATGAATGAGGCGGGATTGGAGACCTTCCGTGCCAGTTCGTCCACATCGTCTTCGGCGAGCACAGGTGTCGCTGAGACAAGCGCTAGCAGGAAGATGGTGCGGTTCATTTTTTGCTCCCGATGATGTTGCCATACTGGCATTCAAAGCGGGAGAGGGAAGTACGTTACCGTAAATGCTGCGTAACGGGGTTCGTTAGCTGCGAGTGGAAGGCGCTGATACTTGGTTTTGGTTCATTCAGCGCGAGCAACCGGCCAGCTGACCGTTATTTGGCAGGTGTTCCATTCATACCCACCCGATCATCGGCGTCGCTTTGAACATGACGATGCCCGCTAGGAGCGCACAGACGCTGGCCAAGGTAAAGCGTCCACTATAGGCGCGATCACCCAACGCTAGAGCATATGCCACCTTTGCCGTTGTATTGGCAATGACGGCTGCGCCGAGAGCAATTGCAGCAAACTCGGTGCCTATTGTGTCAAGGAGGCCGGTGATCGTCACGGTAATTGCGTCAATATCTGCGAGGCCCGAGAGCGTCGAGACGACGAGCAAACCGGATTCTCCGAACCACGCCGCCGCGGCCCTGGCCAGAAAACCCACGGCTACAAGCAGGAGGGCAGTTTTCAAAACGGAAAGCAGTTCAAACGGATTTCGTGTGCCGGATTGAGCGTGCTCAGCAGTGTTGTTCCTCGCAAACAGCAATGAAAATGCTGCCATCACCAAGGCACCGGCAACCAGGGATGCTCCAAGGCGACCGGCGATGGAGGGGGCAAGGATGGTTATATAAAGAAGGACTTTGAGGTAGGAGGCGGTATTTGCGGCTGTGGCGCCGGCAGCCAGCAGCGCGGCCGAATGCCCTGCCGCGCTGAGGCGGGCATTCGTGACGGCAATCGCGGTTGACGACACCAAGCCGTTGACTGCGCCCGAGGCGAGTTCGCCGCGAACTTGCCCAAGCGTTTTGACGGCTACGTAACCCACGAAGGAGATCCCCGCAAGAAGGACTACCAACTGCCAAGTCCGAGAAGGGGAAATTCCGCCGAACGGGCCGAGCGGGGCAGTCGGCAGGATAGGTAGAACAATAACAGTCATGGCAAGAAAAACCACCGCCGATCGCAATTCATTCCAGCTCAGGGCGCGAACAAACCGATGCAATATCTCTCGGCTGGCCAGAATTGCCACCAGCGCCACGCCGCCGGCTGCTGCCAATCGCGTGTCACCCAATACGGCCAGGGCTCCCAGGGCAAACGTTGTCATGGCAGTGACGACAGTTGTAACACTGAAATTTCCCTCAGCGATCGACTCCCGAACCTGATAAAGGGCGAAGATCACACTAAAGATCGCGAACATGGCAACGACGACCAGGCCGTCTCGTGCCGGCGGCTCGGAAAGCGCCTGTTCGATGACTCCTGAAAGGCCGCCGAGCATGCCCGCGATCATGAAGGTGCGGATCCCGGCGGTTCGCTTTCCTGCGCCTTCGTCACGTTCTCGCCAGTGGCGTTCGACACCGACGATCGCCCCAACAGCGAGCGCCAGACCAAGTCGTTCGAAAGGTTCTATGCTCTCCATCCCAATTCCTTTCGGAGCCGTGCCGCATGTTTTGTGGCGCTAATCGTGACAACAAAGGACTGCAGCAAACCAGCTTCGCTTGACTAAGCTGGCTGTGATTGCAAGCGATGCGAGCATGATCTTGTCAATCTTTTAGCCAAAATCCGCGAGCCTGCGAAGAGACATTTTAATGCTGTGGCGAGCATTTATACTCGCCGTGACTTCGGGTTGTCGCAAAAAATTTCAGTTTTGCTCCATTGTTGCGTAAATGGCTGCACGCTTTATAGCAGAGCGAATCGCCTCGCGACCCGGACCCGTTCGGGGCGGCTGGATCTAGGTCTCCGAGTTCATACCCTTCAAGAGCAAAGAGATGGACGGTAGTGCATTGCGCGTTTCACCTTTGGAATCTGCTCAGTGCGGGTGCTCTACTTGACGATAACTATCTATCGCGGATCGCTCGGAGCTCGGCAAGGAATGCGGTCGCAATCTCGGTTGCTTCGGAGGCATCGCCAGGGGCGACATCCAATCCATGGGCGGCGCGGTTCGGGCTTAAAGTCCTCGATCTTCAACTCGACGACGACGAAGCAGCGCAACCGCAAGTGATAGAACAGAAGATCCAGATAGTAGTCCTGGCCACCAACCTCGAGTGGATGCTGGCTACTGACGAACGCAAAGCTTTTGCCGAGCTCAAGGATCAGAGAGCGTAGGTGCTCGAACAATCCCTGCTCAAGTTCTCGCTCCGACATCGCAGGGCCGAGAGCGAGAAAATCAAAACTATACGGATCTTTGATTAGTTCCTGGGTGAGTTCAGACTGCGGCGCGGGCAGTGTTCGAGCGAAATTGGTCAGGGCCTTTCCCTGCCGTCGATGAAGTCCGCTTTCAATCTGATGCACGAGGATGTTGCGACGCTATCCATCGTCTACTGCCTGGCGGGCGTACCAGAGACGCCCTTCAGAGCCCTCTGCCGTCATCGTCTTGATGTCGGTGGAAGCAACGAGATCCAGGAAAAGCGTTTGCGCGGTTGTAGGCAGCCAGTTCATCCGCAATGTCAGACCGATCGGTCTTGCCGTGTGTTCCAGATCCAGTGGCAACGCCTTGATGAGTCCCCGGGAAAGTTCGGCTTGCGCCTGCAGGTAAGAAATGCAGCCTAGATGATCTGTGCGAGTGAGGAGTTCGCGCATCAGGATAAGGGAGCTGGATTCGACAATGCTGCGCGGTTGCTTCCCCGGCTCTCCGAACAGTGCATCGAAATGCTTGCGGATCGGCGTCCCCTTCTGCCCGACGACCCAGGGATAGGATGCGAGTTCTTCGAGCGTGGGCTTTGTTCGTCCGACCAGCGGATGCGCAGTGCCGGCGACAACGACGATCGTGTCGGTAAATAAGAACCGCTGTTCGATGTCGCCGATTGGGGCGGGTTCTCTTAGCGCCCCGATGAGGAAGTCGATCTCACCGCGTCGAAGCCCGGCAAGCAGATCAGCGTAGGGACCCTCAAGGACATGGATCGGCATGCGTGGGCGATGCTTTCGGAACTCGGCAATCGCTCTGGGGAGCACGAAAGATCGCGAAAGCGGCATCGCGCCGATCACGATGGTCCCGGCCTCCTCCTGGTTTGCCTCGGCAAGGTCCACTTCGGCTTGAGCCAGTTCCGCCAATGCGAGACGCGCCGCCTGCGCGACCGAATTCGCCGCCTTTGTGGCGACGATGCCATAGGACGTTCGTTCGAAGAGCGTGCGTCCGGCTTCTTCCTCCAGCTGGGTGACGGCTCTGTGGACGGTCGGCTGTGCCACGCCAAGTCTCTTCGCCGCAAGGGTGAAGTTCTCGCACTCGCGCACCGCGATTAATGCACGAAGCTGCGAGGTGGTCGCAACCAATTTCAGGCGCGGACTGAGTTCGTTCAATGCCGGGTCGAGATAGGCGAACGCCCGTTTCACTCGCTTTGCGAGAAGCGCGCCCTGTGAATTTGCAAACAGGCCCTGAGGCGTTCTGGTGAATAATGTCGTCCTCAGCTCACGCTCGATTTTTGTGAGTGCCTGCGTCACTGCCGGCTGCGAGAGATGGCTGGTTGCGGCAGCCTTGGTCACGGAATTGGTGTCTATGACGGCAAGGAAGACCCGCAGATGCCGCAGATTGTGCTGGATTTGCGCTGTCGAAGGTCTCTCGTCGTTCAATCCGGGTAGGACTCCAAGATCATGTCGGTTCTTGCTTCGAGGGTACTCGCCTCGGGTCGAATCGCGAGTTCACCGATCTGACGCTGCCAGTCTGCGGTCGCAACGGCCATGCGGTCTGGCAGTCCCAATTCCCTCAGGGTGGCAGCGACTTCGACCATCTCTGAAGCGCGCCGCCTTCCGTGAACCATCATTCTTTCAAGGTTGTATGCGGCCCGCTTGTTCCAGTCTATCCCTGGATCGGAGGATTGCAGAGAGGCAAGCACCGCTTTTTCCACGCCTGCCCTTCGTGCGGCCAGAAAGCATTCGGCCGTCAATGCCTCGAAACCCTTGATCATGACGGAGCGAAGCATCTTGATCGATGAGGCTTCTCCGACGTTGCCGCCGGCAGGCTTTGCATTCATATGCAATTCCGTCAGTGCGGCCTGTGCCTGCTCGGCTGCGGCGCCTGATAGCAGGAGTGGCGTACGATGGCAGGCAGGGTGTACGGGAGACATGACCGCAACGTCGATATAGACGGCTCCAGCCGCTTCGACGATTCCGGCAGCCATCGTCTTCGTTTTCGGCGAGCAGGAATTGCAATCGAGATAGAGAGTGCCAGCGGCCAGAAAGTTTGCCGCACGCTCGGCCGCCTGCAGAGCGTTGTCGGCTGTCACGAGACTGAACACGATCCTTTTGGCTGCAAGCGCCTCGGCCGGATTGTCAGCGCAGTGGACACCAAGGCTCTCGCATGTTTCACGCAGTCCCGTTCGAAGAGTGGGATCTTCGACTTTCAAGTCGAAGGTCGAGATGGTGCGATGCCCTCCCACGCCCAAGATTTCCGAACGCCATCCCGAGACGAAAGCCTGCGCCGCTTCGCCAAAACCGATTAGGCCTATTGTCATTACGTACCTCCATCCTTCATTGCGGCACGGTTTTGAAGGGGGCGGAAACAATGCTCCGCCCCCGGCATGAACTAGTGCGCCGGATCTTTTACGTTTTCGATCGTCTGGAATTCCGTGTTGTAGAATTCGTCGCCGACCTTCTCGACCTTGCGCATGTAGATGTTCTGGACGATATCGCGCGTCTGTGGGTCGATCGAAATCGGGCCGCGGGGGCTTTGAAGCTGCATTCCTTCCGCTGCCTTCACAAAGGTGTCGCCAGAGGCGTCGCCTTTCGTCTTGTCGAGCGTTTTGTAGATGAGATCGAGTGCGTCCCACGCTGCCGCGGCGACCATGTTTGGGCGCATGCCGTTATTGTTCTTCTTGAAGGCGTCGACAAAGGTCTGGTTCTCCGGCGACGAATGGTTCGTCGAGTAAGGCCCGCCGGTGATGACGCCAAGGGCCGGAGTGCCCATATCGTTGAGAAGGTCGTCGTCGGTGACGTCGGCCATCGCGACGACCTTGATGCCGGACTTGTCCAATCCGCGTTCGACGAACTGCTTCATGAACGCTGCGCCCGCGCCGGTCGGGACGAAGACGAACAGGCCTTCCGGCTTTTCGTCGGCGGCGCGCTGAAGAAACGGAGCGAAATCCGGATTTGCGAGCGGAACCTTCAGCTTAGAGATCACGGAACCGCCATTGGCTTTGAGTGCTTTGGAGAACCATTCTTCTGCGTCTGCACCCGGACCGTAATCCGAGACGATGCTGACGAACTTCTTCGTGCCGTTTTCGGGCGCCCATTTGCCGATGACGCTTGCGACCTGCGGAATGGTCCAGGAGGTGCGTAGCATGTAGGGCGACGCCTTCATGATCGAGGACGTTGCCGCAACCATGATGATCTGCGGTATCTTGGCGCGCTTGGAAATCTGCGCAACCGAAAGGGCGGTTGGCGTGTTGCCAAACCCCGTCAGGATTGAAACCTTGTCGCTTGTGACGAGTTCCTGCGAGATGCGCAGGGCGTTGTCGGCGGAGCTGCCATCGTCCTTGACGATAAATTCGACCTTCTTGCCGCCCGCGGTCTCTCCATGGGTCGCGACATAGGTCTTGAGCGCTGCGTTGATCTGCCGTCCATTCGACTGGAAGCCCCCGGTCATCGGGATGACGACGCCGACCTTGACAGTGTCTTCCGCCCTGGATGTGGCGGCCGTGGCGGCCATGATCGCAAGCGCGGCCATGGTGCCGGCAATAATCCTTTTGGTATTCATTCTCTCCTCCTTTTTTCTTTGTCTGACATGCGGAAAGACTTCTCCCCGCAGCCCATCCTTTAGTTTCGTCTCATTTGCATTCTGATTTCGGCTTGCAGTCCGGCCGACGCTTCCTTATTCGGTTGCGCCCACGCCAAGGAATTTGCCCAGTGTCTGGCTATCCTCTGCAAGGTGGCCGCTGTCACCGGAATAGGCGACGCTTCCCCTGTCGAGGATGATTGCCTTGTCGGTTATTGCGAGCAGTTGCTGTGCGTGCTGTTCGATGATGATTGCCGCAAGTCCCTCGTCGCGGACAATTCTGCGGATGGCCGCGAGAAGTTCCTCGACGATAATCGGCGCCAGCCCCTCCGTCGGTTCGTCGAGAAGCAGAAGGATTGGATTAAGTACGAGCGCGCGACCGATTGACAACATCTGCTGCTCCCCGCCGGAGAGCTGGTTTCCAAGGTTCGATCGCCGTTCCTTCAGTCGCGGGAAAAGATCGTAGATTGCTGAGAGCGTCCACCTGCCGGGTCGGGCAACCGCCGTTATATTTTCCTCGACTGTCAGCGATCGGAAAATTCCACGCTCCTGTGGAACCCAACCGATGCCGGCTTCGACGCGCCGTTCGGGGGACATGCCCTGAATGTCGGTGCCCCGCAGCCGAATCGACCCTGATCGATATCGGGTCAGGCCGACGATCGTATTAAGGGTCGTCGTCTTGCCAACGCCATTGCGCCCCAAAAGTGCGACGGATGTTCCAGGCTCGACCGACAGGCTGACGCCGTGAAGGACGGTCGCCTTGCCATATCCGGCAGAAAGGGATTCGATCCGCAGGAGCTCAGCCATGCGCGGCCCCTCCGAGATAGACTTCCTTTACGCGCTGATCCCTCGCGATCTGATCGACGCTACCTTCCGCAAACAAGGTGCCGGCGACAAGGACGGAGATTCTATTGGCGAAATTGAACACCAGATCCATGTCGTGTTCGATCAGAAGGATCGATACGTCCGACGACAGCCTCGATATGTGTTGCATCACTTCCTTTCGATCGGCCTCGGGAACGCCGGCGGCCGGTTCGTCGAGCAGCAGGACGCGCGGGCGGCAGGCGATTGCCAGCGCGATTTCGAGAAGGCGCTGCTTGCCGTAGGGAAGGGCGAGACATTTTTCATCTCCGACGCCATCAAGGCCGAAGTCTTTCAGCAGAGCCGCGATTTCCTGTTCAATGCCGGCAATGGCATGTGTCGGTCGCAGCCATTTCCATCCGCGCCCGCTGCGTTCGCTGATGACGAGCGCGAGGCTTTCTATGACCGTCAGCCCGGCAAAGAGCTGATTGATCTGGAACGTGCGTACGAGGCCTTTCCGAACGCGGCGCTCACGTTTGAGGCCAATGATGCTCTCCCCGTGAAGAATGACGTCACCGCTGGACGGTTGTAAGACGCCGGTCAGGAGATTGATGAAGGTCGTCTTGCCGGCACCGTTCGGTCCGATCAGAGCATGGCGGGCGCCAGGCTCAAGCCGGAAGTTGACGTCTGTCGTAGCGTTCAGCGCGCCGAATGTCTTATTGAGGCCTCGTGTCTCAAGGGTAGGGAGGGTCATGATTTTCCTCCCGCCGAGGCCTTAGCCGATGTTGGCGTTTTGCGCATGGCGAGCGCTTTTGCGGTGAATCGTTTGACGATCTGCCTTGGCCGATCCCGCCCGATCATGACGAAGGCGACGAGCAGCATGCCGAGCCAGAACTGCCAATATTGCGGTGTGATCGAGGAGAGCGCGTCCTGGATAAGTTCGTAGACCAGAGCTCCGATCAGGCCACCATAGAGGTATCCTGTGCCGCCGATGACGAGGACCATCAAGCCGTCGGCGGATTTCTGAAAGGAAAGCGCGTCAAGTGAAACGAACTGCTGCGTCTGGCTGAAGAGTGCTCCGGCTACGGCGGCATAGGCTCCAGCCAGCGTGTAGATTGCGACGAGGCGACCCTTTACCGGGATACCGACGGCCGATGCTCGCAACGGATTGTCGCGGATGGCCTTCAGCGAATTGCCGAAGGGGGAAGCGACGATGTAGCGGGCGAGAACGAAAAGGACGAAGAGAACCGAAAGGCTGTAGGCATAACCAACATGCCCATAGAGATCGAATTCGGTCGTGCCGAACAGCGGCTGGATGGTGATACCCTGCAGACCATCGGCGCCGCCGGTTAACCAGGTGGCCTGATTGGCGATTTCGAGCAGGACGGCCGCGACACCGAGCGTCACCATCAGTCGCGTAAGATCCGCACCGCGCAGAAGCAGGAAGCTGGTTGGCAGCGCGACGGCAGCCCCGGCAAAGGCTGCCACAAGGAGGCCGGTCAACGGCTCTCCGGTCACATGGATTGAGAACAAGCCGTTGGCGTAGGCGCCGACACCATACATCGCGGCCTGGCCCAGCGTCACGATACCGGCAAATCCGATGATCAGGTCGATCGACAATGCAAGGAGGGCGAAGATCGCAATCTCGGTGAGGATGAGATGCTTGCCCGGCAGGACAAACCAGGCAGCGACCGCTGCGATCCAGAACGCGATCTCAAGTGCGCGCCAGCGGGTTTGCCGCCGAAGGCTTTCCTTGACCGAACTGACGAGCGGATCTTGCATATTGGCGGAAAGCGACATCATCCGGCCCTCGTGAACAGTCCTTGCGGGCGCACGACAAGCACGGCCACGAGAACGATGTAGATGATGAAGCCGCCAAGCGATGGGACATAATATTTACCAAGGACATCAGCCAGGCCGAGCAGGATAGAGGCGACCAGCGGCCCCGTCATGGTGGACGTTCCGCCGACCGAGACGACGATCAGAAAATAAGCCATGAATTTCAGCGGGAAGGTCGGATCCAGGCCAAGGATTTCAGCACCAAGTGCTCCGCCAAGTCCTGCCAGACCCGATCCAACAGCAAAAGTTACCGCGAAAATCGTGTTCACACGGATACCGACGCCACGGGCCACGCGCCGGTCATCGACGGACGCCCGTAGCCGGCTTCCGAAACGCGTGTGGCTCAGCACGAATTGCAGACACGCGGCAAGCACGCCGCAAGTGACGATCAGGAACGCACGATAAACGCCGATACCGACGCCAAGCACATTCACGCGGCCCTTCAAGAAGTCCGGAAGGTCGAGAATCTGCTGCTGGGAGCCCATCAGATAATCCATACCGGCGACCGCGATGAAGACGATCCCGATGGAAAAGAGGACCTGGTCGAGATGGGTCTTGTCGAAGAGCCTGATATAGAGTGTCCGCTCAAGGACAAGTCCGATGACGGCCGTCAATATGAAGGCGCTCGGCAGCGTCAGCAGGAACGGCACGCCCCAGCGATTGGTCAGGACGACAGTGACGTAGCCGCCCGCCATCGCAAAGGCGCCGTGCGCCAGGTTGATGAAGTTCATCAGACCGAGCGTGACAGCCAGCCCGCATGAGAGGACGAACAATAGCATTCCATAGGCAAGCCCATCGAACAGAAGGGTCAGCATCTCTCCTCCCCGTGTCAGCCGCCTCTAATCGATATGGCAGGCGCACGTCTTGTTGATGGCCCGGATGAGATCGTCCGAGCTCGTTTCCGTTCCTAGGGTGTCGGGAAGAGCGCGGAATTCCTATTTCAAAATGGTCTTCAAGATATAAGAAAAAGCTATAGCAGTGATCTTTTCGAGCCCGCGGGCAATTCTCCTATAGCGAAAACTTATCGCTTCGATCGCAATTCCAAATTGGCAAACGAGCGCTTCAGGCATGAAATCCCGATCGATCAGTAAGGAGGCATCACATGTCGGAAAAGAAGACTGCGCTGGTGATCAGCGCACATGCGGCTGATTTCGTCTGGCGGTGCGGCGGCGCAATCGCGCTACACGCGCAGAGGGACTACGAGGTGACCGTCGTCTGCCTTTCCTTCGGTGAGCGCGGGGAATCGGCAAAGCTCTGGAAAGAACCGGGCATGACGCTCGAACGCGTGAAGGCCGCTCGCCGATCCGAGGCAGAGCGCGCCGCGCAGGCGCTTGACGTGCACAATCTTATCAGCTTCGATCTTGGAGATTATCCGCTACGGCTGACCGACGACAACAAGTACCGTCTGGTCGATGTGATCAGAGAGGTGCAGCCTTCCTTCATGCTCAGCCATTCGCAATATGATCCTTACAACACGGACCATATGTACGCGACACAGGTTGCTCTCGAGACACGGATGATTGCTCAGGCCTGGGGCCATAATCCCGGTCAGAAGGTTCTTGGCGCGCCGCAGCTCTATGTCTTTGAACCGCATCAGACGGAGCAGATGGGATGGAAGCCGGATGTCTTCCTTGATATCACCTCGGTTTGGGAGAAAAAGCGCGCGGCGATCGAGTGCATGGAAGGCCAGGAACACCTCTGGGAGTTCTATACACGGGTCGCCCAGAACCGGGCCAATCATTTTCAGCGGAACTCCGGCGGGCAGTCGGGCGGACGGGCTGCGAAATATGCGGAGGGCTTCCAGTCGGTGTTTCCGCGAACCGTCGACGAGCTTTGATCGGCCCAGGGGAGGACGGAAATGGAACCATGCTTCGACATTGCGCATCTGGCGCACGTCGAGATGTACACGGACAAGTTCGATGAAAGTCTCGACTTCTTTTTGCGGGTCTACGGCCTGACACTTTCCGGCCAGGATGAAAACTCCGCCTATCTCAGGGCGTGGGACGACTATGAATTCCACACGCTCAAGCTCACGCGCCACCATACGACGGGCGTCGGACACATTGCCTATCGGGCATCGTCTCCCGAGGCGCTCGACCGGC
This sequence comes from Rhizobium sp. 11515TR, assembly GCF_002277895.1. Classification (NCBI taxonomy): domain Bacteria; kingdom Pseudomonadati; phylum Pseudomonadota; class Alphaproteobacteria; order Hyphomicrobiales; family Rhizobiaceae; genus Rhizobium; species Rhizobium sp. 11515TR. The sequence goes on along the minus strand of NZ_CP023000.1, from coordinate 672,146 downwards.
GAGTGAAGGCGATCGAGGCGAGCGGCTATAAAGTGCTCGGCTGGACCGACGGCGATCCGGGCCATGGTCGTTCCTTCCGGTTCGAGGATTCTTTCGGGCATGTGTTCGAGATCTACTATGACACGGTGCGCTTCCGTCCTTCCGATGCGGAAAGGCCGGCGCTGAAGAACATCGCGTCGCGCTATCATGGGCAGGGCTGCCATCCGAGGCGTCTCGATCACCTGAACCTTTTGGCTTCGGATGTTTCGGACTTCAGGCGGTTCATGCAGACCTGCCTGGGATCTCGTGTCACTGAAATGATTGAGCTCGACAATGGGCGGATCGGCGGCTGTTGGTTCACGATCAACAACAAGGGCTACGACCTTGCATGCACCGAGGAGCATGGCCGCGGAGACGCGCGCCTGCACCATGTCACCTACGCAACGGACAGCCGCGAAGACATTTTGCGTGCTGCCGACATATTCTTGGAAAACGGTGTTCACATCGAAACCGGCCCTCACAAGCATGCCATTCAGGGAACCTTCTTTCTTTATGTCTGGGAGCCGGCCGGTAACCGGGTCGAACTTGCCAACGCGGGTGCGCGCCTCATCCTTGCGCCGGATTGGGAGCCGGTCGTCTGGACCGAGACTGAGCGCAAGAAGGGACAGGCCTGGGGATTGAAGACCATTGAGACATTTCACACCCACGGCACGCCACCGGTAGGGACAAAGGGAGACTGATATGCGTGTCGTCGTACAGAACATCGAACGCGCGGATGCGTCGATCATTGATCGACTTGCCTCGGCGGGCGTCGCCACCGTCCATGAAGCCCAGGGCCGCAAGGGAATGCTCGCAAGCTACATGCGTCCCATCTATCCGGGCGCTCAGATCGCGGGATCGGCGGTGACGATCTCTGCTCCTCCCGGCGACAACTGGATGATCCATGTTGCGATCGAGCAGATCAGGCAAGGTGACGTGCTGGTTCTTGCGCCGACCTCGCCTTGCGACAACGGCTATTTCGGGGATCTGCTGGCGACTTCGGCGCGCGCTCGCGGATGCCGCGGGTTGATCATTGATGCAGGTGTCCGCGACATCCGCGATCTCACGGCAATGAGTTTTCCTGTGTGGTCGAAAGCCGTTTCGGCTCAGGGAACGGTTAAGGAGACGCTTGGCTCAGTCAATATCCCGATCGTCTGTGCAGGCGCGCTGGTCGATGCCGGGGACATTATCATCGCCGACGATGATGGTGTCTGCGTCGTCAGGCGAGCGGAGGCCGAACAAGTCGCAGTGGCGGCCGAGAAGCGGATCGCCAACGAGGAAGCGAAACGCAAACGGCTCGCCGCGGGCGAGCTTGGCCTCGACATCTACGACATGCGAGGCAAACTGGCGGAGAAGGGCCTTAAATATGTATGAGGACGGCATCCCCTGCCTTTGGATGCGCGGCGGCACATCGAAGGGAGCCTATTTCCTCGCCACCGATCTTCCCGCCGATCAGCAGGAGCGCGATGCTTTGCTCCTTGCCATTATGGGGTCGCCGGATTCTCGCCAGATCGATGGGATCGGCGGAGCTGATCCGCTGACCTCGAAGGTCGCCCTGCTTTCGCCCTCGAGCCGGAACGATGCGGATGTGGACTACCTGTTCCTGCAGGTTTTCGTCGATAAGGCGCTTGTCAGCGACGCTCAGGGCTGCGGCAACATCCTGGCCGGCATAGGCCCCGCCGCTATCGAGCGGGGATTGGTGTCCGCCGCGGGCGAGGTCACCCCCGTCAGAATCCACATGGTCAATTCCGGTGAGGTCGCGGTTGCCAAGGTGGCAACGCCGGACGGAAAGGTAAGCTACGCGGGCGGGACCAGTATTGCCGGGGTGCCAGGACATCATGCTGCAATTCCAATCCTGTTCACGAATACCGAGGGATCGATGTGTGGAGCGCTGCTGCCGACCGGCAACAAGGTCGATATTATCGACGGCATCGAGGTAACGCTGATTGATAACGGCATGCCCTGCGTCATCATGCGAGCGTCGGATTTCGGTCTAACCGGTGAGGAGACGCGTGAGGAATTGGAGAGCAACGACGTCGCCAAACGGCGAATAGAATCCATTCGATTGCAAGCCGGACCAATGATGAACCTCGGCGACGTCAGTGCTGCATCTGTCCCGAAGATGACGCTCGTCTCGCAACCGCGGCATGGAGGTGCGATCAACACCCGCAGCTTCATTCCTCACCGCGTGCATGCTTCCGTCGGCGTGCTTGCCGCAGTAACGGTGGCAACCAGCACGCAACTGGCCGGGTCCCCCGCGCATGCGCTTTCGACTGCGCCCGCCGACGGGCGTTACAGGATCGAGCACCCGACCGGAGACATGGAAATCTTTCTCGATCTCGATGGCGATGGAGGGATCCGAGGGGCAGGCACCATCCGAACCGCCCGAAAGTTGTTTGACGGTAGGGTCTTTCCAGCTCCTATCCAGGCCTAGCTCGGCCCTGATATCAAGTCTTGCGATCTTGCTAGTAGGCGCGGCAGGTGATCGTCGATCAGTGTAGACCAGCAACACAGTATGGCGTCTGGGATCGTCTTTGACATCGTGAAGATGGAAGTCCCCAAGTCAATTGTTGCGGGCTATCGGTTCGTATCCCATGAAGAGCGTAGAGAGCCGGGGGCGGGGTTACGGCCAGCCTCCGGTCTTTCGGACCATGCACGTCAGCTCCGAAGGAATGCCAGCAGGTCGGCGTTCAAGCGGTCCTTGTCGACATGCACCAATCCATGGGAGCGTCTTCATAGACAATGAGCTTGGCATGCGGAGCGAGCTCGGCTGTCAGTTTCGCGGAGATCTCCAGCGGGACGATCTGATCATCGCTGCCGTCGACGACCAGTGCCGGGCGCCGATCTTCTTCAGGTCATCGCGGAAATCCGTCTCCGAGAAGGCGCCAAGCGCATGGTAGGCGGTAAGAAAACCGGTTGCTTGCCCCTGACGACGCCAGTAGCTCTCCCGCAGGCCTTCCGAGATGCGTGCGCCCGGACGGTTGAAGCTGTAGTACGGCATGGTGACGTCGAGATTCCACTGAGACCGGTTGGCCTGCACGGCTGCGCGGAAGGTGTCGAACAACTCCGTCGGCGCACCGGTCGGGTTGGTTGTGGTCTTGAGCAGGAACGGTGTCACCAACGACACGAAGGCGACCTTGGCACGCGGCTCTGGCCATAGCGTGCGACCTCGCCACCGCCCATCGAGTGGCCGACAAAGGTCGCCTCGCGCAGATCGAGCGCCTCGACCAGTTGGGCCAAGTCGTCGGCAAAGGTATCATAGTCGTAGCTGTTGGATGGCTGACTCGAGCGGCCAAAACCCCGACGGTCGTGGGCGATGACGCGATAGCCGTTCTGTGGCAGGAAGAACATCTGGTCCTCCCAGGCATCGGATGAGAGTGGATAGGGCCGGGCACAGCCGGCGCGATGATATGCGCACGCGCGCCGGTGGGCCAATTATTCCCGCGCCGGCTGGCTAGCTTCGGCGAACATTCGTCTCTCTCCGATCGTACTTGCAATTTCCAACCTCAGACGACGCCCGATGTGCAAAAATTCTCTACAAAAAAGATGAAGAATAGGATATCTGAGACTTCAGTTTTAAAATCTGAGATGTTAGTTTCACAATATGCTCGACCATCAAAGTCCTTTTCTTGCTCAAGGCCCCAGCGATCTCGTTGCTATCGCCGAGGACAGGATTCGCAACGCAATCAAGCTCGGCGAGTTTTCTCCCGGTGAGCGCCTCTCCGAACAGGTTCTTTGCGATACCTATCGGATCGGACGCGGGGTCGTCCGATCCGCGCTCAGCCGCCTGGCCCACAAGGGCTTCGTCTCGGCGCAGCCAAGAAGTGGCTGGCGGGTTTGCTCCATCACGGCGTTGGGTCTGCGGGAAATTACACTTGGTCGAGCCCGGTTGGAGCCGCTTTTGGCGGATGTCGATCTGTCCGGTGACGATATTGCCCGGCTGGAGACCTTGTGTGACATGCAGGTGGCCTTGCAATTGGGTGGCTCGGCTCACGGATCGCAGTTGTCTCTCATTCGGGAATATGAGTGGCAGATCAGGCGCTTGCTCGCCGCGCGTCTCAAGGCGCCGCTGATTGCCGATTGGCTGGATATCCTATGGCACAGGGCCGATTATTACCTCAACTTTTTCGAGGCATCCTCCGTCCAGCGCCTCGAAGCGGTCGACTGGACCGATTTCGTTGTGGCGAAGAAGGCGCATCGCAATGGCGACGCGGCGGAGCTGCTCAGGCTTGCCTGTGATGCCTTTGCCGAATTTACCCAGGCAAGTCTGCTGAAGTCGGAGCTTGCTGCGCCCGTGGGGCGCAAGGCCAAGCGTCCTTCCGTATCGAGTGATGAAGCCAGTATTTCTCGGCCCGTACGGGAGCGATCGTTTTTGAAAAAGGATTTTTAGATGCGAGCGATAAGAACTCTTGCGATTGCCGTTTCTGTTGCGGCGATGATGTCGGTTGCGGGCCACGCCGCAGCAAAGGACAAGGTCGTAATCGACCTTGTGAGCGAGCCGTCGTCGCTCGACCCGCAGAAGCAATGGAATCCGGACAGCTATTTCGTCTATCGCAACATCTTCGACCAGCTTGTCACGCGCGACGACAATGGCAAGATCGTACCTGCTATCGCCACCTCCTGGACGTATAAGTCGGACACGGAGGTTGCCTTTACATTGCGCGATGATGCGGTCTTCCATGATGGGCAAAAGCTGACCCCGGAGGATGTCGCCTTCAGTGTCAACCGCATCATCGACAAGAAGTTCGCAAGCCCGCAGCTAAGCCAGTTCAACAAAATCCTGTCGGCTGCGGTCACTGGCCCGCATGAAGTGACCATTCGCACCAATGGGCCCTATCCGGTGCTCCTGGCGCAGCTCGTCAAGCTTTCGATCGTACCGAAGCATGTTGTCGAGGCCGTAGGCGACGATGCTTTTAATCTTTCACCTATCGGCTCCGGTCCGTACAAATTCGAAAAGTGGCAGCGCGGCGTTGCCGTTTCCCTGGTGCGCAACGATGGTTATTGGGGCAGCAAGGGCTATTTTCAAAGTGCCGAATTTCGCGCCGTGCCGGACGCGGCAACCCGCGTCGCAGATCTAAAGGCTGGAAGTGCTGATCTTGCCGTGACGCTCGATCCGGATCTCGCCGCCCAGCTTCAGGGAGCAGGTGGGATCAAGGTGCTGACGGCGGTGACGGAACGCATCGCCTATCTGAAGCTCAATCCATCTATTCCTCCGTTCAACGATGTCAATTTACGGCGAGCTGTCGCTTATGCCATCGACAAGCAGTCGATCGTTGACGGCCTGCTCGGCGGCTATGACAAGCCCGTCCCGCAATTGGCGTCGCCGATTTATACAGGATATGTTCCCGGTATCGAGGGCCTTCCCTTCGATCCGAAACAGGCACATGAGCTCGTGGAAAAGGCTGGCGGCGTTGCGACACAGCCGATCGCCTTCCTGACCTCTCCGACCTTCGATCAACGGATCGTCCAGGCAATCGTCCAGCAGCTCAATGACGTCGGCTTCAAGGTGAACGTCGAGACGGTTGACTTTGCCACCTATCTGCAGCGCGTTCAGAGCGAGAAAGCCAAGCAGCCGGCCATCTCTTTCGGTCGTTGGTCCTGTGCCTGCCAGGATGCGGATGGCATATCCTTCCCGCTTCTGCATAGCAGCAGTTCATTTTCCGCCGTGTCCGACCCGAGCATCGACGCGCTGCTCAACAGCGCCCGCAATACACTCGACGAGAAGAAGCGGCTCGAGGCCTACAAGGATGTCGCCACGGTCGTTGCAAAGGATGTTCCGATCCTGCCGCTCTATCAGGCAGCCGTTATCTACGGTGCGTCCGACAATCTCGAATGGAAGCCCACGGCCAATGAGAGCTTCTTCCTCAACAGGGTGAGCTGGCGCGACTAGAACTCTCTTGGCGCACTTCGTACAGCTTTCCAGCCCAGCTCGTTTGTCGAGGCCCGGATTGTCGGGGAAAGGAAAAGGGGATGGCTGCCTTTATCGCCAGACGCTTGATCCAGGCCTTCATCGCCTTGTTCGGTGTCATAACGCTGGTGTTCTTTCTGCAACGCCTGACCGGCGATCCGGTGCTGCTGCTGGTACCGCAGGGCGCCACTCAGGCCGATATCGATGTCATGCGGACCGCTCTTGGCTTCGACAGACCGCTTTACATCCAGTATTTCCATTTTCTGTCCAGTCTGGCGCAATTCGACCTTGGCCGCTCCTATGTGCAGAACCTGCCGGTGGTCGAGATCATCGCCAGTCGCATTCCCTACACGTTGCAGCTTGCGGCCGGTGCCTTGTTGGTCGCCATAGGGTTTGGTGTGCCGATCGGCGTCGTGCTGGCCGTGCGACGCAAGCGCTGGGAGGCCCGCTGGCTGATCGGTCTGGTACTGGTCGGGCAATCCATGCCGACCTTCTGGACTTCGGTCCTGCTCATCATGTTCTTCGGAGTCTTTCTGCGCTGGTTGCCGCCGTCTGGAGCCAGCGGGTTCGAAAGCCTGCTGATGCCGTCCTTCGCTCTTGGTCTTCTGTCGATGGCGACTTTTGCCCGTGTGACGCGCACCTCTGTCCTCGATGAGCTGAGCAAGGACTATGTTCGCACGGCCAACGCCAAGGGCCTGTCGACGTCTCGTCTGGTCTTCCACCACCTCATGCGCAATGCCGCGGTTCCGATCGTGACGATCTCCGCGCTCGAAATCGCCAATCTGCTGACGGGTGCGATCATCATAGAAACGGTCTTTGCCTGGCCAGGCCTTGGTCAACTGACCATACAGGCTATCAGCGCACGCGATTTCGCCGTGGTTCAGGGCATCGTGCTGATCGGCGCGGCAGTGGCGATCCTGCTCAATCTTGCCGCCGACTTGCTTTACAGCCTCATCGACCCGCGCATCCGTCTGGGCGGGAGACCGGCATGATTGCAGCCCTTGCCAAAGCAAACAGGCTGGCCGGAAAGCCGCCGTTGACGGTCGTCCTCTCGGTTCTGATCCTGACGATCATTGTCCTTGCGGCCATATTCGCTCCTCTGATCACTCCTTACGACCCGAATGCACAGAACCTTCTCGGGCGCCTGAAGCCGCCAGGCACCGTTATCCGCGCGACGCATTTCCTGTTCGGTTCCGACGAACTGGGACGCGATACGCTGAGCCGCCTGATCTATGGAGCGCGCGTCTCGTTGCTGGTCGCATTCGCTTCGGTCGTGCTGTCCGGCATTGCCGGCTGCATTTTCGGAATGCTGGCGGCCTTCTATCGCGGTTGGGTCGAAACCCTGATCATGCGCCTCGTCGACATCGTGCTTTCCGTGCCCGCCATTCTGCTTGCCATCATTACCGTGGCAACGCTCGGGCCGGGCCTGCAGAATGTCATTCTTGTTCTGGCTCTCACACGATGGCCGCGTTACGCACGTGTCGCCTATGCCCAGACCCTGATCATCACCAATATGTCCTATCTCCGGCTTTCGCGAGCGATGGGCGCCGGATGGCTGCGGGTGCTGCGCTACCATGTCCTGCCGAATATCGCAGGCGCGCTCGTCGTCGTCGCCACCCTTGAGTTCGGTCTGATGGTGCTGTTCGAAGCAGGGTTGTCCTTCCTCGGTCTTGGCGTGCAGCCGCCGACCGCCAGCTGGGGAGCAATGCTTTCGGTGGGCCGCAACTATGTCGCCAATGCCTGGTGGCTTTCCGTCATGCCGGGGCTGGCGCTTTTCCTTCTTGTTTTATCCGTCAATGTTCTGGGCGATTTCCTGAGGGATCGCCTCGACCCAAGGAGTGCGTAAAATGGTCGATTTCTCTGAGGATTTCAAAGGCAAGCGCGTGGTCGTGACAGGGGCGGCCGGCATTTTCGGTGGCTGGATCGCCAAGGCTTTCGCCAAGGCTGGAGCAAAGCTTCTCCTGACCGATGTCGACGGCCACCGGCTTGCTGCTGCTGCGCAAGAGATCGGCGATGGGTATCTGCAGCACGTAGCGGATCTGACCTCCGATGCCGATATCAAGTCGCTCCTTTCCGCCATAGCCGGCCACTGGGGATCAGCCGACGTTCTCGTCAACAATGCCGGCATCTATCCGTCTGGCTTCCTGCTCGACCTGACTGCCGAGGATTGGGACCGGATCTTCGACATCAATCTTCGTGCACCGTTCTTGCTTTCGCAAGGTGTTGCCCTTCAGATGATCGAAAAAGGCGTGAAGGGCTCGATCGTCAATATTTCTTCCGGCGCTTCGCGCAAGATGCGCAGCACCGTCGTTCCCTACTGCACCTCGAAGACCGCACTCGACCGTCTGAACAAGGGGCTGGCGCTCGAGCTTGCCGAATTCGGCATCCGGGTCAACATCGTCGAGCCGGGCTTTGCGCCGGGCAGCGACGTCAGCCACCTCACGCAGGAACACATCGACACCGTCGTCGGCAATATTCCCCTTGGCCGGATTTCGTCGCCTGACGATGCAGCGACCGCCGTCCTCTATCTGGCATCGGATGCAGCCGCCTATGTCACGGGTGCGACGCTGACCGTCGACGGCGGCAATTCGATCGGCTCGCTTGCCGTCTTCCAGGCGAAGAAAAAGCCGCTCTGAGGCTAGGCAGGAGGATAGGAACATGGTCGAGGATCTAGCCAGGACCTCAAAGGGCTTCTCTCCCTTTCCGGCTTACGAGTGGCCGAAGGGAAAGCAGAGTGCCGTCCTTTTGAGTGTCGATGTCGATGCAATCGCTCCTTATCTCTGGGAGCATCGGGATGGTATTCCGGATCGTCTCGCACGGCTCGAGATCCGCCGTTTCGGGTTACGTTCGGGGCTTGGTCGTCTTCTCGATCTGTTCTACCGCTATCGTGTGAAGGCAAGCTTCTATGTACCAGCCGTGGTTGCCGAATGCGATCCCGATCTGCTTCCGGCCCTTCTTGCTGCCGGTCATGAGATAGGGTTGCATGGCTATTTCCACGAGCTGGTTCGTGACATCCGTGAGGATGAGTTCAGTGCGGCTCTCGACAGCAGCCTCGAACTGTTCGAACGACAGACAGGAAGGTTGCCGGTGGGCTTTCGCTCGCCTGCCTGGGAGATGACCCCGGATATGCTGGTTGAGATCAAGGCGCGGCGTCTCACCTATGACTCCTCGCTGATGGGCTTTGACCATCCCTACGATATCGACGGCGTTGTCGAGATCCCGGTCCAATGGGCCCTGGACGACGCGATCTTTTACAAGTTCGAGGGCAGCGGCAACGAGCGCTGGGCGCCGGTTTCCGGTAGTGCCGTGCTGGAGGACTGGCTTGCCGAATGGCGGGCGCTGCACCGCTTCGGAGGCCTCTTCACCCTCACGGTTCATGACTGGATTTCCGGCAGGGCGCAGCGCATTGCCACACTCGAAAAGCTGTTGGAGGCCATGACCGCCGAGCCAGGCACCTGGATCGCGACCGCGGCCGAAATTGCTGCCCATCACGCATCATCAGTAAATTCCGGCCGGTTTTCCGTTGCCTCGGCCATTCCCGCCGCCATAGGCGCGCGGCGTTGCGGGGCAAGGCCATGAACGAGACCTGGTCGATCGGCAAGCAGGAGACACGCAGCGAACACGGTCTGGTCGCCTGCCAGAACTGGCTAGCGGCCGAGGCCGGAGCTCGCGTCCTTTCGGCAGGTGGCAATGCCGTCGATGCGGCCATTGTGACGGCTCTCGTTCTCAGCGTCGTGGAGCCATGGCTTTCCGGTATCGGCGGGGGCGGCTTCATGCTGCGCGCCGACGGCGGTTCCGGGGCGGTCGACGTGCTCGATTTCAATGTCGTTTCGCCGGCCGCCCTCCGGCCTGATGATTACCCCCTGGTTGCCGGCCAGGATGGGGATTGGTTCGAATGGCCTTCCGTCCAGGGCGATCGCAATCTGCTTGGCTACGGATCGATCTGCGTTCCCGGAGCCGTTGCCGGATTTGCCGAAGCGCTTGGGCGCTTCGGCACCATTTCCTGGGCCGATGCCCTGGCACCGGCGATCGAGCACGCCCATCGCGGTTTGCAGGTCGATTGGTATGCGGCTCTCGCGCTCGCCATCGACGGCCATAACCTCGCGCAATTCAAGGGTGCCGCCGATCTCTTCCTTCGCGATGGCCGTGCGCCGCGTGTGCCAGAAGGCGGCCGATCGCTGTTCCTGCCGATGAAGGCCAAGGCCGCATCGCTGGAAAGGCTGGCGCGCGAGGGAGCGCGCGATTTCTACGAGGGCCAGATTGCAGAGCTGCTGGTCGCGGACCTTTCGAAAGGCGGCTCCACTCTTTCGAAAGCGGATCTGGGCGCCTATGCGCCGAAGTGGCTGCAGCCTGCCGTCAGCTCCTACATGGGAAGGCGTGTCCATGTGGTGCCGGGTCTTTCCGGCGGCCCGACTTTGCTTGCCACGCTTGATGAGCTTGAAGAGCTTCCGCGCGATGCCAATCCGCATTCGGGTACGACCGCTCTTGCCTTTGCGCGAGCGTTGCGTCGCGCCAGCGAATATCGCCTCAAGCATATGGGGCATGCCGCTGGTGAAAGCTGTACAAGCCATATCAGCGTGGTCGATGCACAAGGGACTATGGTTTCGCTCACCAATACGCTTCTGTCCCGCTTCGGCTCCAAGGTCGTGGTGCCGGAACTGGGATTTGCTCTCAATAATGGCCTGATGTGGTTCGATCCAAGGCCGGGGCATCCGAATTCGATCGCTCCGGCCAAGCAGCCGCTTGCCAATATGTGCCCGATCATTGCCACGCACGATGGTCTGCCGGAGCTGGCGCTTGGCGCAGCAGGAGGAAGGCAGATCGTGCCGGCGGTCGCGCAAATCCTGTCATACATCCTGGCTTTCGGCATGTCGCTGGAGAAGGCGCTCTTCAGTCCGCGCATAGATGCCAGCGGCACGACGATTAGGGTGAGCCGAACGGCCGGGGCCAAGGTGGCCGCCTCGGTTGCCGCCGACTTCGACGTTCAGGTGATCGACGACACGCTCTATCCGGTCAATTTTGCCGTGCCGTCCGTCGTGATGCGACGCTATGGCATCAATACCGGCATGGTTCATCCGCGCAATCCATGGGCCGCCGTCCGCGAGGCGACTATCTGATGGCGGCAGCGGTTTTGAGCGTCGACATGCTGCAGGTCTCCATTAACCGAAAGGCTGTGGTCGATGGCGTCAGCCTGTCGGTCAATGCCGGCGAGATCGTCAGCATCGTCGGCGAGTCGGGATGCGGCAAATCGATGACGGCCTTCGCCGTCATGGGGCTTCTTCCAGCCGCAGCGACCATGGTCGGCGGCTCGGTGCAAATGAACGGACGCAATCTTTCCCGTCTCGACAGGAAGGACCTGATGCGGCTGCGCGGCAGCGAGCTCGCAATGATCTTTCAGGAGCCTGTCGCATCCCTCAACCCGCTGATGCCGGTCGGCCGCCAGATCGCCGAAAGTCTCATTGTGCATCGCAAGCTAGGCCGCCGGCAAGCATGGCATCAGGCGATCGATATGCTCGCGGATGTCGGCATCCCCGAGGCGGCAATGCGCGCGCGGCAATATCCGTTCGAACTGTCTGGCGGCATGTGCCAGCGCGTCATGATTGCCATGGCCTTGATCACAAGGCCGCGCCTGTTGATCGCCGATGAGCCGACGACGGCACTCGATGTCACCATTCAGGCACAGATCCTCGATTTGATGAAACGACTGCGCGATGAAACCGGAACCGCAATCCTGATGATTACCCATGACATGGGTGTCGTTGCCGATATCGCCGATCAGGTCGCCGTGATGTACGGCGGCCGAATTGTCGAGGTCGGCGATGTCGATGCGATCTTCAGGGAGCAGAGGCATCCCTATACGAGATTGCTGCTGTCAACCATTCCGCGTTTGGATGGGAGCGATGCCGGGGAGCTTTTGCCGACGATCAAGGGAACGGTGCCTGATGCAGGCGCGTGGCCGGCTGGATGCCGGTTCTCGACGCGTTGCCCGCTCGCGGATGAAGACTGTCGCGAAGTGCCGCCGCTCGCGGCGATGGGGTCGAACCGCCGCGCCGCCTGCTGGCATCAGGATCGTATCGGGAGCCTCGTATGACGGCACCGCTGCTATCGATCCGGGATCTGCATGTGCATTTTCCCATCCGTCGCGGCTTCTTCGGGCACTCGGCAGGATTGCTGAAGGCCGTTGACGGTGTCGATCTGGATATCGAAGCTGGACAGAGTCTCGCGCTTGTCGGTGAATCCGGGTCCGGTAAGTCGACGCTCGGCGCGGCTGTCGTCGGAATGCAGGAAGCAAGCTCGGGACAAATTTTCTTCGAGGGTAGCGATCTTGCCGCCAAAGGCGCGGATCGTTTCGCCGCGCGGCGGCGGGATATTCAGATCGTATTTCAGGACCCGGTCTCCGCGCTCAATCCGCGAATGGACATCGGTGACAGCATTGCCGAGCCGCTTGCCATTCATGGTGTCGGGACTGCGCAGGAGCGGCGTCGACGGGTCGCGGAGCTGCTGGAACTGGTCGGGCTCAATCCGGCGCATGCCAACCGCAAGCCCAACGCATTTTCCGGCGGTCAGCGCCAGCGCATCGTCATCGCAAGAGCGATCGCACTCCAGCCGAAATTGCTGATCCTGGATGAGCCGGTTTCCGCGCTTGACGTGTCGATCCGCTCGCAAATCCTCAACTTGCTCTTCGAACTGCAGCGCCGGCTTGAACTCTCCTATCTCTTCATTTCCCACGATTTGTCCGTGGTGCGTCATTTCGCCGACCGGATAGCGGTCATGTATCTCGGCCGTATCGCTGAGGTCGGGGCGACGGCCGACGTCTTTGCCCGCCCGACGCATCCCTATACCGAGGCTTTGCTCAGCGCGGTGCCGCTGCCCGATCCCGTCGCCCAGCGTCAACGGCAGCGTATCCTTCTCGAAGGCGACTTGCCGAGCCCGGCCAATCCGCCCGCGGGCTGCCGTTTTTCGACACGATGTCCGATTGCGGCGACCATTTGCCGGGAAGTGTCGCCGGCGCTGAACCTCTTGGAGCGAGATCATCAAGCCGCCTGCCACCTGCGGGCTCCTACGGTCGAGATCAAGGGCACGACATGATGCCACCGGTCTCGCCGCGAGGAGCTGACCATCGCCATCAATGACAGATCAATTGAGGAACCGGAAAATGAAGTGGCATAAGCGTCTTGTATTGGGGGCGGGCATCGGTCTATTGGTGCTGTCCGTCGTGACCGCGGCCCAGGCCGCCGAAAAGCAGCAGATCGTGGTGGACCTCGTCAATGAGCCGTCAACGCTCGATCCGCAACTGCAATGGAATCCCGATAGTTATTTCGTCTATCGCAACATTTTCGACAACCTCGTCACCCGCGACAATGCGGGCAAGATCGTCCCGCAGATTGCCACGGGGTGGAAAAACGTCTCTGATACCGAGATCGCGTTTACGCTTCGCGACGACGTTCATTTCCACGACGGAAGCGTTCTGACAGCCGGTGATGTTGCATTCAGTATCAACCGCATCATCGATCCGAAATTTGCAAGTCCGCAGCGCGCTCAATTCGGTAAGATCCTCAAGGCTGCCGTGACCGGCGATCACGAGGTGACGTTGACCTTGAAGACGAGCTCTCCCGCTCTTCTGGCCGCTTTGACAAATCTTTCCATCGTGCCGGAACACGTCGTCGAGAAGGTCGGAAATACAGCCTTCAACCTTCAGCCAGTTGGGAGTGGCCCATACCGTTTCGTAAAATGGGACAAGGGCGTTTCGGTGACGCTCGCGCGCAATGATAGCTACTGGGGAGCGAAAGGGCCATTTGCGATGGCCGTCTTCCGCGCCGTGCCCGATGCATCGACGCGGCTGGCCGATATCCAGTCCGGTACCGTGGATCTGGCAAGGGCGCTGACCTCGGACCAGGCCGCGCAATTGCAAACTTACCCGAATGCCAAGGCGTTGCCTGTTCTCACCGAGCGTCTTGCCTATATTCGCATCAATCCGAACAAGCCGCCGTTCGACAAGCTCGAACTTCGTCAGGCCTTGGCCTCTGCGATCGACAAGGACGGCATTACGCAGGGTATTCTCGGAGGATTGGATAAGCCGCTCGCCGAGATGGTGACGCCGGCGCATTTCGGCTGGAGTAATACAATAAAGGGACTGCCCTTCGATCCGGACAAAGCAAAATCGCTGATCGCGGCCGCCGGCAGACCGGCCAAATTTCAGCTGACGATCGGCGCCTTCTTTGACCAGAGGGTCGCGCAAGCCATCCAGCAGGAGCTGCAGGATGTCGGCTTCGATGTCGAGATCGCCAATGTCGATACGCCGACCTTCCTGCAGTTGATCCAGAAGGGGCCAGCGGATGGTCCCACACTTGCCATCAGCACCTCGTCCTGTGCCTGCCAGGATGCAGACGGAGCGCTCTATTCACTCTTCCATTCCGGTAGCAGCTGGACCATCACTGCCAAGCCCGAGATCGATGCCCTGCTGGATGAGGCGGCTTCATCGCTGGATGAGAAGAAGCGCCTTGCCGACTACGAAAAGGTCGGTAGCTTCATTGCAAGCGAAATTCCGACCGTGCCGCTTTATCAGATGGTGTCAATCTACGGGGCGGCCAAAAATCTGGACTTCCAGCCGACGCCGAACGAGAGCTTCTTCCTCAATCGTCTGCGATGGCGCCAATAATAGCAAGCGCAGATATGTTTGCATTCTGGAACTATCCCCGATCCGGCAACCCAGCCGGGATCGGAGTTTGGGACGGCGTTGTAAGGCCAGCTGCGACATCCGGAAGGGCTGGAATGATACCACTCTTGGCGTACCATTCGGCCACCTTGTCGATCTTTTTTCCTGAATTGCCACTTGCCTACTTGCAGCTGAGCCGCTCCAGATGAGTATGTTGGGATTGCACGCTTTGCAGGAGGAGGAGGAGTTCTTCAGCTTCCCTTGTCGGCAAACCACAGCGGGCCAATTTATCGATTAGACCTGTTTGACGTGCAACAATGACGGCCCCTCCCGGACGTGTCGCGGGATCATCTCAAATTCGGTCTCATGTGAGCGCATTGTGCCACAAGCCAAGCTACACTTGCCAATATCTTGTGTTTTCCAGCCGAGCTCATGAAATCTCGAAGCCAGCAGCGAACGCATATGCCGATGAAAATCTCGGCTTTTAACATAGTCGCGCTTCCATTCATCCTCGGACATAAATTGTTGGAGAATTCATTTAACTCATTCATCGATATGGAGACGATTTCCCGTTGCAATCGGCGATCCAGCTGATGGCGACATACAGCTTTTGCAGATCTCTGGCGTGGCGCCAGATTCATGAGAATGCCTTGGCATGAAAATAGCTATGGGGACGCGGTTGGGAATTGCGGCCTGCTCAGGCACGTGATCTTGGGAGAGAAATATTATGATTGCCGTGCTTGTCTCGCCGAGTGCCTCGAGAGGGCAGACGGATCGAGAATCTGGCCGAAACAGACTACCGCTATCCGCTCACCGGTGGTCTTAGCGATATACATATATTCGTCAGCGCGTTTGACATAGGATTGCACGGTGTCATCTGCCCGCAGGAATGTAACGCCCACGGCTGCGCCGGTGAACGTCACTTGCCCATCGATGGGTATCGGTTTGAAGATGCGCTCCATCGTCTCTTGGAGATGCGACTGCAAGTCGCCGGCGAGTTTCCGGTCGATATCGAGCAGCACGACAAATTCATCCCCGCCGATCCTTGCAATGAAGTCCGTGGCGCGAAAATTCTCGCGCAATCTATTGGCAATCGTTCTCAGCACCTCGTCGCCTGCCGCGTGCCCAATCGTATCGTTCACGATCTTAAAATCATTCAGGTCGATATATGCAAGGGCGAGCTTGCGATCGTTCTGCAGGTTGCGAGCGACTGCCTCGGCGACAACTTCATCGAAACAGGCCCTATTGGGAAGGCCCGAAAGCGCATCGGTGCGCGCAGAGGTTTTAAGTGCGTTCTCGATCTCACGTTGCTGCCTGACACGGGCCGATACATCGATGATGATCTCGACATCGAAAGACACTCCGTCGATCACGGTGCGCTGCGCAGAAATCAGCGTCGGAATAATCGTGCCGTCGGCATAGGTGATATCCACCTCTTCCAGCTCATAGGCGCCCTCTTCTTCTAGAAGTCGGTGGCGGCGGTCCCGGGCCGGATTGTCAATCGCCGCACCATCGGAAGTCAGCTTTTTGCCCTTGATGTCGTCCCACTTCAGACCAGTCAGCCGGAGATAGGCTTCGTTGACTTTAACGTAGCTGGATGTTTTCGTGTCACTTGTCGTTATAGACATCGCTATAGGCGCGGACTCGAACATTCGCATCAGCATGGATACCAGCAATTCCGTCGGCAAAACGTCTTCCTTGCCTTTGACGGATGCTGCGTTTCTTATTACCCAATCCGGCAGATCGAGTTCATGCTTCACCGTTGAGGGACGCCAGGGTGCAATCGTAATACCGGTCGGCGGCTTCGACTGCTGCACCTGCCTCGAAGTTCGGAACAGTTCAATTTTTGGCTCGAACCCCTCTTGAGTCGTAACCGCAGTGATGACGCCGTACCACTTGACGATCTCGCCCTCGGCATTGCGATGCGGCTTTGCACGACTGAGCACCCAAGTCCAAGCATCGTCGTGAAGCCTCATTCGGAACATCGTTGCAAAAGGCTTGCCCGATGGCAGCCATGCAAGCCATTCCTGCCGGACCCGGAGGCGATCGTCTGGATGCATGCGGCGATACCAGTCCGCAACGCGATCAATGGTGCTATCAGCCATTCCGTCCAGTGTCGGTCCCATGAAATTGACAACACCCTTGGCGTCACTCGACCAAGGAATACTTGCGCTGAGTTCGATTGACCGGCGAGCATGGTCCTCGGTTTCTCTCAGCGCGGTTTCGATCGCCTTGCGATCGGTAACATCGATCGCGGTAACCGAAATACCGATCTGCTCGCCCCCGTCGTCCTCGACAGGCTGATTGATGACAAGGAAAGCTCTTTCGCTACCGGCTGGCTGATATTCGTTGATGACAACGGTCTCGCCGGCGAGGACACGCCGCAGATCGCTGGCGACGCGAGGCGCGTCATGGTCAGGCATGAAGTTATGCACCGCCCGCCCGATCAAGTCATCCGGACAGAGGCCGACCATTTCCGCAAAGCAATTGTTGACGCTGACATAGCGCAATTCCATGTCGAGAAAACATAGGCCAATCGGTGCTGCTCTGTACAAAGCGTCCAGCTGGTGAACGCGCTGGAACAGTGAAACACTCCCGGCACGTTGAGAGAGCGATTGTTGTTTATGATAGGTCAGCCATTGCGCCGTTTCAGCCCCATTCAATGGTTTGCCGAACAGCCAGCCCTGTCCGACATCGCATCCCAACCGGCGGAGAATCGTCGCCTGCTCCTCGGTCTCGACGCCCTCTGCAACGACGGCCATGCCAAGGCTTTGGCCTAATCCGATCACCGAAGCGACGATCTTGCGGCTATCGTTATCGTGTTGCATTGAGCGCACGAAACTCATGTCAATCTTGAGTTTGTCGAAAGGAAAGGCGTGCAATCGGGTGAGACTGGCAAATCCTGTTCCGAAATCGTCAAGCGCAAGACCTATGCCGGC
Organism: Rhizobium sp. 11515TR; assembly: GCF_002277895.1. Classification (NCBI taxonomy): domain Bacteria; kingdom Pseudomonadati; phylum Pseudomonadota; class Alphaproteobacteria; order Hyphomicrobiales; family Rhizobiaceae; genus Rhizobium; species Rhizobium sp. 11515TR. Next base: position 654,625 of record NZ_CP023000.1, on the reverse strand, counting down.
AGATTTCAGCAGAGCGATCGTTGACCGTACGGTCTCATCATCTTCAAGCAGAACGCTTTCCGTTATCTCAATATGGATTCGATTTAGTGGAAAGCCGGTTGCCTGAACAATGCTGCGGATGAATTCGAATAAGTCCGGATCACGGAATTGCACGGCGGAAATGTTGATCGCGAGCACAAAATTTCCTGGCCAGAGATTTGCCTGCTCACAGGCTTCCGAGACGATCTTTTTTGTCAAAGCGTCGATCAGGTCGTTTGCTTCGGCGATAGGGATAAATTCCGATGGCGAAATGATGCCCATTTTGGAATCGGTCCAGCGTGCCAGTACTTCAAATCCGATGAGCGCCCCGCTTTGCATGTCCACCAATGGCTGGAACGCTGGCCAGATCGCTGGGGTCGACAATGCCCGTTTGATGGAGTGTGGCGATATCTTCCGGTCACTCATCAAGGTGCGTTGCTCTGCGTCTGACCGCTTGCCGTATTTCTGAATTTGAGCGGTTTTCCGACCAGAGATCATAGTGCTCCTCACCTGCGAGTAATAATCATGCCGGCATCCGCTTAAAATTCGATTATCTCTTTCGACTATAGTGAACTGCGATCGGTATATGATCAAAATCTTATAAGAATTGATTGAGGCCGTTACACTTTCGAGCGATGGAATTCTCAACTATCCTACTGGAGTTGGTGCGATCGCCTTGTAAAAGCAGCACAATTTCATTGCAGAGCGACAAAGGGGGCATAGCCGACAACATCCGTAGCTTGGCTGCCGACACCTATTCATATTGTGCGCTTTACGAAGAGCTTGCTCCACGATGGCATTGAAATCATGTCATCGAAGGCGTTCCTGTGAAGATTTTCGGAGTTGCCAAGACAATTGCCGACAGCTTCCACTATCGCAACAAGATCGGCCTTTCCTTGGCGATCGAGGGGCTTCAAGAAGCGCTACGGCAACGCAAGGCCAACCCCGGCGAAATCGCTGATGAGGCTGAGCGCGGTGGTGTTGGAACGGTGATCCGGCCGTATCTTGAGGCACTGACCGCCAATGGCTAAAGAAAGCAGAGATCTCAGCGCCTCAGTGCGCACTCGCCTGTTGCAACTCGCCAAGGCAAGCGAGCAACCTTCGATTTGGTTCCCAACGCGTTTTGCGCTTGAGCGGTTAATATTCCGGCTCAGCCAGTCGCCCCATGCGAGTCGTTCTGTGCTGAAGGGGGCTATGCTGACGATGAGTTGGTTCGATGCAGAAACTTTACGCGTAGATCGCGTTCGCGAAGGACTTGAACATTTTCGATCAGTTCATGATCGGCGGCAGCGAGATCAGAGGCTTTGAAGATGCGGGCATCGGTCCGAGGACGTCCGACGTCGATCCGCTCGGCGGAACAAAGTACTTCACCGCCTCGGTGGAAACGAGCATGCCGACGCCGGGCATGCCGCAGGACCTCGGCTTCCGCAGCTCCGTCTTCCTGGACGCGGGAACGCTCTATGGCAATGATGCCAATCTCTATGGTGATGTCCTGCACGATGGATCGGCGCTGCGCGCATCGGCCGGCATCGGATTGACCTGGGCATCGCCATTCGGAGTGATCAATCTCAGCTATGCCATGCCGTTCCTCAAGCAGGACTACGACAAGGTGGAAAATTTCCGCTTCGGCTTCGGCAACCAGTTCTGAGGCGATCCGGATCAGCGCCTGGTATTAAAAGGGCTTGTCGCAAATTTCGCCGCTAACGAGCTATTGGCCAAGCCGGAGAAATTCCGCTCCCAATTTAGCGAGCGTGTCCATGATTCCGAATACTATAACCGAGAAAATGAAGCGCCAATCGAGGATGATTTCAATGGGTGTTCAATGAGTGGCATTTCGAGGGATGGCTGATCGTATCCCGGCGCCTCATCCGCCGAACCAGCTTCGATCACTTGTCAGTCCTCATCACGAAGAGTTTGGGCAAGGCCCATTCGCGTAAGCATATCCACCTCGGCGACAAGCGCGCGTCCAGCCTTGCGAGCCTTGGGTCTATGACGTTTTCGATCGCTTTGAACGTGAGATTGGAGCGTTCTGCCGACGGTCTCGGTTTTCGGTGGCAATTTGAACGTCGAACCACCAAAGGCTCGGCCCCTCATCTTGGCGCTGAGTCAATCGTTCCGATTCTATATCTCGTCTATCATGGATGACGTGCTGTTGGTCCGGTCCTCATCAACTGCGGGAAGTCGAGCACTATTAAAATCGTTTCTCGCAAGCCGGTGACGTCTTTGCTTAGCGATCGATGACGAGATCGCTAAGCGGCTTCGAGCAGCAAGGCAGGAACATGCCGGCGTCGATCTCCCGCTGACGGATACCGCCATTGTGATTCATTTCGACCGAGCCTGAGACGAGCTTGGATTTGCACGTGCCACACATGCCATTCGAACAGGACGAAGGAAGCCTGATGCTGCCCTTCTTCGCAGCCGCGAGCACCGTCTGATCAGAGGAGACTTGTAGCGTTCGCTTCTGCTTCGAGAATTCGACCTGATGAACCTTCTGGGCGGGCTGTTGCTCGACGTCCAGTCCCGGCTCGTCAATGACAGCGGCATCGAAACTCTCTTCGATGTAGTTTGACGCGGGAACGCCCAACGCCGCGGTGATGGAACGCGCCGCCGCCATAAAGGGCGCCGGGCCGCAGCACATGACGACACGCTCGGCGATGTCCGGAACCGCAAGCTTGAGGTATTCGAGCGAGATCCGGCCGGTCAATCCCGGCCAGTCCGGCTCGCCAGCCACCGTCTCCGGCAGGAACTGGAGACGCAGGCCTTTCATCCGTGTCGCAAGACCCGAAAGGTCATGGCGGAAGATGAGGTCCGAGGGCGTGCGCGCTGCGTGAAGGAAAACGATGTCCGAGGGTGCGTATCGATCCGCCAGATCGCGTGTGATCGACATGACCGGCGTGATGCCGGAGCCGCCCGAGAGCAGCAGGAGTTTCGTGTTCTCCCCTTGCGGACGGATGAAGTGACCGAGCGGCCCCTGGCCCTTGACCGTCATGCCGGCAGCCATGGTGTCGTGCAGCCAGTTCGAGACCTTGCCGCCGGGCACGCGCTTGACCGTGACGGTGAACGCGTTGCCGCGATGGGGCGACGACGAGATGCTGTAGCAGCGCGCTTCACTGTCCGGACCCATCGGGAAATCGAACAGAAAGTATTGCCCGGCATTGAAGCTGAAGCGCTTGCCTTCTGGAGATGCGAACGTGAAGCTCTTTACGTCATGCGTCTCCTGGTGCACGTCGATGCATACGAGCATCTCGTCGTGCTCTGGATCCCAAACGGCGGCCTGGCCGCGCTGCATTTGAGCGAACTCAATACCCATGAGCGCGCATCCGATCGATGTACCAGGCCGCGAACTTGTCCAGGTTGGTTTCCGAGAATCGAGAATAGGGGCCGGGTTGGTAGGCGGGGTCGAGCGCGCCGGCATGCGAGCGGGCGACGAGGTCCGCATCCTGGTCCGTCGTGGCGATCCAGACGTCCGTGAGCTTGTCGAGGTCGTAGTCCTTGCCTTCGACGGCATCCTTGTGGACGAGCCATTTGGTTCTGACGAGCGTCTTGCCAGCCGAGAGCGGGATGACGATTGCGACCACGGCGTGGTCACCCATGAAGTGATTCCAGCTATTGTGACCCCAGAGATGCGTATCGCCGAGATCCTTGCGGGTCATCTGGCCAAGCAGCTTCGACGATGCCGCAGTCGCGTCATGTGTCTGGGATTCGCCTGCACCTGCAATGATCAGGCGCTGGGTGCGGAAGTTCGTGGCGCAGTCGACGAGCTGTTCGACCGCTGCCGACGGGAAACCATCCGCTTCCCAGGCTTTTGTCCGCTCGTCGTAGAGCCTGAAATGCTCGGCGGCCTGCTCGCGGTCTTCGGGGTTCAGCGTCTCCGGATCGAAGCCGAAGTCGAGGTCGACGAAGGAGACACAGAGCTCGGGATGATTGGCGGAACAGTGGTAGCACTCGCGGTTGTTTTCCATCGTGAGCTTCCAGTTGCCGTCCTCGATGACGTCGGTCTGGTGAGCGACCTTGGCATTCCGAATGTCATAGGGCGCAAGGCGTTCGATCATTACCTGCTCGAGGTTTGCGATGTCTTCCGGCGGATTGTCGGAGAGGCACACATAGATCAGGCCGCCGATCGACTTGAAGTTCACCGGCTTCAGGCTGTGGCACTGCTTGTCCAGATCCTTGCCCATGTGTGGCGCATAGCTTAGCTCCCCGGTCAGTTCGTAGGTCCATGTGTGATAGGGACAAACGAGCTTCGAGACGATCGTTTTGCCGGCATCGAGCAGGCGCGATCCGCGATGGCGGCAGACGTTGTGAAGCACACGGAGCTCGCCGTCGTCGTCGCGAAGAAGGATCAGGCTGGTCTTGCCGATATCGACAACGGTGGCATCGCCTGGTTCCGGTACGTCGCAGTCGAGGCCGACGCAGATCCAGTGCTTGTGAAAGAAGACGTCGATATCGGCCTCGAAGACATCCTCGCGGGTATAGAGACCGGCAGGCAGGGAATAACCATCGGTGCGTGCTTCAAGCAGGGCGGAGATGGACGATGGAAGCCTGTTTAGCATGATAACCTCTTATGCCTCTATGATCCGCAGTTTGCCCTTGCATCCATTATGCTTCAACGGCATTAATTTTCACGAACGCATAACATTATGTAATGCAAAGGGTGCACATGAACTTTCGGCGCCGAATTCCCTCCCTGACCGCGTTGATGACTCTCGAGGCCGTTCTGCGGCATCGGAGCTTTACGGCGGCCGCCATCGAACTTGGCGTCACCCAGGCAGCCGTCAGCCGCCAGATTGCGACGTTGGAAGAGGAGCTCGGGCTACCGATGTTCGTACGCAAGCATCGCGCCATCGAACCGACTACTGCGTGCCTCACCCTGGGAACGGCGCTTGCGCAAAGCTTCGCCAGTATCGCCGACGCCGTCGATGTGGTCAGATCCTTCCAGCAGAACGTCGTGACGATCGGCGCGACCGTCGCCTTCTCCTCCTTCTGGCTTCTGCCACGCCTCCCGCAGTTGCGCAGGGAAAATCCTGGCATTCAGATTCGCGTCGTCTCGCAGGATACCCCCATCGATCTCAACGCAGGCGGTATAGACATCGCCATTCGCTATGGAACTGCCCCCTTCAGCGACGGGACAGTGATCGCGTCACAGAGTGACGTGATTGTGCCGGTATGCTCGCCAGAATATTCACAGGGACGTCGATCAAATGAACTGTCCGGTGCTGACGAATTCATAGAGACAGACGTGCAGGATCGAACTTGGCTGTCCTGGAACAGATGGATCGAAAAGAGGGGGCGCTCTCTGACCGTTAAACCATCGCTTCGTTTCAACCATTACACTGAGACAATTGCTGCGGCTCGAGCAGGGCAGGGGATCGCGCTCGGCTGGCGTCTTCTTGTCCAAACCTTTCTCAACGACGGCACCCTCGTAGCACTGGAGGAGGCCGAGATACCCACCGCCGACCAATATCACATTCTCCTCCCAGCGAAGCCGCGCCGTACGCTCGCCGCGCAGCACGCCGCAAACTGGCTTGCCAACGCGCTAACGCGGTAAGGCCAGTTTCGGAACTCAATCTGGATAAGGCTTGTCGAGATCGCGAATGCCAACAGGCCATAACGAAACACTATGGCGCAGGCCGTTGGAAGACCCGACGTCGGGCATGATCACCGGTTTCGCGCGGTCATCTCCTTTCGAAATGCAGCCGGGCTCCTTGCGGTCCATTTCCGGAATGCCCGATGAAAGGCGCTGGGTTCGGAAAAGCCGAGGCGCGTCGCGATCTCCCCGACGCCGAATTTGGTCGTTTGCAGCATCTCGATTGCAAGATCGCGGCGGATTTCATCCCTGATGGCGGCATAGTTCTGGCCCTCGGCGTGGAGCCGATGCCGCAGGGTCGAAGGAGACATGCGCATTTGCGCGGCCAAATCATCGAATGCTTTCCATGAAGCAGGCGGCGATTGGCGCAGCCGCCTGCGCACGCTCGCGGCAAGGCCGGCGTCATAGCGGTAACGCACAAGGATGTTGGCCGGTGCATTGCGTAGAAACTGCTTCAAGGCCTGCTCGTTGCGCGTCACCGTCAATTTAAGGAGAGAGGCATCGAAGGCAAGCCTGCTCGCCGGCTGTGAGAAGCGCACGGGCGCTCCGAAAAATTGCCGGTAATCTGCGCCATGGTCCGGCTCGGCGCAGCGAAAATCGACCATTCGCAGGGGGATGCGGCGCCCGATGAGCCAGCATGCGATGCCGTGCAGCAAGATCCAATAGGTTCGGTAGGCAAAGGCCGAACGTGCGTTCTTCAGGTCGGTTAGCACAATATGCGCCAGCCCGTCGACCACTTCGATATGCCCTTTCGGATCCTCCAGCACAATGTTCAAAAAACGCAGCGCCCGTCGCAGCGCCTGGTCGAGGGTCCTTGCGTGCAGCACGCAATGGCAAAGCAGCGTGAAGCTGCCGCGACGCATGGGTCTGCCGCCCATGCCGAAGAATTCGTCATCCATCTCGGCCGCGATCGCCAGCCACAGCGCGCCATAGCTTTCGGCCGAAACCGGCACGTCGATCTGGGTGGATAGGCCGAGTGTCGCGAGCAATCGTTCGGGGGATTTCCCCTGCCGCCGAAGGTAGTCGATCGCTTCTTTCACGAAGAAAGGTGATATCATCCGCCGCGCGGTTTCCGTCATCGTCATGACCTGTAAAATATGGTAAAACTGGCCGATGATTTGAGACGCTTTTGTCATCGAATGCAATATCGCGCGACGGTAAGCTTAGGCGAGGCGCGAGGTGACCGTGCTCTTCCGAGGATGCGATACTGCGGGCGACCGCACGAAGCGTGGAGGCCCTCGGTTGAAATCGACTGCGCTGGAGGAGAGCGACCATGTTGATCCAGGGAAAGACTTTCGTCGTTACCGGTGGCGGTTCGGGCCTTGGGGCTGCGGTTGCGCGCATGCTGGCAGGTGAAGGGGCGAACGTGGTCATCGCCGATGTCAATACGGACGCCGCCGCCGCCGTCATCAGCGAGCTCGGAGGCCGCACCGCTTTCATAAAGACCGACGTTACGCAGGAAGAAGAGGGCCAGGCCGCGATCGATATAGCGCTGGAACGCTTCGGTCATCTGCATGGCCTGGTCAATTGCGCCGGCGTCGCGCTCGGCGAAAAAGTGATCGGTCGCAATGGTCCGCACCGGCTCGACAGCTTTGCGCGCGCGATCGGCATCAATCTTATCGGTACTTTCAACATGATCCGGCTCGCGGCGGCTGCCATCGCCAAGGAGCAGCCGGATACGGACGGCGAGCGCGGGGTCATCGTCAATACGGCGTCGATTGCAGCCTTCGACGGACAGATTGGTCAGGCGGCCTATGCGGCCTCGAAGGGCGCCGTTGCCGCCATGACGCTGCCGATAGCTCGCGAATTGGCGCCTAGCGGCATTCGCGTCGTCGCCATCGCGCCAGGCATTTTCGAGACGCCGATGATGGCCGGCATGCCGCAGGAGGTGCAGGATTCGCTGAGCAAGAGCGTGCCCTTTCCACAGCGCTTCGGAAAGCCGGTGGAATTCGCCGCATTGGTACGCCACATCTGTGAGAACGTCATGCTGAATGGCGAAGTCATCCGCCTCGATGGCGCTTTGCGCATGGCACCGCACTAAACGGGATCGTAACGGGAGGTTTGATATGACGCGAGAAGATCCGATCGTCATCGTTGGCGCGGCCCGTACTCCAATGGGTGGCTTCCAGGGAGATCTTAAGGATTGCACGGCGCCGGAACTCGGTGCTGCCGCCATCCGCGCAGCACTCGAGCGCGGCGGCGTTGGCCCGGAGGCAATTGAGGAGGTGGTCTTCGGTTGCGTTCTTCCGGCCGGGCAGGGTCAGGCACCGGCAAGACAGGCCGCGATCGGCGCCGGTTTGCCGTTTGCGACGGGCGCGACCACCGTCAACAAGATGTGCGGTTCGGGAATGAAGGCCGTCATGCTGGCACATGATCTGATCGGCGCCGGCAGTGTGTCGGTCGCCGTTGCCGGCGGCATGGAGAGCATGACGAATGCTCCCTATCTGCTCGATCGGGCGCGCGGCGGCTACCGGCTTGGGCACGGCCGCGTCATCGACCACATGTTCCTCGATGGGCTCGAAGACGCCTATGACAAGGGACGCCTCATGGGCACTTTCGCCGAGGATTGCGCCGAAGCCTATCAGTTTACCCGTACCGCACAGGACGACTACGCCGTCACATCCCTGACCCGCGCCCGCAATGCGATCGAGGAGGGGGCATTCGATAGTGAGATCGTACCTGTCACCGTCAAGTCGGGGCGATCCGAACTTATTGTCGGCTGTGACGAACAGCCCGGCAAGGCGAAGCCGGAAAAAATCCCGACGCTCAAGCCGGCTTTCCGTGAAAATGGCACGGTGACCGCTGCGAATGCCTCCTCCATCTCCGATGGTGCTGCCGCGCTGGTACTGATGCGGCGCTCAAAGGCCGAGCGTGAAGGTATCGCACCGCTTGCCACCATCGTCGGCCACGCCACGCATTCGCAGGCGCCCAATCTCTTCGCGACCGCGCCGATCGGCGCGTTGCGCAAGCTTTCCGAACGCATCGGCTGGACCTTTCGGGATGTCGATCTGTTCGAGATCAACGAGGCCTTTGCCGTCGTCGCCATGGCCGCGATGCGCGATCTCGACTTGCCGCACGACAAGATCAACATTCACGGCGGCGCCTGCGCGCTCGGCCATCCGATCGGCGCGTCCGGCGCCCGCGTGCTCGTCACGCTGCTTGCAGCACTCAAGCGCTACGGCATGAAGCGCGGCATGGCGACGCTTTGCATCGGCGGCGGCGAAGCAACCGCCATGGCGGTCGAACTGAACTGAACGGTTTCGAGGAGGAGACCGGACCATGATTCTGAGCGAAGACCAGATCCAGATCCGCGACATGGCGCGTGATTTTGCCAGGGAGCGCTTGGCGCCGGGTGCTGCCGAGCGCGATGCGAAGAGCCTCTTTCCCCGCGAGGAGTTGAAGGAGATGGGCGAGCTCGGCTTCCTCGGCATGCTCGTACCCGAGGCCTATGGCGGTTCGGAAACGGGCGTGATCGCCTATGCCGTGGCACTTGAGGAAATTGCCGCCGGAGACGGGCCATGCTCGACCATCATGAGCGTGCACAGCTCCGTCGGCTGCGTGCCGATCCTGAAATACGGCACGGAGGAGCAGAAGCAGCGTTTCCTGCCGAAACTGGCAAGCGGCGAATGGATCGGCGGCTTTGCCTTGACTGAGCCGCAGGCCGGTTCCGACGCCTCGAATCTGAAGACCCGCGCCCGCCGTGACGGCGATCATTATGTCATCGACGGCGCCAAGCAGTTCATTACGTCGGGCAAGAACGGCAATGTCATCATCGTCTTCGCCGTCACCGACCCGGAGGCGGGCAAGAGAGGAATTTCGGCCTTCATCGTGCCGATCGACACGCCCGGCTACGAAGTCGTGCGCGTCGAACACAAGCTCGGTCTCCACTCATCCGACACCTGCCAGATCGCCTTTACCGGTATGCGCATCCCGGCTGAAAATCGGCTCGGCGAGGAAGGCGACGGTTACAGGATCGCCCTGTGGAATCTCGAAGGCGGGCGCATTGGCATCGCATCGCAGTCCGTGGGCATGGCGCGAGCGGCTTTCGAGGCGGCGCGCGACTATGCCCGCGAACGCAAGACGTTCGGCTCGCCGATCATCGATCATCAGGCTGTCGCCTTCCGGCTTGCGGATATGGCGACGCAGATCGAGGTCGCCCGTCAGATGGTGTTGCACGCGGCACAGTTGAAGGAGGAGGGGCAGCCCTGCCTTACCGAAGCGTCGATGGCGAAGCTGTTCGCGTCGGAAATGGCCGAAAAAGTCTGCTCCGACGCGATCCAGATCCATGGCGGCTACGGATATATGGCGGACTATCCGGTCGAGCGCATCTACCGAGATGTCCGCATCTGCCAGATTTACGAGGGAACGAGCGATGTTCAGCGCATCGTTATCGCGCGCAACTTATAGTATGTTTTCGTAGAATGTTTGCGGCCGTGCCCGCCGTGGGGAGTGCGGGTGGGGCGGCCGACAAGGGAGGTATCACAGCGCATGAACGAGGTTCCAAATCTGAGCCTGCACGTCCCCGAGCCGGCGGTGCGGCCGGGCGGCCAGCCGGATTTCTCCAACGTCAAGATCGCCAAGGCCGGCTCCGTGCCAAAACCAGCGGTCGACGTTGCGCCTGAGGAGATCCGCGATCTCGCTTATTCCATCATTCGCGTTCTCAACCGCGACGGCGAGGCGGTCGGCCCGTGGGCCGGATTGCTCTCCGATGAGGAATTGCTGACGGGCTTGCGCAACATGATGAAGCTCAGGGCCTTCGACGCCCGGATGCTGATGGCGCAACGACAGGGAAAGACCTCTTTCTACATGCAGCATCTTGGCGAAGAGGCGGTGAGTTCCGCCTTCCGCAAGGCGCTGAACAAAGGGGACATGAACTTCCCGACCTATCGGCAGGCAGGCCTCCTGATCGCCGACGACTATCCGATGGTCGAGATGATGAACCAGATCTATTCGAACGAGGCCGATCCTTTGCGCGGTCGGCAACTGCCGGTCATGTACTCGTCGAAAGAGCATGGTTTCTTCACCATCTCCGGCAATCTTGCCACCCAGTATGTGCAGGCGGTCGGCTGGGCGATGGCGTCGGCCATCAAGAACGACACCAGGATCGCCGCCGCATGGATCGGCGACGGTTCGACGGCCGAATCCGACTTCCATTCGGCGCTGGTCTTCGCCTCCACCTACAAGGCGCCGGTCATCCTCAATATCGTCAACAACCAATGGGCCATCTCCACCTTCCAGGGCATTGCCCGTGGCGGTTCCGGCACCTTCGCCGCTCGAGGCCTTGGCTTCGGCATCCCAGCGCTTCGGGTCGACGGTAATGACTATCTGGCGGTCTATGCCGTCGCCAAATGGGCGGCCGAGCGCGCAAGGCGCAACCTCGGCCCAACACTGATCGAATATGTCACCTACCGCGTCGGCGCCCATTCCACCTCCGACGACCCGAGCGCCTATCGGCCGAAAACCGAATCCGAGGCCTGGCCGCTCGGCGACCCGGTGTTGCGGCTAAAGAAGCATCTCATCATGCGTGGTGTCTGGTCGGAAGAGCGCCATGCCCAGGCGGAGGCCGAGGTTCTCGATGAAGTTATCGAAGCACAGAAGCAGGCCGAAAGCCACGGCACGCTGCATGCGGGCGGTAAGCCATCGGTGCGCGACATCTTCGAGGGCGTCTATGCGGAAATGCCCGCCCATATCCGCCGCCAGCGGCAGAAGGCAGGATACTGACATGGCAAGAATGACAATGATCGAGGCCGTGCGCAGTGCCATGGACGTCTCGATGGGACGTGACGACAATGTCGTCGTCTTCGGCGAGGATGTCGGCTACTTCGGCGGCGTTTTCCGCGCCACGCAGGGACTCCAGGCCAAATACGGCAAGACCCGCTGCTTCGATGCGCCAATCAACGAATCCGGTATTCTCGGTACGGCGATCGGCATGGCCGCCTACGGCTTGAAGCCCTGCGTCGAAATCCAGTTCGCCGATTATATGTATCCGGCCTATGACCAGATCACCCAGGAAGCGGCGCGTATCCGCTACCGCTCCAATGGCGACTTTACCTGCCCGATCGTCGTGCGCATGCCAACCGGCGGCGGCATCTTCGGCGGGCAGACGCATAGCCAGAGCCCGGAAGCGCTGTTTACACATGTCTGCGGATTGAAGGTGATCGTGCCGTCCAATCCCTACGACGCCAAGGGCCTGCTGATCGCGGCGATAGAGGATCCGGACCCGGTGATGTTCCTCGAACCGAAGCGGCTCTATAACGGCCCCTTCGATGGTCATCACGAAAGGCCGGTGACGCCCTGGTCGAAGCATGATCTCGGCGAGGTTCCGGAAGGGCATTACACGATCCCGATCGGCAAGGCGGAAATCCGCCGGCCAGGGAGTGCCGTCACCGTGGTCGCCTACGGTACGATGGTGCATGTGGCGCTTGCCGCGGCCGAGGAGACGGGGATCGATGCCGAGGTGATCGATCTGCGCAGCCTTCTACCGCTCGACCTCGATACGATCGTCCAGTCGGTGAAGAAGACCGGCCGCTGCGTCGTCGTGCACGAGGCAACGCTTACCTCCGGCTTCGGCGCGGAAGTCGCATCACTGGTTCAGGAGTACTGCTTCTATAGTCTTGAGGCACCGATCGTGCGCGTGACCGGCTGGGACACGCCGTATCCGCACGCACAGGAATGGGACTATTTCCCCGGTCCCGCCCGTGTCGGCCGGGCGTTGAAAGAAGTGATGGAGGGCTGAGGATGGGTGAATTCGTCATCAAAATGCCCGATGTGGGTGAAGGCGTGGCCGAGGCCGAGCTGGTCGAATGGCATGTCAAACCGGGCGACCCGGTGCGTGAGGATATGGTGCTCGCAGCAGTCATGACCGACAAGGCGACGGTGGAAATCCCCTCTCCGGTCGAAGGGGTCGTGCTCTGGCTCGGCGCCGACGTCGGCGATACGGTCGCCGTCAAGGCGCCGCTCTTGCGCATCCAGGTCGCTGGCGAGGATAGGAATGCGAGCGAAGAGGCCTCCCTCGCCGAGGCTCCCCAACCTGCGAAGACCGGACCGGCCAAGGATGAGGTGAGGGAGGCCAAGCCGGTCGCACCACCTCTGGCAAGGCCGGCAGTCGAAGCGAAGGTTATTCAGTCGACGGCGCCGGTCGAGCGCCCGGTTTCCCGCGAACCGGCGGAGCGTCCGCTTGCTTCCCCTGCCGTCCGGTTACGTGCCCAGGAGGCTGGCGTCGATTTGCGCCAGGTGCCTGGCACTGGGCCAGCGGGACGCATCACCCATGACAATCTCGATCAGTTCATCGCGCATGGCATGCAGCACGCAATCGCTGCTCCAACGGGCCCCGCCCGCAAGACCGATGTCGAGGAGATCAAGATCACCGGCCTGCGCCGGCGCATCGCCGAGAAGATGCGCCTCGCAGCCTCGCGCATTCCCCACATCACCTATGTCGAAGAGGTCGATGTCACCGACCTTGAAGACTTGCGGGCGACGATGAATGCCGGCCGCAAACCCGATCAGCCGAAGCTGACCATTCTGCCCTTCCTGATGCGGGCGATGGTGAAGACGCTGGGCGAGCAGCCCGGTATCAACGCCACCTTCGACGATGATGCCGGTGTCGTCACCCGCTACGGCGCCGTCCACATCGGCATCGCCACGCAGACGCCCTCCGGCCTGACCGTACCGGTCGTCCGCCACGCCGAAGCCAGGTCGATCTGGGATTGCGCCGCCGAGCTGACACGCCTCGCCGACGCTGCCCGCAATGGCACCGCCGCACGCGAGGAGCTGTCCGGTTCCACGATCACCATCTCCTCGCTCGGCGCGCTCGGCGGCATCGTGACGACGCCGATCATCAACCATCCCGAAGTCGCGATCGTCGGCGTCAACAAGATCATGACCCAGCCCGTCTGGGACGGGGCCCAGTTCATTCCGCGCAAGATCATGAACCTATCGTCGAGCTTCGACCATCGCATTGTCGACGGCTGGGACGCGGCGGTCTTCGTCCAGCGGATCAAGGCGCTGCTCGAAACCCCCGCGCTGATCTTCATCGAAGGTTGATGACATGAAAGAAATCGTCTGCAAGCTCCTCGTCATCGGCGCCGGACCCGGCGGCTATATCTGCGCCATCCGCGCCGGTCAGCTTGGCGTCGATACGGTGATCGTCGAATCCACAAAGGCTGGCGGCACCTGCCTGAATATTGGCTGCATCCCCTCCAAAGCGCTGATCCACGCGGCCGAGGAGTTCGAAAAGGTCAGCCACATGACCAGTCCCAATGCGCTTGGAATCACCGTCGAGGCACCCAAGCTTGATCTCGCGCAGACCATACGCTGGAAGGATGGCATCGTCGGCCGGCTGAACGGCGGCGTACTCGGTCTTTTACGCAAGTCCAAGGTCAAGATCGTGCATGGCCAGGCGACGTTCCGCGACGGCAAGACCGTCGAAGTCGAGACCGAGACCGGAACTCAGGTCATCCGTGCCGAAACGGTTGTCATTGCGACAGGCTCCGAGCCGGTCGAGTTGCCGCTGCTGCCCTTTGGCGGAGCGATCCTTTCGTCCACCGAAGCGCTGTCGCTGGCGAGTGTGCCCAATACACTTGCTGTCGTCGGCGGCGGCTATATCGGCCTGGAACTCGGCACAGCCTTTGCCAAGATGGGCGCGCAGGTCACCGTGGTCGAGGCGATGCCGCAAATCCTGCCGCAATATGACGCCGAACTCGTCAAGCCCGTTGCCAAGCGCCTACATGAGCTTGGTGTGCGCGTTTTGACTGGAGCGAAGGCGAAAGCCTATTCGGGAGGGGCGCTGCTGATCGAGACCGCTGCTGGCGAAGAAGAGCGGATCGCCGCGGACAAGGTTCTCGTCACAGTCGGACGCAAGCCGCGCACGGAAGGTTGGGGCCTCGAAGAACTCGATCTCGATCGCGCCGGCCGTTTCATCCGCATCGATGAACGCTGCCGCACATCCATGCGCGGCGTCTACGCGATCGGCGATGTCACCGGCGAGCCAATGCTTGCCCATCGTGCCATGGCGCAGGGGGAGATGGTCGCTGAGATCGTTGCCGGCCGCAAGCGTGTTTGGGATAAACGCGCCATTCCCGCTGTCTGCTTCACCGATCCCGAGATCGTCACCGCGGGGCTTTCACCCGATGAAGCGCGCGCTCAGGGCTATGAAATCCGCGTCGGTCTCTTTCCCTTCGCTGCCAATGGTCGGGCGATGACGACCCAGTCGGAAGATGGTTTTGTGCGGGCTGTAGCGCGCGCGGACACCAATCTTGTGCTCGGCCTGCAGGCGGTTGGTGCCGGCGTCTCGGAACTGTCAAGCGCGTTCTCGCTGGCACTCGAGATGGGCGCGCGGCTGGAAGACATCGCGGGCACGATCCACGCCCATCCGACCCGCAGCGAAAGCCTGCAGGAAGCCGCATTGAAAGCGCTTGGCCATGCTCTGCACATCTGAGCCGGTCTCAGCTGCCTGTAATCATTTTTCCGGAGATTTTGGCGACCAAAGGATCGTTTCGGCCGTCTTTTCGTAGGCCATGCCCTCCGGATAGCTGATGACCTCCAATTGCAAGCCCCAGGGGGACTGGAAATAGAGGATGCTTTGTCCGGCATTCGGTCCCTCGCTGATGGGGAGCGGTCCGAGGCGGGTCGTGATGCCTTGTGCATCGAGGTAGGCCTTGGCCGCCTGAATGTCTTCGACGTAAAGTCCGACATGGAAGGCGCCAATGTCGCTGTTCTTTTGCCCAAGGCGGCGCTGGCCCGGTGCCTCATATTCGAAGAGCTCCAGATTGGAGCCGTGACCGATGCGGATAAGCGCCGCGCGCCTGATGCGGGCGCGTGGATGAGTGCCCAGCGCCTGGCGCATGAAATCGCCTTCATCATCGCCGATCGGGCCGAAGGTATAGGCATGCCTGCAACCGAGTATTCGGACGAAGAAGTCGAGTGCCTCGTCAAGATCGGGAACGGTGATGCCCGTATGGTCTTGACCCAGGAGGCCAGGCAATCCCAGGCTTGCGGCATTTGTCATGCAAGTCTCCCCTTCAACAGTTCCAGGACGAACCGCCGGTTGTGTGGTTCTCTGAGCCTGGCCGTGCGTTCGCCGCTATTTTCTACCGAAAGCCTCGGTTCGCAAGTCATGCGATCGATGTTGGTTGCGTCGAGCTTACCCTATTTCAGAATTCAGCCGAACAGGGTTGCCTTCAAAACCTCGGGACACTCTGTCGCAGGCAACGAAGCATTGCCGATTGCCGCAATGGCCGGCATACGATTGGAGCAGGCATTTGCTTGGGGGGGCGAAAACGGTGGCAGTCGATTTCAATTCGGAACTTCACGCGCGGCCATCGATCTATTTTTCGGGTCCGGCGCTGGTCGAGCATATCGCCCTGTCGGGCACATCACCCTCGATCTCCGACCTGAGCCACCGTGTCGTCGTTGCCGAGGATGCAATCGAAGGCCCTCGGACACAGGTCGAGTTTCATACCGAATTCGTCACTGTCACCCGAGTTACGCCTCTTGAGGCCGAACCATCGACCTGGCCCGCGGGTTCGCTGTCGATCGATGAGGCGGCGCGGCTCGCCGGCCTGACCGACTGGTCGTTCATTTGCCGATTGGAAATTCTCATTTGCGGATCGGCGCCGGGCGAACTTGGACCTCTCCTTTCGGCTCTTCAATTCGGCGATACGGCGGCGCCCACGATCGGCGGCGGAGCCGCACTCGTTTGCTCGGATTTTCGCGTCGGAGACAACGGCACCAGCCGCACGATCCTCTTCAATCATGACCTCAATGCATACCGGCTCGGCCGTATGGTCCGCAGGGTCTATGAAATCGAGACCTACCGCGTCATGGCGCTTTTGGGCTTTCCGGAGGCGCGGCGGCTTGGTCCTGTTCTTGGCGGCTATGACCGGAAGCTTGTCGAATTGACCAATCGCCACGTATCGACCTCTGCCGAAGATCATAAGCGACTGCTCGATGAGATTTCCCAGCTTTCCGCGGAGGTGATCTCCGCGGCGGCGCAGACGCGCAATCGTTTCGGTGCCACGGCAGCCTATGCCAAGATCGTCGAGGAACGCATCGCCGAGCTGCGCGAGACCCATGTCCCAGGTTTTCAGCGTTTCGGGGTTTTCGTCGCGCGCCGCTTCAAAGCGGCGGTCAGGAGTTGTGAGGCGACTGCATTGCGCCTGGAGCAACTGTCGCATGCGACCATGCATCTGATCGATTTGCTCCAGACCCGCATCCAGGTGGAGATCGAGGTCCAGAACGCCGTTCAGATCCAGGCCATGGCCGAGCGCGCTGAAACCCAGGTCAAAATCCAGCGGGCGGTCGAGGGTCTCTCGATCATCGCCATCAGCTACTACCTTCTGAGCCTGATCAAAGTCGCGATCGAGACGGCGGATCATGCCGGCCTTCACATCAATCCAATCTACATGCTGATCTCCATTCCCGTGGTGATCGGAGCAGTCGCCCTTGCGATCCTGAGGGTCAGGCACGCGCTGAAATCCTGACGTCTTTCGAACGGAGCGCGCAGCAACCTCCGTCAGCACCAGCACGAATACGAAATCCCATGCACCTGGCGACCCGCCAAGCGCGCCATGCTGACATTGCCTCACTTGGCCGTCAGTCTTGGAAGGTGCACTTATAATTGTAATGAAACAATATACAGATTGACATGATCCATTGTCTCTTTCACGCTGATGTCATGAATATCCAGCGCGAGAAAGAGATGAAATTCGTGATGACGCCGGTTGCATCGTGGGCAAGGCATCGGTGTGCGCCATGACAATGATGGTGACACTGCAGGATATAGAAGCGGCGCGGCAACGCATTGCGCCAAACATGCTGCGCACGCCGTTGCGGCTCTCGCAAGCTCTGTCCCAGCGGACGGGCGTTCCGGTTCATCTCAAGCTGGAAAATCATCAACACACGGGCAGTTTCAAGCTTCGCGGCGCCACGAATGCGCTTTTGCGCCTGGACGAAAAGGCACGTTCGCGTGGGCTTGTGACGGCATCGACCGGCAATCACGGCAGGGCGGTTGCCCATGCCGCCAAGACGATGGGCGCTCGCGCGGCCATCTGCCTGTCTGCACTTGTTCCCGCCAACAAGGTCGAGGCTATCCGAAATCTTGGCGCGGACATCCGTATCGTCGGGCACTCGCAGGATGATGCGATGTTGGAGGTCAAGCGCCTCGTCCGTGATGAGGGCATGTGTTTCATTCCGCCCTTCGACGACGCCGATGTCATTGCCGGTCAGGGCACGCTCGGGCTCGAGGTCGCAGACGATTTGCCGGAAACGGCGCTGGTTCTCGTACCGCTGTCGGGCGGCGGGCTGGCCTCGGGTGTTGCAGCCGCGATCAAGAGCCGTCTGCCGGCCGCCAAGGTGGTCGGCGTTTCGATGGAGCGCGGCGCGGCGATGGCGGCGAGCCTTGCGGCCGGTCGTCCAACGGATGTGCAGGAGGTAGAGACCTTGGCGGATTCGCTGGGTGGCGGCATTGGGCTCGATAACCGCCTGACGTTCCGAATGTGCCAGGCGCTTCTCGATAATGTCATCCTGCTTAGCGAGGAGGAGATCGCCGCCGGCATTCGCCATGCGGCCTTGATCGAGGGGTTGACCGTCGAAGGGGCGGGTGCCGTCGGGATAGCGGCCTTGCTCGCCGGCAAGATCAAGCCCGATGGTCTGACGGTTGTTATCGTGTCCGGAGGCAATATCGATCCGGCGACCCATCGGGCAATCGTGAGTGGTCCCGATAGGGGAGTGGCGCCATGACCCGTGTGCTGATCCTGACCGAAACAGATCTTCGCAAGATCGTTCGGCTCGATAACGATGCCGTCGATTGCGTCGAGCAGGCATTCGCGGCGCTGGCGACGAAGGCCGTGGAAATGCCGCCGATCATGCGGCTCGATATTCCCGCCCATCGCGGCGAGGTTGACGTGAAGACGGCCTATGTTCCCGATCTCGACAGTTTCGCGATCAAGGTAAGCCCCGGCTTCTTCGACAATCCATCACTTGGATTGCCAAGCACCAACGGGCTGATGATGCTCCTGTCGGCTCGCACCGGCCTTGTCGAGGCGCTCCTGCTCGACAATGGTTATCTGACGGATGTTCGAACCGCCGCGGCAGGGGCCGTGGCCGCACGGCACCTGTCCCGCCCGGATAGCCGGATTGCCACAATTCTCGGAGCCGGCATGCAGGCCCGCCTGCAATTGCGTGCGCTCACGCTGGTTCGGCCGATCGAAGCTGCTCGGATTTGGGCGCGCGATCAGGCAAAGGCCGACAAACTCGCGACGGAACTGACGGCGGAACTCGGCTTTCCCGTCGTGGCGGAGGCGGATGCCAAGAAGGCCTGCCGCGACGCCGATATTATCGTCACCACCACACCGGCGGACAAGCCGATCCTCGATGCCACCTGGCTGCAGCCGGGCCAGCACGTGACTGCCATGGGTTCCGACGCCGAACACAAGAACGAGATCGACCCAGCCGCCATCCTGAAGGCCGCGCCTTATGTTGCCGATAGTCTGAAACAGACGCGGCGGCTGGGCGAGCTTCATCATGCGATCGCCGCGGGGCTTGTGAGCGAGAGCGCCGATTTCCCTGAACTCGGCGCCATTATCGCCGGCAAGGTGCCAGGCCGCCGGTCGCCCGAGACGATCACGCTTTGCGATCTGACCGGGACGGGCGTGCAGGATACCGCCATTGCCACCCTTGCCCATCGCCGCGCCATCTCGGCCGGAGCGGGCCAAGCGATCGAAACGACAAAAGCATCAGGAGATTAAGCGTGAGCGAACCGACCCTCAATTTCACCCGCGCCGAATATGCCGAGCGGCTCGAAAAGACGCGCCGCGCCATGGAAAAGGCCGGTGTCGATCTCGTCATCGTCACCGATCCATCCAATATGCATTGGTTGACCGGTTATGACGGTTGGTCCTTCTATGTGCATCAATGCGTGCTGGTGCCTGATACCGGCGAGCCGATCTGGTACGGGCGCGGCCAGGATGCCAATGGCGCCAAGCGCACGGCCTATCTCGCCCATGACAATATCATCGGCTATCACGATCACTATGTGCAGTCGAACGAGCGCCATCCGATGGATCTGCTCTCGAAGATCATAGAGGAGCGCGGCTGGGCGAACGCCACGATCGCCGTCGAGATGGACAATTATTGGTTCACCGCCGCGGCCTATGCTTCGCTCGTCAAGCATCTGCCGAATGCCCGTTTCAAGGATGCCCAGGGGCTCGTCAACTGGCAGCGCGCCGTCAAAAGCCTGACCGAGCTCGGCTATATGCGCAAGGCAGGTCGCATCGTCGAAGCCATGCACCAGCGGATCGTCGAGAAAGTCGAGCCGGGCATTCGCAAATCCGATCTGGTCGCCGAAATCTACGATGCCGGCATTCGCGGCGTCGATGGCTTCGGCGGCGATTATGCCGCGATCGTTCCCTTGCTGCCGTCGGGCGCGGATGCCTCCGCTCCGCATCTGACCTGGGACGACAAGCCGATGAAGAGCGGCGAGGGCACCTTCTTCGAGATCGCCGGCTGCTATCGCCGCTATCATTGCCCGCTGTCGCGCACCGTCTTTCTTGGCAAGCCGACGCAGGCCTTTCTCGATGCGGAGAAGGCGACGCTTGAGGGCATGGAGGCCGGCCTTGCCGCCGCCAAGCCAGGTAACGTCTGCGAGGATATCGCCAACGCCTTTTTCTCGGTCCTGAAGAAATACGGGATCGTCAAGGATAACCGCACCGGCTATCCGATCGGCCTTTCCTATCCGCCGGATTGGGGCGAGCGGACCATGAGCCTGCGCCCCGGCGATCGCACCGAATTGCTACCGGGCATGACCTTTCATTTCATGACAGGCCTCTGGCTGGAAGACATGGGTATGGAAATCACCGAAAGCATCGTCATCACGGAGAGCGGCGTCGAGTGCCTCTCCAACGTTCCCCGACGGCTTGTCGTGAAGTGATGGCCTGAGATGAACAGCATGAGCATATCCAAACGTCCATCGCCGATCACGCCGACAGTCGATTTCGATCGTGACGGCATCCAGCACGGGCATCTGCGCCTTCCCTGGTCGCGCGACGATTCCGCCTGGGGTTCGATCATGATCCCCATCTGCGTCATCAGGAATGGCGAAGGGCCGACGGCGCTTTTGACCGGGGCCAATCATGGCGATGAATATGAAGGGCCCGTTGCGCTTTTCGATCTCGCCCGCACGCTGAAGCCGGAGGAGATCAAGGGGAGGATCATCATCGTTCCGGCGATGAACTACCCTGCCTTCCGCGCAGCAACGCGCACCTCGCCGATCGACAAAGGCAACCTCAATCGGAGTTTTCCGGGCCGGCCTGATGGTAGCGTTACCGAGAAGATCGCCGACTATTTTACCCGCTACCTGCTGCCGCTTGCCGATATCGTGCTCGATTTTCATTCGGGCGGGCGCACCCTCGATTTCCTGCCCTATGCCGCAGCGCATGCTTTGCCGGATAGGAGCCAGGAGAAGGCCTGCTTCGATGGCGTTGTCGCGTTTTCTGCGCCCTATTCCATGCGGATGATCGAGATCGATGCCGTCGGCATGTATGACACCACCGCCGAGGAGATGGGCAAGGTCTTTGTGACCACGGAGCTTTCGGGCGGTGGAACCATATCGGCGCGCACGGCTTCCATTGCCAAGCGCGGCGTTCTGAATGTCCTGAAGCACGCCGGAATCGTCGCAGGCGCCCCGGAGGTCGAAGCGACACAATGGCTTGATATGCCGTCGTCAGACTGCTTCGTCTTTTCCGAGGCCGACGGCCTTTTCGAACCGCTCAAGGACCTGGGTGAAATGGTTTCGCGGGGCGAGATCATCGCCCGCATCCATCCGATCGGCCGCACCGGATCCGAGCCCCTTGACTATCGGGCGGCGCTGGATGGTGTTCTCGCCGCACGTCATTTCCCCGGCCTCATCAAAACCGGGGATTGCTTAGCCGTCGTCGCAACATTGACGGAGGCGCCCTGAATTGCCGCGCCGCGACAGCGCGGCGCGGGTCACCACCCCGTTATCGGCAAAGATCCGGAAAACCGGACAGCCGATGACGAATTTCAACCACAGAGGAGTGAACTATGAGATCGAATTTTTACCGCAGCCTCGCCGCCATGGGCCTAACCCTCGGCCTCGCCGTTTCAGCCCATGCCGCCAGCCTCGAGCAGATCAAGAAGGATGGCTACATCCGCGGCGCCAGCGCCAATGAGGTTCCCTACAGCTACATGGACGAGAGCGGTGCCGCCAAGGGCATCGGCCCCGATGTTGCCGCCGCCGTTTTGAAGTCGATGGGTGTCAAGGAAGTCGAGTGGACCGTGACGCCGTTCGGGTCGCTGATCCCCGGCCTGAAGGCCAAGCGCTTCGATTTCGTTGCCGCCGAGCAGAATATCCTGCCGGAGCGCTGCAAGCAGGTGCAGTTCACCACGCCGAACTCCAGTTACGGCGAGGGACTATTGGTGCCAAAGGGCAATCCGAAGAAGCTGCATTCCTATGAGGATATCAAGAAGGATCCGTCGCTCAAGGTCGCGATCGTCTCGGGTGCCGATCAGTTGGACTTCTTCCATGGTCTCGGCATTCCGGAATCCCAGATCGTCATGATCCAGGCGAATGCGGATGCGCTGTCCACGATCCAGACCGGCCGTGCCGACGCCTATGCGGCAACCGAGTTGACTGTCGCCAAGCTCGTTCAGGGCAGCACGAATGTCGAGCATGCCGAGCCCTTCACCGATCCGGTGATCAACGGAAAATCCGTCAGAAGCTATGGCGGCTTCGATTTCCGGCCCGAGGACAAGGAACTCTACAAGGCCTTCAATACCGCTCTCGAAGCCTTCAAGAAGACCGACGACTACAAGAAAATCCTGATGTCCTATGGTCTCAGCGCCGAGAGCGTCGAGGCCGCGCGCACGAAGAGCACCGAAGACCTGTGCGCGGGCAAATGAGCCTATCGATAGTCAAGAACGACCCGGCGGTCGTCTGCGGACGATCGCCCGGTCGTTCGGCCCCTCCCATTCTGGAACGGAGGTGACCCGGACATGAGCTGGACACACTATCTGCCGGCATTGCTGAAGGGCGCGGAGGTGACGGCGCTCATCGCCGTTGCCTCGATGTTTGTCGGTGCCATCCTCGCCTTTGCGGCCGGCCTTGCGCGCTTTGCCGGAGGGCGGCTGCTCTCCGCAATCGCGATCGTCTATATCGAGATCTTTCGCGGCACGTCGCTTCTGGTGCAGCTTTTCTGGCTCTATTACGCGCTGCCGCTGATTGGCATCTCCTTCGATCCCATCACCACGGGCATCGCCGGCCTGGCGCTCAACATCGGCGCGTATGGCGCAGAGGTGGTGCGCGGCGCGCTGCAGGCGGTCCCCGATACGCAGCATGAGGCGGCGCGGGCGCTGAATTTCGGGCAGGGCCAGACGCTCTTCCATGTCGTCCTGCCGCAGGCCGTGGTCGAAATGATGCCGGCTTTCGGCAATCTCGCCGTTCAGAATCTGAAGGACACCGCCTTGGTGTCGCTCATTTCGATCAGCGATCTCACCTTCCAGGCGCAGCAATTGCGCAACATCACGCTCGACAGCGTGACGATCTACTCGCTGACGCTCATCGGATATTTCATCATGGCGCTCATTCTGGTTGCCTTCATGCGCTGGCTGGAGACGATTCTTCGCCGTGGCGTCGCTTTCCCGGGGAGGGCGCCGGCATGATGTATGGCTTCACCTGGGATACGTCGACGACGCTGTCTTTCGCATTGTCGATCCTGCCGATCCTCGGCATCGGCCTGATCGTCACGCTGGAGGCGGCAGCCGCCGGTTTTGCGATCGCGCTTGTTATCGGCCTTGTCTTCGCCTTGCTGCGGCGCAGCCGTTTCGTGGCCATCTCCTGGCCGACGGCTTTCGTCATCGAGTTCCTGCGCGATACGCCGCTGCTCGTCCAGCTCTTCTTCCTCTATTATGTCCTGCCGATCTACGGCATCGTATTACCTGCTTTCCTGACCGGCGCGCTGGCGCTCGGGCTGCAATATTCGGCCTATACGTCGGAGGTCTATCGCGGCGGCCTGGATGCCGTGCCGCTCGGACAATGGGAAGCTGCGACGGCGCTCAATCTCAGCCGCGGCCGCACCTATTGGGATATCATAATCCCACAGGCGATCACCCGCATCATTCCGGCCATGGGCAACTATCTCGTCTCCATGCTGAAGGAGACGCCGGTCCTGTCGGTCGTCACGGTGGTCGACATGCTCAATCTCGCCAATCTCATCGGAGATCGGACGTTCGAGTATCTGGTGCCGCTTTCTCTCGTCGGCCTGATCTTTCTCATCCTCACGCTCGTCTGCTCGGCGGCCATTCATTGGCTCGAAAAGGCGTTGCCGAAAAACGGAATTGCTCTCAAATGACGCAACCATTGATCCGCTTTCAAGATGTGACCAAGCGCTACGGCCACCTGACCGTCCTCGACAATTTCTGCTTCGACGTTACGCCCGGCGAGAAGGTGACGCTGATCGGCCCTTCCGGCTCCGGAAAATCAACGGTCCTGCGCATCCTGATGACGCTCGAGCCTTTCCAGGAGGGAACCCTGCATCTGGCCGGCATGTCCTACCATCAGGACAATGGCCGTGGTCGTTTCCTCGCCAGCGAGGCGCATCTGCGGCAGATCCGCACCCATGTCGGCATGGTCTTTCAGAGCTTCAACCTGTTTCCGCACATGACTGTGCTGCGCAACGTCGTCGAAGCGCCGACACGCGTGCTTGGGCTTGGCCGGGCGGAGGCCGAGTGCCGCGCTGTCGAGCTCTTGCGCATGGTCGGCCTCTCTGAGAAGAAGGATCACTATCCAAGTCAGCTTTCCGGCGGTCAGCAGCAGCGCGTCGCGATCGCCCGCGCGCTTGCCATGCGTCCGCGCGTGCTGCTGTTTGACGAGCCGACATCCGCACTCGATCCGCAGCTCGTCGGCGAGGTGCTGGGCGTCATCCGCGATCTCGCCCATGAGCACGATCTGACCATGCTGCTTGTCACCCACGAAATGCGCTTTGCCCGCGAAGTCTCCGACCGGGTCTGCTTCTTCGATAAAGGCCGTATCTGCGAGCAAGGCAAGCCGGAAGAGATCTTCAGCGCGCCGAAGGAAGACCGCACCAAGGAGTTTCTCAGCTCGATCCTTTGATGGGATCGAGCTGCGGTAAGACCAGAGCATTTCCGCTTTTCTGCGCATCGCGGAAACGCTCTATCTTCTTGTTTCCAAACGCACTCCGGACGGAAAACCGCTGCGCACCGTCTTGGACGTGCTCTAAACGATCGATCCCACATCGAAAACGGGCGGCAGTTGTTCGAACGTGCCGCGAACGGTTTCGAGCGCCGAGCGAAGAGCGGAATGGGAGAGGCGGCCACCGAGACAGATGCGGATACCGCCGACCGGCCGCTCTCCACCGGCCACGAACGGATCGGATGGCGTGACCGCGACACCCTTGCGAGCCAGTGCCCGCACGAGGCCTTCCTCGGTCCAACGTTCGGGAACGGAAAGCCAGGCGCAAAGCGACAGCGGATGGCTGCCGGCGACGAACGGCGCCAGCACATCGGAGACGATCGCCTGCCGGGCCTCCGCCTCGTTTCGTTGGACGGTAAGCAGGGCTTCCGCCGTCCCATCCAGAACCCAGCGCGACGCCATTTCGGCAACGACGTTGGTGGCGCTCCATCCGGTGACGCGCAGGATCGAAGCAGCGCGGATTGAATAATGGGCCGGCACGACGAGATAGCCGATGCGCAATCCCGTCATGACGGATTTGGTGAAGCTGGTCACGAAGAAGCCGAGCTCCGGGATGAGATCCGCCATCGAGGGAAGGGGATCCCGCAGCATGGGCTTGTAGACCTCATCCTCGATGACGAAGATATTGTGCCGACGAGCTATGTCGGCGATCGTGCGGCGGCGCTCGGCTCCCATGACATGGCTGGTGGGGTTGCCCAGCGAGGAGACGATAACAAGCGCCGACACATCGCCGATAGCGCAGGCGGCCTCGAAGGCGTCGGGCAGGATACCCTCGCGATCGGTCGGAAGGCCGCGCAGCGTGAAGCCGAGAACATTGGCAAGGCCGATGATGCCGTGATCGGTCAGGTTCTCGGTCAGGACCACTTCGTCGGGACGAACGACCGAGGCGACGGCAAGGAAGAGGCCGTGAGCGGCGCCATTTGTGATGAGGATGCGATCCGGATCGGTTGTGACCGACAAGCCGGCGAGCCAGACCCGTGCTGCCGCGCGATGGGCGTCGAGGCCTGCGATCGGGCGGCAGGGCCGCATGAAGCTGCTATTGTCGCTTTCCGCAAGTGCCTGCATGAGCTCGCGAGCCGAGCGCTCATGTGCCTCGGTATAGACGGCCCTTATTATGGAAAGATCGGCACTGCCGCTCGGATCGCGATCGAGCATGAAGCTGTCGGCCCGTTCGGTGACGCGGCTGCGCACAAAGGTGCCACGCCCGACCTCGCCGCGCAGATAGCCGCGCCGCTCCGCCTCCTTGTAGCTCAAACTTACGGTTTGGACGGAAATCCCCAGTGCATGGGCAAGATCGCGATGCGTCGGCATCTGCGTGTGGACGGGCAGGATGCCGTCATCGATGTCGGAGATGATCTTGTCGGTGAGCAGCTTGTGCTTGGTCACGCCCTTGCGATGCTGAAGGACGGGCTTCCAGGCGCCATTGTCCTGGCTTTTTGAATCATGACGATACATGGATTGATCCGGTACAATTACAGGAATCCATGTACACCATTCGTCGCCGAATGGCGACGACCGAATGCAATGGCGCGGCCTATTGTCAACAACAGGCCGCGCCATTGGCGTAGGACGTGTAGGGTCGTCTCGTCAGGAGCGGATCAGCGGCCCGAAAGTACGCTTTCGATGGCGCCGGCCGCTGCCTTGACGACGGTATCGGCTTCCTCGCGCGTCAGGCACAGCGGCGGTGCAAAGCCGAGGATGTCTCCCTGCGGCATGGCGCGGCCGATGACGCCGCGCTCGAGCAATGCCGCCGCCACCTGCGGTCCGATCTTCTGCGCGGGATCGAAGAACTTGCGATCGTCCTTGTCCTCGACGAATTCGATGGCTGCCATCAGCCCGTCGCCGCGAATCTCGCCGACATGCCTATGGCCGCCGACGGCCTTGGCAAGTTCGGAGCGGAAATAGGCGCCGGTCGAGCCCGCATTTTCGACGATGTCGAGTTCGTCGACCAGCTCGAGATTGGCGATGCCGGCAGCCGCGCAGATCGGATGGGCGGAATAGGTCCAGCCATGGCCGATGGCGCCGAGCTGGTCGGATCCCTGCACGAGCACCTGCCACATCTTGTCAGAGACGATGCTGCCCGAGAGCGGCGCATAGGCGGACGTCAGGCCCTTGGCGATGGTGATGAGATCCGGCTTCATGCCGTAATGATCGGAGCCGAACATCGTGCCGAGGCGGCCGAAACCGGTGACGACCTCGTCGGCCACGAGCAGCACGTCATATTTGTCGAGAACAGCCTGGATCTTCTGCCAGTAGGTCCTCGGCGGCGGAACGATGCCGCCGGTTCCGAGGATCGGCTCGCCGATGAAAGCCGCGACTGTTTCAGGACCTTCGGCGAGGATCATCTCCTCCAGCCTGTCGGCGCAATGCTGCGCGAATTGTTCCTCGCTCATCGAGCGGTCGGCGCGGCGGAAGAAGTAGGGCGCTTCGGTATGGAGGATCGGCGCGCGCGGCAGGTCGAAGGCCTTGTGGAACAATTCGAGGCCGGTAAGACTGCCTGTCATGACGCCAGAGCCATGATAGCCGCGCCAGCGCGAGATGATCTTCTTCTTTTCCGGACGGCCGAGAATATTGTTGTAATACCAGATCAGCTTGATGTTGGTCTCATTGGCATCGGAGCCGGAGAGACCGAAATAAACGCGGCTCATGCCTTCGGGCGCGCGATCGATGATCATCTTCGAAAGCGTGATGGAAGCTTCCGTGCCGTGGCCGACATAGGCGTGGTAGTAGGCAAGGTTCTTTGCCTGCTCGGCGATTGCGTCGGCGATTTTCTGCCTGCCGTAACCGACATTGACGCAGTAAAGGCCGGCAAAGGCATCGAGGCTCTTCTTGCCGGTGGTGTCCGTGATGTAGACGCCTTCGGCACCGGCGATCACGCGGGTCGGCGTCTCGCCCCGCGCGTGCATGCCCATATGCGTCGAGGGATGGAAGAAATGGTCCCTGTCCCAGGCGTTCAGTTCATTGCGCTTGTCCAACATATTGTGGTTCCTTCTTTCGTATCGGGCGGGCGCGTCAGGCTGTCGTGTCGACGCAGAGATATTTGAGCTCGGTGAAGGCCTCGATGCCGTGGCGGGAGCCTTCGCGACCGAGGCCGGATTGCTTCCAGCCGCCAAACGGAATAGGGCCGCCGGTGATCTTCACGCGGTTGATGGCGACCATGCCGTATTCGAGCGCCCGGCCGAGCCGCATCTGGCGCGCGCCGTTGGCCGTGACAACGTAGGCGACAAGGCCATATTCGGTATCGTTGGCCCGGGCGACCACCTCGTCCTCGCGGTCGAAAACGCTGACGGCTGCGACCGGTCCGAAGGTTTCCTCGTGCATGATCAATGCGTCCAGCGAGGGCTCGACGAGCAGGGTCGGCTGGAAGAAGAGAGAGCCGGCCGCGTGGCGCTTGCCGCCGGTGACAAGCCTTGCGCCATGCTTCAGGGCGTCCTTGACCTGTTCCTCGACCTTGGCAACGGCACGTTCATGCATGAGCGGCCCGATGTCGGAGGTGCCGTCCAATCCGTTTCCGACCTTGAGCGCTTCGATGCGCTTGACGAACGCCGCAACGAAAGCGTCCATGATCGGGCGCTGGACGAAGATGCGGTTGGCGGCGAGGCAATCCTGGCCGGAGGTCGCGAATTTGGCATTGATGGCGATATCGACAGCGCGGTCGAGATCCGCATCGTCGAAGACGATCAAGGGCGCATGGCCGCCAAGTTCCATCACAAGCCGCTTCATTGTCCCGGCACACTGGCCGGCGATCATCTTGCCGATGCCGGTCGATCCGGTGAAGCTCAATGCCCTGACCCGGGGATCTTCGCAGAAGGCGCCGACGATGGTTGCGGCATCGCCGGTCACCACGTTGAAGACCCCGGCCGGAAGCCCGGCGCGTTCGCCGAGTTCAGCAAGTGCCAGTGCCGATAGCGGCGTTTCGGACGACGGGTGAGCGACGACAGTGCAGCCGGCGGCAAGTGCTGCAGCGGCCTTGCGCGTGATCATCGCGGAAGGAAAGTTCCAGGGCGTGACGATACCGACAACGCCGAGTGCTTCCCTGCGGACGAACATTTCGGCATCCGGCAGGTGGCTGGTCACACTCTCCACATTGATGCGCTTCGATTCCTCGGCATACCATTCGATGAAGCTTGCGGCGTAATCGATCTCGCCACGGGATTCGGCAAGCGGCTTGCCTTGTTCCAGCGTCATGATGAGCGCCAGATCCTCGCGTGCCTCCAGCATGAGTTCATACCACTTGCGCAGAATCGCCGATCGCTGCTGCGGCAGAAGCGAACGCCAGGCGGCAAAGGCACGCGCGGCAGCATCGATGGCGCCGATGGTCTCCTGCCTGTCGAGACTGGCGACCCAGGCAAGCGTCGCAGACGATGCAGGGTCGGTGACCTCGAAGCTTTGATTGGCTTCGCCGGCGACCCAACGGCCTGCGACATAGGAGAGGTCTCGCAGCAGATGACGGTCGTTCAGCCGCGAAAGGGCTTCATGATAGGTGGCGCGGGCGTGGAGCGCGGTCATGGTCGGGTCTCTCTTTCCAGATAGCCGATGCTGTCACGGAACGATGTGAGAGATTGTCCATTGCTGGCGGCTGGTAGAGAGAAAGGATCTAAAGTGAAGCGCGGCGCTAGAGAGTTTCTCTATTCGCTGTCCGACGTGCCCGGAGAAAGCAGGTCGGCGACGGGAAGCACCGTCTCCTCCTTCACAGTCTTGGTGACGATGTAGGTGAAATAGCGTTCGATGCCGAGGTCGCGATTAAGAAGGTCGTCGATCAATCGCTGATAGGCATCGATATTGGCCGCCATGATCTTCAGGATATAATCGACGCCGCCGCCGACAGCCCAACAGGCCGCGATTTCAGGAATGGCCGCCACTGCCCGCTCGAAACGATCGAAGTCGATCTGCCGATGATTTGCCAGTGTCAGTTCTACCATGACGCTTGCGACCGGTGCGAGACGACGGAGCGCCAGACGGGCGTGATAGCCCGTGATGATCCCGGCCTTTTCAAGCTTACGAAGGCGTAGCCAGCATGGCGTCGGCGACAATCCCACCTTATCGGCCAGCGCGAGCTTGGTGATGCGGCCATCGCGCTGAATGGCATCCAGTATCCGCAGATCGATTGCATCAAGTTTCATGTGAAAGCTGCTTGTTGTCGTCGCTTGTCGTTTCCAGACCAATGGCACTCGAAACCAGAGCTGACAAGCTTGCTTCGTGGAATTGGGCTGATCGCGCGGCGTTGTCTGATCCTGAATGAGGCTCTTTATCTGCCGGATGGGCAGCGCTGATTATGTTATGCGGCCGCGTTTCGCTATCGGGAAACAGGTTTACGAGCGATGCTCTTCACATCCCATCAGCGGTGGTATCATGGAAAGAAATATAATAGATATTTCTAATGTTGCGCTGATGCCAAATCTTATCGTGCATCTTTCTCGCGCTCTATTCTATGATGTTCGGGATCGAGCGTTCAATGCGAACATCCAGACGGATGACGCGCGTGCTGAGAATTTGAGATTCGCGCACGGTTTCGAAAACGGGCAGGAAAACCGGACGAATGATCGTGAACCAGGAAGCGACGTCGTCGATGCCGGCACTGACACTGGTGGCCTTGCCGCTTTCATCCTTGCCGACGATCAGAAGATTGCCGGCCAGCGGCGAAGGATGGCCCTTCAAATCCGCTATGCTGGAAAGCCCGTCGATGAGGCCGTTATCATCGGCATAGAGAAGATGGGAGTCCGCGATGCGGACGACATCGATCCCGCTGGATCCGACCAACTTGCGGATGTGCTCGATCCGGTTGCCGGCGGGAAGCATCACCGTCCGGATCGTTCCGTCGACCGTGCTTAAAAGATATGACTTGGCTTCTGGCATGGGAATTTCTTCCGTTTGCCGTTCGACGAAGTGCGGTTCTTGTGCACGAACGAGGCGAAGCTGCGCTCGTGCTCTCCTATGGGATTCGTATGGGCTATAATCATTCGCCATTCCCTTGCCACCTCGAGAATTAGCAGTAGAAGATATTGGCCTATAGGCGTGAGCTTGTGCAACTTTTGCAAGCATCAAAATTAGTTCGGTGTGTTGCCTTTTCTTCAACGGCAAGGTGCCCCGGACGCCTTTGATCCGAATAGATTTAGCATGGATAATGTTATGCGCCGGCATCCCCGGCTGCCGGTCACGAGAAATGACATGAGCATTGACATCTCATGCCAAGGTATAAAATGCGCTTGTTGCTACCGTTGATTGATAAAGGGTCGACGGAGACGAGGCAGTGCCGTGATGGAGGCGTCGCCGCGCAAGGAATCCTGTTCAGGTGGGAGAGCGACTACTCCAATGAATGCACGGATTCCTTTCCGGCTCGAACTGCGATCTCATCGAGATATTCCTCGAAATACCTGCGGGCAATGATGGATGTCATCGAGAGGCTGCGCCTGGGATCAACGATCAGGGAAAGGACCATCGGCGGCAAGCCGCTGTCGGCAATGCGAGAGTAGTGCAATCCGTCCTCATGCGGAAGGGACATGCCGGAAGCGATCGCCGTAACCCCGAAACCGCCGCCCTCGCGGACCATGGACCGCATAAGCGACAAGCTGTTGGTCGTGAGGACAGGCTGAAAGCGGATGTCTATACGCGCCGCGGCAATGTCGACGACATCCCGTAGATGACTGCTGGTGTCGGGAACGATCGTCGGCTTCTTGAAGAATTCGCCTATGGAGATGCTATCCGGCGGCTCTACACCGGGAGTTGCGGGCAGCATGGCGACGAGATGAAAATCGGCGGAGCGCGTAACAATGACCCCCGGGAGGGGCAGGGGGCTGAAGGTCAGTCCGAAATCTGCGCCCCCATCCCTGACCAGCTGTCGCACGCGATCGGAATCCTCCACTGCGATCGCATTGCGGATACGAGGATGGTCCTTCGTGAATCGCGCAATCACTGCCGGCAGGAAATCGGGTACGGTTTCCTGGGAAGCCGCGATTCTCACCTCGCCGCGGCGTAATCCCTTCAGTTCCTCGATTTCGGATTTGATGCGGGAAAGGTCCTTATTCCATTCCCTGTAGCCATTGACGAGCAATTCGCCCGCCGATGTCAGCCGCATGCCGCGCGGCAGGCGCTCGAACAGGGCAACACCGAATTCCTCCTCGGCGCTGATGAGCTGCTTGTTGATCGCCGAAGCCGACACATTCAGCTTTTCCGCTGCTTTTCTGATCGAGCCATGGTTGGCGATCTCGTCGAGGTAATGCGCGAAGCGAGAAAACAAGAGTCTGCTCATTCGGAAGTATACCTCGTTGAAGAAAAGGAAACACACCGGACGAATTTTGTTGGTTGTAAAAATTGTGTGATCTAGTGTCTATTAAGACAATAATTTGAATGCAATCAATGTGCCAAGAAGGCCGCAGCATGTATCTGGAGACTCCGCAAACCCATCAGGTGCAGGTTGCCGGCGAGAATTTCAGCTTGCCGATCGTCCAGCTGAGCGATCGGCGGGCAATCGCACTGCTGATGGTCATCGATATGGGTATCCGGTTCGGAGACCTCGTCGGCGAGGCCCTTGCCCGTCATTTTGCGCCGTCGCGGCCTGACATCGTCGTCGGCAGCGCTACCTTGGGCGTCCCTGTCGCCATCGAGGTCTCGCGGCGCCTTGGCATCGATCGATATGTAATCCTGCAGAAATCACCCAAATTTCACCTTGCCGACGCCTTGGTCGAGGATGTTCGTTCCATTACGACCGCAGCGCCACAGCGTCTTCTGCTGGATCGCCGTTCGATAAAGCTGCTTCAGGGTAGACGCGTTCTGGTTGTCGATGATGTCATCGCCACCGGTTCCAGCATGGCGGCGGCAATTAGGCTCGTGCGTCGCGCCGGCGCAAACATAATTGGTGCGGGCGCCATTCTGACCGAAGGTCATTCTTGGCGGAACCTGCTTGGAGAGGACGCCAAGCTGGTGACCAGTCTGGGCCATATTCCGCAGTTCGATGTTGTCGATGGAGTGGCGACGCCGGATGCCGCGACCGAAAAGCATGCCTGGGCAGAAGACCGCGCTTCGGTCAGCAGGCCTGTCAGGCAGATCCGGCGGAAACGTTCCGTGGCCCAGAAAGACGCAGCGCGGATATAGGCAGGGTGCCGGCTATTTGCTGAGCTGTCTTTGCCGCACTCGTTCGTCGCTGTACGCATGATTGGGTTGGCCTGCCGATACTGCGTGTGCTAGATCAAGTTTCATATGCAATCATGGGTGGTTTTCGTGATTTGAATTTCTATACGTCGTTTGAATGTTGGAGAGAACTTCCGTGAGCGGGCAATCATCGCTATTGCAATTCCAATCTGCGCGTTACGCTGGCCTTTTCTCCATCGCGCCCGTGAGTTTTAGGGGGCTGAAACAGTAGCCCATGGGGGACCCGGGGGTCTGTAGAGTATAATGTCCTGGCCTCCGTTCGTGATTGGACGAAGTCCGGGATCTGAGTAATCGGATGCGTCAATAAGAGAGCGCGAAACTGCGCCTGAATGATCGCGGAGGGCCGTCCAATGGGTTTTCCGAGAATTTCTGGAAATTACTTTTTAAAGGGACCAAGATCATGCAACCAGCGACCGTTTCACAAACCGACGGCAATACACTCTTTCCTATCGTGCTCTCGATCGTGGCAGCTGCCGCGACTGGCGTGCTTTGGGCTTATGCCAATCCAATCCAGCTCGTGCCCGGCGTCATTCAGTGGCGCATTTTCGCCTTTCTGCCGTCGGTGATCGGCATTCTGCTCGGCTGGCGCAGCGGCTTCATTTGCGGCTATCTCGGCACCATCGTCTGGTCGCTGCTGGCTGGCACCTTCATACCTGCGCATTCGCTTCTTGTTGACGGCATCATGGTCGGCCTGACCGGCCTTGTGCCCGGGCTGCTTTTCGATCCTGCCAAGACGGCTTTCGATCGCAGCGGGCTGATCAAGATCGCCGCGGTCTGCCTTATCGTCGGGCTCGTTATGGTGGCAGCAGTGTCTGCAAGCCTTGCCTATCTCGGCATTTTCCCATTCTGGTGGGGTTTTGGCTATCTCGGCCTGTCCGACATCGTCCCGATGGTTGTCGGCACGCCGCTTCTGATCATCCCGGCCCTGAAAATTCTGAAGAGTGCGCATCCCGCCGGTTTCAAGCGCTTCTGAACCCGATCTGGATCAACAAGTGCTCAATATTGCCAATCTGACGATCGGTTTCGGCGGCGCTGCGCCGGTGCTTGCCGAAACCAGTTTTATGCTTGACGAGGGGCAACGGCTTCTCGTCTGTGGTGAAGCGGGCAGCGGCAAGTCGACATTGCTCGGCGTTGCCGCAGGCCTGATTCCTCGCTTTATTCCAGTTGCCGAATTCTCCGGGCAGGTGGAGCTTGCTGGCCGCCCACTGCTTTCCTTCACAAAGAAGGAGCTATTCGGCACGATCGGCTTCGTGTCGCAAAATAGCGAAGACCAGCTTTGGGACATCTGCGTCGAGGACGTCATCGCCTTTCCGCTGGAAAACAGGGGAATCGAGCGCAACGCGATTCGGGATCGGCTGACCGAACTGATGACCGAATTCAAGCTGCAGGCCTTGAGCGGCCGTCGGGTTCTGACCCTTTCGGGGGGTGAGCGGCGAATGGTCACCATTGCTGCGGCGATCGTCTCCAGCCCATCGATTCTGGTGCTGGACGAACCGACGACCGGGCTTGATCCCGCCGCGCGCGTGCGGCTATCCAATATCCTGCTGAAAGTGCTGGACCGTACCCCGACATTGTTGATCTCGGAGCAGGACCCTTTGGCACTCCGCTCCGTGATAGACAGCATTGCCTTGTTGCGTCGCGGCGGCGTCTCTCCGAGCATGCCGCCGGAGACGGTGCTTAAGCACGGTGCCGCCTGGATCGACGCCGGCATTTTGCCGCCGATGCGCGCCCGGCCGGCGCGGCAGACTGTCGAGCCGGGTCGCCCGCTGTTGACCGTTTCGGGCCTGACGAGCCAGCTTTCCCGATCGCGCGGCAACCCTGTGCTGAAGGACGTCAGTTTCGATGTCCGGGCTGGAGACGTGCTGGCGCTCATCGGCCGTAACGGCGCCGGAAAGACGACGCTGTTCAAATCGATCCTTGGGCTGGTGAAAACCACCTCGGGTTCCATCCTTCTCGACGGGACAAAGGCCGACGACTGGTCTGTCGCGGCAAGGGCGCGCAAGATTGCCTACATTCCCCAGAACATGCGCCATATCCTGTTCAATATGACCGTAATCGGCGAGGTGATCTTTGCCATTACGGCGTCGAGTGCATCGTCGAGCGACCCCGCCGTCGTTGCGCGCGCCAAGGCAGCGCTGGAGCGATACGCACTCTCCGACTTGGCGGAAGCCAATCCGTTTGCTCTTTCGGCTCGCCAGCAAGCACTGCTGGGGCTCGCTTGCGCCGATGCGACCGGCGCGCTCGTTGCCATCATCGACGAGCCGCTTTTGAGCAGGGACATCAAAGGCCGTCAAATGCTGGAACGTTTCATCTCGTCAATGCAGTCTTCGGGGCGGGCGGTCATGCTGATCTCGCACGATCTGGAATTGGTCGACGATCTGGCTACCCGCCTGATGATCCTCGACAACGGCAGGATCGCGTTCGAGGGAGTACCCGAAGACGGCTGGGAAAACGGCACCTTCCGTTCTCTCGGCTGGCAAGCCCCCTACGATATGACAGCTTGGAGCACGGCATGACGCGGCTTCATGAGCTCAACTTCTTTATCAAGCTGGGAATTGCCTTCATCATCATGCTGGCCGCCTGGTTTGCCCCGGGCTGGCGGTTCGGAGTACCCCTCGCGCTTATCTGCCTGGCCCTTCTATGGGGCTTGAGGGTCCCCGGTCTCCGCGGTTACCTCAAGGGCGCCACACTGCTGACCGGCATGGTCATGGTGAGCTGGATGTTAAATCTCTGGTTGCAGGGTCTTTCGACGCCGGAAGCCTTATCGGTCGCGGCGGCGATGGCCGCCAGGCTGGTAACCACGACGGCCGCCTTCTATTTCGTCATGGAGACAAGCTCGCCGGGCGAAATATTGGCAGCGGCAAGTGCTGCGAGGCTGCCGTCCATCGCCACGCTCGTCCTGTCGCTGACCTTCGGCGTCATTCCGATGCTGCGCGATGATTTCGAGCGTATTGCGGACGCTCAGCGTTCTCGCGGCATGGAGATCGACGATGTCGGCCTGCCGACGAAATTGCGTTTTGCGCTGGCACGCGGCATTCCGCTGCTCGTCCAGGCGATCCGCATGGCGCACGCCATCTCGTTTTCCCTCACCCTTTACGGGTATGATCTGAAACACAAGCGAACAACCTGGCGAGAAGTCGGCCTGATGGTCGAGCAGCGCCTCAGCATGAAGGATAAGGCCCATGACCCCTGAGACCGCGGACCCGAGAACCGGACAGAACTGGCAGGTCGATGTTGCCGGCTATGCCGTTGAGTTGCCGATCGTGGCAATCAAACCGGATTTTGCCATTTCCCTCATGATGGTCATCGATCTCGGCGTGAAATTCGGTGAGCACGTCGGCATCAAGCTTGCCGCCAAATTCGCGTCGCTCAAGCCCGACATCGTGGTCGGCACGGCAACCCTCGGCATTCCCGTCGCCATTGAAGTGACGCGGGCGCTCGGCCTCGACAACTATGTGGTGCTGCAGAAGTCACCGAAGATCCATTTGGCAAATGCGCTGGAACAACGCATCTCCTCCATCACCTCCAAGGGCGAGCAGCGCCTGCTGCTGGACCGCGCCGCGATCCCGCTTCTCAAGGGCAAGCGTGTGCTTGTCGTGGACGACGTGGTCGCCTCGGGGTCGAGCCTCAAAGGTTCGCTGGAACTGGTGCGTAAGGCGGGGGCCGAAGTTGTCGGCATTGGCGTTATCCTGACCGAGGCTCGCGATTGGCACGAGACGCTGGGATCCGATTGCGACCTTGTTCAGAGCCTCGCTCACATCCCTCAATTCTCCAGGACCGGCAATTCTGCCTGGGAGCCAATTCCCGGCACCTGAGGCGATGGCTGTCATCAAACGTATTTCGGCTCCGCCGCTGTTTCGACACGTGTTCGATGCCCTGCGCCTGGGCGTGCCATCTGAACGCCGAGACAGCGGTCATCGGTCCTCAGACGTTCCGAAGTTCCGGCAATCACGCTAGACGAAACCCATGCATGAGGCGCTGCGCGCCAAGCAACCTTTTGTCAGGATCGGCAGGCTCGCAACAGCGGCTATTGCTTCCGGACCCTGCAGATGACGGTACCGTCACCCGTTTGCGCCTTCTTGTTGGGATCGATGCATGTCAAGGCATTGGGCTCACAATCCTCGCGGAACTCATACATGCCATTGGGGCCTATAGCTTCCAGATTGGGGGGTTGCGACGGGCAATCCACGGCCTCGGTGCCGCGTTGCTCGCATGCGGAAAGCGTAAGATCGATCAAGAGGAGAGCAAGAAACTTGTGCATCATCTGTCTTCGATTACAGGATCATATGATGAATGCAAACCCACCGGGCATCATGGACCATATCGAAACCAGGCGAATGGCCACACATCGACCTGTCCTGGGGGGCTTCTGAATTCCGCTATAGAAAAATCATGGCCACGAAAATTGTAATCATGATCCCGATAGGAATCGGACGACGATCTGCCTTCGCGTGAAGATTGGAGCGATCGGCTATCGGTCATATGCGCCTAAAGGAAACTCGCCTCGAAGAGTTCGCGCGTATAGGCGTCGTGTGTCGTGCCGGCCTGCAGATCCGCCTTAGTCAGTTCGTCGACGAAGGTCCCGCCCTTCATGATCAGCACGCGATCGCACATATGCGCGATGACGGCTAGATCGTGGCTGACGAGGACATAGGTCAGGGAACGCTCGTCACGCTGGTCGGCAAGCAGATTGAGGATTTCTGCCTGGATCGACACATCGAGCGCCGAAGTCGGCTCGTCGAGCAGCAGGATCGGCGGTGAGAGGATCAAGGCGCGGGCGATCGCGACGCGCTGACGCTGTCCGCCGGAAAGTTCATGCGGATAGCGGTTGGCGAAGGCTGGCGGCAGGCCGACCTGGCGCAATGCTTTTTCGACCTTCACCCAGACATCGCCATGCCCCATGGCCCGCAGCGGTTCGGCGAGCGCCGTGCCGATACGGTGGCGGGGATGCAGCGACCCATAGGGGTCTTGAAACACCATCTGAGCATGCCGCAGTTCATCCCGCGTACGGGTCTTGCCGACAGCGTTGCCGGCAAGACCGATATTGCCCGACCATCCCTTTTCCATGCCGGCGAGGCAACGCAGCACGGTCGACTTGCCGCATCCGGACTCGCCGACGATGCCAAGCGTCTCCCCCTTGCCGACATCGAAGCTTACCCCTCTGACGACATGGTTCTTCGTCTTGCCGGAGGTGAAGACGACATCAAGATCGCGAACGCTAATCATCGGCTGGTCTCCAGATCAAACTTTGCCCTGTCGAGCACTGCGAGGCGGCGTACCGGCTTGTGCGGGTCCGGCAATGCGGACATCAGTCCGCGCGTGTAGGGATGCTGCGCATCTTCGAGACGGGTCAGCGTCTCCACGATGCGGCCGGAATACATGACGATGATGCGTTCACAGAAGGCCGCGACCATGCGGATATCGTGGCTGATGAGCAGCAGCCCGGAATTGTTTTCGCGCACCAGTTCGTCGAGCAGGCTGAGCACGTCTTTGCGCACGCTGACATCGAGCGCGGACGTCGGCTCGTCGGCGATGACGAGCTTCGGCTTTGCCAGGAGCATCATCGCGATCATGACGCGCTGACCCATGCCGCCCGAGATCTGGTGCGGGTAGAGCGCCATTACGCGCTCCGGATCGGTGATGCGGACACGCTCGAGCATGGCGCACGCGGCATCCCGCGCTTTGCCGCCACGCAAACCCAGATGCAGCCGCGCCGCCTCGGCGATCTGCCTGCCGACAGTCAGCACCGGATTGAGGGAATAACGCGGATCCTGCATGATCAAAGCAATATCCTTGCCGCGCAGGGCACCCATTTGGCGCTCCGACCTGTCGAGCAGGGAGACGCCGTCGAGCGTCATGCCTTTGGCCGTGATGCTTGCGCTCGGCGGTAGCAGGCGCATGACAGCGCGCCCCGTCGTCGATTTTCCGGAGCCGGATTCGCCGACGATCCCGACGCGCTCGCGTCCGACATCGAAACTGACATCCGAGACCGCCGCGAGCGAGTTGCGCCCGAACCGAACGTTCAGGCCCTGAACGGAGAGGATGGGATGGAGATCACGATCTTGCATGGCGGGGATCCAGAATATCGCGCAGTGTGTCGCCGACGATGTTGAAGGCCAGACTTGCCAGAAGGATCGCAATGCCGGGCATGACGGCGACCCACCAGAAATCGAGCATGTATTTGCGTCCGTTGGAAATCATCGCGCCCCATTCCGGCGCCGGCGGCTGGGCGCCTAGCCCTAGGAAGCCGAGGGACGCCGCCGTCAGGATAATGCCTGCCATATTGAGCGTCAGGCGCACGATGACCGACGGGACGCACATCGGCGCGATGTAGAAGAAGAGGATACGCAGCCTGGAGGCTCCATAAAGCCGCGCGGCGGCGACATAGTCGGTGTTCCTGACGACGAGCGCTTCTGCGCGCGCCAATCTTGCAATCGGCGGCCAGGCCGTCAGCGAAATGGCGATGATCGCAGTGCCCAGGCCGGCGCCGAGCGCTGCGGCAAAGGCCAGCGCCAGGATCAGCGACGGAAAGGAGAGCACGATATCGGTGGCGCGCATCAGCAGCGCGTCGATACGACCACCGAAAAAGCCGGCAACCACACCGATCAGAAGACCGATCGGGCCGACGATCACCGAAATCGACAGCACCGTCTGGATGGTGATGCGCGTGCCGAAGATCAGGCGGCTGAGGATATCGCGGCCGAACTCGTCCGTTCCGGCCAGATGCGCAAGGCTTGGCGGCTTCAAGGCGTCAGAAAGCACCTGCACGTTCGGATCATAGGGCGCCAGAAGCGGCGCGAAGATCGCGATAAGGCATAGCAGGGCGAGGATGATGAAACCCGCCAGGCCAAGTGGTTCATGAGCAAGCTTGCCGCTGGCGCTTCTCAGCGAACCCATCATGCGGCTCATGATATTCGGCGGACGGACGGTCATGTCCGCATGGATCGCATCGCTCATCGGACGGCCTCCCTGGTGCGCGGATCGAAGACTGCATAGGCGATATCCGCTAGAAAATTCAAAAGCATGAAGAAGAATCCGACAATGATGGTTGCCGCAAGAATGGCATTCATGTCGCCGATCATCAGGGCATTCGTCATGTATTGGCCGATGCCCGGCCAGGAGAAGACGATTTCGGTCACCACCGCGCCCTCAAGCAGCCCGCCATAGGAGATGGCGAGAATGGTGATGAGCTGTACGGCAATGTTTGGAAGGACATGACCGACGATCGTTCGCGCCGGACCGACGCCCTTGGCGCGGGCGGCGATTACATAGTCCTGGCTGAGCTGCTCCAGGGTGAAACTGCGGGTCATGCGGGTGATATAGGCAACGGCCGCATAGGCGAGAATGAAGGCCGGCAGGATGATGTGGCTCAGCGCATTCCAGAAAATGTCCGTTTCGCCTTGCAGGAGGCTGTCCACCAGCAGAAGGCCGGTTTGCGGCGTGACGATACCTTCATAATAGACATCAACCCGGCCAGGGCCACCGACCCAATTCAGACCCGCATAGAAGACGACAAGCCCGACGATTCCGAACCAGAAGACCGGAATGGAATGACCGACGAGAGAGACGACACGCGCGATCTTGTCGATCAGCCGGTCACGGAACAGGGCCGCCACCAGGCCGAGCGGTACGCCGACGAAGGTCGAGATGATGACTGCAAACGTCGCGAGCTCGAATGTTGCCGGAAAGGCCTGGGCAAGATCGGCTGAGACGGGATTTCCCGTCAGGATCGCCGTGCCGAAATCGCCATGGGCGAGCCCCTTCAGATAGATGAAGAACTGCTCGTAAACGGGAAGATCCAATCCGAGCCGCTGGCGCATCGCCGCATAGGCGGCGGGATCGGCCAGTTCGCCGACGATCGCCCCAACCGGGTCGGCCGGCAGGACGCGGCCGATCACGAAGGTGACCAACAGGAGGATGAACAGGCTGACGATCAGATGCGCGATGCGTCGGCCCAGTTCGGCTACGGATAGTTCCTTCATGATCGCTGCCTTCGATTGCTTATTCGGCGTCGGCCTTGGTCACGCTTTCAAGGCGGGTCATCTGGTTGGGATGTCCGAGATAGCCTTTGACCCTGGCGGAGAGAACAAGGGGTTCGAACCGCTCGAAAAGCGGCAGGAGCGCCGGCTTCAGATCGACGAACATCTGCTGCATCTGGCCATAAAGTTCCGCCCGCTTCTTGGCGTCAGGTTCCACTGAGGTCTTTTCCGCAAGTGCCGTCAATCCAGGGATATCCCAGGCGGAACGCCAGGCAAAATTACCGGCATTGTTGGCCTCGAGGCGGTTGTCGGGATTGTTGGCGAAATCATCCATGGAGCCGAGAACGTTGGGCATCAGCGCGCTGGTCTGCGGCAGCAGGAGGTCGAAGTTGCGCGCGCGGTGGGCGGCGATGATCTCGGAACCATTGCCCTGCTGAATCTCGACCTTGATGCCGATCTGACCGAGGGAGGCCTGAATGGCGGTTGCCAGATCGATGCGCGGCGTCTGCGATATCGTTTTCAGCGTCAGCGAAAAGCCATCCTTGAAACCTGCTTCCGCGAGCAATTGCCTTGCCTTGGCGACATCGAGGTGCCAGTCCGGATTCGGCAGCGCGTATTCGAAGTTTTCCGGAACGGGAATGTTTCGTGCCCTACCGTAGGGACCCATGATGGTCTTCTCGATGCCCTTATAGTCGATGCCATAGGCGATGGCTTCACGAACCTTCGGGTTGGCGAGATATTGGTTGCCGGCGTTCATAGCCAGCACATAGAAGCCACCCGTCGGCACGCGCTGGATGACGAAATTGCTCTTGGTCTCGAAGGTTTCGAGATCGGACTTGGACAGCGCATTGCCGATATCGATATCGCCGCGGTCGAGCATCAACCGCTCGACCTGGCTTTCCGGCACATGACGAATGATGACACGCCGCATTTTCGGTGCGCCGCCGACATAGGCCTTGTT
Organism: Rhizobium sp. 11515TR; assembly: GCF_002277895.1. Lineage (NCBI taxonomy): Bacteria > Pseudomonadati > Pseudomonadota > Alphaproteobacteria > Hyphomicrobiales > Rhizobiaceae > Rhizobium > Rhizobium sp. 11515TR. Next base: position 612,707 of record NZ_CP023000.1, on the reverse strand, counting down.
TGCATCCAGAATGACGATCTCGTTCGGGGTCCATTTGTTCAGAGTGAACGGCCCGGAGCCTGCCGAATGGGTACGCAGCCATGCGTTTCCGGAATCGCCGTTCGCAATATGCTTCTGCACCTCGACGCTATCGACGACGCTCGAAACGCCCAGCGCCAGCCGATAAAGCAATCCTTCCGCCGTCACCTTGTCCGTCAGATCGATGCGCACCGTCTTGGTGTCGACCGCATGGATCTGATTGGCGATCGTTTCGGTGGAATAACCGATGCGCTTGAAATAGGAGGAACCAGACTGGTTGAGCGTCATCAGCCGGGTCAGCGAGAAGACGACGTCATTGGCGGTGACCGGATTGCCGGAAGCGAAAGCGGCATCCCGCAATTTCAGCGTCAGCGACTTGCCGTCATCCGTCCAACTTTCCGCCAGCTGCGGCACGATCTTGCCATCCGCGGTCGTTGCGACAAGTCGATCGTAGAGATTGGCAAGGATTTCAAGCGCTTTAGGTTCGGTGGCCTGCTGCGGATCGAGGGACAGGACCTGCGCGAGCGACGTACCGATCACTAATTGATCTTTAGGCGTGGCAGCCTGGAGCTGCGGTGCCGCCAATGTCAGCATACCGATTGCAGCGCCCATAAACATGGCCTTCGAAAAGTGCTTCATTATGCCTCCTCCGTCGGATAGTATATAATACGTATGATGTTACCCGCATGTCATATTATGATTTAGCGAAGATCGGCATGGTTGGCAAGGCCCGTGCCGATGGTTGATGCTGAATGACAAGGGGCAAAAGTGGAAACTGGCGTAACAATCGATCAGTTGCCATATGGCTTGGCGGCTGGCTTTTGACAGGGTCGGAGAGACGAAGCAGCCTTCGATGCCAGCAATTGTGCCTGTCTCGGCAAAATCCGCGCTGGGCAACGGTTAAAAATCCTGTTGGTGACCGCCGCAGGTCAGGACTCTGAATGCGCCTGATGGACGATGTGGGCAGATATGCTGGCGAGCCAGCGACGTTATCGCCCGCCATGGAGCAGCAATAGCTCTCGACACCTCATAAAATTCATATTATGTCATATGATATGGATCAATCTTACGGGAGAGACGCTCGGTGTATGTAGGAACACAGGTCGAGGCGCGCGACGACGACGATTATCGCGTTTTTGCGCAATTGGGGCTGAAGCATATATGTGCGGATCCGCCGGGAAAGCCGGAGAGCTGGACGCTATCTGATCTTGAGCGCCTTCGCGACAAGGTCGAGAGTTTCGGGCTGATTCTGGATATGATTCAGCTTCCCTTGCCGTCTCAACCGATCGAAAAGGCATCCTATCCTGATATTCTGCTTGCCGGACCGGATCGCGATCGCCAGATCGATGCGGTCTGCAAGCTCATCGAAGATGTGGCGGCGGCCGGCATTCCCGCGGCAAAATACAATCTCAATCTCATCGGCATTCCGCGCACGCCGGAAGAGCGTGGACGCGGCGGTTCGATGAATGCGAGCTTCCGCTGGGACAAGGCAGACCATCAGGCCGCCCCTGGCTTGGCCGGCGTTCTGTCGGAAGACGAGAACTGGGAGCGCATCGATTATTTCCTGGAGCGGGTCGTGCCCGTGGCGGAGAGCAATCGCGTGCGCCTCGCTTGCCACCCGCATGATCCCTACACACCGCCGGGCTATCGTGGTGTCACGCGCGTGCTCGGCTCCGTCGAAGGCTTGAAGAAGTTCGTTCGGATGCGCGAAAGCCCTTATCACGGACTGAATTTCTGCCAGGGATCGGTTGGCGAGATGCTCGACAATCCACGCGAGGAGATCGACGACATCATCCGCTGGTTCGGCACGCGCGGCAAGCTTTTCAACGTCCATTTCCGCAACATTCGCGGTGGCAAGCTCTCCTTCATGGAGACCTTCCCGGATGAGGGCGACATGGACATGGTCCGCTCCGCGAAGGTCTACAAGGAAGTCGGCTATCAATACATGCTGATGCCCGATCATGTGCCGACCATCAGCGGCCGGGACCCGACCGGCGTCGCCTTCGCCTTCTGCTACGGCTACATCGCCGCCCTCGTCCAGTCGCTCGAAGGCGCCTGAGACCCAATCGCCCATACCAATCGATAACAGGATTCCCATATGAACCCGATTGAACTGAAAAAGGCGGTTGGCAACGGCCTGCTGTCCTTTCCCGTCACGCATTTCGACAGCGACTTGAAATTCGACGAGGCGAAGTACCGCCGCCATGTCGAATGGCTGGCAGGCTATGATGCCGCCGCTCTTTTTGCAGCCGGCGGAACCGGCGAGTTCTTCTCCCTCAATCCCGCTGAGATCCCGCAGGTCGTTCGCGCCGCAAAGGCATCGGCGGGCAATACGCCGATCATCTCGGGAACAGGCTATGGCACGTCGCTTGCCATCGAGATCGCCAGGGCAGCCGAGAAGGCGGGGGCGGACGGTCTGCTGCTCCTGCCGCCTTATCTCATGTTCGCCGAACAGGCCGGCCTGATCGCTCATGTCAAGGCTGTATGCCAATCCGTCGGAATCGGCGTCATCGTCTACAATCGTGACAATGCGGTGCTCAGCGCCGACAGCATCGCGCGGCTTGCCGACGAGTGCCCCAATCTCATCGGCTATAAGGACGGGGTCGGTGACGTCGACAAGGTGATCGAGATCACCACGACCCTCAAGGACCGTCTCGTCTATGTCGGCGGTATGCCGACCCATGAAGTCTATGCCCAAGCCTATTTCGCCGCCGGCGTCACGACCTATTCCTCCGCCGTCTTCAACTTCATCCCCGCACTTGCCCAGCGCTTCTATAGCGCGTTGCGGAGCGGAGATCAGGCAACGGTCGATGAAATCCTCACGGACTTCTTCTTCCCGTTCGTCGCCCTGCGCAATCGGAAGAAAGGCTATGCGGTCTCGATCATCAAGGCCGGCCTGCATGTTCTCGGCAAGGATCCAGGCCCGGTGCGCCCGCCGTTGACCGATCTGACGCCGGAGGAGCTGGCAGCGCTCGCAAAGATCATCGATACGGCCAAGGCCGCGTGAGGCACAGCCAAGCACATGCAAATGATCGTCGGCGCTGCCGGCGATCGCGCTTTGCAGGAGGAGGACACTCGTGGTTGGATTACAATCTGGAATTTTTGCCGCGATCATGGCGGCCTCGGCAATGCTTGCGTCGACACAAGATATGTTTGCCAGGACATTCGTCTATGTCTCTGCGGCAACCGACGGGAAGATCGACAGCTACAGCATGGATGAGAGGACCGGCACCCTGACGCCGGCGGCGACTTTCGATGCGGGCAAGATGGTGATGCCGATGACCATCGGCCCCGACAAGAAGCATCTTTATGCCGTCGTGCGCTCGCAGCCCTACCGGGTGCTGACGCTGGCGATCGATGCGGCAACCGGCAATCTGACGCCGGGTGCGGTCGCGGCCTTGCCCGACAGCATGCCCTATGTGTCGACCGATCCCTCCGGGCGTCTGCTCTTCACCTCCTCCTATGGTGGAAACAAGATCGCGGTCCTGCCGATCGACCCGGATGGCCGTGTGACGGACGGCACTCGCCAGATGATCCTGACCGGCCGCAATGCTCATTCGATCGTCAGCGATCCCAAGGGCAAATATGTCTTTGCGACCAATCTCGGCTCCGACGTGGTGCTGCAGTTCGTGCTCAATGCCGAGACCGGCATGCTGGAGCCGAATAATCCGCCTGAGATCGCCACCAAGCCGGGTTTCGGGCCGCGCCATATCATTTTCGCGCCGGGCGGCAAATCGGTCTATGTCGTCACCGAACTGACCGGCCATGTCATTCACTACAGCCTCGACCCGGCCAAGGGGACGCTCACCGAAGTCGAAAGCGTCGCATCCGTTCCGGACGACACCGGCCTGTCTCCAGGCATTGCCCCGCCGCCTCCACCGCCGTTCAACGCCACGGCGCCGGCAGTCGCACCTGTCGATGACGGCAAGCCGAAGGTCTGGGCTGCCGACATCGGCATCACTCCGAACGGCAAATTCCTCTATACGACCGAGCGAACCACCAGCAAGATCGCCCTCTTCCATGTGGCGGAGGGAAGCGGCAACCTCACTTACGTTGCCAATTATCCGACCGAGGAGCAGCCGCGCGGCATCCGCATCGATCCGTCGGGCCGCTTCCTGATCGCGACCGGAGAAAAATCCGACAAGATCGCCGTCTATGCCATCGACCGGGCAAACGGTGCGCTCACGCCGATCGGCCGTTATCCCGTCGACGCCGGCGCGAACTGGGTCGAGGTCGTCACTCTTCCCTGAAACGAGACAAGGATCACAGTCATTCCGCCTTTGTATGGCGGGATGGCTGTGCAAGCAATAAAGACCGAAGCCCGGCCATGTTCGCGCAGTTTCCTGGCTTTCACATCGGGTAACTGCATTGCGGCTTCGGAAGAAATTCGCGCTGGTCGGATCTCGATCGCCATAAAGCCGCCGCGTCACGGCCAGGGGATCGTCACGCTATTGCCTCACAGAAAACGTTTGACGGCCACATTGCCGCCGGATCGTTCCTCAACCCTAACCGGCGGCTGAATCTAAAACGATATGCCAACCTTCGCTCTACGCCATCAAAGAGGTGTTCCCCCCGCACGACTAAGAGGAATTCAGATGATTATTCGTCATATCCCCGCTGCATCGTTGACCGCTGCAGCCTTGAGCCTGATGGTTCTCAGCACTCAAGCGTTCGCACAGCAAGCAACGCAAGAACAACAACCTGCCCAAGCGCAGCAGCCCGATAGCAACGCTGCCGCTGCCCCAGTCAGCGATCAAAAGATAGAGGCTTTTGCGGTCGCTTATCTCCAGGTGGACAAGATCAGGCAGGAATATTCGGCCAAGATCGGCGCAACACAGGATCCGACCGCGAAACAACAGCTGCAGACCGAAGCAAGCAAGCAGATGGTGCAGGCTGTTCAGACTTCTCCGGGGATGTCGGTAGACGAATATAACGCAATTCTGACGGCCGCGAAGAAGGACCCGGCACTCGTCAAGAAGGTCCAGGACAAGATTCAGAAAGCCGAGCCGGCCCAGCAGTAAACGACGCCACGATCTCTAAATGAATTGATCTCACGTCGCGGCCGCGCCAAGGGCTTCGATCTTGGCGCGGCTTCGATCGACCTTTTCGACGCCCTGGAAGCGAGGCTATTGGCCGGCCTATCGCCCGGCCGCTTTCAGCAGACCGCTTCGAGCGAAAGTCTCGCGCAGCCGCTCATCGATAGCGATGTAGGAATCGAGTGTCAGTGCGAGTTTTTTCGCAATGACTGGCACGCTTTCCGCCAGCTTTATCAGACGCCCCGGATCGGAAAACACGATTTCTGCATAGGTATTGAAGTCATTCTCCGAGGTCGTTGCGCCATAGGCGGAGAGAAAACCGGTTTCCACCGCCGGAGCGGTCTGGCCATTGCGGGCGATCTGATCGGTCGCGCTGTTCTGAAATTGCCAACCGGCCGGCTCGAGTGCGGAGAAAGCTCGTTGCAAGGCATCGTTTCGCAACCAGATGAAGGAACTCGTTTCGTGGTGCACGCCAAGCTCGGCGGTCAGCTGACGCGTCTCGGCCGATACGTTGGAGGGCGCGGCGAGAAATATCCAGTCTAGCCCATAGGTGCCGCCCGCTTCGGCGCCGTCTATCAAAATCCTGCCCGCGATGAAGATCGCCTTGATGATCCGGCCGAGGCATTGTTCCGGGTAAGCTTCGAAAGCCCTGGCAATGCCGCGCAGCGAGTCCTTTACGGCGGTGTGGTCGGCAGCGCTCAACACGACCCCCTCTACAGGTGCATCGGCGGGTAGATAGGGCGGCACGTAGAAGGTCGATGGATCGCCAAAACCGATCGTCAGGCCCTGTTGCCGGCCAAGCTTGGCCGCATACGAATCAGGATTGGCAATAGCATCCTCTTTCGGTGTCGACCGGCCGAGAAGGTAAGAACCGCTCCCGGCCAGAACCACTGCCGCGCCAAGTAGAAGACGCCGTGAGACGATCAATGTGCCAGTCCAACCCGGGCGCCGACGTGTACGGCGGCCGGAACCGCTGCGCGTGGCAGGGCTGTGGTGGCTGCGCCGCGAAGCATAGCAAGGCCGCGCGTCAGCGAGGCGCCGGCGGCCGCGAAGGAGGCCGGATCATCGGCAACGCCGACGCCGCCGGAGAAGAAATCCTCGACCAGGGTGCCGACGACAATGACGCCAGCGCCGATGACCAGACCGGTGCCGATGACACGGCTCCAGTTGGTCCCTTCCTCGGGCTCGCGGATGCGTACCGCGTCACGCACGGCCTGGGGCGAGGGTGCCGACGGAGGAATGTGAGCCTTTGGCGTGATCAGAATGACGAAGGCTACGCTCATGGCGACATAGTGGAATGGGCCGATCCTGCCCTGCAGCTTGGGGAAACGGACCTCGGCGCGCAGCTTCGGTATCGGGCTGCTGGAGCTGAACTCGACACCAACCGCGGTGGCCGCCGCGTTCGGCGTTGTGCTCTGGCTGACCAGCATGGAGCGCACGGTCACTTCTTTTTTCTTCGAATCGTAGATGAAGCGCGTGTCGCCGACGAGCTGGCCGAAGGCGACGTTGGCCTGCTGCGAGATCTGTGTCTCCAGCCGTCCGCCGTTGCTCACGTAGGTTGCCGGATAGCGCTTGTCCGTCATCAGGACGACATCACCGGTCATGCGGAACTCGATCGTCGCCGTCGGAGTCTCGATGACGGGCATCGTCAGATCGTTCAAGCGGTACTTGATCGAGATCGGCGAATAGACGTGCGGCAATTCCTTCTTCAGTTCCGTAGCCGGGTTGCCGGTGCGAAGCGGCTGCGGGGAGGCGGAATGCGGCGCCGGCGTGGTGGCGGATGTCGAGGGATTATGATGCTGCGACGTATGCGGCGGATGGTGATGACCATTGCTGCCATGCTCGCGCTGACCCGGCAGAACGGGGATCAGAATTGTGCTGCCGGCATGGATCAAATCCGGATCGGGAATTCCATGGCCGGTGGCACGAATGACATCGCGGCGGTTATTATAGCGCCAGATACGCGGCCATTGCGCACCATGGCCGAGATGCTCGTGAGCGATAGACCAGAGCGTATCACCCGCCTTGATCTGATATCGTGTGCCGATCATACTTTTCCCCCGTGCGTTGCTTAAAGGAATAGGATAGTTGGCTGAAACGCCTGTCAACGCCGTATCAGGTTTTCGCTATCGTCATATGACAATAAGATTACTAATCATATCTGGCGTAAAGATATTCCACCGTTAGCTGTATCCAGATGATCACGCTGCCGATGGCCGTGACGGTCACAGGGGGCCGGAATTCAACTTGCGCGGTGCCTCGAGGCTGGGAGACCGGAGCTGCCTATCACGTTCGGATTCCCAGCGTGCGACAAGGCCGCGGTGCCCTTGATCGCCGCGAACGGAGCCATGTTTCATCGGCCCTCGAATGGGATAAATACCTTGTAGTATGTGGCTTTCACCGGCACCGGCAGCATTATACTAATGCCGTTATCTGAAAGCCGTTTGATTTCATGAGTTCCAAGATGCCGTCATTACCGAGTAAGACAGCCAATGGGAGAAGGAGAAAATTCTTCGTCGAGTCAATTTTCAAGACCTGTTTGAAAAGTAGCGCCTTGAATTGCGGACCTGCCAGGGAGCCAAGCGGATTGACGACTCCTTCCTTGGTGATTTCCTCTCGCAACCGCGTGATCTCAGATACACGCCGCTGCTCGTAAAGTGTTTCCATGTAGCCACCGATAGGCCCCAGCTGACGGCGCTTCTCGAGAAGATAGCTGATTTGATGTGCGCCAACTGCTTTCAGTGTGAACGTATCGGGTGGCGACCATATCGACATCAGGTCCGTATCGCTTATCAGCGAGGAGATTTGCTTTCCACCGGAGCGGACATGATCCATGATCACACCCTCGACACTTGGTGCCCATGAGTGTTGTCCTTCGCCCATCAGCAATAAGGCCACTACGTATCCTGGAAGGCGTTCAACCGGGGAACCTGCTGCTGTCGGCATAATGCGGCGTAGATCGTCTGCATCCGTCGGCGGCAAAGCGGGAAGAACCGGTGGCACTTGTTTTATATTAGTCGAGTACTTCAAGTGCGGAGCATTCGGGCCGATGTCGGTATAGACCGAACTTGCCTGATCGGATATCCGCTCTCCATCGCGAACGATGTCGGATACCAGTGCGGCACCGATGCGTTCATAGCCGAAAATGGCAATTGACCGATCTGCCAGGTTTGCTTGCCAGAACACTGCGTTATCGTCACTTGCCGCGGCGCTTCGGCCAGCCGGAACCGTCAAAGCGCAAGCCAGAATGGCAAACTGCCGACGTGTTAGATGCATACTGGTCCTCCATTGACCATCTCAGATGGGTCTGAAGCGTAGGTCGATCGGGCCGTTCCGGATATCGCCACTAGGGACGCTCCATTGTCGGGCGTCCACTCCAGGCGGCCGTCACGTTGCTATCGAGCCGCGGTTTGATAAATGGCCGGCGCCGAGCAATCAGGGTCGTCAATCGTGGATCGTGGAAGCGAGCCTGATACGGCTCATCAATGGTGAAAATTGGCGGTGGGATTGCACAGGCTTCTGCGCGCACGGCGAAGGGAAGGGCAAAAACGAGCAACATGCCGAGCAGTTTTGCCGAATATATCCGCTTCTGGCCCGCTGGCGTTTTGAATGATGCAACCATTCTCATTCTCCAGTATCGGACCGCAGCCTGCCTCGATCTTAAGAATCCTTGTCATTCAGGCTTTCGTCAGATCTTGCGCTGCTTGAACGCGCAATTGATCGAAATCCGTCGGTCAATTTGAAAAAATTCTTCGCCCCGAAAGGTCCGTCATAAAACCGCTGCCGGCATCACGCCGGCCCGCCGGCGCTTGCTCGATCTGATAGGATTTTGGCTCGGCGGGGTTAGGCGTACCCGGCCAACCGCCGGGCACGCCTATTGCCTCGATCAGGTCTTTGCGGCCTTGGCAAAGGTCGGATCGAATGTCTTCTCGAAAGGCACGTCGGCACTGGCGAGTTCGGGATCGAGCGTCTTCAACACGCCCATCATGGAATTATAGCCTTCCGGCGTGACCATGCCGTCCGGGGAATACATTTCCTTGGAATTCTTGAAGGCCTGCATGTAGAGGTCGCGATTGCCGAGCAGATATTCTTCCGGAACGACGCCCGCGACATCTTCGGGGCTTGCTGTCGCGATCCATTTCAGGGCCTTCATGAAGGCATTGACCGTCTTTTGCGTGGTGATCGGGTTCTCTTTCGCAAATTCGTGCTTGATGTAGACGGTCGCGGCCGGGTTCGGACCACCGAAAAGCGCACGCGTACCGGCCTCGGTGCGCGTATCCAGAAGCACCGTGATGTCGCCATCATACTGCAACTGCGCGATAACCGGATCGAGATGGGAAAGGCCGTCGATCTGACCGCTCTTGACCGCGGCTACCGCGCCGGCCCCGCCGCCGACGCCGATCAGCGACGCATCGTCGGTCTTCAGCCCATTCTTCAGCATGGCATATTGGAACATCAGCGCCGTCGATGAGCCTGGCGCGGTCACGCCGATCTTGCGGCCCTTCATGTCCGCCATCGACTTGATCTCGCCGGCGAGATCCTTGCGCACCGCGATGACGATCCCCGGAAAGCGGCCGAGATTGCAGATCGCGACGATATCCTGGCCCTTGTTCTGCATGCGGATCGTATGTTCATAGGCGCCGGCGACGACATCGAGGGAGCCGCCGATCAGTCCCTCCAGCGACTTCGAACCGCCGGCGAAATCATTGATGGTGACGTTGAGACCCTCTTCTTTGAAGAAGCCCTTCCGTTCGGCGATCGTCAGTGGCAGGTAATAAAGCAATGGCTTGCCGCCGACGCCGATCAACAGATTCGGCTTTTCCGGCTTCGCGTCCTGTGCCACTGCTGGTAGAATGCCCGCAAGCGAAGCGCCAATTCCGAAGCTCGCCGTCCCGATCAGAAATGTCCTGCGTTCCATAGTTTTTCCTCCACGTCCCTGTTTCTTTGCGCTATTGGCCGCGCCAGGCAAGCAGCCGTCGTTCAACCATCGTCATGACCCAATCCACCAGCAGGACGAAAGCGGTCAGAACCACCATGCCCGCAAAGACACCCGTCACATCAAAGACACCCTCGGCCTGCTGTATGAGGTAGCCGAGACCGGCGGCGGAACCGAGATATTCGCCGACCACGGCACCGACGACGGCAAAGCCGACCGAGGTATGCAGGCTGGAAAACACCCAGGAAAGCGCGGAGGGCAGATAGACATGGCGCAGCAGCTGTCGCTCGTTCATGCCGAGCATGCGGGCATTGGACAGCACCGGCTGGCTGACCTCCTTGACGCCCTGATAGACGTTGAAAAAGACGATGAAGAAGACGAGCGTGATGCCGAGCGCCACCTTGGACCAGATGCCGAGGCCGAACCACAACGCGAAAATCGGCGCCAGCACGACGCGGGGCAGTGCATTCGCCGCCTTCACGTAGGGGTCGAAGACAGCCGCGATTAGAGGCCTGCGGGCGAACCAGAAGCCAAAGACGACCCCGCCGAAGGCGCCGAGTAGGAAGGCAAGGATCGATTCCGATAGCGTGATCCAGAGATGATACCAGATCGATCCGCTAGCGAACCACTGGATGACACGCTGCGCGACCTTGAGCGGATCGGCAAAGAAGAAGGATATGATCTTCGGATTTCCGAAGAGGCCGGTATTCGTCGCCAGATGCCAGAGGACCAGAATGACCAGCGCCACCAGGATCTGCAGCAGGAGAAGGAGGGAGCGGTTCATGCGATCTCTCCGCTGCTCTGGCGATAGGCGGTCATCACCTCGTCGCGCAGCGCCTGCCAGATATCACGATGAAGCTGGTTGAAGACGGGATCGTGCCGGATTTCGCCGATTTCGCGCGGCCGTTCCAGCGGCACCTTGAAGTCACCGATAATGCGGGACTTCGGACCGGCGGACATGATGACGACACGGTCGGCAAGGGCAATCGCCTCATCGAGATCGTGGGTGACAAACATCACCGCCTTGCGGTCCTCAGTCCAGAGTTTCAGCAGCAGGTCGCCCATGATCAGGCGGGTCTGCGCATCGAGCGGGCCGAAGGGCTCGTCCATCAGGAGCAGTTTGGGATTGCGGATGAGCACCTGAGCGAGACCGACCCGCTTGCGCTGGCCGCCTGAGAGCATGCGCGGGAAACGATCGGCAAATGTGGCAAGGCCGACACGCCCCAGCCAATCCCGCGCAATCCTTTTTGCCTCGGCTCTATCTGTGCCCGCGATCTCAAGCCCGATCGCGACGTTCTCGAGAACCGTTTTCCACGGCATCAGCGAATCCTGCTGGAAGAGGTAGCCTGCCTGGCGGTTGATGGATTTGAGGGGTTGGCCGAAGACTTCGACCGTCCCCGACGCCGGCGTCAAAAGCCCCGCCGTTGCATTGAGAAGTGTGGATTTGCCGCAGCCCGTCGGGCCGACAATAGCCACGAACTCATGCGCCTCTACATTCAGATTGGTCGCCGCCACGGCGTCGAACCGTGTCTTACCGGCCATTTCAAAGGAAATCGCCACCTGTTTCAGGCTGACCGCCCTCACAGCCTCCATCGTCACGCCCTGCTTTCCTCCCGGACGCCCGTAACCTCGCGCGGACATCAGGCATTGTCATGTTGGGTCAACAGATCAAAGCCAGCCGTACCAGTCAATATGCGATTAATGCCGGTTCCGTTCTATCGGAGGCGGAGAATGCGAAAACCCCGAAAAGTTGAGTCCAACTTTTCGGGGTCAGTTCACATTCGATACCGGGGTTTTACGAGTTCCGTGAGAGCTGATCGCTCAGGCCGCGCGGTGCTGGTGCGGACCTTCCTGAACCTCTTCGACGATCTTATCGATGAAAGCAGGAAGGTCGTCGGGCGATCTCGAGGTGATGATGCCCTGATCTGTCACGACCTTTTCGTCCTTCCAGGTCGCGCCGGCATTTTTGACGTCTGTCTTGATGGACCAATAGGAGGTTGCCTGACGCCCACGCAACACATCGGCCTCGGCTAGCAGCCAGGGTGCGTGACAGATGGCGGCGACGACCTTGCCGGAATTCACGAATTCACGGACGACCCGCATGGCATCTCCTTCAAGGCGCAGCTTGTCGGGATTGATCTGACCGCCCGGCAGCACCAGCGCATCGAACTGATTCACGTCGACATCCTTGGCCATGAGATCGACGTCGACGCTGTCGCCCCAATCGGTCTTATCCCAGCTCCTGATACTATCCTTCTTGACAGAGGCAACCTTGACGTCAGCGCCACGCTTCCTCAGTTCGTCCAGAGGCACGCGAAGTTCCGAACGCTCGTAGCCATCCGTCGCCAGAATGAGGATATGTGCGGAATTGATGGAAGGCATGATTTATCCTTTCGTTATATCTTCGATTGGAATGCCAGGCCCAAACCCTAGCCGCAGGCAATCGTTCCCGGTTTTCCGGGAACTGCAGCGGGATCCGGCGGTTATGATGGCAATCGACAGGGAGAGATCGTATGGAACAGGCAATCCAATTCGAGCGATCCGGCTGGGTCCCCAATAACCAGCGATTTCCGGCTATCGTCTATCGTCAGGTGCTTGATGGGCCTGACAGGGCTGACGCTTTCGAACGGCTCTTTCGAACCAATGGGTGGGGCGGCCTCTGGCGAAACGGCGTCTATTCCTTTCACCATTTTCATTCCACGGCCCATGAAATATTGGGCATCGCCGCAGGTCAGGCCCGGCTGATGATCGGCGGGCCTGCCGGCAAGGAAATCGCGGTCGAGGCCGGCGATGCCCTGCTGCTGCCGGCCGGAACCGGCCATTGCCGGCTGGAGGCGAGCAAGGATCTGCTTGTAATCGGCGGCTATCCACCAGGTCAGGAGGCCGATCTCTGCCGCGAGATGCCTACGGCCGAGCAGCAGGCAATGATCGACAAACTTGGCGCGCCCGCAAGGGATCCGCTGAAAGGAGAGGCCGGTGGCCTCCGCTCCCTCTGGCATGCCAAAGCCTAGCGCCGGCCGAAATCGAGTATCACCAGATACCCGGCAGCAAGCGGAACCGAACGCGCCTGGAATAGTCGGCATAGCCTTCCAATTCGCCATGAAGCAGCGCGTCTTCCCAGCTCGTGCGCAGGACCAGCACGGCGCTTGCCCAGCCGGCGGGGATCAAGGCCCACCAGGAGCCGAGTGCCAGTGCCAGCCCCGCAAATACCAAGATCGCGCTGACATAACCGGGATGACGCACATAGGCGTAGGGACCGTCACTGATGACGTGCTGGCCGCGTTCGCGCTGGAGGCGGACGCCGGGTTCGAAGAAGCGGTTGACGGCCTGAGCCCATGTGCCGAGCGCAATGCCTGCCGCGAGCAGGATATAGCCGAGGAGCACGATGGAGATTGGCATCGCCGACCATCCCATTCTGCCGGCATCAAGGGCTCCGAGCGGTATTTCGGCGATCATCCCAAGCAGGATAAGCGAGACCAGAATGAGATCCCAGCCTTTGGTCCCGGCCTGGAAGCGACTGCGCGCTCTGAAGATGACGGGGTTCACGCGCCGCATGATCAGCAACGCTATCCCATAGATTACCACCAGGAAAATGATGAAAGCCCATCCGGGCCACCAGTCGAGGCGGCCGGCGGGCAGAAAGATCAGCACGAGCAGCGCCAGCGGCAGGCCGATCGCGTACGATATGGCCTTTTTGCGAGACATCGGTTCGGGATCGGTAACAGTCATGCATCGGCTCCTTGAAAGACAAACCTGCTGCGCCCTTCATGTATTTATGTCGTATGGATGCTGGAAGTGGACAGATCCGGCAATTCGAAGCCTTGACACGCGATGCGCCGTGTTTAGACCGGCCAGATATCATTATGCTCCTTCCCCCGGAGATTCCATGAAATTCCTGGCATCCTTTTCCGCCTTCGTCGGCAAGACTTTTTCCATATGGGTCATCCTGTTTGCCGTTCTCGGCTTTTTCCTGCCCGATGTCTTCAAGCAGTTCGCACCCTGGATCGTCGTCCTTCTCGGTATCATCATGTTCGGCATGGGGCTGACGATATCCGTTGACGACTTTCGCGAGCTGGCGCGTCGTCCTCATGAGGTCGCGATTGGCGTCATCGCACATTTTGGCATCATGCCGGCGCTGGCACTGCTTTTGACGCGGATCATTCCGATGCCGCCGGAAGTCGCCGCCGGCGTCATTCTGGTCGGCTGCTGCCCAGGCGGCACCTCGAGCAATGTCATGACCTATCTTGCCCGTGGCGATGTGGCACTGTCGGTCGCCTGCACGAGTGTGACGACGCTCGCAGCGCCCATCGTCACGCCGTTCCTTGTATGGATGTTCGCGAGCCAGTATCTGCCTGTCAATGCCTGGTCGATGTTCATCAGTATCGTGCAGGTCATCATCGTGCCGCTGCTGCTTGGCTTCATCGCGCAAAAGGCCGTGCCCGGTCTGGTTCGTACGGCGATCCCGGTCCTGCCTCTCGTCAGCGTCATCGGCATCGTGCTGATCGTTGCCGCCGTCGTTGGTGCCTCGAAGGCGGCCATCGTGCAGTCCGGCCTGCTGATCTTCGCCGTTGTCGTCCTGCACAACGGTCTCGGCTACCTCTTCGGCTATTATGCCTCGAAGGTGCTCGGCCTCAATTTCTACAAACGCAAGGCGCTGGCGATCGAAGTGGGCATGCAGAATTCAGGCCTGGGTGCAGCGCTGGCCACAGCCTATTTCTCGCCGATCGCTGCCGTTCCGAGTGCGATCTTCTCCGTTTGGCACAATATTTCCGGCGCGACCCTGGCAAACTGGTTTGCTTCGCGCCAAGACACAGACGCGCCGCCGCGGCCGTGAAATCTACGGTATGGATGGGACGCGGCTTCAAGCCGCGTCGTGCCGGCCGAAATGCTTCCTATCGAGCAATGGGCGTTCAGCTCATATCCCTGGCAAGGGCGCAATAGACGGCTTGATCCGCGGTCCCGCCAAGTCGGGTTACGGTGAGCGCAATTGGCGGCAGCCGCGATCCAGCGCCAAGACGGATGGTCGCGCCATCGCTGCGCAGGAGGTTCAGTTGGGTCGCCAGATCAGGTTCGTCCAGCCCGTCGAAGATGCCGCGGCCGCTGATCTTCAGCGCAGCCTCCTTGGCGACCCAGAGGCGGTAGCAGACTTCCAGCGCGATCGCGCTATCGAACGTGGTAACCGCGGCCGCTTCCCTTGGCGAGAAGTGGTCGGCGGCAAACGCTACCGGCTCGAAGCCGTTGATATCTTCGACCTCTATATCCACGCCGACAGCATTATTGGGCGCAAAGCCCGCCAGCAGCAGATCGGTGCGATGTGAAAGCGAAACACCCAGCTCGTGATAGGGCTGCCTTAGCGCCGGCCGCTCGCTCGGTCGGCGATAGATGGAAAGATCGTCCCGCCGCGTAGCTGTCCTCAAGGCTGTTTGCGCGATCTGATCACGCTCCGCTCGCCCGCCAGGCATCGGGCGGACGAGGATGGCGATCGCATCTGCGACCGTCAGGACGACCTCGAATCGAGGGGCCGTCATCCCACGCTCACGCTGCGGCGGAGGGCAGGGCCTCTTTCTGAGCAACGGGAGCCGGCTCTTGCTCGGTTTGAACCGCCTGGGCGGGTGCGCCGACCCATGACGTTCCTTGCGGGATGGCCTCGCCCTTCATGACCAGTGTCAACAGTCCGATTTCGGCGAAATTGCCCACATTGGCCTCGTAAAGCACGGTGCTGCCTGAGCCGATGGAGACGCCGTCGCCGATCGTGATGCGGCCGACCTTCATGATGCGGTCTTCATAGAGATGGGTCTGCGGGCAGGAGCCCATATTGAGGACCGCATGGTCGCCGATATGGGTGCAATCGAACTCGCAGATATCGGTGCTGTTGATCCATGCCCCTTGGCCGATCTTGGTGCCGAAGGGACGGAGCAGCCAGGGCAGGAAGGGCGTACCGCGTAGATAGTCGAGCAGCATCTTGCTGGCGAGGCCGCCGTAGAAGACCGCGACGGCTTCGGTGCGCATGGCCCACCATGACCACATCGGCCGGTTCATCGGCTTGTAGGTGCCAATCAGCGTCCATTTGAATGCGACGGCAACGAGATACAGGATACCAGAGGTCGCCAGGCCCGCGGCCATCAGGGTCCAGAACAGGCTGCCCCAGGCGCCGTTGTCGATTTCGTTGGCCAACATGTCGGACATGGCAAGTGCCATGACGATGAGGATGGCGGTCGGCAGCGACGTGTGCATGGCCTCGAACAGGATGCGTACAAGGCGCATGCGGAGCGGCGGTGCATAGGTGGTGTTGGCGGCGGCCTGCAGCCTCTCGCGCGTCGGGAACTGGAAAGCGGGGCTGCCGCACCAGGTTTCGCCAGACTTGACGTGCAGGGAGTCGGGCAGGCGCGTCTTGATACCGATGAGCGAATCGCTTTCGATCACGGCACCCTGCGAGATGACGGAGGAGTTGCCGAAGAAGCAGCGATCACCGGTCTTAAGGCGCTTGAGTATCATCCAACCGTTCTGGATTTCCTCGTCGCCGAAGATGGTCTCGTCACCGATGAAGTTGTCGCGGCCCATTTCGATAAGGTCGTATCGACCGGCGAAGTTTGCCGAAATCTCCGTGCCCTTGCCGATCTTGGCCCCCATCAGACGGTACCAATTGCGCATGAAGACGGTGGCGTAGAGCGAATTCAGGGTTTCCAGCATGGCCTCGGTGGTCAGGCCGACAACCCATTTGCGGAAATAGAGATTGCCGAAGATGGAGTAGCGGCCCGGCACGACGCGAGGCAGCAGCACCCATCTGAGCGCCACGACAACAGCCATGGACACGACGATCAGCAGGAAGGCGGCCGGCCAGGAGAGCGCGGCGATCATTCCCCAGGACAGAGCTTCGTCCGATCCCGGTGCGTAGAGCTCCTGCACGGCGGAGAACAGATAGAAGGCCGGGAAGATCGGAAGCAGGCCGACGACGAGGCTGAGATTGTAGGCAACGAAATAGGCTGCGAACTGGAAGACGCGTCCGGCGGTTCCAAGCTCCGGATGAGCGGGCACGTCCTCGTGCTCTACATGACCCGTCTCGCGCGCCGGCGAACCGTCCCAGCGCGTATGGGCTTCCACATGCGTTCCAGCGGCAATCGCCGTCAGATCGCCGATGACGGCGCCGTCGTCGATCTTGACGTTATGGCCGATAACGGAGCCATTGCCGACCTGCACGCCTTCGCCGATATCGATCGTGCCGACATGGATCTCATTGCCGATGACTTCGACATTGGCGAGCTTGATCTTGACGCCGAGGCTGGATCTTGCGCCGATGCGCACAAGGTCGATCGCGCCTTCCTCGAACTCGTCGATCATCGCATCCTTGCCGACCTTGGCGCCGAGTGCGCGCATATAGACGCGGATTAGCGGCGAACCTTTGAGGAATTTCGGAGCGGTGAGCTGGACGATGCGTTGCATCAGCCAGATGCGGAAATAATAGGTGCCCCAGAGCGGATACACACCGGGCTTTGTGCGGCCGATGACGAGCCATTTGAGGGCTACGACGAGCAGCTTCTCGCCAAGATTGAGAGCGAGATAGACGCCGCCGAGAATGAGGATTTCATTCCAGACCGATGCACCGTCGTCGATCAGCAGGATCGAGGCGAGCAGCAGGCCGATCCATTGCAACGTTGCGATCGCAACGATGAAGGGCAATACCACGGCCTGAGCGAGACCGCAGAGAAAACGCCGGCGTAACGGCACCGGTTCGAAATTCTTGCGCTCCTGCCCCGAGGTGCTCTCTACGCGCTGCTCCAGGAGAGCAGCAATGCCGCGCAGGGTGCGGCCGGCATAGACGTCGCGCAGGGCAATGCTGGCGAGCAGCGGGATCTTGCGTACTTCGGAAACAAAACGCGCCGCCAGCATGGAATGGCCGCCGAGCTCGGTGAAGAAGTCCGCTTCGAAACCGATTGAGCGCAGCCGAAGCGCTTCCGTGGCGGCCTTCAGCAGCTGTGCTTCTGTCCACGTGCGCGGCGGCTCTTGTGCCTGGGTTGGCTGATCGGCCACCAGCGGAATGGCGGCAAGCGTCTTGCGGTCGATCTTGCCGGAGGGAAGCCGCGGCAGCGAGACATGGCTATGCCAGGCGGCCGGCACCATGTAGGGCGGCAGCTTGGCTGCAAGCACGGCGCGCGCCTTGTCGCGATCGAAGCTGCTGCCCGTGGTAACGATGTGGGCGACCAGCATCTCCTCACCATCCGGCGGCCGATGGACGACGACGGATGCGGCCTTCACGTCAGGAAGTTCGCCGACGACGGTTTCGATCTCGCCGAGCTCGATGCGATAGCCGCGAATCTTGACCTGGTCGTCGATGCGTCCGAGGAAATGGAGCTGCCCTTCCTCGTCCATCAGAACAGCGTCGCCGCTGCGGTAAAGCACCGGGTCGTCATGGCCGGCAAAGGGGTTGGCGATGAACTTCGCGGCGGTCAGCTGCGGCAGGTTTCTGTAGCCGGCAGCAACGCCCGGTCCGCCGATCAGCAATTCGCCGGTATCGCCGCGAGCAACGAGCTGCAGGTTTTCGTCGACGACGTAGGCAGTCGTGTTGGCGATGGGGCAGCCGATCGTGATCGGTCGGGAAGAATCGAGTTCCGCGTAGGTCGCGACCACCGTCGTCTCAGTCGGGCCGTAGGTATTGATCAGGCGTCGGCCCGGCTTGGAGAAGCGGCTGACGATTGCCGGAGGGCAGGCCTCGCCGCCGACGATGATGACGCGCAGGCTTTCGACATCGCGTTCCAGCATGGTGAGCAGCGTCGGCACGGTGTCAATGACCGTGATCTTTTCCGCTTCCAGCACATCTGCGAGCCTGTCCAGCTCGGCCATGACGGCGGATGTCGCCACTTTCAGCGTCGCACCGACCAGATAGGGAACGAATATCTCTTCGAGCGAAAGGTCGAAGGCGACCGAAGCCTGCTGCAGGACAACATCCGATTCGACCATGCCGAGGACGTCATTACCCGCCCGCAGATAATGGCAGATGTTCCGGTGCGTGATGACGATGCCCTTCGGCTTGCCCGTGGAGCCGGAGGTGTAGATGGCATAGGCGGGATCGTCGTGAACGGCGGCGCGCGGCGCGACACCATCATCGTCTTCTGCAAGGAGTGTCTTGAGGATCAGGGTCTGGCCGTCGGATTCGGGTGCGAGGGCCGCCTTTTCGTCATGCGTCAGCAGCCATTTCGCGCCGCAATCGGCGAGACTGACGGCCACGCGATCGGCAGGAGCAGACGCATCGAAGGGAATGTAGGCAGCTCCGGCCTTGAGAATCGCCAGAAGCGCGACATGTAGCTCAAGGGAGCGTTGGAACCAAAGGCCGACGAAATCGCCGGGGCCGATGCCGCGACGGCTCAGCGCGCGCGCCGCCTCATCGGAGAGCCGGTCGAGCTCGGCATAGGTCATCGCCTGGTCGGTTCCGATCAGGCTGAGTGCCGTCTTGTCGGGGCTGCGGGCGACCGTTGCCTTGAAGATGTCCACCAGGGTTTCATTGCGGGCGAACTCAGGCCGAATGCCGCCTGAGGAAACCGAGAGGCTGGCATTTGGGGTAATCGACGAAATCTGGATAGTCATGGTAACTTCTGCGGAACGAAACTTGGCACAATCAGCGTGCCATCTGCCCATGCTTATACACCCTTCAATTTGCAGCTCTCTTACGGGCGTTGTCAGTGAATTGTAATGTTGGGAAAGCTATGCTTGGTTTGCTGCAGGTCGAGCCCTGCGAGCCCTCTCGAAAGAAGGATTGATATCATTGCGCATATTCGGGCGAAGAGCTGGCTGGCCCCGCTGGCTGTCCGTTCTCTTGGTGGCGGCTTTGCTGAGCTCGCCAGGCATGCAGGTATTAGCTCGTTCGCATAGCAGTGTTCTGGTCGAAGATGCCGGCAGTTTGCGGCCGCTGCGCGACATCTATGCGGTCGTTGCGCGCGAGATGCCGGGCAAGGTGCTGCGAATCAAGCGGGTGCGCCGGGCCGGGCGTCAGGCTTACGCCGTGCGTGTGTTGAAGCCGGATGGCAAACGTGGTGATATAGTACTCGACGGCGCGACGCTCGCCGTGATCGAGAGACGCTGAGAATGCGCATTCTGATTGCTGAGGATGAGCCCAGTATCGTGGCGGATATGCGCCGCTGCCTGGAGGATCAGCATTATGTCGTCTCAACCGTGAGCAACGGCGAGGAAGCCTGGTATCGCGGCGATATTGAGCATTTTGATCTTGTCATCCTCGATCTCGGACTTCCGAAGCTTGACGGCCTGACGGTGCTGCGGCGTTGGCGCGCAGAAAAGCGGGGCATGCCTGTTATCATACTGACGGCGCGAGATGGCTGGCGCGACAAGGTCGACGGCATGGATGCGGGTGCCGACGATTATCTGACCAAGCCCTTCCGTATGGAGGAGCTTCTGGCCCGCGTGCGCGCCCTGATGCGCCGCGCCGCGGGGCAGTCCTCCCCGATCCTTTCCAATGGCGTGCTGGAGCTCGATACACGCCAGCGCACCGTTTCGTTTCGCGGGCAGCCGGTTCAGGTGACGGCGCTGGAATACCGGCTTCTCGCCTATCTGATGCACAATGCCGGCACCGTGCTTTCCCGAACGCAGATCGCCGACAGCATTTATGACGAAGAGACGGAGCTTCTGTCGAACGCGCTCGAAGTGGTCGTCGCACGCCTCAGGCGCAAGTTCGATGGCACCGTCATCGAGACCCGGCGCGGCCAGGGCTACATCATCCCGCGCGAGGCGCCGCCATCATGACACCGTTCTCGCTGCGAGGGCGGTTGCTGCTGGGTTCGGTGGTGGCGATCATCGTCGCAACCTTTCTGGCGGGGGTCGGCATCAATGCCATATCCGGGCTGGCCGTCAGGGCTCTCGCCCTCTCGGAGATAGACGAAGAGTTGCGCGTTCTTCTGGCCGCAGTCGATATCAATTCGTCCAATCAGCTCTTCCTTGATGACACGCCGACCGATCCCCGCTTCGGCATTCCGAATGGTGGCTTCTATTGGCAGGTCGGCCGCAATGGCACTGTCGAGCTGCGCTCCCAATCGCTCTGGGAGCAGAACTTGCCTTGGCTGCGTGCCCGGCCTCGCGATGCCGGACGGGCGACGGATATGAAAGGGCCAAACGGCAGCCGTCTTCTCGCCGTCGAACGGTCCATTTCGATCCCCTCGGCCACGGGCGACCAGATGGTCGATATCGTCATGGCGCTCGACAACAGCGAGCTTGCACCGGCGCGCTGGCGCTTCTTCTATGCCATGGCGCCCTCTCTTGGCGTGCTGTCAGTCGCCCTGATCGGGGCAGTCGTGGTATTCCTGCGCTATGGGTTGCGGCCGCTCAATGACCTGCGCACGGCCCTGATGGCGGTACAGGAGCGATCCGCACGCAAGATCACCGGTCAGTTTCCGCGAGAAGTTCAGCCTCTCGTGGACGACCTCAACGGCCTGCTCGCATCGCGCGAAACCCAACTGACACAGGCGCGTGCGCGCGCCGGCGATCTCGCGCATGGCCTGAAGACCCCGCTCGCAGCGCTTGAGGCGACCGCGCGTATTCTCTCCGAGGAGGGCATGTCGGAGCGGGCTGCGGCGATCCAGACGGAGGTGAGCCGGATGGAGGCGCAGATCAAGCGAACGCTTGCGCAAACCCGCGCAAGCCTCGCCGCCGCCCATACCGTCGGCGTCATGGATGCCAGCGCCGATCTCCAGAAGATCATCTCGGTCATGCGTCGTCTCTCGGCCGAGCGGAAAATCGATTTCGAGCTCGTGGCGCCGCCGGAGATGTGGCTGGCGATCGATGAGGCGGATTTTGCCGACATCACCGGCAATCTGATCGACAATGCCAGGAAATGGGCGGCCGGCAAGGTCAAGGTTCGCCTATCGCAGTTGCCCGAGGGCGTGGAACTGTGCATCGAGGACGATGGCCCGGGTTTGCCCGAGGATGCGGAAATGGCTTTCATCCGGCGCGGCAGGCGGCTCGACGAAAGCATCGCCGGAACCGGCTTCGGCCTGGCGATCGCCAAGGATCTGGTCGAAGCCTATGACGGCAAGCTGACGCTCGCCCGCTCCAGCCTCGGAGGGCTGTCCGTCACCGTCAATTTGCCGACGCGGCTGGTCAAGGACAAGCAGGCGGCGCTGGAAAATTAGAGCAATTCCAGGAAAGTGCATGGCGTTTTCACGATTCGAGGAAACGCCGAGAGGCTCTAATTCGGCGCGGCCGATTGGTCTGGAGACAAGGATGGATATCGCAGATTGGTCGCCGGAGTGCAGTGAAACCTGATTTATACAGCGTTCATGACCGTGCGAGTTTGAGATTCAGTTCAAGCGCGTGTTGCATCCTTGCTCGAACTGCAGGCGCTGATGGAGTCTCGTTGCCGTTGAAAATGTGGCCATGCTCGGCCATCAGGTCCAGTAGGAGGACGCTCGTATAGAGACGAAAAAGCCGGTCATCGGTTTGCCCGGCATGCCGGAGCCACGCAAAGACATAGCTCATGGGGCCACCATAGGCCATCAGAGCAGCCAGTGTTAAAGCGGCAGGATAACGTGGATCGCCAAAGCAAAGATCATCGACATCGACGATGCCGCTGAACGCGCCTTCTGGTGTCACAATCACATTCTTCGTCGTGGTGTCGTGGAGGAAAGGTGTGGCTTCGATCTTGTCGAGCTCTCCGCGTCTGGCAGCGACCTCATGTTCGATTGCGTCAACCAGCCCGATGTCAAACAATCCGGCAGATCCGATCCGGCCTCGCGAACGCGCAAGATTGGCAAGCAACACTTGCGACCATGTGCCATGCGGCGCTTGTTCCGCTCGTGCGGCATATCCGTAGCGCCCCGCGGACTTGGTTCTTGCTGTGATGGCCTGAGCATGCGCCACCTGTGAGGCAATCGCATCGAGCTTCTCTTCCGAGAGGTTTAAGATGACAGAACCCAGATCCATGCCGGGAAAGCGTTCTAGCAGAAGCCAGGGAAACTCTGCGTCGATATTTTCGGCCAGAATGGCTGGTAGCGGCACACCTCCGGGCCGCAATAATCCCGAAAGATAAACTGCACCGGCCATTTCAGCCCGAGCCGATGGCTCACCTATGCGGACGACGGCTGGACGCCGGTCAGCGAACTGAAGATCGAAGACATAGTGCCGTGCACCGGTTGTGAAGCGTCTAACGGCAACCGGTGTGCAACCAGTGACCCCTGAGGCAATGGCGGCGGCAAGCGCGGCATCCGGTGTGCGCCGCATTGGTGTTTTCTGTTTCATGTATGAGTGGGCCTATGCTTGAGGTGGAGCATCGGTTGCAAATTCTCAACTTGCGATCGCCTGCCGATATCTCTCCGCGGAACGTTCCACCACGCCGTTGCCGTCGCTCTCGACCGTTCGACCGGGAAATGCGCCGTAGATCGCTTCGAAACGATAGGGTCGGATGGTTTCCGATATCGCCGTCACGGCCCTGGCGTCGAGCGGAACAAGATTTGGGTAGCTGCGCATGAAGCTGACGAACTTGCGGTCCATGGTCACCTGCATCGTGTCGCCGACGAAGAGCGCGCCGCGCCCGCCTTCGAGCCAGGGGCAATGGAGCACGCAACTGCCGTCGAAATGGCCGCCACAGCGGATCATGGTTGCCTGTCCAATCGACAGTGTCTCGCCTGTCCATGGACGTAGCGCCGCATCGCGCCTTTGCACCCATTCGCTATCATTGGCATGGATATAAATCGGCACGCCTCCGCAGGCGGCACTCCATTCGGTCATCGATGAATAGAAATGAGGGTGGGAGATCGCGATCGCGCTTAAGTCGCCCATGGTGGCGATCCGTGCCTTGCTGGGCTCGTCGATAAGGCTGAGGCAGTCCCAGAGGATATTGCCGTTAGGTCCTTTGACCAGAAAGACGCGCTGGCCAATGCCGAAATGGGGCGAGATCTGCAGACTGAAAACGCCTTCGGCTTCCTCGCTCCAGATTACCTCATGCTTCTGGCCGAGGCTCGCCATATCGGTCCATTCCTGCCCCGATTGAGGTACGAACTGACGCTCGTCTTCACAGATTGGGCAGGCCGGAGGTGGTCCGTCGCCTTCGCCGAACTGTGTGCCACATGTAATGCAGATAAAATGCGTCATCTCGAACTCCTCGCCAGTCTACCTTTCCAACCGGTGGCCGTGGGTGGGCCCGCCGCACGGCATGTGGAGGCTTTTGTGCTATATTGGCCAGACCTTGGACGGATCAAAGCAAAAAGGCAAAGCGGCGATCCTCAGACAATCTCGTCGCAGACAGAAAAGCGTCGTTTTCAGGCCGGCCTCTCCCGGAAAAATGGATATTCCTAATGAACGATGATAGGATTCAGGGGTGGCCTATCATTATGATTTTAATGCAAAAATTCTTATTCTATTGGTTTGTGACAATCTGGCCTTGCAAAAGACGTCAAGACAAAGAAACATAGTCGGCTAAAGAAAGTTAGATAATCGCGATATTGATGCTCGGCATTTGTCCGGGATCGCAGGCAAATGGAGGTCCATCATGGCGCTTATTCTCGGCCTCGTTGCTCTGGCCGGCCACATCGCCCTTTTGCTCTGGGGTACGCGCATGGTGCAGACCGGTATCCAGCGCGCCTTCGGCCCCGATCTGCGCTCCTTTCTCGGCCGTGCGCTCAGCAATCGCACGAAGGCATTTTTTGCCGGGATCGGCGTCACCGCTATCCTGCAGAGCAGCACGGCTACCGGCCTCATGGCCTCGGGCTTCGCGGCCGGCGGGCTGGTGGATCTCGTGCCGGCGCTCGCCGTCATGCTGGGAGCCAATGTCGGCACGACGCTCATCGTCCAGGTGCTGTCTTTCAATGTCGCAGCGGCTTCGCCGGCGCTGATCCTGATCGGCGTGCTGATGTTCCGCCGAACCGGGAATTCACGCGTGCACGATCTTGGCCGCGTCATGATCGGGCTTGGCTTCATGCTTTTGGCGCTGCACCAGCTTCTCGACCTGATGACGCAGTATGAGGGATCGAAGGCGCTCGCCTACGTCCTTGATGCGATCGCTGCGACGCCGGTGCTGAGCATGCTTCTCGCAGCCGTTCTGACATGGGCTGCCCATTCCAGCGTGGCCGTGGTGCTGCTCATCATGTCGCTTGCAAGCAAGGGGCTCGTCGATGTCGACCAGGCCTTTGCGCTCGTTCTCGGCGCCAATCTCGGCACCGCGATCAACCCACTCATCGAAGGGCAATCGGGAACGGATCTATCGGTGAAGCGGCTGCCCATCGGCAATATGTTGACGCGCATTGTCGGTGTGATCGCGATGATCGGCCTGCTGGAACCAGCCGCGCGCCTGTCGGCAATGATCGATAGCGACAGCGCCCGCGCTGTCGCCAATTTTCATACTGCCTTCAATGTCGTTTTGGCCGTGGTGTTCATGCCGCTATTGCGGCCCTATGCCGATCTATTGACCAAGTTGCTGCCGCAGAAGATCGACGAGGCCGATCCGACCCGCCCGAGATATCTCGATCCGGCGGCCAAGGAAACGCCCGTGGTTGCTCTCGGCGCGGCAGCGCGCGAGGCGCTGAGACTGGTGGACGTGCTCTCGGAAATGCTTGCAGGCGCCAAGTCTGCCTTGTCGGACACGGATCGAAAGGCGCTGACGCGATTGCGGTCGCTGGACAATATCCTCGATAGCCTGAACACGGCGGTAAAGACCTATCTGACATCGATCGATCCCGATGAGCTCGGCGAAGCCGACCGGCGGCGCCTGAACGAAATACTGCTGTTTTCGATGAACATGGAACATGCCGGCGACGTGCTCGACCAGAACCTTCTGCCGCACCTGGCAAAACGCCTGCGCCGAGGTTTGAGCTTCTCGAAGGAAGGACAGCTCGAACTCGCAACATTGTTCGACCGATTGCAGTCGAACCTCCAGACCGCGGCTGCCCTGTTCATGACGCAGAATGAAAGTGCCGCCCGCATGCTGGCGGAGGAGAAGGTGATTTTCCGCAAGGCGGAGCGCGAGGGGACGGAAGCCCATTTCCAGCGTTTGCGCCAGGGCGGGATCGAGACCGCCGAGACCAGCTCACTTCACCTCGACCTTCTGCGCGACCTCAAGCAGATCAATTCCCACCTCGTTGCCGCCGCAGCCTATCCCGTTCTGGAAGAGCGTGGCGAACTTTTGCAGAGCCGGACACCAAGCCCGGTTCCACCGGTTGCAGTGCCTGCACATGATTAAAAAGGCTTATCTCAGCCACCTGTCGGACGGCTGGGCCTGAATGCGCGACGCCGATGTGGCTTCGATACGTCCGCTGGTTATAGCTATTCCGTCGGTCGCAGCGCTGTGCCATCAAAAGTTCTTTTGACCCCATCGTATAGGGGCCGACGCTCTTCATCATCGAAGCGATGAAGGTCTTCAACAAGATCGCAGCCCCGCAGGCCGACCGTATCAGGCAGATCACCGAAATAGATGGCGGCGAAGTCGAGACGGGCGACATGCTCGCGGAGATCGCGTGATGGCGGCATCTCTCGACAGGGTGGGCCTGTCGATTTCATTGGCGACAGATTGTTGCCGCTGTGGTCGCCTATGATTCTATAAGACGCTCGGCGCTGAACTTGTCCGTTATCAGCGTATCGATAACTCCTATCCTCAGGGCGCCGGCGATTGCCGCGGTCTTCTTCGCTCCGCCGGCAAGCGCGATGACCCGATCGACTCGTTCCAGATCTTCAAGCGGGAAGCCGATGACACGCTCGTCGAGCGGCGTCTTCACAGGCTTGCCGTCCTTGTTGAAGAACCGCAGCGATATATCGCCGACTGCACCTGCTTCGGCAAGATCGGCGAGCTCCCGCGACGAGAAGATGTTGCCGGATCTCGCCAGAAGTTCCGACGGCTCCACGGCCCCTATGCCGACGATGGCGAGCGTGATGCTGCCGAAAAGATCCATGGTCTCCCGCACGAACGGATCCGCCTGCATCAGGAGTTTGGCCTCGCGGGAGGTCGTGACGCCCTGTACTGGAAGAAGCTTCGGCTCGGCACCGGTCAGTCGGGCGAGGCGGGTGGTCAGCTGGGTGGCATGGGTTTGGACCGACGGGTCGCCCATGCCGCCAAGCGTCTGCACGACGTACTTGGCCTGGGCGCTCTTCTGCGGATGAATGTTTTCCACCATCCTGAAGATCGTCTGGCTCCAGCTCGACACGCCGATGATTTCGCCGGGCGCAAGCGTCACCTCCAGAAGATGCGCGGCAGCTTCGCCGATCCGGGCCATGATGGCACCGTCGCGATCCTCCGTGCATTCGACGACAATCGCCTCGGGGAGACCGTATTTCTCGCGCAGCGCTCCTTCGAGATCGCTGTAGGTGCCCACGGGCGGAATGACGCTTGTGCGCACGATGTCTTCCGCCTCGGCCCGCTTCAGCATTCGCGACACGGTTGCCTGCGACAGGCGAAGGTGCTGTGCGATGTCCGCCTGCCGCTTGCCCTCTATGTGGTACATCTGGGCAACTCTTGAAATCAGGCGGAGTTCGTTAAGGCGAGCCATCGTTGATCCCGGGGTGAATTTTTATTCACCTTTAACCGGAGTTGTGCGCAACGTCGAGCGGGCCAGCGCATCATTCCACCTGTTCAGGAGGCCCGTACTGTCGATGTTTTCCGGCTCGATAACCTTATTGTTTCTCGGAAGCGCCGTGATGGCATCGAGATCCGGCCACAAGCCTATCGAAAGACCTGCAAGATAGGCTGCCCCAAGCGCCGACGCTTCCGGTGCCTCGCACTGGATGACAGCGTGTTTTACCAGGTTTGATACGCACTGCATGAGAAAGCGGTTCTGGCTCGGGCCGCCGTCGACGTAAAGCGTGCCGAGATCGCCACCGCTCTGTGCCTGCATCGCTGCAATCACGTCATGAACCTGGAAAGCGATCGAGTCGGTGACCGAGCGCGCCATCTGCGCGCGGGTGGTGCTGAAGTTGATCTGCGAGAAAAGGGCGCGGGCGTCGGAATTCCAGTAAGGTGCGCCCAGCCCGACGAAGGCGGGCACGAAGCCCGGGCCATCAGGCTCGGCGGTTGCCGCCAGGTCGACAAGGGAGGTAACGTCCGGAAGGCCCAGGATGCCGGCCATCCATGGCAGGCTCGCGGCGCACACGAGGATATTGCCTTCGAATGCGAAGGTCGGTTGTCCGGCGATGCGCCAGGCGACCGTTGTGGTGATGCCATTGCGCGGTGCGATGAAGCGCGGAAGAGTGGTCATGACGGACGAGCCCGTTCCGAAGGTCGCCTTGCCGTCGCCCGGCTTGAAGGCTCCGTGGCCAAACAAGGCCGCATGGCTGTCGCCGATGGCCGACCTGATTGGCGTGCCATCCGGAACGCCGGCAAGACCAAGCGTCGTTCCGAAGTCCGAGGAGCTGTCGAGCACTTCCGGAAGGAGCCGGATATCGACCCCGAAAATCGCGCCCAATTCCCTGCTCCAGGCTTGGGCCTCAAGGTCGAACAACTGGCTTCGCGCGGCGTTCGAGGCGTCGCAGACATGCTTGCGGCGGCCGGTAAGGCGATGAATGAGCCAGCTGTCGATCGTGCCGATGCGGACCTTTTTTCCGCGGGCGACCCGATCGAGAAGCCATCGGAACTTCGGGCCGGGAAACATCGGATCAAGGGGGAGGCCGGTCAGCGCCTCCACGCGCTTGAGATGTCCGTCCGCGATGAGACGCTCGCAGTCCGGCGCCGTGCGCCGGCATTGCCAGCTCAAAACTGGTCCAAGCGCCTTGCCCGTCTCGGCATCCCAAATAGTAACGGATTCTCGCTGGTTGGAGATCGCTATCGCTTCGATTGTCGCGCCAGGCGCGTTTTGCAGGCATAGTGCGATCGCTTCACAGACGGATGCGTAAATCCGATCGGGATCCTGCTCGACCCAACCGGGCTGCGGATAGGAGATGCCTACCGGAGCAGAGCCTCTGGCAATGATGTCTCCGTTCTCGGAGACCAGTACCGCCTTGGAATTGGTGGTTCCCTGGTCGATTGCCAGAATGGCCCGCATCATATCCTCCACCGAAGCATGGTGCCGAAACATGTAAGCGGTTCTCGGGCGACATCATGCTCTACTTCTTTGATTTTGGAGCGGATTCAGATTTTAGGCCGATTCGGCCTAAAATCATCCGGTTCTCACGATAAGGCGGGGGCGGCAAGCCGCCCCGTCTTGAATGCGTGCTGTTCGTCTATTTGCGCTTGATAAGCGCTTGCGCGGCGTCCGCAATAGCCGAGGGGGCCATGCCGAATTCGTCGAGCAGGAATTCGGCCGATCCGGTCGGCGCGTAGATGCCGGGAACGCCGAGGCGCGTCATCGGGACGGGGACGTTGTCGACGACAACCTCGGCCACGGCCGATCCCAGCCCGCCAAAGATCGAATGTTCTTCCGCGGTCACGATCGCCCCGGTTTCCCTGGCGGCCGCAATGATGGCATCCTCGTCGATCGGGCGAACCGTGGCGAGATTGAGCACTCTGGCCTCTATGCCGCGTTGCGCGAGAAACTCGGCGGCCTTCACCATGCGATGGGTCAACGTTCCGTTTGCGATGAGCGTGACATCGGAACCTTCACGCAGGAGATTGGCCTTTCCAAGCTCGAACTTGTGGCCTTCCGGCAGGAGGTCGGGCACGCCGACCCGCGACAGGCGCAGGAAGCAGGGGCCATTGTAATTTGCTGCCCACTCCACCGCCGCCGCCGTCTCAATGCGGTCGCAAGGCGCGATCACGGGGAGGTTGGGCAGAACGCGCGTCCAGGCGAAGTCCTCGATCGAGTGATGGGTCGGACCGAGCTCGCCATAGGCCATTCCGGACGAAATGCCGACGAGCTTGACGTTGGCATTCGAGTAGGAGATGTCGGCCTTGATCTGCTCGAGCGATCTGCCTGTGAGGAACGGCGAGGCGCCACAGACATAGGGGAGGCGTCCGCCGTTTGCGAGACCCGCGCCGACGCCGACCATGTTCTGCTCGGCGATGCCGACATTGACCAGGCGATCGGGGAATTTCGACTTGAAGCCGCCAAGCTTCGAGGATCCGACCGAATCGTTGCAGACTGCGACGATCGTTTCATTCTCGACCGCGAGGCGCTCGAGGGTCGATGCGAAAGCGTCTCGGCAGTCATGGAGCTTGGGTGCATTCACAGGCGCGTTCATTAAAGTGCCTCCGACAATTCTGCCAATGCGACTTCGTATTGTTCTTTATTCGGAACCTTGTGGTGCCAGTCGACACGATCCTGCATGAAGGAGATTCCATGCCCCTTGTTGGTGTGGGCCACGATGCAATGCGGGCGATCGCTTCGGTGTTCGAGCGCCGGGACGACCTCATGCATGTTGTTGCCGTCGATTTCGCTGACGTCCCAGCCAAAGGCTTCGAGCTTCGGACGAAGAGGTGCTATGTCGTTCGTATCCGAGAGCGCGGCACCTTGCTGGAAACGGTTGTGGTCGACAACTAGGGTGAGGTTATCAAGCCGGAACTGCGCCGCGGCCATGATCGCTTCCCAGTTGGAGCCCTCCTGCATCTCGCCGTCGCCGGTGATGACATAGGTATGGTAGCTAGCGCCCGATAGTTTGGCTGCCTTGGCCATGCCGACCGCGACCGGCAGGCCGTGCCCAAGAGGACCAGTATTGGTTTCGACGCCCGGCACCTTGTTGCAATTGGGGTGGCCATTGAGCCGCGAATGCGGCTTCAGGAAGGTCGAGATTTCGTCTTCCGGAATGAAACCGCGTTTTGCCAGCGTGACATAGAGCGCGCATGCCGTATGTCCCTTCGACAGCACAAACCTGTCCCGATCGGGATGTTTCGGCTGATCCGGCCAGATGCGCAGCACGCGGAAATACAGTGCGGTCAGGAGATCGATCACGGACATCTCGCCGCCGACATGTCCGGCCCCTGCCTCGTAGACTGCCTGGAGGTCTCGCAGACGTATCTGGCGAGCAACGCGTTCAAGTTCGGAAGGCTCCATCATTTCCTCGTGTGAATAAATATTCATCTATTTATATTTTTGCACAGAAGGACCGTTAGTCAAGCCCCCATGGAGAGCTTGTTGTCAAAACAGGTCGAAAAGACTCGGTTGACAGGGCTAATGCGAGTTGGTAATGAATTTTCCAGCATATGTGAATAAATATTCTAGCTTGAAAACCTAGCCGGCAGGCATGGCAGCTAGCCGCAGGTCCCAGGGAGGAATGATGGTGGCGATCGACGTCAATGAACAGAGCCGTCCGTCCGTGGCGTGGCTGAGAAAGCTCGCCGGCGCGACCGGACCGCTTGTCGGATTGCTCGCTCTTTGCGTTTTCTTGAGCCTCAGCACCGATGCGTTTCTGTCGCTCCGCAACGGCCTCAACATTCTCGATCAGATCACCGTGCTCGGAATCATGGCTGTCGGTATGACCTTCGTCATCCTGATCGGCGGCATCGACCTTTCCGTTGGTTCTGTTCTTGCGCTCGCCATGATGGTCATGGGCTGGACGGCAAATATTGCCGGCTTGCCGCTTGCAGCCGGGATTGCAGTCGCACTTGTCGCCTCTGCGGTAAGCGGACTGATCGTCGGACTTCTCGTCACCCTTTTCAGGGTCCCGGCCTTTATCGCGACATTGGCGATGATGTCGGCTGCGCGCGGCGTCGCGAACATGATCACGGACGGCCAGCAGATCGTCGGATTTCCCGACTGGTTCATGATGCTCGCGATCGATCGGCATTTCGGTGTGCTGACGGCAACGGTCTTCCTGATGCTCGCGGTCGTCGCCGTGGCCTGGGTGTTCCTTCACTTCCGCTCCGAGGGGCGCATGCTCTATGCCGTGGGCGGCAATCCGGAAGTGGCTCGTCTTGCCGGCATCAATGTCCAGCTCGTGACGATTGCGGTCTATGTCGCAAGCGCAGTGCTCGCCGGTCTGGCCGGTATCGTGCTGGCGGCTCGTCTCGATTCCGTTCAGCCGTCCAGCGGCTTTGGATACGAACTCGACACGATTGCGGCCGTCGTCATTGGCGGCACTTCGCTCTCCGGTGGATCCGGTGGTATCGGCGGCACGCTGATCGGTGTCCTGATCATCGGTGTCCTGCGCAACGGCCTCAATCTGCTCAACGTCTCGCCATTCCTGCAGCAGGTCATCATCGGCATCGTCATCGTACTTGCGGTCGGTGCGGAAACGATCCGCAGGCGGCGGGCCTGATATTCGGGTCCGCGTCCGGCGGATCCAACGATTTCCTCTCCGAAAGGTTTGGAGCGGATCATTTGCCCGAGGGGGAGGATATGCCCAAGGGTTCACAAAAAAAGGAGGAAATGAAATGAAACTTGCGCGCATTCTTCTGGCCTCGGCCGCCGTGCTGGCGATGTCATTGGGCTCTGTTCAGGCAAAAGACACCAAGAAGATCGGCCTGGCCGTCGCAAATCTGCAGGCAAACTTCTTCAACCAGATCAAGCAGTCCGTCGAGGATGAGGCCAAGAAGCGTGGCATTCAGGTCGTGACCGTGGATGCTAAGGGCGATGGTCCGACGCAGATCAACCAGATCCAGGATCTGCTGACCCAGAATATTGATGCTTTGATCTATATTCCGGCCGGTGCCGCGGCTGCAACCGTTCCCGTCAAGCTTGCCAAGAATGCCGGTATTCCGGTCGTCAACGTCGACCGCAACGCCGACGGCGCGCCTGGCGACACCTTCCTTGCAACAGATTCCGTCGCGTCCGCCAAGGGCGTTTGCGACTACATCCTCAAGCAGGCCGGCGGCAAGGGCAAGATGGTGATCATCCACGGTCAGAAAGGCACCACGCCTGAAGTCGACCGCAGCAAGGGTTGCGCTGAATCGCTGAAGGCAAATCCAGGCGTGAAGGTGGTTGCCGAACAATATTCCAACATGTGGGCCCAGGACGAGGGCTTCCAGATCATGCAGAACATGCTGCAGGCAAATCCGGATGTATCGATCGTATTTGCTCAGGCCGATGCACTTGCGCTCGGCGCCGCACAGGCGATCAAGGTTGCAAACCCATCCCAGAAGATCGTTGTCGGCGGCTTCGACGGCGATACGGCAGCTCTGGAAGCGCTCAGCAAGGGTGTTTTCGACGTGACCGCGACACAGCAGACGCAGAAGATGGGCCGCGACGCGGTCGCCAATGCCGTCAAGCTCGTCGCCGGCGAGAAGGTGCCTGCGGTGCAGCTCATGGACGCCACGCTGACGACCAAGGAAAACGTGGCCGGCTTCATCGCCAACCACCCGTAATCGTCCTGAAATCTTGAGGAGGTGCGCCGTGACTGAGCCCGTTCTTTCCCTGAGGGGCATATCCAAGCGTTATGGACCGCTTCAGGTGCTGAAGAATGTCAGCCTTGACGTCTATCCGGGTGAGGTGGTGGCGCTTCTCGGTGAAAACGGGGCCGGCAAGTCGACCTTGTCGGGCATTATCGCCGGGTCACGCACGCCTTCCGAGGGGGCGATGACATGGCTAGGGCAGCCCTATGCCCCAGCCACTCCACGCGAGGCGATCGACAAGGGCGTCGTCCTGATCCACCAGGAACTGCAGCTCCTGCCGTATCTTTCGATCGCCGAAAATGTCTTCATCGGGCGATGGCCGATGAAGAGCGGGGCTGTCGATCGCCCCCAGATGGTTCGGCGTGCGCAGGAACAGCTTGCCCGCCTTAATTTACATATACCGGCGACGCGAAAGGTCGCGGGCCTGTCGACTGCCAATCAGCAGCTCATCGAAATCGCCAAGGCGCTGGCGCTCAACGCCAAGCTGCTGATCCTCGACGAACCAACCGCCGCTCTTGGCGGGGCGGAGACCGAGGCCCTGTTCGAGCAGGTAAGAAAGCTTCGGTCCGAAGGCGTCGGCATCATCTACATTTCGCACCGCATGGAAGAGATCAAGCAGATCACCGATCGCATCGTCGTCCTGCGCGATGGCGAGCGCGTCCAGGAGTTTGCCGACAGCGCCACCCCCGTTCGTACCATCGTCGAAAGCATGGTCGGCCGTTCGCTGGACCGGATGTTCCCGGCTCTTCCCGAACCGACGGATCGCCCTGTTCTACAGGTCGGTGGACTGAGTTCGCCTGACGGCTCCTTCCGGGACGTAACGTTCGATGTTCGTGCTGGCGAGATCCTCGGCATTGCCGGGCTGGTTGGTGCCGGCCGTACCGAACTCGTCCGCGCCATTTCCGGTGCCGATCCGATCAGCGCCGGCTCGATCAAGCTGGAGGGTGAAGAGCTCAAGCTCCGCGATCCGGCCGATGCGATCGCCAAGGGCATCGTGATGGTGCCCGAGGATCGCAAGGAGCAGGGTCTCGTCGTTGGCCATCGCATCAGTGAAAACATCATCTATGCCAATCTCGACAAGCTCGGCGGGCGTTGGATTACATCACGCATCAAACGTGCTTTCGCCGAAAAGGCTGTGGCGAAGTTCGGCGTCAAAGGCCGCGCCGAGCAATATGCCTCTGACCTGTCGGGCGGCAACCAGCAAAAGGTCGTCATCGCAAAGTGGCTGATGCGTGACCCCAAGGTCGTCGTCCTCGATGAGCCGACCCGAGGCATCGATGTCGGCGCGCGCGCCAGCATCTACGACATCATCGTAAACCTCGCAAAGCAGGGGGTGGCCGTCATCGTCGTCAGCTCCGATCTCGAAGAGGTTCTCGGCGTATCGAACCGCATTCTCGTGCTCGCCCAAGGCAAGCAGGCAGGTATCTTGAACCGTGACGAGGCCAATGACGTCTCGGTCATGGAACTGGCGACAATCTAGACAAACAGAAAGGAAGAGCGGTGTCCGACATCACTCTGAATGCCCCGAAGCTTTTCGATCTCAGTGGACAGGTCGCGCTCGTGACCGGAGCCGGAAGCGGGATCGGGCAGCGTATCGCCATCGGTCTTGCCCAATGCGGCGCCGACGTCGCGCTTCTGGACCGTCGATCCGACGACGGCTTGGCGAACACGGCTTCGCATATCGAGGCAGCCGGCCGCCGCTCCCTCCAGATTGCGGCCGATGTCACCAGCAAGTCCTCTCTCGGGGAGGCGGTTGCGCGCACCGAGGCGGAACTTGGGGCCTTAACGCTTGCAGTCAATGCCGCCGGTATCGCCAATGCCAATCCCGCGGAGGAAATGGAAGAAGACCAGTACCAGACGCTGATGGACATCAACCTGAAGGGCGTTTTTCTGTCCTGCCAGGCAGAAGCGCGCGCGATGCTGAAGAACGGACGCGGATCGATCGTCAATATCGCCTCCATGTCCGGCGTCATCGTCAATCGCGGCCTGAGCCAGGCCCATTACAACGCCTCCAAGGCCGCCGTGATCCACATGTCGAAGTCGCTCGCGATGGAGTGGGTCGGTCGCGGCATCCGCGTCAACACCATCTCACCGGGATATACCGCGACGCCGATGAATACGCGTCCGGAAATGGTTCACCAGACCAAGCTTTTCGAAGAGCAGACGCCGATGCAGCGCATGGCAACGGTGGACGAGATGGTCGGCCCTGCCATCTTCCTGTTGTCGAATGCCGCAAGCTTCGTGACGGGCGTCGATCTGCTCGTCGATGGCGGCTTCTGCTGCTGGTGATGCGATGAGGAAACTGATTGCCGGCAACTGGAAAATGAACGGTCTCGCTTCCTCCCTGGCTGAGATCGAGGCGCTGAAGGGAGTAACGGGCGAGGCGGCGTGCGACATCGTCGTCTGCCCGCCCTTCACGCTGGTGGAAAAGGCGGTCGAACGGGCGCGAGGGTCGAGGATTGCCATTGGAGCACAGGATTGCCACGCGCAGATCTCAGGCGCCTATACCGGAGATGTTTCTGCCGAGATGCTCGCCGAAATCGGCGCTCGTTTCGTAATCTTGGGACATTCCGAACGGCGCTCGGCCTATAGGGAGGCGGATGCCGCAGTTGCGGCCAAGGCTGTCGCGGTCCACGAGGCGGGGCTGACGAGCATCATTTGTGTCGGCGAGACGCAGACAGAACGGGACGACGGAAGGGCGATCGAGGTGGTTCGTGCTCAGCTTGAAGGCTCGATTCCCAACACCGCAACCAGTTCGAACACGACGATCGCCTATGAACCGGTATGGGCGATCGGAACAGGACTGGTTCCGACCCTGGAGCAGATCGAAGAGATGCATTCGTCTATCCGCCAGGCGCTTGAAAAGGGGCTGGGAGAAGATGGGCAGGATGTCAGGATCCTCTATGGCGGCTCGGTCAAAACGTCGAACGCAAAGGCGATTTTCGGCGTTCGCAATGTCGATGGCGCTTTGGTCGGGGGTGCGTCTCTGACGGCATCGGAGTTTGCCGGGATTATCTCGGCTGCCGTTTGAAGTCGCCAGTAACAGGCAGGGCGATCGGCCATTGAGCTGACGCCTGGTGTGGCTGTCACCGCGAAAGGAATAGGAAATGCAGCGTTTCGAAAACAAGACCGTCGTCATCACCGGTGCAAGCCGCGGCATCGGGGCTGCGATCGCCCGGCGGTTCGCACGCGAAGGTGCCAATCTAGTGGTCTCGGCCAACGAGGATTCCGTCCATGCGGTCGCCGATGCGATCAAGGCTGACGGCGGAAAGGCGATTTCCTTCGTCGGCGACGTGACGGACAAGGCTAGCGTGAAGGGCCTTTACGACGCTGCCGAGGCAGCCTTCGGCGCTGTCGATATCTCCATCCAGAATGCCGGTGTCATCACCATTGCCCGCGTCGAGGATATGACCGAGGGCGAATGGGATAAGGTCATGGCGGTCAATACCAAAGGCGTCTTCCTCTGCGCCCAGGAGGCGATCGCCCGCATGCGCAAGCATGGCCGTGGCGGCCGCATCATCAATACCGCCTCCGGCCAGGCGCGCGACGGCTTCATCTACACACCGCATTATGCGGCATCGAAGATGGGTGTCGTCGGCATTACCCAGAGCCTTGCCAAGGAAGTCGCGACGGAAGGTATCACCGTGAACGCCTTTTGCCCCGGCATCATCGAAACCGACATGTGGGCCTATAACGACCAGGCTTGGGGCAAGCTTTTGGGCAATTACGGCCCCGGCGAACTCATGAAGGAATGGGTCGAGGGCATTCCGATGAAACGGGCCGGATCGGGCGAAGATGTCGCCGGTCTCGTCACTTTCCTTGCCAGCGACGATGCGGCCTATATCACCGGCCAGACGATTAATGTCGATGGCGGCTTGATCATGTCGTAGTTCGACAACGAGGAACGGTGCGTTCATTGGGCGGATCGGATTCTCGACGATTCGGCGATCAAAGCCTCTTGCGGAATGAGGCATTGATCCCTTATCTTCCACTTGTTCTCAGGGCGGGGTGTAATTCCCCACCGGCGGTATGGGGAGTTTTCTCGAGCCCGCGAGCGCCTTCCGAGCTTTCGGAAGGGTCAGCAGATCCGGTGAGATGCCGGAGCCGACGGTATAGTCCGGATGGAAGAGAGCAACGCAGGAGACGCCGCGTCGTGGTGGCGTTCACATGCTTGTTCGCCCAAGGGAAAATGGTGGCCTTAACCGGCCATGCACGCCGCTCCAAACGGCAACCCTTGAAAGGCAGGAAAATGGCAATTTCGAAAATTGAAGATGCGATCGCTGCGATTGCGCGAGGCGAGATCATCGTGGTTGTCGATGATCGCGACCGAGAAAACGAAGGCGATCTGGTGATTGCTGCGGAAGCGGTCACACCGCAGGCGATCGCGTTCATGATGAACCATGCCCGCGGTCTCATCTGCGTTCCGATGGAGGGCGAGAGGCTCGACGAACTCGACATTCCGTTGATGGTGCCGCGCAACACGGAAGTCCTGAAGACCGCTTTCACCGTTTCGGTCGACTACATCCCGGAAACCACGACCGGAATATCTGCCGCCGACAGGGCGGCAACCGTTCAGGCCCTTATCAGGGACGGATCGCGTCCGGAGGAATTTGCCCGGCCGGGTCATATCTTTCCGCTTCGCGCGCATCCAAACGGCGTCCTGTCGCGTCCGGGGCACACGGAAGCAGCCGTGGATCTGGCCCGGCTTGCCGGCCTTTCGCCGGCCGGCGTCATCTGCGAAGTGGCGAATGACGACGGCACGATGGCGCGTCTTCCAGAGCTCGAAGTTTTCGCCGAGCGGCATGGCCTCCATCTTGTGACGATCGAGGATTTGATTGCCTACAGGGCTGCAAGCGCTCCCTTCAAGGCTGCCTGATCGTTCTGATACAACCTATCCCGATCCTGCTGGGTCGATGCTTGTGGAAGGCTCTCCTACGCTCGTTGAGGATAAAGGAGGGCCTTCTTCAGCCGATGGATATGCCCGGCGCCGATCCCGCAACAGCCGCCGACCATCGTCGCGCCGGCATCGACCCACGAGCAGGCGAAGCGCGAATAGGCGTCATCATTCAGATCCTCTCGGGTCTCATGAAGGCCTTCGTTGGCGGCCGACTCGCCTTGTTCTCCCTCGAAAGCATTGGCATAGACGCCGATCTGGAGATTGTTGCCGCCCTGCTTGAAAACCTCCGCTGCTGCATCGACGGCCTTTCGCATGACTTCCGGTTTGCTGCAGTTGAACAGGAGTGCGTCGGCGCCGGATGAGGCGGCCCAGCGAGCCGCATCCTCGACGGGTTCGCCGGAGCGAAGCTTGGGCGAGGCTCCATTCCTTTGCGCGGCATCATCCGCTAGCGTGAAGGAGATCCAGAACGGCTTGCCGGTTTCAGCGACTGCGGCCCGCACCGCCTCTCCCTCTGCGATCAGGCTGAGGGTTTCCCCGAGCCAGACATCGACATAGGGATCGAGGTTTTCAACCAGAACCTTGAGATAGTCCTGTACCCGTGACGGATCGAAATTCTGCGGCTCGTAGGAGCCGAAGATTGGCGGCAACGAACCGGCGACCAGGACTTTTCGATCCTTGCACGCATCGGCGGCGTCGCGCGCCAGCCGTCCGGAAAGGGTGATGAGATCGGCTCCTTCCTTCCAGAACCGCTCCTCGCCAATATGGAAAGGGACGAGTGCGTAGCTGTTGGTCGTAACGACATCTGAGCCGGCGGCGATGAATTCGTCATGGACCTGCCGGACGATCGCGGGCGAATCGACGAGCGCCAGCGCCGACCATTCCGGCTGCTTCAGTTCCGCGCCGAGACGCAGCAGTTCGCGGCTCATGCCGCCGTCGAGGATCAGGGGTTTGCTCATGAATGGGATCTCCAGAATGGCTCGGATTTGCGGAGAGGTTTGCTCTCTCCTTCGTGCCGTGGGTTAGCGCCGCACCGGCACCTGCGCTTCCAGGAAACGGAAGCTTCGCGCGATGATGGCTGTGATGATGAGATAGAAGACTGTGACGACAACAAGCGGTTCGTAGACCAGAAGTGTGTCCTGGCGAACTTTGGTGGCAACGGCGTAGAGGTCCATCACGGTGACGGTGAAGGCGAGCGGTGTCGCCTTCAGCTGCATGACGATTTCTCCGCCGATCGTCGGCAATGCGATGCGGATGGCGCGTGGCAGCCAGATGCGTCGGGTGAGCGTCAGGGGGCGCATGCCGAATGCGCGGCCGGCTTCCAGCTCGCCTTTTGGAACGGCAAGCAACGCGCCGCGCAAAACCTCCGCCTCATAGGCTGCATAGTTCAGCGTGAAGCTGACGGCTGCGAAGAAGAAACCTTCGCGCAGGATCGGCCAGAACAGGCTCTGACGGATACCCGGGATCATTGGCAGAAGAGAGCCGACGCCGTAGTAGAGCAACCAGAGCTGTATCAGCAACGGCGTGCCCCGGAAGAAGGTGCAGTAGCCACGGGCAAGGGTTCGCAGGATAGGGCCGCCACTGACCTGGGCGAAGGCGAGGCCGATGGCAATGACGAAACCGAAGACGACGGAAATCGCAAGCAGCGACAGCGTTTGCACGGCTCCCGTCAAAAGAAGCGGCCAATAGGATGATATCCATGAGAAGGTCATGCCGGCACTCCTCACGCAAGCTTCGGCTGGCCGCGCCGTACTCGCCGCTCGACCAGATTGAATATGGCATTCGAGACCAGTGTGAGAGCAAGATAGATGAGCGCGGATGCCAGGAAAAAAATGAAGTAGTGTTTGGTGCTTGCGCCGGCCAGGCGTGTGGCGAGAGCCAGCTCCTGGTAGCCGACGACCGCGACGAGAGCGCTGTCCTTGGTGATCGACATCCATAGATTGGCAAGACCGGGCAAGGCATTCGGCAGCAAGGCGGGCAGGATAATGCGGCGGAAGCGAAGCTGTGGCCCCATGCCGAATGCCTTTGCCGCCTCGATCTGGCCAACGGGGATCGCCAGGATCGCGCCGCGCAGGACTTCCGTCATATAGGCGCCCTGCACGAAGCCGAGCACGGCGACCGCGACGGCGAAGCCATTCAATTCGAAGGCCGGCAGATTGAGTGCAATGAGGAGCCGATTGAGGCCATCCATGCCCGCATAATATAGCCCTACGATCAGGATCAGCTCGGGAACGGCACGGACGGTGGTCGTATAGAGTTCGAGCAGCAGCCGGAGCGGCCTTATGCCCGAGAGCTTGCCCAGCGCGCCGCCCGTACCGAGCAGAAGGCCGATCAGAAAAGCGCCGGCGGAGATGGCGACCGTGGAGGCAGCCCCGGTCAAGAGTACTCCACCCCATCCGGGCGGATAGGGGGAGAGCAGATCCAGAATGCCCTGAGGAGAGGTCGCCATCGCCGCGATCGTTTACTTGGCGCCGTAGATATCGAAGCTGAAATACTTCTTGGTGATCTCGTCATATTTACCGCTGGCGCGCACCGCGGCGATCGCCGCATTGAGTTTTGCCTTCAGCTCGGTGTCTTCCTTGCGCAGACCGCCGGAAACGCCGGCTCCGAGAACTTCCTTGTCGTCGGCGACGTCGCCCATCTTGGCGCAGCAATCCTTGCCGCTGTCGCTTTTCAGGAAGGCATCAAGCGCAAGGGAATCGCCGAAGACGTAGTCGATGCGGCCTGCAGCGAGGTCCTGAAATGCCTCGTCGAGCGTCTGGTAGGTCTTTTCGTCGGCGACCTTGGCAAAATACTTCTTGTAATATTCCGACTGGATCGTCGACACCTGGATGCCGATGGTCTTGCCCTTGACGTCGTCTGCTGTGGCGCCGGTCTTCTGATCCTTCGGGCCGATCAGCGTGCTGGGCGTGTTATAATATTTGTCGGTGAAATCGATGATCTTCGAACGCTCGGCCGTATTCGACATCGATGACCAGATGACATCGAATTTCTTGCTCTGAAGCGCCGGAATGAGGCCATCCCAGGAAAGTTCGACGATCGAGCATTTCTCTTTCATCTGCTCGCAGACGGCGTCCATCATATCGATTTCCCAGCCCTGCCATTTACCGGAGGCATCTTTGGCGAAGAAGGGCGGGTAGGATTCGTTCATGATGCCGAAGCGAACCTCGGCCTGCGCGGTCATCGAAGAAAGCGCGAGGGCAAGCCCGGCGAATAGAGTGGAAACCAGTCTCATAAAAGGGATTCTCCTAATGGTGTTGTCTGCGAATGGGATGTGGATCAAGACGTCAGCATGCCGGTAAATTCCCGACAGCGGGTGCTGATCGGGGCGTCGAAGATCTGCTTAGGCGGCCCTTCCTCCTCGATCCGTCCCTGATGCAGGAAGAGAACGTGGTTCGAGACATCGCGGGCAAAGCGCATTTCGTGCGTGACCAGCAGCATGGTTCGACCCTCCTCTGCGAGGTCGCGGATGACCTTGAGGACTTCGCCGACCAGTTCGGGGTCGAGCGCCGATGTCGGCTCGTCGAAGAGCATCACTGCCGGGTCGATGCAAAGCGCGCGAGCGATCGCTGCTCTTTGCTGCTGACCGCCGGATAGAAAGGCGGGATAGGCGTCGCGCTTGTCGTAAAGCCCGACTTTATTGAGAAGAGCCTCTGCCTTTTCGATCGCCTCGCGACGGGGGACGGCGAGGACATGCACCGGAGCCTCGATGATGTTTTCAAGAACGGTCATGTGCGCCCATAGATTGAAGCTTTGAAATACCATGCCCAATCCGCTGCGGATGCGTTCGATCTGCCGCCAGCTTTTCGGATGCATCTGTCCATGGCGTCCCTGCCTCAGCGCGACTTCCTCGCCGTTGACGACGATGCGGCCGCGATCGGGCATTTCAAGCAGGTTTATGCAGCGCAGAAACGTGCTTTTCCCGGAGCCGGACGAGCCGATGATGGAAATCACGTCCCCTTGATGGGCGGTCGTTGAAACACCCTTGAGGACCTGATGTGACCCAAAGCTCTTGTGGAGATCTTCCACGCGAAGAGCCTGGGAGGACAGTTCTGTCATATATAATTCCGATGAAAAACAATTTGCGGAGAATATCGTGAAGGAGAGCAGAATTTGCGCGCAATTTCCGATTATTTTGCATATAAAATGCAAAAATGTATTCCTTGCGCATCTTTTGTGATGGAATAGAGATATCGTCACCTAATTTCATTGACGTCGAAAGGAGCGTGAATGGAAAATCTGGATCGCTTTGATCGCGATATTCTCGATATCGTCCAGCGCAATTGCCAGCTCACCGCCGAAGCGATCGCGGAGGAGGTCGGCCTTTCGACTTCAGCTGTGCAACGGCGCCTGAAACGGCTGCGCGAGGACGGTATCATCAAGGCGGAAATCGCAGTTGTCGACCGCAAGGCGACCGGAACTCCAATGGTGTTCATTGTCGGCATGGAGATCGAGCGGGACAATTACGATGCACTTGCCAAGTTCCGCCTTTGGGCGGAAAAGCAGGATCATATCCAGCAGGTCTATTACGTCACCGGCGCCGTCGACCTCATTGCGATCGTCACTGCCAGGGATGTCGAGCACTATGACGATATTGCCGCCGTGATCATGGCGGAAAATCCGCAGATCCGGCGCATGCATACGAATGTGGTGCTGCGTGACGTCAAGCTTGGATTGTTCGTGCCGCTGGCAGATGGCAACGAGGCCGGCCGGTAAGCCGCGGGTCGCGGGATAATCGAGGGCACGCCGTACTCGCCTATCTTCTACATGTACCAGGCGAGAAGGAATTATCCTTGGTCCGGCTCATATTGCCTGACCTTCAAGATTTTCAACAAATAATGATGCGGCCTCTGCAGGCGCGCTCAGCCAGACTACAAGGCCTTCACGCCTCAGGCTGTGAGGCAAAAGCTGCTTCAACGCATTGTTTCTATTGCTCGCAACAACGCGCTGCGGGATGGCAGGCTGGCGGCGCTTTACAAAACGAACTAGTTCGTACATTATTGCTGACGAGGAGTGACGGTGCTGCATCATGCAGCATCGAAGACTGTCAGGATGATCTCGGATGTCCTTGCAAGCGGGTGCAGGCGGAGGCCGGATGCGCACGGTTGCGATATGTTCTCGACATCCGAATGCTCTGGGGAGGAACGACCATGAAAAGACAAATCGAACATAAAACACCCAAGCGCGCGGCTCTTGCGAGCTGGTTGGGAAGCGCCGTCGAATATTATGATTTCTTCGTCTACGGTACCGCAGCAGCGCTCATTTTCCCGAAGATCTTCTTTTCGGCGGAAGACCCGCAAACGGCGGCCATCGCCTCATTCGCGACCTTTGGCGTTGCCTATATCATGCGGCCGCTGGGGGCAGTCGTCCTGGGTCACGTCGGCGACAAATTTGGCCGCAAGAAGGTGCTGACCTTCACTCTGCTCCTTATGGGGTTTTCGACTTTCATCATCGGCTGCCTGCCGACCTATAATCAGGCCGGCATCCTGGCGCCCATTCTTCTGGTTCTGGCGCGCGTGCTGCAAGGTATTTCGGCTGCCGGTGAACAGGCCGGCGCCAGCTCCATGACGCTTGAGCACGCGCCAGAAAATAGACGCGCCTTCTTCACCAGCTTCACGCTGAGCGGAACACAGGCCGGACTGATCCTTGCGACATTGGTCTTCATTCCGCTTGGAAAGCTCGATGAAGCCGCGTTGATGTCATGGGGTTGGCGTATCCCGTTCTTCTTGAGCTTCGTAGTGGTCATCGTCGGATTCTGGGTTCGCCGCACGCTTGCGGAAACTCCGGCCTTTTTGGAGGAGACCAAGAAGGGCGCGGTTACAAAACTGCCGCTCGTCTCGCTGCTCACCAATTATTGGGCGGATGTCCTGCGCATCATCTTTGCGGCGCTGATTTCCGTCGTCAGCACGATCTTCAGCGTCTTCACGCTATCCTATGCCGTCAACACCATGCATATCGATCGCTCGACGATGCTGACCGTTCTGGTGCTTGCCAACATCGTGGCGCTGGGCGCGATTCCTGCATGGGCCATTCTCGCAGACCGCATCGGCCGCAAGCCCGTGTTCATCTTTGGCGCCATCGGCTGCGCAGTGCTGATCTGGCCCTACATCTGGGCCATCAGCCAGAACAACCTCATGCTCGTCTTCGTCCTCGGCATCCTGCTTTCCGGCGTGGTCTACAGTGCATCGAACGGCATCTGGCCGGCGCTCTATGCGGAAA
This sequence comes from Rhizobium sp. 11515TR, assembly GCF_002277895.1. Taxonomy (NCBI): domain Bacteria; kingdom Pseudomonadati; phylum Pseudomonadota; class Alphaproteobacteria; order Hyphomicrobiales; family Rhizobiaceae; genus Rhizobium; species Rhizobium sp. 11515TR. The sequence continues at coordinate 568,425 of NZ_CP023000.1, read as the reverse complement.
TGTTCGATACCCGCGTGCGTCTGTCCGGCATGGCCGTCGGAACCCAGATCGGTTTTGCGCTCGGCGGCTTCGCGCCGACCATCAGCGCAGCTGTGATGGGCACAGGGCCGATGGGTTGGGTGCCGGTTGCCGTCTTTACCTCGATCACAGCCTTGATTGCCGCCATTTCCGCCGCAACCGCAACGGAGACCTACCGAACGCCGATCGATCAACTTGGCAGGGATGAACGACGCTTGGCAGCTTCCGTTCGCCACGCCGATCGGGCGATCTAGCGGCCAGCCCCGATCTGAGCAGCAATGACGTGTCGCGATCGCGGATGAGTTTGTTGAAAATCGTCAAGTAACGGGATGAAACAATGAAAACCTCGATTGCGACCGTTTCGATCAGCGGTGATCTCAAAGAAAAGCTTCAAGCCATTGCCAAGGCAGGTTTCGATGGGGTCGAAATCTTCGAGAACGACTTTCTCGCCTTCGATGAATCACCGCGCCAGGTCGGTCAGATGGTGAGGGATCATGGGCTGGAGATCACGCTCTTTCAGCCCTTCCGGGACTTTGAAGGCATGCCGGAACCCTTGCGCAGCCGAACCTTCGATCGGGCTGAACGCAAATTCGACCTGATGCAAGAGATGGGGACCGAGCTCGTTCTCGTTTGTTCGAATGTCTCGTCCGCGGCGCTGGGCGGGATTGATCGTGCCGCAGCCGACTTCTTCGAGCTCGGCGAGAGGGCGGCCAAACGCGGCCTGCGGGTCGGATATGAGGCGCTTGCCTGGGGTCGGCATATTCACGATCACCGCGATGCCTGGGAAATCGTCCGTCGGGCCGATCATCCGAATATCGGTCTTATTCTCGACAGCTTCCATACGCTTTCGCGCAAGATCGATGTCAATTCGATCCGGTCGATCCCGAGAGAGAAGATCTTTATCATTCAGCTTGCCGATGCGCCGCTGATCGACATGGATCTGCTCTATTGGAGCCGCCATTTCCGCAACATGCCGGGAGAGGGCGACCTTCCTGTGCTCGAATTCATGAAGGCCGTCGCTGTGACGGGTTACGACGGCTATCTCTCGTTGGAGATTTTCAACGACCAGTTTCGCGGCGGCTCTCCGACCGCCATCGCCGTCGATGGCAGGCGGTCGCTCGTCTATCTCGGCGACCAGGTTCGCCGTGCGGAAAACAGCAGCCTTACCTTGCCGCCCATGCCGGCACGTGCCGAGGTGGAGGGCGTTGCCTTTATCGAATTTACCGTCGATGAAGCGGAGGCGTCCGGCCTTTCTGATCGGCTGCGTGCCCTGGGCTTTCGCCATGTCGGGCGCCACAAGAGCAAGCGCGTCGATGTCTTCCGGCAAGGCGACATCAATCTGGTCGTGAATACCGATCCGGACGGGTTTGCGGGCGCGTCTTACGCTTTGCACGGGCAGTCGGCCTATGCGATGGGGTTATGGGTGGATGATGCCGAAGCCGCAGTCGCGCGGGCCGTGGCGCTGGGTGCCGAACGTTTTGAACAACCACTGAATCCCGGCGAGATCGAAATGCCTAGTGTCAGGGGCGTTGGCGGCGGCATCCTGTATTTCCTCGATCGCAGGAACGCGCTCGGCCGCATATGGGAGATCGAATTCGATCCTGTCAACGACGATACCGATTTGCGGCCTGTCGGGCTGACGGGCATAGACCATGTTGCGCAAACGATGAAATACGAGGAGCTGCTGACCTGGCTGCTCTTTTATACGGCGATATTGAATGCACATAAGACACCGATGGTCGACATTATCGATCCCGCTGGGGTCGTTCGCAGCCAGGTCGTCGAAAACGAGCCGGGCAGCTTGCGCATCACGCTGAACGGCGCTGAAAACCGCAACACGCTCGCCGGGTATTTCATCGCCGAAACTTTTGGCTCCGGCATCCAGCACCTGGCCTTTGCGACCGATGATATCTTTGCGGCCGCGGCCGCCCTGTCGGATAACGGCTTTGCCACCTTGGTGATCTCGCCCAACTATTACGACGACCTGGAGGCGAGGTTCGGCCTCGAGCCGGCTTTCACGGACCGCCTGAAGGCGCACAACATCCTCTATGACCGCGACGATTACGGCGAATACTTCCAGCTTTACAGCCCCACCTACGGCGAAGGCTTCTTCTTCGAAATTGTCCAGCGTAGCGGCTATCGTGGATATGGTGCGGCGAATGCTATTTTCCGCATCGCTGCGCTGAGACGGCATCTGCGACCGATTGGTCTGCCGAAACTTTAGGCTCTCCACATTCGCGTGAAGCCTGTGTTAAAGCTTTGATCTTCAATGTTGGGCAGGGACAGACCCAGGAAGACGGGCAAGGCATGACCAAAGCGCAAGCGGCCAAGATCGAGCGTCTTACGCGAAAGAACGATCCAGACGCGACCAAGGAAAATATTCTCAAGATCGCCACCGAGGAATTCGTTGCAGCCGGTTTTTCCGGTGCGCGCGTCGATGAGATCGCCGAGCGCACCAAGACGTCCAAGCGCATGATCTACTATTATTTCGGCAGCAAGGAAGGGCTCTATCTTGCCGTTCTCGAGCAGGCCTATACGAAGATCCGCACGCTGGAGAGCGAGCTCGATCTCGAAAACATGCCGCCCGTTCAGGCTATGGCGCAATTGATCGCAAGCACCTTCGATCATGATGACCAAAATCCGGATTTCGTACGGCTGGTCAGTATCGAAAACATTCATCGCGCCGAACATATGAAGCGTTCGGTCGTCCTGTCGCAGATGAACATCGCCGTCATCGATATCATCACGGACATCCTTGAACGGGGCTACGCCGATGGCAGCTTCGTGCGCAGGGTAGACCCGGTCGATCTGCATATGATGATCAGCGCCCAATGCTTCTTTCGCGTTTCCAATCGGCATACTTTCGGGGCGATCTTCGAGCGTGACCTGTCGTCCGAAGCGTTGAAGAAGCGGCACAAGTCCCTAATCGTCGATGCGATCCTTGCATTTCTGAGACATCCTTCATCCGAAATGGCCTGACGAGGCGCAGCGTCATCTGATTGGCTTTGGCGTTTTCCCGCGGTGCTCCATCACGCCTTATATTGACTTTACGTACTAGTTCGTACATTTTGTATGCAGGCCGCAGCATGGCTTTGTTTTGCTGCTCGGGAGGAAAGATTGAACACTCAAGCCGTTATTGTTCCTCGTCAACTTCACGTCGGATTGATCGGCGCCGGGATCGGCCGATCGCTGACGCCAGCCATGCATATGCGCGAAGGCGAGCATTGCGGCCTGTCCTACCGCTACGATCTCATCGACATCGACGCCCGTGGTCTCTCGGTGTCGGATCTGCCAGCTCTTGTCGACGAAGCCGAAGCGCAGGGGTTTGCCGGCCTCAATATCACTCACCCTTGCAAGCAGGCTGCCGTCGCGCTGGTGGATGAGCTTTCACCTGATGCCCAGACGCTGCGATCCATCAATACGATCGTTTTTCGTGGAAAGCGCAGGATCGGCCACAATACCGATTGGTGGGGGTTTGCCGAAAGCTTCCGGCGCGGGTTGGCAGGCGTTTCGCTTGATCACGTCGTGCAGCTTGGCGCGGGCGGCGCCGGCGTTGCCGTCGCCCATGCAGTGGCTGAAATGGGCGCGCATTCCGTGGAGATATTCGATCTCGACCCTTCGCGCGCGCAGGCCCTCGTCGACCAACTTCAGCCGGCACATGCCGCTTGCCGTTTCTTGGTCGGTCATGATCTTGCCGCGGCACTGGATGTCGCCGATGGTCTGGTTCATGCAACACCGACCGGCATGGCCGCCCATCCCGGATTGCCGCTCGACGCGCAACTTTTGTCGGATCGTCTCTGGGTCGCGGAAATCGTCTATTTCCCGATCGAGACCGCGCTGGTGAAACGCGCCCGACAGACAGGGTGCCGCGTTCTCGACGGCGGCGGCATGGCGGTATTCCAGGCGGTGAAGGCTTTCGAACTCTTCACTGGCATCCGTCCGGCTGCCGAGCGTATGATACAGCACTTCAATTCGTTGCGCGCCTAAACGCCGATCAATAATTGAAGAGCCTCAATCCCAAAACTCCAGCACCGAAGTTTCATCCTCGGCGCCGGAGAGGTCACAGGTGGTATCAGACTGATTGCTCGATCACCAATACGCCGTAGCCGGCGAGCTCGGTTGCACCTGATATGGCTTTGCCCGTCAGCAGGTCGGTCCCGGCCGGCAGATTGACGATCTTCGTTTCATGCTCGGTATTGAGCACGAACAGCAACCTCCTGCCGCCACCCTCGCGCAGTGACACTTCGACGCCATTAGGCAGATCCTGCACCAGCGGCGCGGCAACATCGTTGCTGACGAGTACCTCGCGAATGGCCTCCGCGAGCGGCGCGGTAAGGTAGGTGCCGAGATAGTAGACTTCGCCATTGCCATGCCGGCGGCGCGTCAGCATCGGCGTTCCTTCCAGGAACCGGTCGGACCAGCGGCCGATGATCTCTGTATCCGCCGTTATCTCCAGCTTCTCGTAAAGGTGCCCGGCCTCGAGCTGACGATTGCCGATCGTATAAGCGTATTTGCGCGAAGCCGAGGTTGCGGCCGGACGTCGCGATGGTTGATGGCTGCCGATTCCGCCTTCGCGGAAACCGGTGAACAGTCCATCCGCTCCTGGAGCGGAGACAGGACCGAATTCATAGACACGCACGCCCGAAAGCTCCGAGAGCGCATTGCCCGGCGCCTGGGTGCGGATGATGTGATTGTTGTCGTCGCGGGTGCCTGTCATTGCCGACAGGATGAGCGTGCCGCCATTGGCGACGAACTTCTCCACGGCTGGCGACCACTCCTCCTTCCACATGACCCAATGGGGAACATAGAGGGCCTTGATGCGCGACAGATCATCTTCCGGATGGATGAAGCCGCAGGCTATGCCGGCCTCATAGCATGCGCGGTGCAGATGGGCTGCATCCTGCATCGGGCTAGGCAGGCCGATCGCATAGGTCTTGTAGGCTTCCTGATTGTCGAAATCCGCGCCGGCGATGGCAATATCCATACGGACGGTGGTGCCGAGCAGCTTATCCTCGATCTTGCGGATGTCGGACGCGAATTGCTTGGCTTCCTCGTAGCGGCGGCGCGGGATGTCATCGTGGTCGATAATGCCGTTCCAGTAGATCTCGGCGCCGAAATGCGCCGGCCGCCAGCGGAAGAACATCAGGCCGTCAGCACCGCGCGACACCGAGGTCATCGCCATGCGGCGCATCTCGCCGGGCTCCGGCACGGACGAGGAAAAGCCCGGCTGGCTGCCGAGACCCGAGGCCTGTTCCGGAACGATGAAATTGCCGGAATAGGCGCGGCATTGATCGAGATGAAAGGCCTGCGTGATCGCATGCCCGCCGCCGCGGCGCATCTCGTCATAGAGGAACGGGTAGATATCGAAGCCGATGAAATCGAGATCCTGGCCGAACTGGCCGCGGAAATCGATGTCGGCCAGGTTGCCAAGATTATGGAAGATGAACCATGCGGGATTGATCGCCCTCAGGATGTCCACCTGATCGTGCTGGAAGAGAGCCGTCGCGAAGGCGAGGAAGCGGTGATAGTCCTGCACGTGACCAGGGCTGGAGAAGGACGGATTCATCGGCTGCGGGAAGACGAGCTGGTCGAAGGTTTGGTACGCGGTCGCCCAGAAATCGCCGCCCCAGGCAAAGTTCAGGGCTTCAATCGTTCCATATTTCGCGCGGCAGAACTTCTGGAACTCGATAAGTGCCGAGGGCGAATAGCTTTCGGAAGTCGTCGTATTGAGCTCGTTATCCGTCTGCCAGCCGATGACATCAGGATTGTCCCGATAATGCTCGGCCATGGCGCGCGTGATGCGTCGGCTGTGCCGGCGCAGTACAGGGCTCGTCGTGTCGCAATGCTGGCGCGATCCATGGCTTGCCTGCCTGCCATTGGCATCGACGCGCAGGACTTCCGGGTACTTCGCCGTCAGCCAGCGCGGCGGCGTTGCCGTCGGCGTGCAAAGAATGGTCTTGATGCCGTGCTTGGCCAGGCCGGCAATCGCCTTGTCGAAGAGCGAGAAGTCGAAATGATCCTCATGCGGCTCCATGATATGCCAGGCGAATTCCGCCATGCGAACCGTATTGAAACCGGCAGCCGCCATGCGTTCGGCATCGCGGTCCCAATAGCTCTCGTCGATATGTTCGGGATAATGCGGAACGCCGACCATGAAGCCGTCGAGATTGAGCGTCCGCCAGACCGAGAGCGGCTTTCTTTCCAAAACTTTCATGAGGTCACAAGCTTTCTTTACAGAGAGGCAATGATTGACTTCGGCCGGCTGAGGGTTCTGCCATCGGGGCCGAAGAGGTAGAGGGAGGATGTGGCGGCGGACAGCTTGACCTGCTTGCCGACCGAAAAGCCGGTCGCGTTGCCGAGCTGAACAGTGAAATTGCGTGTACCGCTTTCCGAACCGGTCGTTGCGAGTGGACCCGCATCGACATAGAGGATGGTCTCGCGGCCGAGCTGCTCGACCAGGCCGACCTTGCCGTCGAAGGAAATTGCGGTGTCTTCGGTGGAGGGGCCAATCTTCAGCGATTCCGGCCGGATGCCCAGGGTGAGATGGGACTCAGCCTTAAGATCGCCGACATCGCCCACCGGAACATGGACTGTTGTGCCGCCACCTTCGAGCGCGACTTCAGCGATGCCGTCGCGAAGCGAAACGAGCTTTGCATTGATGAAATTGATCCGTGGCGCACCCAGGAAGCCAGCGACGAATTGGTTTGCCGGATTGTGATAGAGATTGAGCGGCGCGCCCTCCTGCTCGATGATACCCTTGTTGAACACGACGATGCGGCTCGCCATGGTCATTGCCTCGACCTGATCGTGCGTCACATAGATCATCGTCGAGCCGAGCTGCTGGTGCAGCGTCGAAAGCTCGACGCGCATTTGCGTGCGCAGCGCGGCATCTAGATTGGAGAGCGGTTCGTCGAAGAGGAAGACCTCCGGCGAGCGGGTGATGGCGCGACCGATGGCGACGCGCTGGCGCTGGCCGCCCGAAAGCTGCTTCGGGCGCTTGTCGAGCTGGTCGGATATTCTGAGGATTTCGGCCGCGCGCTTGACGGCTGCATCAATCTCGGTTTGCGGGCGCTTCGCCATCTTCAGGCCGAAGCCCATGTTCTCGGCGACCGTCATATGCGGATAGAGTGCATAGGACTGGAAGACCATGGCAATGCCGCGATCGCCCGGCTCCTCGCGCGTCACATTGCGGCCATTGATCCAGATCTCGCCGGAGCTGATGTTTTCGAGCCCGGCGATCGTCTTCAGCGTGGTGGACTTGCCACAGCCCGACGGGCCGACCATGACGATGAACTCGCCCTTGTCGACGGAAAGGTTGATCGAACGCAGGGCATGATAGCCGCCATAATGTTTGTCGATATCAACCAGCTTTACATGGCTCATAAGTGATACTCCAAATCTGTTCGCGCGGTGCGGAAAGCGTCAGCCTTTGACGGCGCCCATGGTCAGGCCCGCGATGAAATGCTTCTGCATCAGGAAGAACATCAGGACCGGCGGGACGGCGACGAACAAGGTTGCCGCCGCCACGATATTCCAGGCGGACGTCCACTCGCCTCTGAGATTGTTCAGGCCCGCCGTTACCGGCTTCACGACGTCGCTCTGTGTGAGCACGATCGCCCAGAAGTAATCGTTCCAGACGAAGGTGAAGATCAGGATTGCAAGCGCGGCAAGGGCAGGCCGCATCAGCGGTATGACGACATGGCGCATCGTCTGCCAGGGGGACGCGCCTTCTGCGCGCGCTGCCTGAAACAACTCGTCCGGCAGTGCCGCGATGAAATTGCGCATGAACAGGGTCGCAAAGCCGGTCTGGAAGGCGACATGGAAGATGATCAGCGCGAAATAGGTGTCGTAGAGGCCAACCGAGACCATGAGATCGCGCACCGGGATCATCATGATCTGCGCAGGCAGGAAGTTGCCGCCGACGAAGAGCGAGAAGAGCAAGGCATTGCCGCGAAAATTATAGCGCGCGAGCACATAGCCGGTCAGCGTCGAGAATATGAGGACCAGCAATACAGAAGGCAAGGTGATGATGAGGCTGTTGATGAAATAGCCCCACATGTTGGTCTGCTGGAAGACCGCCTGGAAATTCTCGACGAGATTGAAATGCTCGGGCCATGTCCAGTATTTGCCGGCCATGATTTCATCGGCCGTCTTGGAGGCGGTCAACATGACCGCGAAGAGCGGCAGCAGCCAGAGGATCAGGATAAGTCCGACGAAGCCGGCATAAAGGCCGCGAAGCGCGGGCTTTTCTTCGGGGATGGGGCGAGGATACATCAGCGTGTCTCCCGTTCCATGCGCACCATGACGCGCAGATACCAGGTGATGAAAACGATCATGATTGCAAAGAGGATGGTGGCGATCGCCGCGCCATAGCCAAAGCGATAGGAGAAGATCGACTGCTCGTACATCTGGTAGGCCAGCACTTCCGACGAGCCGAAGGGACCGCCCGATGTCATCACCGCGATCATGTCGAAGGATCGCAAGGCGCCGACAACGGTCACGGCAAGAGCGATGAAACCCACCTGGCGCAATTGCGGCAGAACGACGTGCCAGAGCATGTTCCAGCCGCGGGCGCCATCGACACGTCCGGCCCCGATGATATCGGAACTCAGATTGTTGAGGCCTGCAAGAAAGAGCACCATGCAAAATGCGATCTGCGGCCAGAGCGCGGCGGCGACCACGGCGAAAGTGACGAAATGTTCGTCCGCGAGCAGGGCAGGCGCCGTCGCGCCGAAGAGATTGAAGATGAGAGCAAGAAGCCCGTAGTTCGGATCATAGACCCAGCCGAACACGACGCCGACCGTGACCGTCGCAAGCACGAGCGGGATGAAGAAAAGCGACTTCAAGATCCGCATGCCGGCGATCTGCTGGTTGACGAGCAGCGCCAGCGCCAGTCCAAGCGGCGGCGCCGCCATGAACATAACGAGCCAGATGATGTTGTTCTTCAGCGAGACGTAGAATTGCGGATCGGCAAAGAGTTCGGAATAGTTTGCCAGTCCCACCCAGCTCTTCTGCCCGACGCCATCCCAATTGAAGAATGAAATCCAGATCGATTCCACCGAGGAAGCGATGATGATCGTTCCGAACAGGATGCATCCCGGCACGATGAAGAGGACAGGCGTCAGCCAGTTCCTGTGTTTTTTCCACATGGCTCAGACTTCTTGGTTCGATAATTCGAGGCACTTCGCAAGGTGCGGGCTTTTCAAGGCAGGCGCGGCGGGGTGAGGGCTTAAAGCCGATGCCCGCCGCGCCTTGGTCCGGGAGGACTATTTGAAAATGCGCGCGCGGGTCTTTTCGAGCCGCGCCAGGATTTGGTCGCGACGCTCGGGCTTGACCGTGAACTCCTGGAAGCCCTTCATGCCGTCCTGCGCCATGTCCGGATCGGTGTCGCGGTCATAATATTGCGAAGTACCTTTCACGCCCTTGAGCGATTCCACGGCGATGTTGACCAAGGGGTCCTTGCTCGGCGGGCAATCGTTGCGCGGCGGAATGGTGCCTTCGGCTTCGAGGAATGCGCCGAGATTGTCAGGCTGGTAGAAGTAGGCGAGAAAATCGCGCGCACCTTGCCGGTTCTTCGCCTTGGCCGGGATGTGCACCGAGTTGACCGAGAAATCCTCATAGCGTTCGACGCCGGATACGATTTCCGGGAAGGGGGCGAAGGCGATCTGGGCCTCGTCGCCTGCTGGGAAGGCGGACTTGATAAAGCCTCCGAGATCCATCATCGCCGCCTTCTTCTGTGCGAGAGCCGCGCCCGCCTGTTCCCAGCCGAAGGATGGGCCGCTTGCGGAAAAGAAATTAGCCTTGATGAGTTCTTCCCATTTGTCGAAGACCGGCTTCAGCATCGGGTCGGTATAAGGGATCTTGCCTTCCATGAGGGCGAGGTGCTTGTCGAGACCGTTGATGCGCAGGTTCATGTGGTCGAACCAGCCTCCGGTCGGCCAGAGTTCTTTCGTACCCATACTGATCGGTGTCATGCCGGCCGATTTCGCCGCTTCGCCGAATTTCAGGAATTCGTCCCAGTTCTTAGGCGCCGTCCAGCCCTTCTCGGCAAAGACGTCCTTGCGATAGAAAAGACCCCAGAGAATGCCGCCGAGCGGCAGACCGTACTGCTTGCCGTTGACGGTGACCGCCGTCATCGTAGCGCCGAGCTTATTGCTATAGCCTTCCTTGGCGAACAGGTCGGAAATGTCGTCGAACAGTCCGCGATCGACGAAAGCCTTCATGCGGTTGCCGGAGAACCAGAAGCAGATATCCGGGGCACCGACGACGAGATAGCTGCGGATGGCCGTCTTGTGAGCCTCGTGATCCATATTGTTGATGGTGACTTTCGTCCCCATCTTCTTGGTAAAATCGGCAGCGATACGGTCAAGGACGGCCCGCTGATCGGCATTGCCGATATCCGAAATGATCGTCACCTCGCCGCCATTGGCAATTGCGGGGCGATAAAGCGCCGTTGTCGCCAGAGCAGCGCCCGTGCCGATCATGAACTGGCGCCGAGACGCCCTGATTGCATTGATGAGTGAAAGTTCGTTCTTCGATGCCATCTTTTTCCTCCCGAGGCACATCAAATCCAGGCCCGCCCACAGGTGCAGGCAGCCACTAACCTTCAGAATTTACGCAACAAACCAGCAATTCCGCTTGCGCTGATACAAGCAGACATTCCTCCATTGCCATGTGCTATTGCATACCGTATCTTCCGAGAAGCGACAATAGTTAATTTACAAAATTAATTTAAGGATCATCGTGCGCGGCAACCCTGGTACCTCCCGAGCCCTTAACCGGCGGCTCATCCTCAACCTGCTGCGAAGCCGTGGAGCGATGCCGCGTGCCGAAATCGCCACGGTGACGGGCCTAAGCCCGGCGGCGGTGACTTTCGTTGTCACGGAACTGATCGAAGAAGGCTTAGTTCTCGAAGGAAAAGCGCAGACCGGCGCGACGGGACGGCGGCCTGTGCCCGTCGATATCAATTATGACGGTCATCTGGCTGTTGGCTTCAAGCTTCGCCACGACAGTATCGACTGTGTCCTGACCGATCTCGCCACGACGCCGATCGCCTCCTTCGATATGCCTGTGCCAGATACGCGGCCGGAAACGATGGTCGAGGCGATTGCGACGGCCATCCCGAAGCTTCTGGCCGATGCCGGCCGCACCGGTTCGCCGGTCATGGGGGTCGGCGTTTCCATTCCCGGTGAGGTGGATGCCGTCAAAGGCATCTGCGTCCAGAGCCCACGGTTTGGCTGGCGCAATCTTGCATTTCCCGAACTGTTGCGTGAGCGGGTCCATGTTCCGGTCTGGATCGACGACGACATCAGCGCCTTCACCGTCGCGCAGCGGCTCTTCGGCGCAGGCCGCAATTACAGCAATTTCGCGACGATCGCCGTCGGCACCGGCGTCGGATCATCGCTCGTAATGGGCGGGGAGATCTATCACGGAAGCCATGGCTTGGCCGGAAAACTCGGCCACATCATTACTGTTCCCGGCGGCCGTCTTTGCGAATGCGGGAGAAGGGGCTGCCTTCAGGCTCATACGGCCGAGGCCGCGATGATCGAGGACTGGGGACGACAAAGAGGCGCAAAGGCCAATCGCGATGAATTCGCAGCCGCGATTGATGGCGGCGATCCGGCGGCTCTCCAGGTCATGGCAGAGGCGGGGGAGCTGATCGGGCGCCATCTGGCTGATCTGGTGAACCTGTTCGATCCCGAGGTCCTCATCGCCGGCGGCGAAGCCATACAGTTCGGTGAAGCGATTCTCGAGCCGATACGGCGTTCGATGGCGAAATATGTCTTCTTGAATACGCCAGAATTACTTCCTGATTGGGTGCCGGGCTCCTGGGCGCGGGGCGCCGCAGCTTTGGCGACCCAGCACTTCTTTGATCTGGATGTTGAATGATGCCGCTGCGCGCATGATCCGCATATGCGCGCCGTGTCGCCAAGAAATCGCCTACCTGAGCTGCGACTCGCTCCTTATCGGGAGCATTCCTTGGTGAAGCTGACAGCCATCGTCACGTCACGTTTTGACGGCTGCTTCAGGCATGCGCGCGCCGTAACTCCGTGGGAGATTGTCCGTAGAGCCGGCGAAAGAGCCTCGCAAAATGGGAGGCGCTGTCGAAGCCGACCTCCAGTGCGATTTCAATGAGTGGCGCCTCTGTCTGGAGAACGAGCTGCTTGGCCCGTTCCATGCGAATGCGGGTGTAGACGGCACCGGGAGAGGTTTTCATTTCCTCGGTGAACAGACGTTCGAGCTGCCGCCGGGACAGTCCGACCGATGCGGCAAGATCTTCGGTCGGCACCACGTCCTCGATATGGCTCTCCATGGTAATCAACACGGCCTTGAGACGTGGGTCCTGGCATTCGATCGCGAGCGGCTTGCGCGGCTGAATATCCAGCCCGGATCGGGCGCGCTCGATTTGCAGCACTTCAAGCGCGTTTCGCTCGGCGTCCCGGCTGATGTGCCGTCTGACGAGAAAGGCAGCCATGTCGGCGGCGCTGCTTCCGCCGGCGCATGATCCGCGGCTCCGGTCGAGATTGAACAGGCGATCGGAGCGAACGGGGTTTTCGGGGAATTGCTCCCGGTAGGCCTGATAGTGCAGCCAGCTGACGCAGGTCTGGTGTGTTTTCATCAGGCCGAGGCGCGCCAGAATGAAGGTGCCGGTGCAAACGCCGATCAGCGGGATCTTTTGAGCCGCGACTTTCTTCAGATAATCGGCGGTCTGATTGTCAATCGTGATGTCCGTGTTCAAAAGTCCACCGACGACGACAATGTAATGGAACTCCTTTGGGTCGATAAAGTCCGACGTCGGTGCGACCTGAACGCCGCAGCTGGAGGTGATGAGATGCCGGGTGCTACCCAATACTTGCCAATCGGCCAGCACCCTGCCAGATTTATCGGCTTCGTCGCTCGCCAATCTCAGCGTATCCACGAATAGAGCGAAGGCGGAAAGCGTAAATGATCGCGCGAGGATGAATCCGACCTTCAAGGGATCGTGCTTAGCTTCTTGTTTGACGGATTTCATGCAATGCCTCGACGGACAGACCTCTTTTATTCGATCTGGAAACCATAGGCCAAAGGATCTCGATCGTCGACGAAGATCGTATTGTGGCCGATGATCCGCGCTCAGCCCCCGACGCTGGGCCTGATGTCGCGGAAATCTCCGATTTCAACGTCGGACTCGATATATGCTTCGAATACCGTGCCGATATCAGTGGCTCAGTGGTACCCCGTAAACTGGAGATAGGCCGCAAGGCTGACGGCGGAAAGCGCCACAATGGCAGCGGGGTGGGAAAGGCTCTTGCTAATGGCCGCGAGCAGCAGGCCGAGCAAGACGATAGCACTTCCCAGTAACGGCCCCTTATCGGCAAAGGACAATGCAAGGGCCGTCAGGCTGACTGCCGCCGCGACCATCGTAACCGGCATCTGGTTTTGAAGACTGTCACCGCGGCTTGCGAAGGTCAGCAGAAACATGTTCCAGCTCAAACCGAGGGAAATGCTCAAAAGTAGCGGCAGGAGAATGGACAGCATGAATATCGTCTCTTCCGATGGATCGATCGTAGAGACGCAATTCATATGCCAATAGGTGCAGGTGTTGATCCGGCCGGGTATATCGGAGCCCACGCATGAACCGCTGCCCGTTTGTGCGGCGATCTGCCGCTCCGTTCAGCAGCCCGTCGGAATCGGCAGGCTCAATGCCCGGCAGGAAAAGGTATTAAGATCATCGATAGCGCAGTCCTGCTTGCGTGATGATCACGTCCATCGGAATGTCATGAGCGAGCGGACGGATGGTATCGATCCGCTGCGATTCGAAGCCGACGCCGATGACCAAAGGCTTGCGCTCGAGGGCCGCAAGGGTTCTGTCGAAAAATCCGCCTCCGTAACCAAGTCGGTAGCAGGCTGAATCGAAGCCGACCAAGGGCGCTATGACGATATCGGGCACCGCTTCCTTGCCTTCGGCAGGCACGGGAATGTTCCATACCCCGCGTTCGAGACGCTCTCCCGTTTTCCATGATCGGAATATCAGGGGAGTTGCCTTGGCGACAACGACCGGCAACAGGCAATCCGCGCCGCGGGCCGTCAAGGCCGCCATCCATCCTCTCAGGTCCGGCTCTCCCGAGAAGGGCCAGAACAGGCTGATATGTCTGCCGTCGGTATCGGTGACAATCTGATCGAGATAGGTGGCAATCGTGCCTGCATATTCTTCACGCTTTGCGCTTGGCAGCGCCTTTCGCGCACCGATCAGCCTTTGCCGTTCGGCCTTTCGCCACGCGAAAATATCCGAGATCCGGTTCTCATCGGGTGAAATGCCGCTATAGGCTGGGTCGACCTCGTGCAGCATGCAGGCAGGCGACGCGTATTCGCGGATTGCCCCGTCGGTTTGATGTCGATCTGGTTTTGCCATCCGCCCGTCAGAACTCCATTCCCTGGCTCTATGCCGAAACATCCTTGAGCTGCGACAATGATTTTTATATAGGGAATGATAAGATAACTTAATTCCTGAATCGAGATCTTTTCATTGGACCTCTCATCAATCGAGATATTCCTTGCCGTGGCCAGTGACCGCAGCGTGACCAAGGCTGCGAAGGCCCTGGGACGCGTGCCGTCGAATGTGACGACGCGTATCCAGCAGTTGGAAGACGATCTGGGCGTCCTGCTCTTCAGCCGCGACGGCAAGAAGATGACGCTGACGAAAGAAGGCGAGACATTTCACTTCTATGCCAATCGGCTCGCCACGCTTGCGCTCGAGGCGCGTCAGGCGGTCAGGCCCCAGCGCCCAACCGGCACATTGCGTCTGGGGACGATGGAAAGCACGGCGGCAAGCCGGCTGCCCGCGGCGCTCAGCCGGTTCAACCATATGTGGCCGGATGTATCGCTCCGGCTGTCGCTTGGCGCTTCCCGCGATCTTGCTCAAGATGTTCTGCGCGATGTTCTGGACTGCGCGCTGATCGCCCGACCGCCAAAGGCAATGCTGGATGAAGATCCAAGTTTCGCGGCTGAACTCAAGCAGCTCGAAGCCGAACCGGTATTTGTCGAGGATCTGCTGCTCCTGCTACCATCCGGGCATCCGCCGATCCGATCGGCTGCCGATTTGCGCGTCGGTTCGATTGCTGCCCTCGAGCCCGGATGCACTTATCGCAGGATTGCAGAAGGGTGGGCGCGCAAATCGAGCTCTCTGCCGACGACCGAACTTGGCTCCTATCATGCCATTCTGGCCAGTGTGGCGACCGGCAGCGCAGCCGGTGTCATGCCAAAGTCCGTTCTCGATCTCATGCACTGGCCGGCGACATCGGCGACGCACCAGCTCGCCATCGTGGACACGATCCTTATCTCCCGCAAGAATAATCGCCCGAGTTCGTTCGATGCGTTTCATGAAGTTCTCGGCGCCACCAAGGGCAAGAGCTTGCCGCTCGTGCCGAACTAGCCCGCGTCCTGCCGTTCATCCAAGGGATATCCTTCTCTAAAACTGGTTTCATCATGCAGCATCCAGAGTCCCACAAGGCGGCGTCCAGCCGGTTCCGCCTGTTTTCCCCGATCCTGGCCGGAGCCACCTTGCGCGAACGGCTGATCGCGTGCCTTGGTGCCTTGATCGGCATCGGCCTTACCGGCGTGATCAGCGGCTATCTCTTCGGGCAGGGGCCGCATCTTCCGCTCATCGTCGCGCCGATGGGAGCATCCGCAGTGCTGCTTTTCGCGGTTCCGGCAAGTCCGCTCGCCCAGCCTTGGTCGATTATCGGCGGCAACACCATTTCGGCCATGATGGGTATCATCGCCGCCTATCTCATCCATGATCCTATCATCGCGATCGGGGTCGGCGTCTCGCTTGCGATCGGAGCGATGTCTTTCACGCGATGCCTGCATCCGCCAGGCGGTGCCGCCGCCCTGACCGCCGTTCTCGGCGGCCCGGTCGTCGCAGGCTGGGGTTTCCTGTTTCCGTTCGTGCCGGTTGCCTTGAACTCCTGCATACTCGTCGGCCTCGGACTTATGTTTCACAAGCTTTCCAGGCGCAATTATCCGCATGTCGTCGCAAAGCCCGCCGAGAATACCCATCAGACACGTGATCTGCCGCCGCCCTTGCGGGTGGGCTTTCGGGAAGAAGACGTCGATGCCGCCCTGGGCGTGCTTGACGAGACCTTCGATATCGATCGCGCCGACCTCAGCCGCCTCTTGCGGCAGGTCGAATTGCAGGCAGCGGTGCGATCGCATGGAGACATAAGCTGCGCCGATATCATGTCGCGCGATGTCATTGCCATTGGTGAGGATGCCGAGCCGGATCACGCGAGACACCTTCTGCTGAAGCACAATATTCGAACATTGCCGGTCAAGGATCGGGAAGGCCGTCTGATCGGTACGGTCGGTTTGCGCGAGCTCTCCGTCGGCCTCGATGCCATCACGCACGCCATATCGAAACCGGCTGTCGCCGATGCGGGCGATCCTGCTCTTTCGCTCCTGCCTGTTCTGACGGACGGACGCACACACGCGGTCATCGTCATTGATGCCGATCGGCGCGTTCTTGGTCTGATATCGCAGACGGACCTGTTGAGCGCGATGGCACGACTTCTACCGACTGACGATGCCCTGGCTCAGGTCGTCGCCTGAAACCCGCGCGGAGGTTTCCACATACTTCCATCTTCGGGCGATGACAATGCCGGTCAATGATCTACCGATTGGTGAGGAAGTCCATGAGCACGACAGCGTTATTGTGCTCAGTGTCTCTCGCGCCATAAAGAAGCGTGACGGTCGATTGCCCGATTTGCTCTCTAAGCTCTTTCATGGCCTTCGAATTCTTCTCGAGTTCATCCTGGTAGCGCAGGCGAAACTCATCCCATTTTTTGGGATCGTGACCGAACCAGCGTCGCAGCTCAGCGCTTGGCGCAAGGTCTTTCAGCCAGGCGTCTATATGAGCGTCGTTCTTGCTGATGCCGCGAGGCCATAGACGGTCGACCAGGATGCGCTTGCCGTCGCCGTCATCAGCGGGTTCGTAAATTCGTTTGATGTGTAGAGGCATGTCCATCACCTTTCCGGGGCGGCTGCCCCTTGCCGATGATAACATCCGTCTGCGGAAGCCTGGCCGATAATCGGAGATCGGCGCAGCTTTCGCATTCTAGAAATCAGCGACCTTGCCCCAAACGGATGAGGCGAAGCGGCTTGGATGATAGGGCGTCGGATCGACGACAGGTGCAGCGCCGGTGACGATGTCGGCAATCAAATGACCGGCGCCGGGTCCGATCCCAAAACCATGACCGGAAAATCCGGCGGCCAGGATGAAGCCGGGAAGGCTCTGAATTTCCCCAATGCCGGGAACACCGTCCGGTGTGCTGTCGATATAGCCCGCCCAGGCGGCCGTGATCTTCGTCTTGCGAAGCTCCGGCAGGAGTTCCAGGGCTCTCGCATGCGTCAGTTCGATCGTGGCATGGTCCGGTCTTGGATCGAGAATGCGCATATGCTCCATCGGCGTCGCTCGGTCGAGCCGCCAACGCTTCAGTGATTCATGACCGGAGCGAAAGCCTTCGAGGCCGCCGGGCGACAGGCTTTTTCGCCGCTTGAGGAACATGGGAATGAATTGCGACGAGAACCGCAATTGCTGAGGCGTCACGTCGACCCGGCCGCGACCGCTGATGGCCAGCGTATAGCCGCCGTCGCCGCGTCGCGTGACCGATACGCCGCTGGTGTGCAAGGCATCCGGCAATCCTTCGGCACCGGCCGAAACGGCCAGAATGGACGAACGAACCGAGGCTTGAGGAAAGCGAATGCCCAGCTGCCGGCAGAAAGATGACGTCCAGGCGCCACCGGCGAGGATAGCGGTCTTGGTGCGGATCACCCCGCTTTCGGTGATCACGCCGCTGACGCGCCCCGCTTCCGTTTCCAGACCTCGCGCGGCGCAATTCTGATGGACGGTGCCGCCTAGCTTCATGATCGCGCGTGCCACCGCCGGCGCCGCATTGGCCGGATCGGCAATACCGTCGGTCGGCGAGAAAACTCCGCCTTTCCAGATGCGCCCCGTGGCGCGGCCACGCTCGGTCGCAGCAGCGCTGTCGAGTATATGCGTCGTGACGCCGACCGTTCTCGCAAAGTCGCGCCAGCGCGCCCAACCGGCTATCTCCTGTTCGTCATTGCTGAGATAGAACAGGCCGCAGCGGCGGAAGCCTGTGTCTTCGCCGCTATCAGCGGCAAATCGCTCCCAGAGATCGAGGCTTTTCGTCGCGATCGGCAGTTCCCGCCCATCGCGGTTCTGCTGCCGGCACCATCCCCAATTGCGGCTGGATTGCTCTGCCCCGATCCGACCTTTTTCGACAAGGGCGACGCGCAGGCCCGACCGTACGAGATAGTATGCGGCGAAAACGCCGACAATTCCCCCGCCGATCACGACGGCATCGGCTGACTTCGGCAATATCGGCGAGCTTTCGACAAGGCAAAGCGGTGCAGGCATGCGCGATCTCCAGGTTCGAACCAAATCTACCTCATTGCTTCGCCAGACGTTGCCGGAGATGGTGGATCTGCCAAATTTTATGCCGTGATTGATGCAGTCTATAAACTATTGTGCTTCAAAGGAGATTTGTCTTCCGGATAGACATAACCGGGCGATATGCTACGCTTGACTTTGCGTGACAACAGCATTTTGTGCCGTCTTTCCCCGGCGCTCTTTCAATGGCGGGCCTCTGATGAAACTGGATCGGATCGATATCAAAATCCTCTATGAGCTTCAGAGAAACGGCCGCATCACCAATGTCGAGCTGGCGGACCTGGTGGCTCTTTCACCCAGCCCATGCCTGATGCGCGTCAAACGCCTGCAGGCGGAGGGATATATCGAAGGCTATTCGGCTCAGATCAACCTCGCCAAACTCGGCCAGACGCTGACCGTCTTTACCGAAATCACCTTGAAGAACCACAGGCAAATCGATTTTGCACGCTTCCTCAACGTGGTCGAGAAAATCGACCAGGTGATCGAGTGCCATCTCGTATCAGGCGGCTACGACTATCTCATCAAGTTCGTCACCGCCGGGATCGGCGAATACCAGACCATCATGGAACGGCTGACCGATATGGATATCGGGATCGACAAGTATTTCAGCTTCGTTGTGCTCAAATCACCGATCGTCAAGTCGCATATGCCGCTGACCAGCCTGTTTCCCATGTGACAAGTCTTCCGAGGTCAGGTCGGCTCTAGAATCAAAGAAGTAGAGCGTGATGTCGTCCGAAATCCCCTGACACTTTTCGGCATCACGCTCTAGCCATGCCCGTATTCGCGCTTGAGCTCCGGGTCCTGGACGAGATTGTCGAGCCAGGTCGGATCGAGCTTCGGAACTGAGCCGAACAGCAGTTGGGAATAGGGGTGGCGGGGCGCATTCGCGGTCTCGCGCGTGATTTGCTCCACCTTCTTGCCGCCATACATCACGACGATCTCGTCGCAGATTGCCTCGACGACCGACAGATCATGACTGATGAAGATGTAGGACAGATGCAACTCGCGCTGCAGTTCCTTGAGGAGATCGATGATCGCGGCGGCAACGACGGTGTCGAGAGCGGAGGTGATCTCATCGCAGATGATCAGGCGTGGTTCGGCGGCAAGGGCGCGGGCGAAATTCACGCGCTGCTTCTGTCCGCCTGACAATTCCGACGGATAGCGATAGCGAAGCGCGCTCGGCAATCGCACCATATCCAGCAGTTGATCGACTCTCGCCTCCCGGGCCTTGCGATCCATCCCGTGATAAAATGCCAGGGGCCGCTCGAGAATATCGGCGATCGACTTTGCCGGATTGAGCGCGGTGTCGGCATATTGAAAGACGATCTGCATCTCTCGCAATTGATCGCGCGTACGCGATTTAGCGGCGCGATGCATGTCGCTGCCATTGAAGCCGATGGTGCCGGACACGGCCGGCAATATTCCGGCGATCGCACGTGCCAGCGTTGACTTTCCACATCCGGATTCGCCGATGATGCCGAGATTTCTGCCTTTCTCCACCTCGAGGCTTACCGATTGTACCGCGCAGACCGCCGGCAGGCCATTGGGTTGGAGATCGCCATAGCCGGCAACCAGGCTGTCGATCCTCAATACGGGCGCAATCGACCCGCCCGTTCTGCTGTCGCGGACGGCCTGTTTCGGCTCGAAGGCAGCCAGCAACTCACGCGTATAGGGATGGCTCGGCCGCGTCAGGATCGCTTCGGTTTTCGCCAGTTCCTGGATTTCACCGCCCTTGAGCACGGCAATGCGATCGGCGATCTGGGCGACGACCGCCAGATCATGTGACACATAGACGCCAGCAATATCACCGGCGCGAATGACGGATTTGAATGCTTTCAGCACGTCGATCTGCGTCGTCACGTCGAGCGCGGTGGTCGGTTCGTCAAAGATGACGAGCTTGGGTTCGCCGATCAGGGCCATGGCGGCGGCCAGCCTCTGCAACTGGCCGCCGGAGACCTGATGCGGATATCGTTCGCCGATCGTCTCGGGATTTGGCAGCGACAGCGCCCGGAAGAGCTCGATCGCGCGACGACGCGCTTGTTCAGAAGGCATCAGCCGGTGAATGCGGGTGACCTCGATCACCTGTTCGATGATCTTCGTGGCCGGGTTGAAGGCGGCGGCCGCGCTTTGCGGGATATAGGCAACCGTCGTGCCGCGAACCTTCGCACGCTCGCTTTCGGAAAGCGCGGCCATGTCCCGACCGTCGACGTCAATCTTGCCGCCGGAGATGCGACAGCCCTCCCGAGCATGTCCCATGAGCGTCAGCGCGATCGTCGTCTTGCCCGAGCCGCTTTCGCCGATGAGGGCGATAATTTCGCCCTTTGCGATGTCGAAGCTGACATCCTTGATAATCTCGATGACACGGCCGGAATCTGTCCTGGCCTCGACCTTCAAGTTCCTGATTTCTGCGAGGTTGGTCGTCATCATGCGCTCCTGTCCCTGATCCTGCGTGGCAGGTTGTCGATCAGCAGGTTGACGCTGATGGTGAGGCTGGCAATGGCGAAGGAAGGCACGATCACCGCAGGGGCGGCGAAGGGTAGGCCGCCGATATTCTCGCGGACCAGAGCTCCCCAATCGGCATAGGGCGGCTGCAGGCCGAGGCCGAGAAAAGAAAGGCCCGACAGCAGGAGCACGACAAAGACGAAGCGCAGGCCGAAGTCCGCCAGGACCGGCCGGATAATGTTCGGCAGGATTTCGGAGGCGATGATGTAGCCGACCCTCTCGCCGCGGGTACGCGCAACGGTTATGAAGTCCATCGTGTTGATATTGACGGCGAGCGCGCGGGCAAAGCGATAAGCGCCGGGGGTGTAGATGACGGCGAGCGTGATGATCAGGACGGGAATGGAAGAGCCAACGGCGGCAACGACGACCAGGCCGAAAAGCTTGCTTGGGATCGAGTTCAGGGCATCGAGAAACCGGCTCAGGATCGTGTCGAACCATCCGCCGATCACGGCCGCGATCATGCCGAGTGCCACGCCGCAAAAACAGCAGAGCGCCACCGCAGCCAAGGAAATGCCGACCGTGTAGCGTGCGCCCATCAGGACGCGCGAAAGCATGTCGCGGCCGAGATAGTCCGAACCGAGCCATAACTGATCGCTTATCGGACCGAAATAGTCCGTATCGACGATGTCACCGACGGAGTAGGGGACGATATAGGGCGCGAACAGGGCAACGATCGTCCAGCCGAGAATGATGACGAAGGCGACGACGCCAACGAGGCTGACGTTGTAACCAAACAGAGATGAAGGGCGGGGAGCCAAGCTTTTCGTGATCATCGCAGCCTCGGATTCGACAGGATTGCAATGATGTCGGCGGCGGTGATCAGCAGGAGATAACCTAGGCAAAAGATCATCGCGCAGCTCTGGATCAGCGGCAGATCGCGGGTCGCGACCGCGTCCACCATCAGCTTGGCGATGCCCGGATAATTGAAGATGGTCTCGACGATGATGACGCCGCCGACGAGATAGGAAAGCGAAAGCGCAATCGCATTGACGATCGGCCCCAGAGCATTGGGCAATGCGTGCCTGAACACCATGCGGCTGCGTGAAGCGCCTTTGAGCAGCGCCATTTCGACATAGGGGGTCTTCAGCGTTTCGATAAGCGCCGCCCGGGTCATGCGGATCATTTGCGCGGAGATGACGAAGGTAAGCGTAATGACCGGCATGGCATAGATCTTCATGAGGTCGAAGAGCGTATGGGCCTCGCTCGTAGACGACAAGGCTGGCAGCCAGCGCAGATAGACGGCAAACAGCAACACAGCCAGCGTCGCGACCATGAATTCGGGCACCGATATGACGCCGATGGAGATGACGGTTACGAGCCGATCATAATAGGTGCCGCGAAGCATGGCGGATGTGATGCCGAGCAACAGCGCAAGCGGCACCGAGACGAACGTCGTTATGGCAGCAAGCTCCAACGTCGCCACCAGGCGGCCGCCGATCAGCTGCGCGACAGGCATGTTATTCGCATAGGAGATGCCGAGGTCGCCTCTCATCAGACCCAAAAGCCATCCCATGAACCGCAGGATCGCTGGCTCGTCGAGGTGCATGGCCTTGCGCAAGCCCGCAACCGCCTCGGGCGTGGCCGCCTGGCCGAGCAGGATCGAGGCGGTATCTCCCGGCAGCATGCTGGTTGCGAAAAAGACGGCGAATGACACGATCAGCAAGGAGATGATCGCAATGAAAAGCCGGTTCAGGACAAGAACGGAAACCTCGGATCTCAAATAAGTTGCTCCTGCGGCGTTCTAAGGAACGAATGGCATTTGCGGGACGAAAATCCCCCCGAGGCGGCGTCAGCCGTCCCCGGGAGAGGTGTCCAGCGGCGGTCAGGCCTGGAGCCAGAGATATTCCGCCATCGCGTAACCCATCATGCCACCGAGCGGATTGGCTTCCAATCCGTGTACCTTGCTCGAAATAGCATCCACATTCGAGATATAGGCAGGGATAATGGTGCCTGCTTCGTCGGCGATCATCACCTGCATCTCGTCGTAGATCTGCTTGCGTTTGGTCTGATCGAGCAAGCCGCGGGCTTCGATCAGCATCTTATCGAATTTCTCCGACTTGTACTGGCTCTCGTTCCATGGCGCGTTGGAGGCGTAGAGGAGCGAGAACAGGATGTCGGGCGTTGGGCGCGGATTGATGTTGCCGAAATGGATCGGCGCCTTCAGCCAGTAATTATCCCAATAGCCGTCGGACGGAACGCGCTGGACATCGAGCTTCATGCCGATGTTTGCGCCTGCGGCCTGGATGATCATTGCCATATCGATCGACGAGCCTGCCGCGTCGGAGGCGATCACCGGAATGGACTGTCCGAGCACGCCCGCCTTCTGGAAATGGAACTTGGCCTTGTCCGGATCAAAGGCTTTCGGCTTCAAATCGTTGTTATGGTAGATGTTCGCCGGGGAAACGGGCTGATCGTTAGCCACTTCGCCAAAACCGCGCAATGCCGATTTGACGATCTGCTCGCGATTGACCAGGGACTTCATCCCGTCGACGAAGTCCTTCTTGTTCCCCGGCGTCATGTCGAGGCGCATGTTGAGGTTGGTGTAGTTGCCGCTTGTCGTTTTCGAAAGGGCAAAGCCGGACTGGCCATCGACCAGCTTCACGGCGCGGGGATTGATGGCAGCGGCAAGATGGATGTCGCCCGAGAGCAGGGCATTCACACGGGCATTGTCGTCGCTGATCGCGAAGAACTCGAAGGAATCGAGATAAGGCTGGCCAGACTTCCAGTAGTTCTTGTTCTTGACGACGACCGAGCGATTACCCGGATCGAAGGTTTCGAGAACGAAGGCGCCAGTACCGTTGCCTTTCGAAAAGTCCGTCGTGCCATTGGCAATGATCATGAAATGATGCAGCGCCAGAATGGTCGGCAGGTCGGCATTCGGGTCAGCAAGCGTAATTTCGACCGTCGATTTGTCGACGGCCTTGAAGCCAGTCATCTGGGCGGCAATCTTGGCGACCTTGGAGCCGACGCCCGGGTCGAGATGGCGCTTCAGCGAGAAGACCACGTCATCGGCCGTCAGTTCCTTGCCGTCATGGAACGTCACGCCCTTGCGCAGCTTGATCGTCCAGGTCTTGGCATCCTTGCTTTCGATGCTCTCGGCAAGCTCCATTTGCGTCACGCCAGCCTTGTCGATGAAGGTCAGGCGATTGTAGAGCGAGCAGCAGCGCACATAGTCGGTCGATAGGGATGCCTTTGCGGGATCCAGCGTGTCGGCGGTCGAGGACGACCAGCCGGCCCCCTTGAACGCGCCGCCGGAAACCGGCGTGGCTGCGACGGCCTGAGTGGCACGGCCGAGAATGATGCCCGCCGATGATATCGCGACACCTCCCGCCAGCATCAGTTTCAGAAGATCGCGCCGCGTTGCACCGCGCCGGATGGCGTTCTCCACCATTGCGTCGTCGGCAGTGGTCCAGTTCGTAATTCTGTCAGTCATCTCATTCCCCTTTTTCTATTGATTGATGGGATGCCCGTCTTGGTCGCAAGCTCTCCCGGGTTGGGTCACCGTCTTTCGGTCAGCCTTTCCTTGACCGCTGAGGCGAAGGCCGCCATCGACGTGAAGTGGTAGTCGGGTTGAGTGAAGCTCTCCGGCTCTATCGTGCCGCCATAGCCGTCCTGCGCATGACGACGCTCGATCCAGCAATTGGTCAGCCCAAGCTTTCGCGAAATGCCGATATCGTGGTACTGGCTTTGAGCGACGTGCAGGATGTCGTTCTTGCTCGCCCCTTTACCGGCGACGAATTCGAATACCTGTTCGAAGAAGGCGGGATCTGGCTTTTCCGTGCCGGTGTCGTCGGCCGTAAAGCTCGCGAAGAACGGCGAGCCGAGCTTTTTTTCGAAGTGGTCGAGTGCCCAGCGGCGAGCGTTTGTCATTGCGACGAGGCGATGTGTTTTCTTGAGCTCGGCAAGTGCTGCCGCGCTATCGTCGAACGCGCTCCAGTTGGCGACTGAATCACGCAGTCGCTGCGCATATCGATTTTCCGCCGGCAGGCCAAGGGCGGGTGCGATGACCATGTAGACCCGTGAGAGATCATCCGGAAAGAGTTCCGCATCCTCGCTGTAGCGCGCCTGGCGATAGAGCCTCAATGCTTCTTCGCCATCGATGGAGGTGCCAGCTTCAGCCGCAATCTCGGCGAGGCAGGTCTTTATGCCACCTTCGAAGTCGATGAGGGTGCCGACGACATCGAAGGTAAGATATTTGAAGTCCTGAAAGTCTTTGGCCAAGTCATGCTCTCCTTCATGATCCGCTGCGGATACGCCGCTTGCAGCATAAAATTCTGACCCAAGGGGCGGAAATCATCCTGCCAAGGCCCGGAAAAGCCGGCTTCCAGCCGTTCTAGGAGGCAGTTTGGCAGTTCCTGAACGGCGGAGTCGCCGAATCGATGGTGTGCCGCGGCACAAAATTCCGAATTTCCGGCTCTGTCCGACATTTCACCAACGAAACAGGCATATGCCGCTTCAGCGCATGGCGTCCCGAACGTCCGGATCTTCCAAAGTCTGGTCGAGGGTCTTTCGCGTGCGCTCCAGTATCGCGTCGATATCATCGTCCGTGCAGCAAAGCGGCGGGGCGTATCCAAGCACGCCATGGGCGAATGCGCGGATGACAAGGCCATTATCCCAGGCGCGATCGAAAATTCTGCGCGCTGGCGCGGCAGCACTTGGCAATGGTATCTTCTTGACCTTGTCAACGACCAGTTCGACGGCCGCCAGCATGCCGCGACCGCGGACATCGCCGACCAGCGGATGGTCACGCAGGCTTTCCAGCCCCTTCATCAGGCGCGCACCGGCCTTGATGCCATTTTCGAGAAGGCCGCCCTCATACAGCTTCAGCACTTCGAGCCCGACGGCGGCGCTGACGGGATGGGCCGAATAGGTGTAGCCATGGCCGACCGCTGCACTCCCGGCGCTGTCAGCGATGACATCATAGACGCGATCGGACATGAACACGGCGCCCATGGGCACGTAGCCGGAGGTCAAGCCCTTGGCCGTCGTCATGAAGTCAGGGACGATTTCGTCATACGAGCAGGCAAACAGCGGACCGGTCCTGCCGAAGCCGGTAATGACCTCATCGGCGATGAAGAGAATGCCATATTGGCTGCAGAGATCGCGGATCGCCTTGAGCCAGCCTTTCGGCGGCACGATGACGCCGCCCGATCCCTGGATAGGTTCGGCATAAAATGCCGCCACGCGCTCGGCGCCGATCGCTTCGATCTTCGATTTGAGGTCCGCGATCGAGGCGGCAATGATGGCGTCCGCCTCTTCGCCGACCGGATTGCGGTAAGGATAGGGCGAGGGGATCTTGTGCTGCCAATCGAAGGGGACGCCGAAGCCGGCATGGAAGCCGGGTAGCGCCGTTAGGCCGGCTCCAACGGTTGAGGAGCCGTGGTAACCCTGCTCGATCGAAATGAACTGATCGCGCTCCGGCTTGCCCTTGGCATGCCAGTAGTAGCGGACGAAACGCACCGTGCTATCGACGGCATCCGATCCGCCGAGCGTGAAGAAGATATGATTGAGATCGCCGGGCGCCCGGTCGGCGAGTTCGGCGGCAAGGCGAATGGCCGCCTCGCAACCGATATCGAAGTAACCCGTCGCATAGGGCAGTTCACGCATCTGCCGCGCTGCTGCTTCAACGATGCTCTCATGCCCGTAGCCTGCGTTCACACACCAGAGGCCGGCAAATCCATCGACAAGCTGATGGCCCGATGCATCGGTGACGGTTGCGCCCTTTGCGGATTGTAACACCCGCACGCCCAGTTTTTCATGGCCGCGATAGGATGAGACCGGATGGATGAGGTGCGCGCGATCGAGTTCGATGAGCGAGTTGGCGAGCATGATGATCTCCAGATTATCCGAGAGCCTGATTGGCCAATGCAAATATTCTCGCGTCCTGGCTGAGGGCTCCAGCGCCAGGCGGACGTCGCATAGCGATACCGCCACCCACATGGTTGAGGCCGATTTCCGCCAGCCAGCCGGTCAGCCCCGAGCTTTCGTTCGTATCGACGCGCAGGAATCCGCTCGGCTTGCGAAGGGCAAGCGCCGTTATCAGCGATTTTGCATCCTCGGTATTCGATGCGATGACAGGCCCGATCACATCACCGCGCCCAAAGGCGCGCAGCGCACCGAAAGCCTGGATGCGGCCATGTCGCCGAATGACGACCACCTGCGCGACGTCCGTGAGCGCGTCGATCAACGTGCAGCGATCCGCACCGAAAGCTGCGTGATCGAGCGCTTTGATCGCGGAAAAATCATCGGCGGTCGCGGTCTCGATATCCCCAGCCGGAGCAAGATCGGCCAGATGACCCTGATGCTGGAAAATCTCGCCCTCGGCGACAAAGCCGAGCTTGCGATAGAGCGGCAGTCCGTCCGTGGTTGCAATGAGCCTCAGAGAGCGGTCGCCAGCAAGCGCCATTGCCGCATCCATAAGCTTGCGGCCAAGCCCGCGGCCGCGCAGGGTCTCGTCGACGATCACCATATTGATCGTCGCACAATCGTCCTTGTAGGGGGTCATCAGGATGGTGCCCACGACACGACCCGTCTCGTCCGTGGCTGCTACGCCTTGGCTCAAACGCAAGGCCAGATGCCAGTCCTCGGCACGATGAGGCCATTTGGCTTGATGTGAGAGGGCGAGTGCGCCGTCTATATGCTCCGGTGTGAAGCTGACCAAATTTATGCTGTCGGTTCGCATGGGGCATCCTTTCCTTGCCCCAAGTCTCGGCGATCCCCGCACGGCAGATTATCTGAAGGCGCGGTTCGTCGTGATATCTTTCGCCGTAGCGGGCGCGCTTAGCCGCATCTTATGCTGAGGATGCGTTTTCGGTCGCTCTGCAATGGTCCAAAACCAACGTCGCGACACATATCCGTTGCAACACTCTGCCAAAGGATGCCGCGCATACGAAACAATATGCTTTGCGGAGAGCTCAATTCGATCATGTCCGTCGAGGCACTTCAGCCTATGATCGTCTCAGTAAAGAACGCAAATCCCTTTAGATAGAGGACGAACGGACATGGCGCCTTTCCGGCCGAAATATATCACCTTCGATTGCTATGGCACGCTCACCAATTTCGAGATGGCCGAAGCTGCACGCGACATCTATGGCTCGGAGCTCGATGAAGCGAAGATGCAGCAGTTTACAAAGAACTTCGCCGCCTATCGGCTGGACGAGGTTCTCGGTGACTGGAAGCCCTATGCCGAAGTCGTTCACAACGCGGTCGAGCGGACCTGCCGCGCGAATGGCGTCAAGTTTCGCGCGGAAGACGCCAAGGCGATCTATGAGCGTGTGCCCGGCTGGGGACCGCATCCCGACGTGCCGGCCGGACTGGCGAAAGTTGCCAAGGAAATCCCTCTGGTCATCCTGTCCAACGCAATGAACAGTCAGATCATGTCGAATGTCGAGAAACTCGGCGCGCCTTTCCATGCCGTCTATACGGCAGAACAGGCCAATGCCTACAAGCCGCGCTTCAAGGCGTTCGAATATATGTTCGACATGTTGGGTTGCGGGCCGGAGGACATCCTGCATTGCTCGTCCTCCTTCCGCTACGACCTGATGTCGGCGCATGATCTCGGCATCAAGAACAAGGTCTGGGTCAATCGTGGCCATGAACCGGCAAATCCCTATTACGGCTATGTCGAGATCGCGGACATATCCGGCCTGGCCGGCGTCGTCGGACTATAAGGGAAGGCAACCTCATGAAATTCGTCTCCTATTGGCACGATACAGCGCTGGCCTTTGCCGGAGGCCGGCAAGGCCCGGTCGAAGGGCGATACGACGCCTGTGTCATAGGAGCCGGTTTCACCGGACTGTCCGCGGCCCGGCAACTGGCCAAGGCCGGCGCCAGAGTCGTGGTCCTCGAAGCCGAGCGCGTCGGCTGGGGCGCCTCGGGTCGCAATGGTGGTCATCTGAACAATGGTCTCGCCCACAGCTATCCCGCCGCCAAAGCCGAACTCGGCAAGGAGAAGGCGATCGCGCTATATAAGGCGCTCGACGCCTCCATCGATACGATCGAGGCGCTTGTCGCCGAAGAGGGGATCGACTGCAATTTTCGCCGGGCCGGAAAGCTGAAGCTGGCATCAAAGCCACAGCATTTCGGATCGATCGCCCGCAATTTCGAAGAGGTTCATGCCGAAGTCGATCCGGATACAGCGTTGCTTACGCCGGACGATCTCAAACAGGAAATCGGCTCGCCTTTCCATGGGGCCATGCTCTTCAAGAAAAGCGCGATGATGCATATGGGCCGCTACGCCGTCGGCCTTGCGGATGCAGCGGCTCGCCATGGCGCAGCGATTTATGAGGCGGCGCCGGTGACGAACAGGTTGCAGGAGAAGGGTAAGCATCGGTTGGTGACACCGCGCGGCGAGATCACTGCCGATAATGTGCTGGTGGCGACCGGCGCCTACACGACCCCGAATTTCAGTTATTTTCGCCGGCGGATCATCTCGGTCGGCAGCTTCCTGATCGCAACCCGACCGCTGACGGCGGATGAGATCGCGTCGGTCATGCCGGGAAACCGCACCTGCGTCACCTCGATGAATATCGGCAACTATTTCCGCCTGTCTCCCGACAACCGGCTGCTGTTCGGCGGCCGCGCACGATTTTCTGCGACCTCCGACCATCGTTCCGACGCCAAGAGCGGCGCAATTCTGAAGGCAGGGTTGGCCGAGATATTCCCCCAACTTGCCGGAGTCGAGGTCGATTATTGCTGGGGCGGTCTCGTCGATATGACGAAGGATCGCTATCCGCGCGCCGGCTATCATGATGGAAGCTGGTATGCGATGGGCTATTCCGGCCATGGTGCACAACTGTCGACGCATCTCGGCATGATCATGGCGGATGCCATGCTCGGCCGCGAGGATCGCAATCCCATGAAGGATGTCGATTGGCCAGCTGTGCCGGGTCATTTCGGCAAACCATGGTTCCTGCCGTTGGTAGGCCTCTACTATAAGACGCTGGACAGGTTCCAGTAACCACAGCAAACAGCTTTGAAGCTGGGCCGATCACGAACAGATCGGCCCAGCTGCTATTTTGGCGCCCGATTTAGAGCATTTCCGCTTTTCTTCGAAATGTTTTAGCCCAGCCCGCCCATGTGAAAGCTCTTCATCTCGAGATATTCCTCGATACCGGCTTGTGCGCCCTCGCGGCCGATTCCGGATTGTTTGACGCCGCCGAAGGGGGCGACTTCCATGGAAACCGAGCCGGTATTGAGCCCGACCATGCCGAATTCCAGGGCCTCGCCGACGCGCCAGGCGCGCTTCAGATTGTCGGTATAGAAATAGGAAGCCAGGCCGAAGGGTGTGCCGTTGGCGATCGCGATCGCCTCCTCTTCGGTCTCGAAGCGGAAGAGCGGCGCCACCGGTCCGAAGGTCTCTTCGCCGGCAAGCTCCATCTCTGTCGTCGCGCCGGTCAGGATGATCGGCGCCGTATATTGGCCGCCTTCAGGCAACTGTCGAGCGGCTGTGATGATCGTTGCGCCCTTCGCCAGCGCGTCGCGGACATGCCGGTCGATCTTTTCGATTGCCGCCTGGTTGATCATCGGGCCGATCGACACGCCGGCCTCGGTGCCTGGGCCGACCTTCATGGCATCGACCTTTGCCTTCAGTTTCGCTGCAAAGGCATCATAGACGCCCGATTGCACGAGGAGCCGGTTGGCGCAGACGCAGGTCTGGCCGCCATTGCGGAACTTGGAGGCGAGCGCGCCTTCGACTGCTAGATCGAGATCGGCGTCATCAAAGACGATGAAGGGCGCGTTGCCGCCGAGTTCGAGGCTGAGCCGCTTGATGCTGTCGGCAGCGCCGCGCATCAGGAGCGCGCCGACCCGGGTCGAGCCGGTGAAGGAAATCTTGCGCACGGTTTCGTTGCCCATGATCTCGTTGCCGATCTCGGCCGGCATGCCGGTGACGATATTGATGACGCCGGCCGGGATGCCGGCGCGCTCGGCAAGGACCCCGAGGGCGAGCGCGGAATAAGGGGTGAATTCCGAGGGCTTGATGACAACAGTGCAGCCAGCGGCAAGGGCGGGCGCGACCTTGCGCGTAATCATCGCATTGGGAAAATTCCAGGGCGTGATGATACCGCAGACGCCGACCGGCTCCTTGAGCACGATGATGCGGCGATCGGGTGTGGGAGACGGTATCGTGTGACCGTTGATGCGGCGGGCCTCCTCCGCGAACCACTTCACGAAGGAGGCGCCATAGCGGATTTCGCCACGCGCTTCATCGAGCGGCTTGCCTTGCTCCGTTGTCAGAATGAGGGCGAGATCGTCGACATTCTCAAGCATGAGATCGTGCCAGGCTTCGAGAAGGGCAGCACGCTCCGCATTTGTCTTGCGCTTCCAGCTGCGCTGCGCGCGCTCGGCAGCCGCGATCGCGTCGCGCGTCTCTGCAGAACCCATGTCGGGCACCGTGCCGATGGCGGCCTGTCTGGCGGGATCTTGAACATCCACCGTCGCGCCTGAAGCGGCCGCGACCCAGGCTCCGTCAATCAATCCCTTGTCACGGAAAAGCTGCTTGTCTTTCAAATCCAACATGAGGTCCTCTGCAATCAGGAGAGCGCGGCGATGATGCCGGCGGTGATAGTTTCCGTTCGATCCTTGCCCGGAAGTGTGCCGATGCCGCGCGCGGTTGTGGCCTCCATCGCCGCGATGATGCGGGTGGCAGCATCCCTCTCACCCAGATGATCGAGCATCATCGCTCCCGACCAGATGGCGGCGATCGGATTGGCGATGCCACGCCCGGCAATATCGGGGGCCGAGCCATGAACCGGCTCAAACATCGATGGGGCGTTGCGCTGCGGATTGATGTTGGCTGAAGCCGCAAATCCAAGGCCGCCCTGAATGGCGGCGCCAAGATCGGTCAGGATATCGCCGAACAGATTGGAGGCGACGACGACATCGAGGCTTTCCGGCACCATCACCATGCGAGCCGCCATCGCGTCGATGTGATAGCTCGTGACTTCGACATCGGAATATTCGGCCGAAAGCCTGGCCGTGATTTCATCCCAGAACACCATGGAATATTTCTGCGCATTGGACTTGGTGACGGAGGCAAGCTTGCCGCGCCGGGCACGCGCCTGCTCGAAGCCGAAACGCAGGATGCGCTCGACGCCCGTGCGTGTAAAGATCGACGTCTCCACTGCGACTTCGTCGCTCGTACCCTGATGGACGCGGCCGCCGGCGCCCGAATACTCGCCCTCGGTATTTTCGCGGATGCAGAGAATGTCGAATGTCCCCGCCCGCAGCGGTCCCTGGACCCCCGGCAGCAGCCGGTGCGGTCGGATATTGGCATATTGCACGAAGGCCTTGCGGATCGGCAGCAACAGGCCGTGCAGCGAGACCGCATCAGGCACTTCGGCCGGCCAGCCGACGGCCCCGAGCAGGATCGCATCGAACGCTCTCAGCGTCTCGATCCCGTCTTCTGGCATCATCCGCCCCGTCTGCTTGTAGAATTGGCAGGACCACGGAAATTCGGTGCTATTCAGTGCAAAGCCGCCAGCCTTGGCGGCAACTTGCAGCACCGACCATGCGGCGTCTGTCACGTCCTTGCCGATGCCGTCACCGGGGATCAGAGCGATGGAATAGGTCTTCATGTATCGGTCCCTAGAGGTTGATGAGCACGCTTTTCGTTTTGCGATTGGCAAGATAAGCCTCGCGTCCCAGGTCCTTGCCGATGCCGGAGCGCTTGTAGCCGCCGGTCGGCAAGATATGATCCCGCGAGCGGCTGTAGCGATTGACCCAGACCGTACCTGCCTGGATCTGCCGGCTGAGGCGGATGGTACGCGACAGGTCGGATGTAAACAGGCCCGCGGCAAGCCCGTAAGAGGGATGATCGGCAAGCACCATCGCTTCGTCTTCGTCCTCGAAAGTTTGCAGCGTCAGGACCGGCCCGAAGATCTCCTCGAGAATGGCGGGAGAAGAGGGATCGAGATCGGTCAAAAGCGTCGGTTCGTAGAAGTACCCCGGCCTGTCCATCGGCTTGCCGCCGGCGATACAGCGGCCGCCTTCGTTGATCGCGGCAGCGACGATTGCGTCGATCCGGTCGCGCTGGCGCTCGGAGATGATCGGCGAATAGCGTGTCGTCTCATCCCAGGTAGGGCCAGGGCCGATATCCGCCATCCGCGCGATGAGGGCTTCCGTAAATTGGCCGGCAACGCTTGCTTCCACGATGACGCGCGTCGCGGCGACGCAAGCCTGGCCGGCATTGAAGAGAATGCTGCCGACGATCGCATCGGCCGCTTTCGAAAGATCGGCATCTTTGAAAACGATCTGCGGGCTCTTGCCGCCAAGCTCCAGGGTCACCGGCTTGATGCCGGTGCGAGCGATATTCTCCATGATCGCGGATCCCGCTCGGGTGGAGCCAGTGAAGCTGACCTTGGCGATATCGGGATGGCCGGTGAGCGCCGTACCGGTGGCGGGTCCGTCGCCGAGAACGACGTTGAAGAGGCCGGCGGGCAATCCGGCCCTCACGGCGAGCTCGGCCAGGTAGACAGTCGAAAATGGCGTCATTTCCGAGGGTTTGAGGACGACGGCATTGCCTGCAGCGAGCGCCGGACCGAGTTTCCAGCCGGCCATGGAGACCGGAAAGTTCCAGGGCGTGATCGCGCCGACGACGCCATAGGGTTCGCTGATGATCATGCCGAAGGTCTTGTCATCGGTCGGGACGACATCGCTGCCCTCCTTGTCGGCGAATTCGGCAAAGAAACGGATCTGCTCCGCGGTGACCGCTATGTCGCCGGCCGGCAATTGACTGATCAACCGGGTGGAGGACAGAGCCTCTATTCGAGCGAGCGTCTCGGTCTCCGCTTCGATCAGATCTGCCCAGGCATGCATTACGCGGACACGTTCGCGCGGCCGCAGGCCGCTCCAGTTGCTCGCCTTCAATGCCGCCTTGGCCGATTCGACGGCGCGGTCCACCATCTCGGGGCCTGCAATCGGACAACCTGCATAGGGCTTGCCGTCGGAGGGCCTTTTCATGTCGATCTCGCCGGGAACTTCAATGAGCTCCCCGCCGATGAAATGGCCGATCGGCAATGGCAAAGTGTCAGGATTGAAGCTCAAGCTCATGGGAAGCTCTTTCTTAAGGCTTTGCCAAAGCCTAGCGCCGGCTTACGAGCAGCTTGCTCCGTATGCCGGCGGGCGGGCCAACGAATCTTGCGTTTTGGTGAGGGCGAACAGTGATTTCTGTTGCGGCAGCAAGCCGCTTTTATCCCACTGTCACATAGATCTTGCGAACGGTCTCGATCGTCTTCCACCTGCCCACGAAGCCCGGCTTCATCACAAAGCTGTCGCCGGCCCTGTAGACCATCGGCTCCCCGTCATCAGGGGTGATTTCGACGACACCCGAGAGGATGTGGCAGAATTCGAAGGTCTCGCCCTTGATCGACCGGGTCTCGCCGGGCGTTGCTTCCCAGACACCAGTGCGTACCGCACCGTCCTTCGCCTCATCCTGCGCCCAGGTCTTGAACGAGGGATCGCCGGCAATCAGCCTTTCCGGCAGGGCCTTGGATTCACGCGGGATCGCACCGGGATTGGTTATGACGGTCTTGAGGAGGGTCATGGCGAGCCTTTCATTGCTATGGATTCAATATCCGCGCTGCCGGTCTACGAGCCCGATAGGATCCAGGCCTGCGCGATAACGACGGATGTTGTCGATGACTGCGCGTGCGGCGGTATCGGGCTGTGTCACGCTGGCGATATGCGGAGTGAGCATGATTTTCGGGTGCCCCCACAAAGGGTGATCCGAGGGCAGGGGTTCTGGGTCGGTCACATCGATCACCGCCGCTGCCAGACGGCCGGTATCGAGCGCTTCGATCAACGCGTGCGCATCGAGCTGTGGGCCACGACCGGCATGCACGAGCATCGCTCCGACCGGTAGGCTGCCAAGAAGCGTGTCGTTCAGGAAGCCCGTGGTCTCCGGCGTCAGGGGCAGCAGGCAAATGAGAATGTCCGTCGCAGCCACCATGGTTCTGAGGTCGGTTTCGCCGTGGTGACATTCGACGCCCTCGATCGTCCGGGGCGATCTGCTCCAGCCGGCGAGTGGGAAGCCGAAGGGCTTCAGTCGCTCGAGCACGGCTGTTCCCAGAACCCCCAATCCCAGAACTCCGATCCGTCTTTCATGCGCCTGACGCGGAGGCAGGGCGCGCCATTCCCCGGTGCGCTGCTGGGCAAGATAGGAGAGAAGGTCGCGATGCAGGGCCAGCACGGCAACTGTCACATATTCCTGCATCATCCTGACGATGCCATCCTCGACCATGCGGACGATCTTCACATGCTCGGGCACGAGATCCGTCTTGAACTGGTCGACGCCGGCACCGATCGAAAACAGGATTTCCAGATTGCGATAGCGGGCGAGGTCGTCCGGCACTGTCCAGGTGATCAGGAAGCGAACCTCGTCCGGATCGACGCTTGCCGCATCCATGGAAAATGCCAAATCAGGGAGTTCCTCGGCGAAGGCCCGAGCAAAGATCGCTCCGCGCTTGGCATCCGAATTGAAGAGAAATGTCATGGCAATCGCTCCCTCAAGACCGTGTGCATCGCGCAGCCAAGGCCAATATCATTTGGCGGCATTCCTCGAGTTCGTCCTCCAGAATGTATTCGTCGGGCTTGTGGGCGCGCTCTATATCGCCAGGCCCGCAGATGATCGCATCGATCCCGGCTGCCTGATATAGGCCAGCCTCGGTCCCGTAGCTGACCGCTGCAAGCGACGGCCTGCCAGTCATTTCTTCCAACAGGGCCGCGAGTGGCGCGTCCTTCGCAAGCGACAGCGCGGGATAGGCGCTGAGCGAGGTCCAATCGACGGAAAAGCCCTGTTCCCTGAGCATCTCCGCGCTGTGCCTGATCGGGGCAAGCAGCTCCTCAGGGGCCACGTCGGCGATAGCACGTGCCTCGAGGTCGAGCCGGCAGTTGTCGGGAACGATGTTCAACGCCAGTCCACCGGACACAATGCCTGCCTGAAGCGTTGAGTACGGAGGCTCGAATACGGGGTCGAACGGACCAAGCGTCAGCCTCCGAGCTTCATCGACCGCCGAATTGAGCACCCGCGACATGGCATGAATGGCGTTGAGTGCCAGATCCGGACGAGACGAATGGCCCGCCCGCCCGCCGACGGTGACGCGAGCCGCCGCTTTCCCCTTATGAGCGCGCACGGCCTGCATGCGGCTGGGCTCGCCGATGATAGCGCCTTGCGGGGGCGCGCAGAGTTCCTTCATCCGCGCCAGTAGATGCGGCACCCCCCGGCATCCCGCTTCTTCGTCATAGGAGAATGCGAGATGAATGGGGCGGGCAAGATTTGCCCTGGCAAGTTCCGGCGCCGCGGCAAGCGCTGCGGCAAGAAATCCTTTCATGTCGGTCGTACCGCGCCCGTAGAGCCGGTCTGCTTCCTTTCTGAGCGCGAAAGGTTCCGAGGTCCAGCCCGGCTCTCCAGCGGGAACGACATCCATATGCCCGGACAGGATATAACCTGCGGCATCCCTGGGGCCGATCGTGGCAAAGATGTTGGACCTGTCGCCTTCGGGCCCTGGAAGCACGGTGACGTGGATTCCGAGGCCTTGCAGATACGCCTGGACCCAGCCGACGATCCCGTCATTCGGTGTACCGACGACGCTCCGAAAGGCGACAAGACGGGCGAGGATTTCAACAGTGTCCATATGCTCCTCGGCGGCTGCGGCAATTTGCCGATATTTCTAATAGCATTGGCGCCCGCTTTCATAATTGCATGCCGAATGTCGAAGTGTTTCAGTCGATTGTTGTGCAGGCACACGCAATTCGAGCTAATTGTATCGGCGGGCGTCGCCTATCCTTGCTGACGGGGAGCGCCTCTGTTTTGGCGTATGGGTATAGGTAGCAAGTTTTGAGGTGGTCCAGTGAAGGTATCTGACAGTTTGCGGGTCGATGCTTTCTCCATGCATGTCGGCGACATCAAAGATGTAGAGCTCGATCAGTTGCACGCGCTGTCGATCTCGGTCCGGTGGCCGCATCGAGCCGAAGACTGGGAATTTCTGCGGCAGACGGGTAGTGGCATCGTCGCACTCGACGAGATCGGTCGCGTCATGGGATCTGCCATGTGGTTTCCGCACGGAGACGAGTTTGCCACCGTCGGCATGGTGATTACCTCTCCGCGCTTGCAGACCAATGGCACCGGCCAATGGCTGATGAGCCGGATCCTCGACAAGGTTTCGGGACGCCGCCTCAGCCTCAGCGCGACACGGGCGGCGCGGCGTCTGTATCTTTCGCTGGATTTCAAGCCGGAAAAGACGGTCTACCAATGTCAGGGGGAGGCGCGGATCGCAAAGGATTTCGCGCCGCTGTCGTCGGAGGGCACGGTACGGCAGCTTGGCGCCGACGATCTTGCCGCGATCCTACGGCTCGATGCCATCGCCTTTGGTGCCGATCGCTCGGAGCTGCTCAGGCGTCTCCACGGGCAATCGATCGGTTACGGTCTGTTCCGGGGAGCGGATTTGCAGGCTTTTGCCTTGTGCCGGCCCTTCGGACGCGGCCATGTCGTCGGGCCTGTGGTTGCGTCGAGTGATGCCGATGCGATCGTCGTGGTCGAGCCGCACGTGGCGCATCACGCCGGCCAATTTCTTCGTCTCGACACGCACATGGAGAGCGGCGATTTCGCCTCTTACGTGTCGCAGTGCGGAATGCTTGTCTACGATACCGTCCTGACCATGTCGCTTGGAAATCATCCTTCCAATAGAAACAAGGCGAGCGCCGGTATGGCGGCTACATATGCTCTTGCCAGCCAGGCGCTCGGCTAAAACCTCGGCACGGCCTCACCGCGCGCAGACCTTTCGCGTGTCGGCCAGATGTTATTTAGCCAAACCGAGGAGGTGGCGTGGCGTTATCGTCAGCCGTCTTCCGCCCTCCGGCGTAACGACTACCGTCTCGCTGAATCCAAGTCTGGCGGCTGTCGCGTAGACATGGAAAACCATGCCCTCCTCCAGCGGCCAATTCGCATCCGGCAGAAAAACCCGGGAGAAATCGCTGGTGCGCGGCGTGCGGGTATAGAGACCAAGCGTATAGGCCGTTACATTGTCGTAACGCTGTCTCAGTCCTGACGACAAGAGACCCTGACGGACAATGGCATCCACCTCGCAGGCAGGAACGCCCGGCTTCATGGCTTCGATCTGCCGGTCCTGCAATGCGATGATGCGCGAGGCGATATCCTGAAGCTTTGCCGATGCACTGCCGATGACGATCGGCCGCATGAGACGGGCGCCATAGCCGCCCACGCGCGGAATAAGCTCCACGTGCAGAATATCGCCTGCGTCAAGCAATTCACTCTTGAAAGAGCCGTGCAGGAATTGGTGGTCGCCGCTGGCCTTGACGATCGGACCGGTTTCGCCGCTATCAGCACCTTCAAGCAGGAAGGTGGCGGCCGCGGTTGCAGCAGCCGTACGGGTCGAAGAGCCGGCCCGCGTGTTCTGCGCTATCGCCAGCATGGCCCTGTCGGCGATGCCCGCTGCTTGCGTCAGAACGGCAATCTCGCGAGCCGATTTGATCCATCGCAGACTGTCGCTGATGCGGGGAAGAGCGACGAATTGCGCTTGGGGCAGGTGCGCCCGAAGCTTGGCCGCTGTATCGGCGCTAAAGCTGTAGGAGGCGAAGTCGGCGCCGATGCGCGCGCTGGCGAAACCTCGATCATGGATGCTGCCGGCGATCGCCTCGTACGGATTGGTCGTATCGCCAAACCCGATGATATCGGAAATCCAGGTTTTTGCCCTGCACGGTGCTTCGTCGAGCTCGCGCAGGACGAACCAGGGCGCACCGTGTCGCGGAAGAAGGGCGGCACGGTACATGGTTTCCGAAACGGTATAGCCGGTAAGCCACGCAAGGAGCTCACCGCTGTCGATCAGGAGGAGATC
Organism: Rhizobium sp. 11515TR; assembly: GCF_002277895.1. NCBI lineage: Bacteria > Pseudomonadati > Pseudomonadota > Alphaproteobacteria > Hyphomicrobiales > Rhizobiaceae > Rhizobium > Rhizobium sp. 11515TR. The sequence goes on along the minus strand of NZ_CP023000.1, from coordinate 529,602 downwards.
GACGGCGGCAGCGTCCATGGCGGCATGTGCCTTGGCGATACGCCAATCATATTCGTCACGAGGAAACATGCGGTCTCAGGCAACCTCGCAAATGTCGAGAATGGTGAGCATGTAGACGCGGATCATGTCGAGATAGTCGACGATGTCGACGCGTTCGTCCGGCATGGTGTTGTACCGGCCGCCTGGTCCGCAGACGATGCCTTCCATGCCGAGCTCATGGTAGAGATGGCCGGCATCCGTTCCGTAAAAACGCGTAGGTGTAATGGCGCCCGTCGGCTGCGTCTCGCCGCGAACAGTCTCATAGGCGGCGTTGATCGAGGTCACGATGCGTGAGGTCGGTGAGACTTCGAAAGGAGGCATCAGGGGACGGCCTTCGATCATCTCAGGCACCAGCTTGGCTTTCAGCCCGGGAAAGCGCTTTTCGAGCTCGACCAATTCCGCAGCGAGATCGGCAAGCACGCCTTCCTGCGTCTGGCCCGGCGCGTAGCGGGCCGAGCCTCGGATGCGGACGAAATCGGCGACCTGCGGCGGGCGCCATTCCTCCAGCTCACGCCCGAGCGCACCATGGACGACACCGACATGGCCGCGATTGATCGAGCGGTGCACTTCGCTTCTCGCGCCGCTGAAGGTCATGGCGTTGATACGCGGGATGAGATCGCAGGCGGCGGCGATGGCGTCGACCGATTGTTCGCGTTTGGACAGGTGCCGCGTATCGCCGGTCAGCTCGATCACGAAGCTTAGCGCGGCGGCATGCATCGTCACGGCGGCAAGATCGCTCGGCTCGCTGTTGATGAAATAGTCGGCCTTGACGCCGTTGCGGATGGCGGCAAGCGTTCCGACGCCGCCTTGAAGTTCGCCGACGACATAAGTCAGGGTGACGTCACCCTTCAATTTGACGCCGGCGTCGAGCAAGGTCTTGACCGCGCAGAAATAGGCAGCATCCCCTGCCTTCATATTGGAGACGCCGATACCGTAGATGAATTTGTCGTCGACGAGGCCGCCCCACGGATCGACGGTCCAGCCCTCGGTGACCGGGTTGGTGTCGAGATGGCCGTTGAAGAGCAGGCTCTTGCCGCCGCCGGTTCCCTTCAGGCGTCCTATCGCATTGAAACGCTCGCCATTATCGAAGGCTTGCAGTTCGGACTGAAGCCCAATCGCCTCCATCTGGCGCGCCATGATGCGCGCAAGCTCGCGTTCGCCTTCGGTCTGGGAATGGCTCTTTTGGCGAACCATCATCGACAGGAAGTCGAGGCAGCTCTTCTCATCGATTGCTCCGATGAGCGATTTCGGGTCCATTTTTGATGCTCCTTAGAAGTCTCGTTCTGTAGGTGCGGCGCCGGCTGGCGTCGGGACTGCGGCAAGCAGCCGGCGCGTATAGTCGGCCCGCTCGGGGCTGGTGATGTCTTCCGCCGGCACGACTTCGAGGAGATCGCCGCGATACATCACCGCGATGCGGTGGGCGATCTGGCGAATGAGGTTGAGGTCGTGGGTGATGAAGAGAAAGGCGGTGGAATGCTCGCGATGCAGTTCCAGCAGCAGCTCGATGATGGAGGCCTGCACCGAGACGTCGAGCGCCGAGGTGATCTCATCGCAGATCACCAGCTTCGGTCTGGAGGCGAAGGCGCGCGCGATGGCGACGCGCTGCTTTTCGCCGCCGGAGAGCTGATGTGGATAGCGATCAGCATGGGTACGCGGCAGGCGCACCTGCTCAAGCATGTCGCCGATCCGTTGGGCCATGGTGCCGTTCTCGTCTTCGCCATAGAGTTTCAGCGGCCGCGCCAGGATTTCGCGGATCTTCTGGCGTGGATTGAGCGAGGCATCCGGATGCTGGAAGATCATCTGGACGTTCTTGCGATAGGCCCTGTCCATGTCGGCAAGGCCCGCAATCGTCCGCCCGGCGAACGTCATTTGGCCCTCGAACGGATTGAGCCCGGTCATTGCCTTGGCAAGTGTCGATTTGCCGGAGCCTGATTCCCCGACGATGCCGAGGATCTCCCCCGGCTGCACGCTGAGGCTAACGGCACGATTGCCAGCGAAGCGCTCGAAGGAGCGGCCGGTCAGCGCCGACAGGAACGGCTTGCGGCCGTAGTGCACGCTGACATTCTCGACCTTCATCAACGGCTGGTCCCGATAGGACGGGCGCGTCTGCGTCCGGCGGTCGCTCGGTCGAGGGGCTGCGGCGATCAGCTGACGCGTATAATCATGCTGTGGCGCATTGAAGATGTCATCGACCGTTCCCTCCTCGACGATTTCGCCGTGGCGAATGACGGCAACGCGTTTTGCGGTGCGCGACAGCAAGGCGAGGTCATGCGAGATATAAAGCGAGGCGACGCCGGTTTCGGCCTGCAGATCCAGGAAGAGGTCAAGGATCTGGCGCGAGGTGATGACGTCGAGTGCCGTGGTCGGCTCGTCGAAGATGATGCATTCCGGATTGCAGGCAAAGGCGGTGGCGATGACCACGCGCTGCTTCTCACCGCCCGATGCTTCATGCGGCATGCGCTTCATCATCTCCGCGGGGTTCTTGAGGCCGACGCGATCCAGCATGGCTTCGCCCTCACTCCACGCCTGCCTTGCGGTCAGGCCGCGATGGCGCCTCAGCGTTTCCGTAAGCTGCGTGCCGAGCGAGAGCGTGGGGTTGAGCGAGGTGCCGGGGTCCTGGAACACCATGCTGATCCGCTTCCCCCGTATGCGATCGACCTCGGCCGGCGATTTCGCCGTCAAATCCTCGCCGCGAAGCCGGATGTCGCCGCTGGCCTCGCGGGCGTTTGACGGCAGATAGCGCATGATCGACCAGGCCATCGAGGTCTTGCCGGAGCCGGACTCGCCGACAAGGCCGAGAATCTCGCCGGCACCGACTTGGAGATCGATATTCTTGAGCGCATGAAACACGCCGCCCGCCGTCAGATAGTCGAGTGAATAATTGCGGACCTGTAGGACGGTATTGTTTGCCGTTTCTGTCATTTCAGCCTCCGGTGCGCGGGTTCAGCGCGTCGCGCAGGCCGTCGCCGAGAAGATTGAAGCCGATGGCGACAATGGCGATCGCGAGGCTCGGCCAGATCAGGATGCCGGCGCTGAGGTGCATGTATTGTCTCGCCTCCGAGACCATCAGGCCCCATTCGGTGGCGGGCGGCTGGGCACCGAGCCCAAGGAAGCTCAGCGTCGCGAACAGCATGACGGCGAAGGAAACGCGAATCGTCGTTTCCACCACGATGGGTGCCACGACATTTGGCAGCATTTCACGCAGGATGATGTAACGCGAGCTTTCGCCGCGAGCGATCGCCGCGCTCACATAGTCCTGCTTGCGCACGGCAAGGGCTACGCTGCGAGTGATGCGCGCCATGCCCGGCGCGAAGGCGACGGCAACGGCGACCAGTGCATTGATGCTGCTGGACCCGAGCAGATTGACGATCAGCAGCGCGAACAGGAGGTTCGGGATCGCCATGATCGCGTCGATGGTGCGCATGATGAATTCATCGGCGCGGCCGCCCAGGAAGGCGGATACCGTGCCGATGAAGGCTCCGGCAAAGGTGCCGGCAAGCGTGGCGAAGACTGCCATCGTCACGGTCGAGCGCGCACCGATCAGCAGGCGGCTCAGAATATCGCGGCCATACTGGTCCGTGCCGAGAAGAAAATTCGCGCTCGGCCCCTTATAGCGGGCAAGTATCGACATGGCTTCCGGATCGCGTGGAGCAAGCCACGGACCGAAGACGACGACGATGAAGACGAGGACGACCAGGATAAGGCCGACTGCGCCCTGCGGCGTGCGCAGCAGCCGTTTGAGAAGCTCAATCATACTGGATCCTCTTGTCGAGCCATGCGTAGAGAATGTCGGCGGCGAAATTGACGATGGAATAGGTCGCCGCCATGAGCAGCACGCCGGCCTGAATCGCGGGAAGGTCACGCGTCTGGATCGCGACAATCAATTGCCTGCCGATGCCGGGAAGGGCGAAGATTTCTTCGACGACGATGATGCCACCAAGCAGATAGCCGACATCGAGCGCGACGACGGTGATTGTTGGCAGCAGGGCGTTGCGCAACGCATGACCGAACAGCACTCTTGACGTGGAAAGACCCTTGAGCCGCGCCGCACGGATGTAGTCGGTATGCAGCACGTCGACGAGTTCGGAACGCACCATGCGGGAGACATGCGCGATGAGGATGATCGACACCACGCAGACCGGCAATATCAAGTGGGCAAGACCGTCGAGAAAGTTCTCGGTCAGCGGCACATAGCCGGTCGGCGGCAAAAGCTTCGCCCAATCGGCGACGAAGAGCACCGCAAGCGTCGCCGTCACGAATTCCGGCAGCGATACGCCGGCATAGGAGATGAGGCTGACGATCATGTCGGCGAGCTTGCCGCGGCGGATCGCTGCAAGCACACCGAGCGGTATAGCGAGCACGAGCATCTGGGCGATGGACAGGACGGCGAGGAGAAGCGAACGGCCGAGCGCCTGAAGCATGGCCGGCCCGACAGGCTGACCGGTGCGCAGCGACTGGCCGAAATCGCCATGCAGAATGCCGCCCAGCCAGTGCAGATATTGCAGCCAGATAGGATCGTTCAACCCCATCTGCTGGCGCAGCGCCTCAAGCGCCTGATCGGTGGCGTTCTCTCCCAGCATCATCACGGCGGCATCCGCCGGCAGGACCTGGGTAATCGCGAAGACGACGAGCGACACGATGAAGAGCGTGTAGACGATCATCAAAAGCCGCTTCAGAAGATAATTCGGTGACAAGGGCCGTTCCCTGGCTTTGGGCGACCGGTCGCGAAATGACGCGCCGGCCTTCTTGCTACGGAATGCGTCGCGAACGCAGTATCGCACCGCGACGATTATTCAGCACCATCAGCTCCGCTTCGGCGCTTTGTCCGTCAAGGAAACGTAATCAAGGCGGAAGACGGAAGCGCGCGGATGAACCTCGAAGCCGGCGACCCAATCCCGCTTGGCGGCGAGAACATCGAAGAACACCGGGATGATGGAGGGTACTTCCTCGTTCATCAGCTTCTGCGCCGCGGCATAGAGCTCCTTGCGCTTGGCTTCGTCGGTAATGCCGCGGGCCTCGTTGACGACCTTGTCGAAGGCGGCGTTGTTCCAGCGCGTTTCATTCCAGGCGGCATCGGAGGTGTAGAGCAGCTTGAAGATAGCGTCCGCCGTCGGCTGCATGTTGTAGAAGCCGACATAGAAGCTGCCCTTCTTCCACACTTGTTCCAGATAGGTCGCATGCGGCATCGTCTGGACGTTGATGTTGATGCCGGCTTCCTTTGCCATCTCGCGCAAGGCGACCGCGAGTTGGGTGCGCTGGCTCGGCTTGTCCGATGCAATCAGCGTCGCCTCGAAGCCGTTCGGATAACCCGCCTCGGCGAGCAGCTTCTTGGCTTCCTCGATATTGGCCTGGCGCAGCGGCAGGTCGGCATAGAAGTGATAGGAGGAATTGAGGGCGGTATCGTTGCCCGGCGTGCCGAAGCCTTCGGTGACGAAGTCGACCATCGCCTGCCGGTCGACGGTCAGCGCCAGCGCGCGGCGAACGCGGGCATCGTTGAAGGGTTTTGTATCGCAGCCGAAATTGATGTTGCAGAACTGGCCCGAAGGCACGCGCAGCGGATTGACGCCTTGGGCATCCTTCATCCGCAGATATTCGGTCGGCTGCACGGTCGAAATGATGTCGATATCGCCGGCAAGGAGGGCCGAGGTCTGCGCGGAGGTATCCGGAAAGACCTGGATTTCGACGCGATCGAGATAGGGACGCTTCGGATCGTAATAATCGGGATTGCGCTCGACGACGATCAGACGGTCGGGTTCGTAGGAGACAAGCTTGAACGGGCCGGTGCCGACGGCCGTGGTCGACAGCTTCTTGAAGTCGCCCGTGGCGATGGAGGCTGGGATGATGCGCGCGACTGTATAGGCTGTCGCCACGGGGAAGTCGGCGTAAGGGGTCGAAAGCTTGAAGACGGCCGTCAGCGGATCGGCTGCGATCACATCGGCGATCGGGCCGACATTGTTGAGCGCCGGCGAAGCGTTCTTCGGATCGAGGATTGCCTTGAAGCTCTGGACGACATCGTTGGCGGTCAGCGGCGACCCGTCATGGAACTTGACGCCGCTGCGCAGCTTGAAGGTCCATTCCGTCAGCGCATCGTTGGCGCTCCAGCTTTCGGCAAGATCCGGCTCGACCGACATATCGACCTTCAGCCGGGTCAGATTGCTGTAGAGCAGCTCGGTGACCATGTATTCCGGGTTGACGCGCGTTAGTAGCGGATGAATCACGCTTGCGGCCTGATCGACGGAAATGCGCAATGTGCCGCCCTTGGCTGGAGCGGCGGCCTGGGCAAAGCCGATGGCAGGCGTTGCCAAGATGGCGGCGGTGCTCGCCAGGAAATGACGTCGGTTCAGCTTCAGCATTGCAATGTTCCCTTATTTTGTTGGCGCGTGTTCTGGAATGAGCTCGGTCGCAAAGTCGCGGGCGAGATAGGCAAGGATGCTCTGCGCCAGCGCGACGATATCCGTGGTCGTGGTATGTTCGTCGGGGCTATGGATGCAGCTCTCCGGACGTCCGAGGCCGCCGAGCAGGACTTCCTGCATGACGCCCGTCTGCTGCACGTAGCCGAAGTCGGAGCAGCTTGCGGCGCCCCATTTGCTGAAATCGGAATCCTGATAGCCGAAGCCGAGGCTGAGAGCCTTTTGCCAGCGAGGCCAATGCGGACCGTCCGGGTCCGAGGTCGGGATGAGATGGCCGACAAGATCGATTTCGACGCGCAGCTCGGGCGATTTCGCCATGACGGTGCGCACGAGCTCTTCGATCTCAGCCCTTGCCGTTTCGTAACTCTCCTCGGGTGCGTAACGGCGGCTGACGAGGATCTTCAGCTCCGCGGGAACCTGTCCCCCCGACGTGCCGCCATTGATGGCGGCGATGGAAAGCTGTGGCCGCAGCGGTCCGCTCGCATGCGGCGGCGCCGGCAAGGCGGATGCGAAGGCGGCCACTTGTGGCTTCAGAGCATGCAAGGCATTCAGAATAGGAAGGGCTCCGTCGATGGCGTTGATGCCCGAGCCGGTGCGATTGCCTTCGCCCGCGTGAACGGCGTGACCGCGAATAGTGATCTGAAGATTGAATACGCCGAAGCAGCCCGCCCAGATGCGCGGTGCCGCCGAACCGTTGAAATTGACGATGTGTCCCTTGAGCATACCCTGTTCGGCGAGATATCGGATTCCCGGATAGAGGCCGCCTTCCTCATCGGTGCAAAGGAGCAGCATCGGATCGTAGGCGAGCTCGACCCCACAAGCATCGGCGGCACGCAGCGCAAGGAGCGTCGCCGCGATGGTACCTTTCATGTCCGCAGCGCCAAGTCCGAAGAGCCGTTCGCCCTCGCGTCGCAGACGGAGCGGATCCTGTTGCCAGGCAGGGGCGGCCGGAACCGTGTCGACGTGGTAGTACAGCCCGCAAACCGGCTTGTTGCCGGATCGCTCGGCGATGAGATTGACCCGCGCCCCTTGGGCTGGGCCATTGCTGACCCGCCACAGCTCTTCCGGCAGGGTGACCTGCCGGCAATGAAAGCCCATGGGTTCCAGCAGGCTCGACATCAGCGCCGCAAAAGCCGGATAGCCGTCGCCGGGCGGAAAAGAGGTGTCGATCGCGACCATCCGTGCGAGGTCGCCGACAGCGCTTTCGACGTTCTCTTCAATGATTTTCAAGGCGCTTGCAAATGGCTCCTCGAAAGATGACAAGATTTGATCGCGCATGCTCGAATTCCGAAAAAGACGCGCAGGAACACATGGAGGCTCTGCACTGGTATTTATATAAACTATATAGTAATGATGATACCGCTCAGGCGTCGAGTCAACTCCAAATAAGAGGCAAATAATTGCGCCAAATGCCCAAATTTTCAGCAGATGTGCCGCGTGCATCCGAGCTCTCCGTTCCGCTCTACGAAGTCGTGAAACGTCAGATCACGGAAGCGATCATGATGGGCAAGTGGCCGGCTGGGACCGTGCTGCCGAGCGAGATCGCGCTGTCGCAAAAGTTTGGAGTTGCTGTCGGTACGATCAGGCGGGCCCTGCAGGACCTGACCAATGAAGGCCTGCTCAGCCGCCGGCGCAAGACAGGGACAGTGGTTACCGGTCGTACCCCGCAGCACAGCCTTCGCTTTTTCTTCCAGTATTTTCGACTACATGGGCTCGACGGCTCGCTGCAAAACTCGACGTCCGACATTCTTTCGCTGCAACGCCGTAGGGCGAACGAAGAGGAGCGGGCCGGACTGCGGCTTGACGATGCGGCCGAAGTCATCTCGATTCATCGGCTGCGCAGCGTCGGAGGCAAGCCGGTCATGCACGAAGTCATGGTGCTTCCGGCAAGCATGCTGCCGGAGTTTCCCGACAAGAAGGAGGAGATTCCCTCCCTTCTTTATCTCTTCCTTCTCGATCGCTATGGGATTCGCATTTCCGCCGTTAGAGAGCAGATTGCCGCCGATATGGCGACAGAGGAGGATTGCCAGCTGTTGCAGTTGAGCATGCCCAGCGCCGTGCTGACGATCGACGAAGTGGCCTATGATCAATCCGCGGTTCCGGTTCTCGTCGCAAAACATCGTGCGACGACCAGAAGCCATCGCTATGTGCACGAGGTTCAATAGCAGGCAAAAGCGTAGCTCTCCGGCACTGCGTTCCGGAGACCACGCCGCATTATCCCGCTGCGGGTGCACGCCATCTGTGCAAAATCCGGAAGGCCCACCTGCGTTCCTGGCTGAAGAATCACTGAAAGATCGGAGTTGCCGGCGGCATCCTGCCGGCCGACGATAGGGCTGCGCTCGGTCGCGGTTTGAGTGTCTTAATGTGCAATTTGCGATTTCAAAGGCATAGGCCTCTTCGCTGGTATTCCCACCTGTCGATCAGCTTCGAAGATTTGCTCGGCATCTTGCAGCTCTTCCGCCAGGGTAGCAGAATAACTTCCGGTTTCTTGTATCACTTGCGGCTCACTGGACGAGTTGCCTAATGATATAGAGTTAATGGTTGTAATGAAGTTTGGCTTGATTACAGCATAGCGATAGTGTGACTAGGTGCGGGGCTATTAAAATCTCGGGGCGTCCTTACGGATTTATTTTATGTTGGGAATGTGATAGCTGACATATATTAAGGCTGCGAGAGTGAGAATGGTAGAATTCAAATTTAGTGAACCACCTGTAGGAAATGGTGCGGACGACATTTCAAGCGAGTGCCAACGCCAATTGCAGCCTATTGTTAGTGAAATCGTTCGGGCCGCAGCGGCAGCTGGATGGAATCAGAAAGATGTTCTTCTCGCGATGGTGGATGTCGCTTGGGACTTATATGAAAAGCGTCGAGGCGATCTTTAACGGTCGCAACGCTCCGCCGCGAACTGCCTCCATATCCTCTACGATCAGGTACCGAAGGCCGCAGGATCCGTTCAACCGGACTAGAAAGTGACGCGCCCTGCCGGCTCATACTTTCTTTACCATCCGCATATCTCCCCTTCCCAACTCGGTAAATTATACTATTTAATCTTGCGCAATAAGCTGGTTTGCGGCGGTATCCGGCAGGCAGTGTTGGGAAAATGAGATCTCAAATGACGTTGGGATCAAGTCTGCTTGTTAGCATTTGCATGATTTCGTTCGGGCGGGGCGATGAAGAATGGACTACGCGGTTGAGGTACGGGAACGTACCGATCGATACGTGTTCGATATAATTCCTGAAAGTGCAGGTCCGAGAAAGGCCACCATGCGCGGGAGCGTTATCAACTCCGTGCGCGAGCCCGGATCACAGACGTTCTTGGCCAAAGAACATGCCGTCGGAATTGTGTTGAGCCCTATGCGCAAGTTGAGAGCCTCTCTCGGCAGCGACAGAATCACGGAATATGATGCACCTGTCGGATGTATCGTGGTTAACCCCGCAGGCGTGGACAGCACTCTTGCCTGGTCGGAAACCAGGGAAAATCTGGTCGTCGCAATTCCCCCCCAAATTCTGTCCGAGCTGGCACTGCAGGAGTTTGATCTTGCCAACGTTGAACTCGAGCCTCCAGCATTCGGCACCGTCGATCCTATCGCCCTCGGCATAGCGCAGAGGATTTCCGTCGAGCTAATCGGGAAAGCAACTCCGAATGAACTCTATCTGGATTCATTGGTTACGCTGTTCAGTACACATCTTCTCCGTACCTATGCGAACAATATGAGACAGCTTCCGTCGCCCAGGGGAGGGCTCTCCGCCAAAAGCGCTCGACGCGTGGAAGAGTATCTTCGCGAACATTTCACCGAAAAGGTTCACGTTGCTGAACTTGCGGCGGTCGCTGGCATTTCGCCCAACCATTTCATCGTGAGGTTCGCCAAGACCTTTGGCATGCCTCCACACCGGTATCTGATAAATCTGCGCCTGGATCTTGCGGAAAAGCTGCTCGCCGAAGGTGAAATCGCGATTGCGGAAATTGCCTATATGGCGGGATTTTCGGATCAAAGCCATCTGGCGACCACGATGAAGAGATATCGGGGACGGACGCCGACAGAGCTTCGATACATGCGATAACTGCACGGGTTTGAACGCAGGCCCCGAATCGTCCCAAGCTAACTCGAATATTCCGAGACTTATGGTTTTCCGCGCGCCAACCGAGAGGTGCATCGCGGGGACCGGTGTTTTTCCGCTCATGCGGCAGAAGAGATTTTTCGAAATGGAAAGAACCGTTTGATGCCGATCATCAGACGGTTCGCCTCTTCTTGCGGAACAGCCTTAGGTTAAGTGTGGCAAAGTGGTTACACCTGCAACCGGCTAAGCAAAAAACCGTAATTTCCTAAAAAAAATCCGGAATTTTCTAAAATACCGTTGTGCTGAAATAAGGCCATGTTCGTGGTGGTAACCATCCGGTGCTCTATGGACATTCAATTCCCTGAATTTGAAATCTTTGCTCCGAAGATCGAGGTAGCCTGGACTGCCTTGCAAGACCGATATGCAAGCCGCCTGAGCGGCGCGGAGGTCGATTATCTATTTGCCTGCCTGGTCCTCGGTTTGACCTCTCCCGCTTATGGGGAAGGCGAGCCGCTATTCCATTTCGATGTCTGCCGCGCCTTGGTGACGATGAAGCTCCCTCCCGATCGGGCCGACGCAGCATTGTATTCCGTTCCGGTATCGACGCAGCCATGGGTCGATACCGTCCGCGAACAGCTCGAAAGCCAGGCGGCGAAAATGGGTCACGCGCTTCAGCAAGCGCACAATTTCAACGACGACGCAGCCGCAGATGCGGGTTCAAGCGCGCTTAGTCGTCCAGTCGACAACCAGGAGAAGGCAGCATGAGGGAATGCATTGGGGAATGCCTGCAGACTAAATCTCGTACCGGGTTTGTTGAAAGCTTCGTTTCAGCCGATCGCACCGATCGGTCGCTTCGCCGTCGCCTGATGGCCGTACTGCGGATGGCCTCTCGTATTCTCGGCATGCGCCGCAAGGACATAGGCTTCGGGTTGCTAGGTGCCGGCGGGAGCTTGCGTTCGGCAAGCGTGATCGGCGGCCTCGCCGCGCTCACCGCGTTAAGCCTTTTCTCGCCTGCGCAGGCGCAATATGCCGCCGGCGGCGGAACCGCGACGGGCGGCAACTCCGTCGCCATCGGCAACGCTGCTAAAGCGAATAACCCGAACAGTATAGCGTTGGGCACCTCCAATAGCGCAACGGGCGATGCTTCGATCGCCATCGGCTATTCGATGAGTGTTAATGGCCTCAACGCCATAGGCATGGGCGTCTTCGCGAACGCGACCGGTGTCAATGCCCTTGCCGTGGGCGGGAACGCTCGCGCATTGGCGGACGGAGCTTCGGCTTATGGTGTCAACACCACTGCAAACGGAGCCAACGCGCTTGCTCTCGGCTCGACAGCCACCGCTTCGGGTGGCGCCTCGATAGCAGTTGGGTTGTCCTCTAACGCCTCATCGTCAAACGGTGCCGCCATTGCCATGGGCGTAGGCTCTAAGGCTAACGCTGGAACAGGCGGGGGCTCTCCGATTGCCATCGGTACGAATGCCAATGCAGGCGGCACCGCTCCTTCCGGCTTCACGTTCGAGTCTATTGCGTTAGGCTCCGCTGCGACCGCCACGGGAGCATGGGCGAATGCGGTTGGTTCGAGCTCATCTGCGACAGGGACCGGAGCCAGCGCCTTCGGTACGTCGGCCACTGCGTCGGCCAACCAGTCCACAGCGGTCGGAAACGGGGCAACTGCTTCCGCCTTAAGGGGCTCGGCGATGGGCTATCTCGCCGCCGCCTCGAACACCGATACTATCGCTCTCGGCACGTCCGCCGCTGCATCGGGGACCAACTCAATCGCCATTGGCCCTACCACTGTTGCCTCGGGAGCCTTTGGTGTTGCCTTGGGTAACCAGGCGCAGACGCTCGCTGACGGCGGCGCTGTTGCGATAGGCTCGGGCGCAGTCGTCGCAAGCGGAGCGACCTCTGGCGTTGCTCTCGGTAACAATGCAAATGCCGCCTCCAACTTATCCACCGCGGTCGGTGCCGGGGCGAATGCCTCAGGGACTGGGGCCGCATCCCTGGGCTTCAATGCACGGGCGACTGCCATTAATGCGGCAGCGTTCGGTGCGAATGCCGCCGCGAGCCAGTCAAACACCTTGGCTTTGGGCGAGTCTTCCGCCGCTAGTGGTGTGAGCAGCACAGCAATCGGCGGCGGGTCGGTCTCCAGCGGGACTCAAGCGATCGCTTTGGGCATTAATGCGAACGGAGGAGCCGCCAACGCAATGGCGATCGGAACAGCGGCCCAAGCAACCGGCAGCCAATCGATCGCCACAGGCTACCAGGCCGCAGCTTCGGGACCAGCAGCCACGGCTCTCGGCAGCACGGCCAATGCCTCCGGGCAAAACGCAACGGCGCTTGGCGCCGAAACCGTTGCAAGCGGCAACCAGTCGGCGGCGGTCGGCCGCAATGCGCAGGCGACCGGCCTTGCTTCCAGTGCATTCGGCAATCTGGCGCAAGCGCAGGGTGATTACACGATCGCGGTCGGATCGGGCGCCGTGGGCGCAGGTCAGGCTTCGGTTTCCGTCGGCCAGGGTGCGGGCTCCGGTTCCACGACCGGCAACACCAATTCCGTCGCCATGGGCACGGCGGCGGGCGGCCTCGTGAGCGGCGCCCAGAACACCGCTATCGGCGGCGGCGTCGCAGGCAGCATGAGGGGCGCCGGCTCCGGCGTCACGGGAACGCGCAACGTTGCGCTTGGCACCGGTGATGGCACCGTTGCCTATGACGCCACGGTGAATGCAGCCGCGGGTAACCTGGTGACGGGCAACGACAACGTCGCGATCGGCACCAATGCCGGTATCGGTGTTGCCAGCAACAAGACGACCTCCATCGGCTACAACGCCAGTGTCACGGGAGACAACGGCATCGCGATCGGCTCTCAGGCAGCGGCCGGCTCCGCGGATGCCGTCGCAATGGGCACCAATGCAAGCGCGGCCGGCGGCAAGGCAGTCGCCATCGGCGCGGGCAATTCCGCTTACGGCGACGGCGCGGTCGCGATCGGCGATCCGAGCTATGCGAGCGGCACCGGCGCCTTCACCGGCGGCGCCAACAACATCGCCAACAGCGATGGTACGGCGAGTGCCACAGCCGCAAACCAGGCGGCCGGCGCAGTCGCGATCGGCAACAACAACAAGGCGATCGGCCAGGGCTCCGTCGCGCTGGGTAACGGTTCAACCGCAGGCGCTTCCGGCTTCGTCGGCAATATCGCATTGGGCAACGGCGCAACGGCCACCGCAAGTTCCGGCGACGTGGCGCTCGGTTCGGGCTCGTCGACCCTCGCGGCGGTCGGTACCGCCAGCGCCACGATCGGCGGTAATACCTACAGCTTCGCCGGCACGACACCAAGCTCGACGGTCAGCGTCGGCGCGCCGGGTGCCGAGCGCACCATCACCAATGTCGCGGCGGGCCGGCTCAACAACGGTTCGACGGATGCCGTCAACGGCTCGCAGCTCTTTGCGACCAACCAGCAGGTTGACCTGAACACGACCGCGATCAACAACATCAACGCCGGTGTTGGCATCAAGTATTTCCACGCAAATTCGACGGCGGCGGACTCGTCGGCAACGGGTGCAGAATCCGTTGCGATCGGACCTCTCTCGACTGCGGCGGGGGCAAACGCCATCGCAGCCGGCAACAACGCGACCGCTTCCGGCCTCGATGCAGCGGCGTTGGGATACATATCCAAGGCCACGGGCGACTACAGCACCGCCATCGGCCCCAATGCCAATGCTACGGCCACATCGAGCACTGCGATCGGTCAGAACGCGTTTGCAACCGGCGTTCAGGCTAGCGCTCTCGGCGCAGGCGCGAATGCCGGCGGCGTAAATGCGCTGGCGCTCGGCGCTCTCTCTTCAGCCGGCAATGCAGGCGACGTCGCACTCGGCTCCGGCTCGGTGACCGATGTAGCGGTCGGCACCGCCAGCACCACGATCGGCGGCAATACCTACAACTTCGCCGGCACGACACCGGCCTCGACGGTGAGCGTCGGCGCGGTAGGCGCCGAGCGCACCATCACCAATGTCGCGGCGGGCCGGCTCAACAACGGTTCGACGGATGCCGTCAATGGCTCGCAGCTCTTCGCGACCAACCAGCAGGTTGACCTGAACACGACCGGCATCACCAATCTCAATAATACGATCACCAACATCACCACGGGCGGCGGCATCAAGTATTTCCATGCCAATTCCACTCTGCCGGACTCTCAAGCCCTCGGCACGGATTCGGTTGCCGTTGGTCCGAATGCGGTCGCCAACAATGCCGGTGACGTGGCCATCGGCCTGAATTCTCAGTCTGGTGCGACGACGGCGGTTTCGGGAGCCACTGTGGGAGGCACAGCCTATACTTTCGCAGGCACCACGCCGGCCGGCGCCTTCTCTGTGGGATCCGCTGGTGCGGAGCGTCAGATCCAGAATGTCGCCGCTGGCCAGCTCAACGGCAGCTCGACGGACGCGGTCAACGGCTCGCAGCTCTTTGCCACGAACCAAGCGGTCGACAGTCTCAACACGACGGTCACCACGATCGGCGGCAACCTGACCAATCTCGGCAATACGATCAACAATCTCGCCGGTGACACATCGACGACCTATACCGACGCGAATGGTAAGGGTATCCGGTACGTGCGCACCAATGACAGCACGCTTGCCGTCAGCGATTCCTCGGCTCAGGGCGTCGGCTCCACGGCGGTCGGCTATAACGCCACCTCGACCGCCGACAATGCGCTTGCGCTCGGCATGAACAGCCAATCGACCATCGTCGGCGGCGTCGCCCTCGGCTCGGGATCGATTTCCGATCGTGCCCTGGCGCCAGCCACCGGCCAGTTGCCCGCAGGTCCGACGAACTTCATCCAGTACAATACGACGGACAAGACCCTGCTGGGCGCCGTCTCGGTCGGTTCGAGCACGTCCTATCGCCAGATCACCAATGTGGCTGACGGTAGCAGCGCGCAGGATGCCGTCACGGTTCGCCAGCTCCAGGGCGCCATTGCTTCGGTCGCCGCGACCCCGAGCAAGTACTTCCATGCGAACTCGGCCGCCGGCGACTCGCTTGCTGTCGGTGCAGAATCGGTTGCGGTCGGCCCGACGACGGTAGTCAATGGTGACAACGGTATCGGCATCGGCAACGGCGCGGTCGTCGACCAGGTTGCTCCGGGCGGCACAGCTATCGGCCAGAATGCCCATGTCATGCTAGCCGATGGCGTGGCTCTCGGCACGAACTCGGTGGCTGGAGGAATCCAATCGGTCGCATTGGGTGCCGGTGCGCAAGCCAACAACATCAACAGCGTCGCTCTCGGTGCCCAATCCGTGACGAGCGTGGGCGCTCAAGCCGGCTACACGGGCTTCGCGCTCACGGCGCCGCAGACCTCAGTCGGCGAAGTGTCGATCGGCTCGGCTGGATCGGAGCGCAAGCTGACCAATCTCGCAGCCGGTTCAGCCGATACGGATGCGGTGAATGTCAGCCAGCTCAAGGGTCTCGGCACTAACGTTACCAACCTGATCGGCGGCAATACGACGGTCAATCCGGATGGATCGATCACCGGTCCGACCTACAATATCCAGGGCAACAACTACAGCACGGTCTATGATGCCTTCGGTGCAGTCGACAACTCACTGACCAACATCATGAATGGCGGCGGCATCAAGTACTTCCACGCCAATTCGACGCTGGCGGATTCCACCGCCAGCGGCACCGATAGCGTTGCTATCGGTCCGCAGAGTGTCGCCAGCGGCGTGAGCAGCCTGGCAGCGGGACTTGGATCTACCGCGACAGGGCAGGGCGCGGTTGCCCTCGGCCAGGGGGCGCAGGCCAATAATGCCAATGATGTGGCGTTGGGCTCCGGTTCCACAACACAGGCTGCTGTCGGTACGTCCGGCACGGATATTCAGGGTCAGCACTACGACTTTGCCGGTACCACGCCTGTGGGAACGGTAAGTGTGGGTTCTCAAGGGGCTGAAAGAACCATCACGAATGTCGCTGCCGGCCGTATTTCTTCCGACAGCACCGACGCCATCAATGGATCGCAGCTCTATGCGACCAATCAGGCGATCGACAGCCTGCAGACGGGCGTCGGAACGATCACCAAGAACGCCGTCACCTATGACCTCAATCCCGATGGCAGCAAGAAGAACAGCATCACGCTGCAGGGCGGTGACGTGAATGCGCCGGTGGTCATTTCCAACGTCGGCAAGGGTGTCGCTCCCACGGATGCCGTGAACGTCGCTCAATTGGGTGATAGTATCACTCAGGTCAAATCCTACACGGACACGGCTGCCGCCAATACGCTGGCTTCCGCCAACAACTATACGGACCAGAAGTTCGGCCAGCTGAACCAGGAACTTGGGGACGTCCGTTCTGAGGCAAGGCAGGCGGCCGCAATCGGGCTTGCAGCGGCATCGCTTCGCTATGATGACCGTCCGGGCAAGGCGAGCGTGGCTCTCGGTGGCGGTGTCTGGCGAGGCGAGGGCGCGGTGGCCTTCGGCGCCGGTTACACTAGCGAGAACGGCCGCGTCCGGGCGAACTTGTCAGGTACGGCCGCCGGCGGACACGTGGGCGTCGGCGCTGGCGTCAGCTTCACCTTGAATTGAGGCCGTCATGGTCAAAGGAGCGCTCTTCGGCGTCCCGACTTTTATGGCTTGCATGCTCCTGTTCGGCTCGATCGCAGCCGGACAGGATGCGGCCTCTCCCACGTATCGCATAAAGCCTTCCGAAGTCGTTGCTCCTCCGGAAGTGAAGCCTGGCGACTATCAGCGGACAATTCGTCCCTTTGAAAATTGGACGCTGATCTGCGACGAAAATCTCAAAATTCGCCAGCGGGTCTGCAACGTTACGCAAATCATCGAGAACGCTGCCGGACAAATTGCATTCAGCTGGTCGCTTGCCGCGACGAAAAAAGGCGATCCCTATATGATCCTGCGTGCGGCTCCGGTTGCCAAAAGCGACGGCGGCATCCAGTTGCAATTCGAGGGACGGAAAGAACCGATACAGGTCCGGTTCAGCGGCTGCAACAATACGGTTTGCGTCGGCATGCTGCCGGTCGGCCCCGCCATGCGCGAGCAGATTTCCAAAAACACGGCGCCAACAATCTCCTATCCAACCTCGGATGGAAGGACGATCAGCGTGACTGCAAACCTCAAGGGCCTTTCCACAGCCGTTAAGGCGATAAAGTGACGGACGGATTTTCAATGAGCCAACAATCGATCCACGATCGCATCATGTCCCGAAACGCGAGTGAGGCGGTAATTCAGAATTTAGCCGACGAGCCGGCCAGGCTGCGGCGAAGCTGGTGGAAGGTGACTTCCTTATCGGTGCTGGCCATCGCAATCGCCGGCGCTATCGGTTATGCCGCCTTCCGATATGATGTCTTGGGCAATCTTCTCTCCCAGCCGGCGGTTGCGGCGGCGAACGACGCTAATCAGGCGCTGCCCGATACGCCGTTCCTGCAGCATGCCAAGCAGGCCGGCTTGCACTCTTGTTCGACGATTTTCCCGGTTCTCGGACAGCTGCTGACCAATGGCACGCAGTATAATGTCCAATCGGTGTGGAACAAAGAAGCAGCCGACAAGCATGCAGTACAAGCGCTTGTCGGCATGAACTATGCCACTCAGGGCTATAGCGGTCCGGCCGCCGGCATTGTCTTTGCAGCGCCCGTCGCATCCGGCTGCGAAGGATCAATGGTTCGTGTCGCACCGTTCACAATGTCTTGCCCGGAAGTTTCGGCCAAGTTCCCGAACGGAAGCAAGCTCGTCAACAATCTCGACCAGGTCGGTGTCTACCAGCTCGGCAACGATGGTGGTGATGCAATGCTTTTGCCGACAGGAAGCGGCTGCGTCGTCATTTCCGTGGCTTCGGCAGCAGGAAAGCAAGGGAGTTAAAAATGAGACTGAAATCCGCGATTGCCGCGATAGGCATGCTTCTAGTCTCCGCCGCCCATCCGTGGGCAGCCGATCTCTTCCCGACAGAGCAGCCGCCGGCTCCCCCGCCTGACGAGCGCGGCATATGGGCAGCGATCGCCTATTCTGCCCCGGATGAAAAATACGGCTTCTTCTGGGGGGCCGACAAACGCCAGGAAGCCATGGATATCGCGCTCAAGCATTGCGAGCGGGATAAGGGCAAGAGCTGCGTCGTCGTCAGCGTATTTCGCAATCATCGGCATTGGGATGACGACGACAAGACCGGCTTTCCCTACAATCATTGCGGCGCCCTTGCCATCGGCAAGGAAGGCGGGAAGCGCGTTACGCCGTGGGGCGCGAATTCGGCGCCGACACGTCGCGAGGCCGAAGACCTCGCACTCAAGGCATGCGAGGGCTCCGGCTCCCACTGCAAAGTGCGGGAGTGGGTATGCACCTGACCAACCCCGGTCACGGCAATCATAAACAACGAACTTCGTCCCGACGGCGATCATCATTGACCTTATTTCGTTGCCTTCGCTCCCAATGGTACCGACCGCGGAAGGTCGTACTTCAAGTCGAGAGATTTTATCCCTTGTCAAATTTCAAGTTTACTTCATTTCGGATAGTTGGCCGCATATCTTACACGATGCTCGCCCTTGTCGGTGCGGGCTTTGCTTCTTCGGCCTTTGCCCAATCGGCTCTGCCGAATGGCGCTTCGAGCCTGCAGGAGACATACCAGGACTGGCGCGTTGCCTGCAGCCAGCGCGACAAGACGTCGGCATGCACGATTTCGCAAGATCAAACCCAGCAAAACGGCCAGAGGCTGCTTGCCGTCGAAATGCAAATACGTCCCGACGGCGGCGCGCTCGCAACGCTGCTGCTACCCTTCGGAATTGTCCTCGACTCGGGCGTGACACCGAATATCGACGATCAGCCGCCTTTGAAGCCGGTGCGTTTTCGCACATGTCTGCCTAACGGCTGCATCGCCTTGCTTCCGGTCGATGCTGCAACACTTGGCAAATTGCGAACCGGATCGCGCCTGAACCTCAAGGTCGTTGCCGATGGCGGCAACCCGCTCGGCTTCCAGATATCCTTGCAAGGTTTTTCGGCGGCCGCCGATCGCGTTGCCTCCTTGGGCGCACGATAGAAGCCGCATCTTCTCACTGCGCGGATGCGCCGTCAGGCCGATTTGTGCGGCAAATCCGGAGGTCCGGCCCAGTAAAGCTGCGATTTCCAGCATCTTCGGGAGCAGCAATTTGCCGCTCTCGCAATAAGGCTGCCCGTTCGACACCGGATACCTGCGCTAGCGAGGCTCCTTCAAGAGCAGCCCGTGCAAAACAAGATCGATGTGGGCCGTCAGATAGCTTGCTTTGTCCAGAGTTCGCCGCTCATCGAAAAGCAGCTTGAAGAACAGAAAGGCGATTGCGGGCGCAACGATGGCATCGGCGAACGCGGCCGGCGCCGCTCGAAACTCTCCGAGCTTTACCCCCTCATCAATAAGCGACTGCATTTGACGCTCGAGAGGATCGATGAATATGTCGTGGTGCCTGTCGACGATATGTGGAAACCGCGAACCTTCGGCAATGACGAACCTCATCAATTCGCGCAACTTGCGATCATGAATTATGAGATCGTAGATCAGCTCGATATTTTTCCGAAGCCGCTCCGTAGCGGTTCCCTTCAGCTCATTTCCGCTTATCAATAAATCTTCGAGGGGCGTCGAAATGTGCCGGATCATTGCTTCGAAAAGCTGCTCCTTGGTCTCGAAGTAGACGTAGATGGTTCCCTTCGTAACTCCAATCCTGGTGGCTATATCTTCGACGCGAGTCGCGACGTAACCGCGTTCGACGAACTCCTCAAACGCAGCATCCAGGATCTGAACGGGGCGGCGGGCTTTCTGCTCCGCGCGCGTCAGCTTTTTCGTATCAGGCATATCGCACCTTGAGCGTTATTCGTCGTTTGGCGTCAAGACAATTTCCATTGACTTCCTAGTCAGTCAATAATATTCGTCTGCCGAACGGATGCAAGAGGTCAAATTCATGAAAACTGTCCTTGTCGTCGCCTGGCTCGGTGTCAGCGCCGTCGCGCTTGCCTCATGCGAAAAGCAAGGTGCGAGTGAGGCCAAGCCGAAGAACGTGGAGACCGTCGTGGCCAAGCTCACGCCGGTCGTCGAAAATAACAGCATCACCGGCGAAGTCAGTGCCCGGGTCGAGAGCGATCTTTCCTTCAGGGTCAGTGGGCGCATTGTCGAACGCCTCGTCGATGTCGGCTCGTCGGTGAAGGCGGGGCAGGTGCTTGCGCGCATGGATGCCGAAGAACAGAAGGCCGATCTGGGCGTAGCCACGGCGAACCTGCAGTCGGCGCTCGCCCAGCAGACCCAAGCCCAGTTGGCCTTCGACCGGCAGCAGAACCTCTTCAAAACACAGGTTACGACCCGCGCCGCGCTTGACCAGGCCCAGGAAACCCTTCTGACGGCCCAGGGAAGTGTGAAATCGGCGCAAGCGCAGCTCGACACCGCCCAGGACGCGCTTTCCTATACGGAACTGCGCGCTGATGCCGACGGTGTGATCACCGCCAGAAACGCCGAGGTGGGTCAGGTCGCGCAAGCGGCGCAGCTGGTCTTCACCCTTGCGCATGACGGTCCGCGCGACGCGGTCTTCAACGTCTTTGAATCCCTTTATCTGGGCCGCAATCTTGAAAACAAGGTCGCCGTCAGCCTCCTTTCGGCGCCGTCTCACAGGATAGAGGCCTCCGTCCGGGAAATCTCGCCCACGATCGACTCGTCGACCGGGACAATCAGGGTCAAGGTGGCGCTCGAAGGGGCGCCGGACATGCCGCTCGGCGCTCCGGTCGTCGGGCTGTTTCGATCCGCAGCGCGGGACGCAATCGAACTGCCGTGGTCGGCGATGGCGTCGAAGGGCGGCAAGCCGGCGGTCTGGATCGTCGATCCCGCCTCATCGAGCGTCTCTCTTCGCCAGGTCGATGTCTCCGGCTATGAAACCGGCCGTTTTGCGGTGCGGGCGGGCGTATCGCCGGGCGAGATCGTCGTCGCTGACGGCGCGAAATTCCTGCGATCGGGCCAGGCCGTCACATATGATAACGGAGCTGCAAAATGAATATCCGCATCACAGCCGGCCTGGCGATCCTCGGGTCATTGCTGCTGACTTCTTGCGAAAAACAGGACGAAGCCCATTACGAGCCGCCGCGTCCCGTACTTTCCGTCGTCGCCCAGTCCACCGCTGCCTCCGCGCTGACCCTTCCGGGGACGGTCGAGGCCAGGATCGAGACCCAGCTTGCATTTCGGGTCCTGGGACGGGTCATCGCGCGCAAGGTCAGCGTCGGCGATATCGTCAGGAAAGGCGATGTCGTTGCCGCCATCGATCCGCTTTCGCTCGAGCTTGCGGTCAAGAGTTCCCAGTCCGAGCTTTCGAATGCTCAGGCGCAGTTGGCAAATGCCGCATCCACGGAAGAACGCCAACGGTCCTTGCTCGAGAGCCGGTCGGGAAGCGAAGCGGCCTACGAAGAGGCCGAACTTGGCCGCAAGAGCGCGAGTGCGGCGGTTGCCAAGGCGCAGGCCAATCTGGACAAGGCCGAGGAACAGCTGGGCTATGCGCAGCTACGCGCGGAATTCGATGGTGTCGTGACCGCAACTTCCGCCGAAGTGGGCCAGGTCGTCTCCGCCGGCCAAAGCATCGCCACCGTTGCGCGTCCCGATCAACGCGATGCCATCATCGACATACCGGTGGCAAGCTTCGACGGTCTCAAGGTGGGCTCGCCCTTTGAAGTGGCGCTCCAGCTCGACCCGACCATCCGTGCGAGCGGTGTGGTCCGAGAGATTGCTCCGGAAGCCGAGGCCACCACCCGCACGCGGCGCACGAAAATCACGCTCATCAATCCGCCCGCGGCATTTCGCCTTGGCTCCGTTGTTACCGCGACCGCGACGGTTGTCGCGGATCCGATGATCCTGCTGCCGTCTTCATCCGTGTTGGTGAAAGACGGAAAGCCGAACGTCTGGGTGGTCGATACCGCGGCTCGCAAAGTCTCCATTCGCACGATCAAGATTGATGGGGACCTCGTCGAAGGCGGTTCGGTGAGGATCACCGAAGGCATCAGCCCCGGCGAACGCATCGTCGTTGCCGGAGTTCACAAGCTTGCGGACGGCCAGGCCGTCAGGGTAGACTAAGGAAAGATCCCGTGAAAAAATTCAATCTGTCCGACTGGGCGCTCGAACATCGTTCGCTCGTCTGGTACTTCATGATCGTTTTCATTCTGGCCGGCGCCTTTTCCTATATCGGTCTCGGTCGCGAAGAAGATCCCGCCTTCACCATCAAGACCATGATCATTCAGGCCCAATGGCCTGGCGCATCGGCCGAGGAGGTGACCAAACAGGTCACCGACCGCATAGAAAAGAAGCTGGAGGAGCTGGATTCTCTCGACTATACGAAGAGCGAGACGGTTGCCGGCCAGACCACCATTTTCGTCGAGCTTCTGCCGACGACCAAGGCCAAGGATGTCAACGCCATCTGGATGCGGGTCCGCAACATGGTCGGCGACATCAAGGGAGATTTTCCAAGCGGCGTCGTCGGGCCGTTTTTCAACGATAACTTCGGCGACGTCTATGGCAATATCTATGCCTTCACCGGTGATGGGCTGACACAGCGCCAGCTTCGTGATCTGGTCGAGGATGCGCGCGCGAAAGTGCTGACGGTCCCCAATGTCGGCAAGGTCGATATCATCGGCGCGCAGGACGAGGCCGTCTATCTTGAATTTTCCACGCGAAAGATCGCCGCTCTCGGCCTTAACCAGCAATCCGTCATCGACACGCTTCAGGCACAGAACGCCGTGACGCAGTCCGGTTTCGTCGATGCCGGCCCCGAGCGCATCGCCTTGCGCGTCAGCGGCCAGTTCACATCCGAAGACAGCCTCAGATCGATCAATCTTCGCGTCAACGATCGCTTCTTTCCGCTGACCGACGTTGCGACGATCAAACGCGGCTATGTCGATCCTCCTTCATCGCTGTTCAGATTTAACGGGCAGCCGGCCATCGGGCTTGCCATAGGCATGAAGACCGGGGCAAATCTGCTTGAGTTCGGCAAGGCGCTCGACAAGGAGATCGAGCAGGTCACGGCCGATCTTCCCATTGGGGTCGACGTTCAGCGCGTGTCCGATCAGCCCGCCGTCGTCGACGAGGCCGTATCGGGCTTCACACGCGCGCTGTTCGAGGCGATCGTCATCGTGCTTGCGATCAGCTTCATCAGCCTTGGCGTCCGGGCGGGACTCGTGGTCGCCATTTCCATTCCGCTCGTACTGGCGATTACCTTTCTCGTTATGGCATATACCGGCATTTCCATGCAGCGTATTTCGCTTGGAGCGCTGATCATCGCTCTCGGCCTTCTCGTTGACGATGCCATGATCGCCGTCGAGATGATGGTAGCCCGGCTGGAAGTGGGCGACGACCTGAGAAAGGCGGCGACCTACGTCTACACCTCGACGGCCTTTCCGATGTTGACGGGTACGCTTGTGACGGTGGCGGGCTTCATCCCAGTCGGCCTCAACACCAGTGCGGCCGGCGAATTCACCTTCACTCTCTTCGTGGTCATCGCCGTTTCGCTCTTGGTTTCATGGATCGTTGCGGTGTTATTCACGCCGCTTCTGGGCGTGACGATCCTTCCGAAGACCATGAAATCGCACCATGATCAGAAAGGCCGTTTTGCGCGCGTCTTCGCCTGGCTCCTGGGCCTCGCCCTGCGTTGGCGCTGGATAACCATCGGTGCGACCGTGGCCGCGTTCGCCCTTTCCATCGGCGGAATGGGCTTGGTGCAGCAACAGTTCTTTCCTTCCTCCGATAGACCCGAACTGATCGTCGATTGGAACCTGCCGCAGAACAGCTCAATTTCCGAGACGAACAAGCAGATGGCCAGGTTCGAACGCGAGATGCTGGCGAACAACAAGGATATCGATCATTGGACGAGCTATGTCGGACAGGGCGCTCCTCGCTTCATTCTGTCCTTCGATGTACAAACACCTGACGTCTCTTTCGGCCAGACCGTGATCGTCACCAAGGGGCTCGACGTTCGCGACAAGGTCAAAGCCGAACTGCAGGATTACCTGACGAAGACCTTCCCTGGAACCGACGCATTCGTGAAGCTGCTCGACATCGGCCCTCCGGTCGGCAAGCCGGTACAGTATCGGATCAGCGGACCCGATATCCAGAAGGTCCGGGACATCGCCCAGCAATTTGCAGGCATCGTCGGTCAGCATCCCTTGCTGCCCAACATGACCTTCGATTGGAACGAACCTTCGCGTGTCGTCAAGGTCGACGTTCTGCAGGATAAGGCACGGCAATTGGGCGTCTCGTCTCAAGATATCGCAACGGCTCTAAACGGCATCGTCGAGGGAACGGCCGCAACGAACATTCGTGACGACATCTATCTGATCGATGTGATCGGTAGAGCCCAGACGACCGAACGCGGCTCGATCGAGACGCTGCAGAACCTTCAACTGGGCGGCTCAAATGGCAAATCCGTGCCCCTCTCGGCGGTTGCGAATTTCCATTACGAGCTGGAGCAACCGACGATCTGGCGGCGGACGCGCATACCGACCATCACCATCAAGGCTGCGGTGGTCGGATCGACGCAACCGGCGACGATCGTCAGTGAACTGCAGCCGAAAGTCGACGAATTCCGCAAGACGCTTCCAAGCGGCTATCATATCGTAGATGGCGGCTCGGTCGAGGAAAGTGCCAAGGCGCAGGGGCCGATCGTGGCGGTAGCGCCGCTGATGCTGTTCGTCATGGCGACGATCCTGATGATCCAGCTGCAAAGTTTCAGCCGGCTCTTTCTGGTGTTCGCTGTCGCTCCTACAGCGCTTATCGGCGTCGTTATTGCACTTCTCTTCAGCAACGCGCCCATGGGGTTCGTCGCAATCCTTGGCGTACTTGCTCTCATAGGTATCCTGATCCGCAACTCGGTGATCCTTGTCGTGCAGATCGAGCATCTTCGAAGCGAGGGCGTGCCGGCCTGGCAAGCCGTCATCGAGGCGACGGAGCATCGAATGCGGCCCATCATGCTGACGGCCGCTGCAGCAACGCTTGCGCTTATACCGATCTCCAGAGAGATATTCTGGGGTCCGATGGCCTATGCGATGATGGGCGGCATCGTCGTCGGCACGGCTTTGACGTTGCTTTTCCTTCCCGCCTTGTACGTCGCCTGGTTTCGCATTCCCCGTGATGGCGCGCAGCACGAGGTGATCTGATGTCTGGCGTTCGAAAGGCGACCTGTGCTCCTAGGCGGTCATGTCTTTCTGTCCTGATGGCCCTATCGATATTGGCCGGATGCGCGGGGCGGCTGGAGAATGTTCTCCAGCCGGTCGCCACGGCGGGACCAGGCACCAGCACCGTGGACATGATGGTGGCGACGACACGCCAGCCGACGGACAAGCCCGGCGAGCTTTACTCCGGCGAACGTGGAACGGCGATTTCTCTCAACGATATCGTCGTTTCCATTCCTCCCGATCGAAATCGCAAGATTGGCGAAGTGCAATGGCCATCGCATGTGCCGGCCAATCCCGAAAAGGAGTTCGCTGTCCTCAAGGTCGGCAGGGTGGCGTCCGAGCGCAATATTTTCGAATGGTTCAGCAAGAACCGCAATGCCAAGCGCCAGGTCGTCATCTTCGTGCACGGCTTCAACAATACCTATTCCGACTCGGTCTTTCGCTTCGCGCAGATCACTCATGATTCCGGAACCGACGCCGCGCCGATCCTCTTCACCTGGCCCTCGCGCGGCAATGTCTTCGATTATCTCTACGACAAGGAGAGCACGAATTTCTCCCGCCGGGCATTGGAGGATCTGATCCTGCAATCTGCCAGAAGCCCTGACGTCGGGGAGGTGACCATTCTTGCCCATTCCATGGGATCCTGGCTGACTGCCGAGGCACTGCGCGGCGTCGCGATGCGCAACAAGACAATTCCGTCGAAGGTAAAGGATGTCATCCTGGCATCGCCCGACATCGATATCGACGTATTTCGTCGGCAGATGATCGAAATGGGGCCGCAGCACCCGCATTTCACGATCTTTTCATCGACAAGGGACAAGGCATTGCAGGTTTCGCGATGGCTCTCCGGCGGCGTCAACCGTGTCGGCGGCTTCGATTCGACACCCTATGCCGCCGATTTGGCCAAGCTCGGTATCACGGTGGTCGATACGAGTTCCGTTAAACCCGAAGATGCGCTGGGCCACAATACGTTTGCGGACAATCGCGATATGGTCCAATTGCTTGGACGGCGGCTGGCAGGACAGTCGTTGGACACCGGGCAAACTTCGCTTGCGGATCGAGTCGGCATGGCGGCGGTGCGAACCGCGGACCTGGCGGGCTCTGCAGCGAAAGTTGTGGTCGCCGCTCCCATGTCTATTGTCAGCGACGATGCGAGGCAGGTCTTGAAGCAGCAGCTTTCATCTGGCTCCTCGCCCATCGTCGATGGACGTATTTCCTACTGAGCTACGGTCGTGAAGCCGTTGTTCACGAGTGGATCAAGTCAAACCTGTCGATATTGAAGGGCGCGGCCGCATGTCGCGGCCGGCCCAAGCAGCAATCAAACTCCAATAGCAGCCGAAACGTGGTGAGATTAAACACGCGCACGCTCGGTAGGATCGCGAGAGACTTAACCGCCTACAGAGTTGACGACACGGCAGAGATTGTCGCTCATGTTGGGAGCAACTTGGCCCTGCGGCACCATGAAAAGCGCATCAACTCGGCTGCCCTTGCCGCTCTTTCTGACGACGACGCGCAGGGTCTGAGGCCGACCCGAACCGGTCGTTTCCTGCTGCGCGGTTAGCGTGCCGAGCTGCTTCTCGACATTCACATCCACAAAACCTTCGGCCAGGACCGCCCGCGAAACCTTATCAAAGGCGACGGCTGGGCTGATTGACGGAAATTCCATCCAGGTCTTATAGGTCACGCCGGTTACAAGCGGAACACCGGTGCTTTGATAATGTTGCGAGCATGGGCTGGCAGCGGCGGAGCCGAGAGAAATAGTGGCGAACGCAAAAGCGTAGAAAGCTGTCTTATACAAAGCGAAAACGTCCTCTGTTGATGATACGATAAAAGATCTATTGGGCAGGGATAGGACAGTCGCGGTGGCCGACCTCGCGTGCCGTGCTGCGGCTCGATTCGTGGCGAAGCTGGCGATTAAGTTCATCTTTTCACCGATTCTATTGCCGACAGCATATTGGTGCGGCCTGGATCATCGGCCGGCGTCAATGCAAGCGCCTTCTGAAAATCGGCCAACGCGGATTTGAAGTTCGATTTGCTTCGATAAACCTCGCCTCGCACGAAATAGGTCGAGTTTGATTGATCGTTGAGTTCGATAGCCTTGTCGAGGTCGCTAAGCGCCTGATCGGTCCTGCCGATCTTCAAATAGGAAAGGCCACGGTTGCTGTAGGCGTAGGGATAGGATGGATCGCTTTCTATGGCTTTCGTGAAGTCCGCAATGGCCCTGCCGAAATCGCCGGTCATGTTGTAGGCGTCACCCCGATCATTGAGCGCTCTTATATTGGAGGGGTTCAGTTGCAACGCACGGGTATAGTCGTCGATCGCCGCACCGTAGTTGCCGTCTTTTACATACAAGCCGCCCCGCTCGACATAGGTAACCTCGAACGTCTGCTGCAGCATGGCTGACAGCTCAGGCTTAAGGGCGACGGCCTTGTCGAAGTCGGCCAAGGCCAAATCGTATTTGCTTTCGGCAAGATAGCCGTTGCCCCGTCCGGCATAGGCTTCCGCAAAGTCGGACGCAAGTGCAATAGCCTTGTTCATATAGCCGATCCTTGCCTCGTGATCACCATTACGATCGGCTAGGGTGCCGAGGATGAGATACACCTCCGGATGACCATCCGGCTTCAATTCTGCCGTCTTTTTGGCGTCGGCGATGGCCTTCTCATAATCCCCTTTCGCAAACTCGGCATCGCTTCGCCCCGCATAGGCGAGATCCGATTTTGCATCGAGCTCGAGTGCCCTGCTGAAATACTCCTCAGCCAGATCCAGTTCGTTGCCGTCAATCTTGATATAACCAGCGCTGCTATAGGCAAGCGATCGATCTGCGTTTGTTTGCCTGTCGTCCTGGGCAATGGTGAGGCAAGTCGATAAGGACTTGCATGTGGATGTATCGTCGTTTCGCGCCGTCGCTGAGCCGGCGGACGCAGACTGTTGTGTCCCTATGTATCCAGTTGTTTGCACATCGCTTGCATCAGCGTGTGACGTCGTCGCCAGCTGCACTCCAAGAAGAGCACAGCACAGAAAGCCCGACAACTGCATTGGAACGCGCACGTGACTACTCCGCCAGGGCCTTGTCCAACGCGGTCTTCTGTGCTGCGGAAGGATTGCCCAAATAGAGCTTTGGACTCTTCTCGTCCTGGACCTCCGCCCATGCCTGCGTGCCATCCACTTTAAAGAGGATTGCTGCCTGGCCGTCGTTTGTCGCATGCTGCTTGGCAAGGATGCTGATCGAGTAGTCCACCGAACCGATGGAGACGGTCTTGACCGGCTCCGCGATGAACCTGTTTTCGTCGCGTACCCAGGCAGGCGTTCCCTTGGCGGATGACAGCATGGCCTTCCATGACCGGGCATGAACCGGGTCCTTCAGAAGATCAAAAAAGTTGATGTCCTCTGCGTGGGCGATGCCCGCAGTGCCGGCAATCGCGAGAATGAATGGGAGCTTACGCATGAATCCGTGTTTGTCCTCTCACGACAGCGGATCACAAAGGGAAGCTCGGCGCCTCGAACGGCACCTCTGTCGCAGTCGCGATATCCGCATAGCCTGACAGCGTGACCGATGACAGCCGATTTCCGAAATCTGAACGCAAGTGCACTTGTTATGGATGATCCTGCACTGCGCCGACGCTGAATGCGAAAACGGCTTTGGCAGATTTGCGACGCGGCCGGCAATGTCCAGCTACCTCCTGGGAAAAGCGATTGTCGCGAAATGAATCGGTGCGAACTCGCAATTCTGGACGCATGTGCACTTGAGATGGAGGGGAGTAGACCTCACTCAAGTCCGCACGTCTTGAACGGTACACAGCCGTTGAATAGACATCCCTATATTTTTGCTGATGTCCACGTCTTTGAGGCTCTCTTGATCATTCACAAGCGTATTCTCCAACGCTCCGCTGGTCGTACTTTGCTCGTATTGGCCGTTCTTTTGGGTGGCGGTCCGATCGCGCTGGGCCAGGGTGCAGAGGTTGCGCCGAGCATACGGTCGCGGCTTCCGGGGCTCGAAATCGCGTTTCTATCGCAATTGCCCAAAGCGCCTGCCTCGGCCCAATCCCGGGAGGAATGCGACGCGCTGGTGGTTCCGAAGAGCGCGGGCGGAAAGGTGGCCGATGCGCTCGGCTGGGGAGTGACGGGGGAAGCGAAGCTCGGATCCTATGATGCGGTGAGCTTTGCTGGGGAATTCGAGCCTTCGACCGCCGGTGCCTGCGAGATCAGTCAGGGCAATATCGCGCTCTTTAGCGGCACGCAGCTTTTCGTCATCATCTACGCAAGTAAGAACAGCAAGCTGGCGATCGGCAGGATCATCGCAGCCAAGGACAGCCTGCGCATTGTCGATGGCGACCTCGTTCAAACGCCTATTGGCGACGTTCGGCTCGTTGACGGTCGTGCGATCGAAGTCCAGCCTCTGGCGAAAGAGCAGTCCGTCTGCGGCGGACAGGCCGTGGTGCCGAATGTTTACGGCAAGCCCGTCGCCGAGGCTCGTGCGGCGATCATTGCCGAAGGGTGGGAGCCGTTTCGCAGTCCCGCTCCCGCCTATCAGGATTTCGTCGGCGACAATATTCGCAAGAGCGGGATCATCGAGGCGACCGATTGCTCGGGCACGGATCTCGCATCCTGCAGCTACTATTATCACAAGGGCGAGATGGAACTGAGCCTCACCAGTTTTGGCGACGGCAAGCCAACGGTTTCGGACTTTCAAGCCACCTGCGAGCGCTCCAAATGGCATAAGGCGAATTGATAACCCCACATGGAAGCTCGCCGCCTTCTATCCGCCGCCGGTCTGATCGAACTCATCGCTTTATCGTGGAAGGGTGCGGAGCTTTCGATGACGGTATCGATCGGCGAGATTGCGATATCACCCAACTACATCCGGCAGAAGAAATAAAGGAACGGAAGCCACCGTGTGTCGTCATCAATCCATAGCAGGAGTTCGGCTGACGATCGCCACCTTTCTGGCGATCATTGGAGTGAGTGCTGCAACTCCTTCCTGGGCAATTGATTGCACCAAGGCGAGCGATCCGATCGATAAGAGGATCTGCGGCAACGCCGGCCTCAAGGCAGCCGACGCCGCCATGGGGCAAGCCTATGCCGCACTCCTCAAATCAGCGCCAGATCCGGAAATCCGCTCGATGCTGGTGAATAGCCAGCGTCGCTGGATCGCTGCGCGCAATGAGGGGCTGAAGACCGGCTTGGACGGCTCGGCCATGCCCGCCGGAAAGCTGCGCCAGGTGATTGCAGAACGCACCGCACAGCTCGGTGATCAATCGGAGAAAGGGTTGGTCATGCAGGCTCAGGCGCAGCGCCGCTTTCTCGCGAAATACAGCGGAGGCGCCTTTGCCGGCTTCGATACGAGTTGCGAGTTCATTCCCAACGACAGGGATGGGTCGAGCTATTCCTATCAATGCAGCGGCGCCATGCATGTCCAGAACAAGACCCGCCTTTGCAGCGCCAGCACGGAATGGGCCAGCTGGTCACTCTATGAATATCACGCCGTCAGCACCATCGAAGGCGACAATGCGAAGCCCGCCGCTCTGTGCAGCGATCAATCGGGCGATATTTGCGGCGGCGGCAAGGATGTGACCTGGACGTCGAATCCCGATGCGGATCAACATTTTCCGTCACCGAAGACGGGCCTTGCCAAACTCGATGTTGAAGGTATCTGGCCGCTGGAAACGGCGGATGCAGACTGGTTCGACCAGTGCCTGACGAGCTCAATCTATCCGCCGGCACAATGAAGGCAGCTCGATGCTAAGGACAGAACCGGCGCGAACATGCCGCGCCCGGAGCCCAAGCAGGCGACATAATGGCCCGTCCGTCTCGATCACAAGGAGAAACAATGGCTGTTGTTTTACCAGATGAACCCGTGACCAAGACGGCGAGTGCCCGGCGATCGATCCGTGTCGGTCCGCCGATCGCCGCAGCTTGCGTATTTCTTATCGCCAACGCGGCGCTTGCGAGTGGATCTCTGCCGCCCGAACCTCTCGCGGCCGGCCCCTTTTCGACCTTCGCCGCATGCTTGGCCTATCTAATGGAGAAACATCGGGAGCAGACGGCCTTGGCCATGCCGAAGCCTGTGATAATGCAGGAGGGCGGCACACATCAAACCCTGGTCTCGACGAAGGGTGTCTCTCAAGACTCTGGTGAGCGGGCCGTCTATGAGGCGGAGATTGACTATCAAAACCGGGCCATGGACGTGCAAACGCAGCGGATCGTCACCAACATTTCTTGGGAACGCTATTCCTTAAGTTGTCAAGGTGCGGCCTTTAGAGGGACGGTTCAACGCGGCTACTACCTTCCGGCGCTGGAGCCAGCCCCCTAAAGGGCCGGCGTCCAGGAATAATTTTGAGCTTGGCCATCAGGGAAGCCGACCTTCCAGCTCGGTGGCCCGCTTGGATGTCGTTTGCACCAAACAATCGTCGGCAACGACCAAAGCAGCCGTGCCGCCGTCTTTGTCCACGGCACATTGCTGGTCGCGTTCGGCAATCCAGCCCCGTTGTTCATCACGCAGTTGCATGGCACTGGGTTGCTTCAGCTTTGCCCGCAGGGTGCGATAGGCTCGATTGAGGCGATCGTCTTGATATTCAAGTTCCGCACCTGCGCAGTCCCGCATGGCGACGGTAACGCCTCCGGATTTGTCGAGGCAGGCCTTATAGGAGGGGCGCACCGCGTCGGCCTGCTTCTGCACCGTGGTTAATTTTGGTGTTCCGGCTTTTTCGGCGGGTGCCTTCTCGTCGGCCCGGCGATAGACCCGGGAAAAACTTACGTTGACGCCGCCGCACATATGATTGTCGCCGACGACAAGATAGCGTCCCAGTTGGGTCATCCTGACCTGACAGAGGCCTGGGACATTCTTATCCTGATAGGGGAGAAGTTTCTCCGGCCGACCGTCATCGCCCGGCTCATAGCCAAATGCAACTTGGGACTGCCTGCCATCGATCAGAGCTGCAAACGCGCCTCCCTGTTCACCGTTGCCGAATTGTAGCTTCGCCGTGGCGTCGATGCGGATCTTGTCGCCCTGAGCTTTGGCAACGATTGTTGTATCGCTGTCTCCCCACCGCCCGAGCCAATTTGGCGCAGGCGATATTTGAGCGATCCGCGCCAATGGCAACCATCCTGCGGTTTTGTCATCATACGACTGTTTTGCGGGGCTCAGATATTCGGCGCAGGCGCGATTGCCATCGACTCTGCTCACGGCCACCTGATCTCCCGGTAGGAGAAACGCGCCTTTCTTGCAGAACACGGATTTTTCAGGGCACTGAAACTCTACTTTGTCTCCCGGCTTGATCTCATAAAGCTGAACTGTGAGCGGATTGTCGTCCATTGCCTCGAAGCCATAGCAATCCGTCCTTTGCTCGGCCGCGCCAACAAGTGTCGGACTAAGCAACACCAGAGTAGACAGTAGGAGATGAAATGAAGCGCCACGCCAGATGTTCATGCTGGTATCCTTTCAACGAGATAGAACGTTGATGGGGCTAGGCCTCGCCGCGATTTGTTGCGCTTGCGGAGCAATGTTTCGCCCCAGCTAAAATACTGATCATCCATATTCATGAAGAGTGACAGGCTCCCTCGTTCGCCCGCGGATGAATACGATCTTCGGGCCTCGACGCGTTTCATGGCGCTTTCAATCTGCCAGAATTTTTATCAGCGGATCGTCTGCATAAGCGGATCGAAAGAGCTGGATATAAAATCCCGCTCAGCAATTCGCTTCGGCACCCTTACGACACGCAGGAGTTGCCGGCCAGCCGCATGGATAGGGATTTGAAAATATAGACGGATGTACACTTATAACGGACGCAGGGATATCGGTGCAACGCAGGCGTTCTGATAATTGCCGACCGAACCGAGGTGATCCGGCAGGCAACGGCCCTTGAGAATGGGCCTGGAGATATCCGGCGTGTGATGATTGAAACCATTATTGGACGTTGGATTCGCATGCTCGAGCCGATGAGGAATGCGCACCTCCGGCAACCGCGGCTCACAGCTGCGATATCCGTCATCAGTATCTGCCTGGCGCCGCCGATCGCAAGAATAATCCTGACACTCCGGCCAACCCCAAAGAA
The DNA here is from genome assembly GCF_002277895.1 of Rhizobium sp. 11515TR. Taxonomy (NCBI): domain Bacteria; kingdom Pseudomonadati; phylum Pseudomonadota; class Alphaproteobacteria; order Hyphomicrobiales; family Rhizobiaceae; genus Rhizobium; species Rhizobium sp. 11515TR. The sequence goes on along the minus strand of NZ_CP023000.1, from coordinate 495,903 downwards.
CCGGCTTAGCGGAACCTTCTTCTGAAAGATCTAGCAATGCGTTTTATTCCCCTTGCCCTTGGCGCCTTGATACTCTTTTCCACCCATGCCCTCGCAGACGACAGTTCGGCCACGCTGGGGACCGGTGGCTTGATCCTTCAGAAAACCGACAAGATCGCGCTCCTCTCCGAGGATCTCTACCTTTCTGCCGCCGGCATTCGCATTTCCTACCGCTTCCGCAATCTGGCGAACGCGGACTATACGACCACCATCGCCTTTCCGATGCCCGCGTTTCCGGGCGGCGGATCCAACTCCACGACCGTCGTTCCCGATCCGGCGCGCGACAATTTCATGAAATTTCAAACCGCGGTCGATGGGCAGCCCGTTGCCTCGCAGCTTGAACAGCGCGCTTTCCTCGTCGCGGACGGTCAGCCAGACGAGGAGATTACGGATAAACTCAAGGCGCTGCACATATCCCTGGTGCCGACAGCAGAAGCCACCGAGGCGGCAATCGGTCGCCTGACGAACGCGCAGCGCAAGGAGTTGGTGGATGCCGGTATCTTCGATACCGGCGAGGGCGATTATAACGGACAGCCAGCCACTCTCTATCCGCTATGGACACTGCGATCCAAATATTGGCGGAATCAGACCTTTCCGAAAGGGAGGGAGATTGTCGTACAGCAGACCTATGTGCCCGTCGTCGGCAGTCAGTCGACGCTCTCGCTCGGTGCGCCGGACATGGACGCGGATCAGCTCAAATCCTATCGCGAGAAGTTCTGTACCGATGAAACCTTCATGAAGTCGGCCCACTCTCTCTACAAGCGGATATCTGATGAAAATGCCAAAGACGTTCAGGCGTTCGAGCAATATCTTTCCTATGTCATCACTTCGGGCGGCAATTGGGCCGGGCCGATCGGAGAGTTCAAGCTGATCGTCGACAAGGGCGATCCCAAAACGCTGGTCTCCTTTTGCGGCAACGGCGTGAAGAAGATCTCTCCGACGCAATTCGAGATGGATATCAAGAATTATGCGCCGGAACGCGACATCGACGTGTTGCTGCTGCGAACCGTCTCCGGACAATGATTTTCCGGCATGTACAAGCGCCTTCTCATGTCAAAAACACTCCATTTTACGACATCCCATCCAGAGAGCCGGAGCTCGCCCATGATGAATTTCGCCTTGAGATTTTGCTGCTCCAGGAAAATCTTCTTCGTCCTGGCTCTTCTCCTGACCTTTCCGTTCTCCGCATCAATCCAGCCTGCCTTGGCGCAATCTTCAAACCAGGATGCCTCCCGGCCGGATCTCGAAAGCACCGATTCGATCGAAGATGCTTTGAACATTTGGGAGAGGCGGCTCACGCAGGAAGGGCTCATTCTGCTCGGCTACTATAACGGCTTTGCCGACGGCTCCTTCGGACCGAGTGGCCGCAACGCGATTGCAAGCTATCAACGTGATCATAACCGTCCAGCCACGGGCAAGCTTTCCGCCCCGGACGCGCTTGAACTGGGCAGAACGGCCCTCGATCTGCGCAAGCAATTGCAATGGCGCGTACTGGACAATTCCCTGACGGGCATGACGATCTCCTATCCTGCGGGCCTGTTGACCCAAAGGCAGGGCAACAAGATTGGTGGTGAGACCCTGCAGACGGAGGATGGCGCCGTCGCGCTGAAGACGGCGCGTTTTGCCAATAGTGGCCCGGGCGATATCGATGCAGTCTATCAAAACCTTGCCAGCGAGCAGGGCAGTACGATCACCTACCAGCTCAAGCGCCGAAACTGGTTCATCATCTCGGGCACGACCGGCGATCGAAAATTCTATTCGCGCTTCGAACAAAGAGGCAATGAGATCCGCGGCTATGATCTCAGCTGGAACGCCGACAAGAACAGCAAGATCGTCGAAAACATCTCCGTGTTGATCTCGAACGGCTTTTATCCGTTCGGAGAAAATCCGGCTGATGGCGATCCGAGCTACCCGACAATGGCGAAACTTGCGGACCTCGCAAGCGCCAGCAGCCGTGGATCTGCGACAAATGGCAATGGCTCGCAGGACAGTTCGACCGGCGGTCAGACGCAATCGGAGCAGAGCAATGGTTCCGCAGACAGCCAGACAGCGCAGGCTGGCGGCGATGACGGGCTTACGGAACAGAAGGAGGGAGCACTGCCACCACCTGCGGACGGTTCGTTGGTGACATCGGACGGCAAGGGATTGCGCTTCGTCTATCACTATTTTCCGCCGGAAGATCCAAAGCTGAATTATGCTTACAAATGGGCAGTAGATACCCACCTCTTTTTGAATATTCCCGAGATCGACGGGCTCGACGGGCTTTTCGTGACGCCGCGTCCGTTACACTACGTCACGCGGCAATGCGATACGATCAATGCATTCTACAACAAGAAGAACGGCGCGGTTTTTCTCTGCTATGAGATGATCGATAGTCTCTTGCAGATGGGCAAAGCGCTCTCGAAGGGCGCCTCGGATCCGGAAGCGTTGACGATCGAGTTCGTCAAGGACAATCTCCGCTTTATCCTGCTGCACGAATCCGGCCACGCATTGATTGACCTGCTGGATATGCCTGCCGTCGGCCGCGAAGAGGATTCCGTCGACCAGCTCGCGGCGGTCCTGTTACTTTCGCATGTCGACGACAATGAAACCAAGAACGATATTGCGCGCGTTCTCCAGCTCGCATCCATCTGGTTCAAGGTCAACAGCCAGTCGTCGGGCACGCCGGATACGGCCTCTTTTGCCGACGAGCATTCGCTCGACGCACAGCGCTACTTCAATCTGCTTTGCATGGTCTATGGCCTTGACCCGGCAAACAACAGCCCCATCGTCGACAATGGCATGCTGCCGAAAGAACGGGCTGCCCGCTGCCCCGACGAAGCTTCCAAGATCAATCGATCCTGGGCACGGTTGATGCTCCCGCATTTCTCACCGAGATTCCAACCAAAGTCCGATGACAGCAGTGGCAGCCAGCAGAACGCGGCTGCCTCGCAACAGCCGACAGGCAGCAATCCGCTCGAATGGGATGGAAAGGCCAATCCGTTCGGCAAATAAGCATTGGTGACGTCGACGCCACCGCACGCGAAGAAATGCAGGTGGTGTCGGTTGTCGCCTGGCAGATATTTTCAGTTGCCGGGGACGCCGAAAGGCAAGGTCCAACCGGAAGGCCGATTATCGTGCTCTCGACGGCGATGAGAAGCGGCGTGTTTCAGCGAGGAACCGGCGCGTATATTTTCCAAGGTGTCGCCGGGAGTATGGCCGAATTCGGCTTTGAAGAGGCGGTAGAAGTATTTCTCGTTGGAGAAACCATGCCGCCAGGCGATCTCGGCGATATGGGGCTGCGGCCGACTGGGATCTGCCAGCATTTGGTAGGCGCGGTGCAATCTCCTGCGCTGTATTTGCCGCATGACGCCGCCGCTGCCTTCAAACAGCTGATAGAGTTTTGCGCGCGACAGGCCGACGTCCCGGCAAATGCGATCGGGCGTAAGATTGGCATCCAGCAAATGTGCATCGACGTAGCGCAGGATCCGATTGAAGAGCGCGTCTCTTATCGGACTGGCCGCTTCAACGATCGCATCCGGCGTCAGCGAAACCGCGGCAGTCAGAAGCTGCAAGGTCGATTGAACGACATAGGGGACTTCGTGCTCGCCCAGGCTTTCGAGGTTCCGCGACAATGAAAGGAGATGGTCTCCAAGGAGACGGCCGACGCCATCTGCGAGAGTCATCCCATGCAGAAGCTGGGTGCGGCTCGGCAGGAGATCTCTCGGCACCACCAAAGAGATCACTTCACCGGCCGCAACCATGCCTTGGTTCACTTGAGCAGCGTCAAGAACGAAAAGATCCCCAGCCGATTTCAGGGGTTGATCCGTGTTCCACCGGCACAGGAATTGGCCGCTCACCATCAAGGTGAAACGAAAGAAATCCTGACTGTCGCTTCGTATATGTCGTTCTGTTCGATTGATCTCATAGGCAGAAGGGCGGACCTGATTGAGCCACCGCCTCGTGGATAGGATAAGAGGGCCGAGCGCCGCGCCGCTTGCTTCAGCGTCGAACGCGATGGGAGCATCGTCACGCAATGTGCAATCGCAGTGGTTGTCGCTTACCCAAGCATGAAACCGATCTTTTTCGGGAAAGTCGAGCGTTGAGAAATTGAACATGAAGGTCGAATGCATCTGGGCCACAAGAACTGTCTACTTCCAGGCCTGCGGCCTTTGAGCGATAGGTAGAGCAACCGGAGAATGTGACAATAGGTGCCCAATCAAACGTTTGCGTGCTCGCGCAGAATCTCGTCCGGCAGCCTTACGGCAGGGAAATGCGACGAGATGGCTCCTCATTACATTCATGGAATACCGCGAACTTAGGACGCGCTGCCAGCGCCGATTGACTATTTAGATAGAACGGTCAGTATAGAAAGTCCATATGGGAATTGCTGGACAACGAGGCATAATCTGTCCATTGCAGGGTGAACTTCGCTTGAGGCATCAATGAGCCCGAAAAAAGAGCAACTTATCCTCATTGCGACCGACCTGTTTTCAAGGCACGGCTTTCATCCCGTCGGCATAGACCGCATTCTGGCCGAAGCTGGCGTCGCCCGCATGACGCTCTATAATCATTTCCCCGGCAAGGATGATCTGATTGCCGCCGTGCTGGATCGTCGCTATCACGACATCATGGCCAGTCTTCGGGCATGTGTTGAGCCCATGGCGTCGGCGAAGGAACAATTGAGGGCTATTTTTGCCTGGCATGAGACATGGTTCGGCACTCCGCAATTTTCCGGCTGCCTTTTCGAGCGTGCACTTGCCGAATTCGGTACCGATTATGCGAACATCTCTGCCGTCGCGATTCGATACAAAAAGACCATGACGGCATGGATGGCCGACATGCTGAAGGCGCTTGTGCCGGAACCTGCCGCCGCGCGCATCGCTTCAATCCTGATGATACTTCTCGACGGCGCGACGATCGATGCGCGCGCATTTCACGATCCCACCATCGCGACAAAGGCATGGAATGCCGCCGAGGCCGTCATCGAGCAGGAAATACTAGCTTCGAAGAAGCCGATGTGAGGTCGAGATATCGAATTTAGCTGGCTGATGTTTCTCGTCAGGCAGCTTGCAGCGACCAAAATTGCTTCCCGACAGGAGAACTCACCGCCCGTTCGATCGGCGTCGGGGTGCAGGCTAGCATGCCATCCTGGCTAAATGATAGATCGACATGGATTTGCTGACGGCCTTGAGTTCCGCCTCGTTTCTTGAGAGCGAATAGGGCGCAATAATTTCCGCCGCAGTTTGGAGGCGGGAGCGGGTCCTCGCCCATTTAAACGGAATTCCGTTCGGTTGCTACACCGTCTCGATGGTCCGTTCAACACAATACGCCCGACTGATCTTTTCGACCTCCTTGCGAGAACCAAAAATTACCGGAACCCGCTGATGCAATGAGGTTGGTTCGATGTCGAGGATCGCGGTCTTCCCGGCAATGGCGGAACCACCTGCCGCTTCGACGAGAAAGCCGATCGGATTTGCCTCGTAAAGTAGACGCAGGCGACCGCCGGAAGCGGGCTTGCTTCGATCGGCGGGATAGAGGAAGATTCCGCCGCGGTTGAAGATGCGATGTGTGTCGGCAACCATCGAACCGACCCAGCGCATATTGTACCCAGGAGTTCTGATGGACCTGTCGACATATTCGGTAATGATGTCGTCCCAAGACGGGCGACGTGCCGCGTTGATCGCAAACTCCTTGGTTTCCGGAGCGATCTTGGCATCCGCAGTCGTCATTGCGTAGACGCCGTGTTGGTCGAGCGTGAAAATCTGTACGCCATCTCCGATCGCAAGCACCAGATTGGTTTGCGGTCCGTAAGCTGCGTATCCCGCAACCAGCTGACTGCGGCCGCTTTTCAGGATCTCAGCCGCGGAGCTAGCCTCGACGATGGAAAAGATCGTTCCGACCGTTACGTTGACATCGAGATTGGACGATCCATCGAGTGGATCGAAGATCATCGCATATCGGCCAGCGTGATGAATGAGCACTTCGACGTCGAGCTCCTCCGATACCGCGAAAGCAACCGCCGGCGATTTACGGCATGCCTCGAGCATGATCTCGTTGGAAAGTATATCGAGCGGCTTCTGCGTCTCGCCCTGGACGTTGATAGCGTCGGTTGCGCCCGTCAGGCCTGACAATGACGAGCTCCTGAGCTTATCCGAAATCTGCCGGGTAGCCTCGGCAATATTGCTAAGGATGGCGGCCATGTCCTCATTCAACAATGTTCCCTTATGGGCATCGAGATAGGCTTCGAATGTCGTCATCAATGTCTTTCTCCTGCGGGAGGTGTATCGTTACGGAATCAAACAATGCCTGGCGGATGCCGAGGCTGGTGGGCGCACAACGCGGCCTGCGCCGAGGTCAGGTTTCGGATGCCCAAACTCGAAACAGACTCAACGGAAGAACGATCAGGTCTACCACGCGGTCCGAGCGGTGCTGAGCGCATAGGAAAGGCACGACGAAACGTGCACGGCGAGGGGTTTGACAGTGATGGCGCAGTTTCCTGGACAGAACAGCTTATGCGCGTTCAGGTGCTTCAGCAGCTCATCGACAGTACGTTTGTCTGTAAGCGGAAATGAAATCGTCATTGCGCGTTTCCTGATAACGGACAGAACAGCCTGAGGCAATTAGGGGTGATTTTCTTCGCGTCGCAACAAGAATTTTTTAATACGCAAATTAAAATCGATTAGCTTTGCATCTCGCTTTTTAAAATCGATTTAAAAACTGCGTGGTCGGATTTTGATCTCCGCACGGAACTCATGATGCGTGTTGTCGACTCAATATTATCCACAAGCAAGGAGCCTTCTTGCTGCATCGCGGAGCCCGGTTTCATGCGCGATATCGATCGACAAGCGAAACGAGCCGCTCTACGGCAGCTACCGCGGCAGCATGGTCCTGCGAGAAGTTCAGACGGACACTGCTGTCGCAGAAGGGGCTGAACTCGGTGCCGGGCGTTACGATGACGCTTGCCTGCAACCGGAGGATCCGCACGAAATCCTTGCCGCCGACGGCAAGGGGAGGCAATTGCGGGAAGATATAGCTTCCTGCCTCGGTGGTGCGAACCTTGATATCCTTGCCTGCGCGAAATAGCCTGAGGAGATCGTCCCGAATGGCCTCATGTTCGCGCACGCGCTGATCCATCCAGCCTTGCGGTTCGTTGAACCAAGTGCGGAAAACCGCCTGACTATAGCCCCCGGCGCGCAAAGATACGATCGCCTGCAGCTTTTCCATCCGGTTGATGATCTCCTTCGAGCCGAAGGCGACGCCCAAACGGTAGCCGCTCAGCGACTCTGTCTTCGACGGCCCCATGATGGTGATGACGTTTTCCGCGTCGATGGCTTCCGCGCACAGATGCGCATAATCGATGCCGGAATAGAGCAGCCGCGAATAAAGCTGGTCGACGATGACCGTTGCGCCATAACGGCTGGCCAGCGATGCGATCGTCTTGATCTCCTCACGCGAATAAACGACGCCAGCGGGGTTGTTCGGATTAGAAAACAGGAAAACTTTCGCCCCATCAGCGAAGGCATCTTCCAGCTGACCGAGGTCGAGACCCGCGCGCCCTTCGACATTCAGGTAGTCCATCTGAATGGGCATCATATGGCCCTCGCAGAATTCCACCAGCTTGCGGTTGGCAAAATAATCCGGCTGAACCACCGCAACCTTGTCGCCATGGGCGACGGTGGAGGCGACGGCGAGGAACAGTGCGCCCTGCGTACCGGGCGTCAGAATCATGCCATCGGCGGCGTCGACCGGGGCGCCCGTGAAGCTCGCAAGACTAGACGCAAGCTGCTCGCGGATCGAGAGATCACCGCGGTATTCGGTATAGGCCTGCTTGCCGCCGGCCTCCACCCCAGCGGTGAAGACTTCGAAAGAGCCTGGTGTCGGCGTAAACGCATCAACGTCACCATGGGAAAAATCGACCTGACGTCCCGCAATCCGTTCGCCGCGCAGCAGCGCTTCGATACCTTCGACCTGCTGCCGCACTTCCTGGCCTGGCGCGGCGTCGGTGCCCATGCGCTCGAATTTGGCTTGAATGGTCATTGAAACTCCTTTTTTCGGCGAGGGTGATCGGCAAGGGCGTAAGACTAGAAAGCTAGGATAGCTTGGATCTAAAGCAATAAAATATGCTTGCCAGTTTCTTCAGAAGATAGAAAATATATCTTATGGACACGAAATTCCTCGAAAGCTTCCTCATCGTCGCCGAATGCGGATCGGTCGCCGAAGCCGCGCGGCGCTTGAATATGACGCCGGCGGCGGTTGCTCAGCGTATGAGGGCGCTGGAGACGGAGCTCGGGCAGGCATTGGTTTCTCGCGTGGGGCGCACGGTCCGACCCACTGCAGCGGGACTTGCCGTGCAGCGCCACGGACCGGCACTTGTGCGCATGGCAAGGGACCTGCGGGCAATAGCTGCGGGCGATCTCCCGAGCGGGCAGCTTCGCCTCGGTGCGACGGCGACGGCCATGACGGGCCTCATCCCTCAGATTACCGCGGCCCTCAGCGAGCGATTTCGGCAGATCGACTATTTCCTGCAGCCGGGTTCTTCTGTGAACCTCTACCATGCGGTTTTGTCAGGTGAGCTGGACGCCGCTCTCATCATCGAGCCACAATTTCCGATTCCGAAAGCACTCGGCTGGTCGACCATCCGGCGCGAGCCCCTGGTCTTGTTGGCGCCCGCGGAGCTGGAAATTCACGATTTTCATCTGGCGCTTACGCAGCAGCCCTTCATTCGTTATGACCGCAATCAGTGGGGAGGCCAGATCGTCGACCGTTATCTCCGCCGTCATGACATCAGCGTGCGCGAATGGGCGGAACTGGACGCGCTGGATGCCATTGCGGCATTGGTCGACCGCGGACTGGGCGTTGCGCTTGTTCCCGACTGGGCTCCGCCGTGGCCGGAGGGACTGCGGCTGCAAAAACATCGCATGGAAGATGGCGAGCTTCGCAATATGGGAGTGCTGTGGGCGAATTCCGGCCCACGGATTGCAGCCATTCGCGCATTTGTCGAGGCCTGTGAAGGATCTCCAAAACTTGATAAGGCCAAAACTTGATAAGGGTTGGGTCGAGGCTTCGCTCGGTGCCCGAGATCCGGAAGATATCGAGACGTTGAACCGAAATCGCCGAAGCGTTGCGACGAACGTCGAGACCGCTGGCTCAGAAATCCATGTGGGGGGAATGATGAAATACAGAACCATAGGAATTATCGGCGCAGGCATGATTGGCAGAAGCCTGTTCGACTATGTCGGCAGCCTCGATGGGGTCGAGGTCGCTTATATTCTCGTATCCGACAAGAACAAATATGCGCAGAATGCCGCCATGGCTGCGCTCGTCACGGATGACGCCGAGCATGCGCTCGACCGGAAGGCGGACCTTGTGCTCGAATGCGCGATGCCGGCTCTTCTGGGTACGCTTGGACCGGATATCCTTGCCCATTCGGACCTCTGCGGATTCAGTTGCTCCGCGTTGGCGGATCGCACTGTGGAGGCGGCGATGCATGCAGCGGCGAGCAAGAGCGGTCGACGCCTCTTCGTTCCGCACGGCGCCGTTCTCGGTCTCGATGGTCTGCGCGATGGCCGTGAGCAAATCGAAAAAGTGGTGATAACCACGACGAAAAGCGGCGCAAGCCTCGGCCAGCCGGCCGACGCCAAGGGAACGCTCTTCGATGGCTCGACCCGCGAAGCCTGCATGCGGTTTCCGCGCAACGTCAATGTCCATGCCGCCGTTGCCTTTGCGGGCATCGGTTTCGACCATACCCGCAGCATCGTTGTCGCCGATCCCGATACGAAAACGATGCGGCACCATATAGCGGTCTCCGGCAGGGATCTCGAATGGGATATTTCGGTGAGTTCGCAGTCGCTCGGCGGTGTGACCGGCTCCTATACCCCGGCCTCGGCCATCGGATCGCTGAAGAGAATTCTCGACACCGATGTTTTCGCCAACGCCTGACATCGTACGGCAACCGGGAACCGCTGCGATAATATATCGCCGACGCGGCTGCAACCGCTAAGAACGTATTCTCTACGGTCTTGATACGATGATCGGAAACGTCCCGCCACTGTGTAAAATTGACTTTGAGTACCTTGCTGGAAGATTGTGAATTCAAGGGAAACCTGCGAACATGAAAGCAGTTTCTCTTCTGGCGGCTCCCTCATGGACAAAAAAACCGATGCAATCGATGTCGAGGTTGGATTACGCATCCGATTGCGTCGGGAGGAATTGTCAATTGCGCAGGATGTACTGGCCGAGAAGCTTCGCATAAGCCCTCTGCAGCTCGACAGATGCGAACGCGGCATCGAAAAAATCAGCGCTGGCCGCCTTCTGCGCATTTCAGAACTCCTCGCTGTACCGGTCATATTTTTCTTCGAAAGTGCATCGGACGACGCTTTTCCCTCCAAGGAGGCGCTGGCCGATTTTCGACTTGCGAAGCATCATAAGGCCGTTCTGCGCACAGCCTTGTCCGGGATCGAGGACAAGCGTTTGCGGGCGAAGATCCTTGCTTTCGTGCAATCATCCGAACCCGACAACGAGCGCTGACTTGGCAAGATGACATTTCATTTAACCACACTCGGCAGCTGCGCCCTCTATGATGAGATGGGCGATCGCATGAACGTGCCGAGGCAGGCTCTGGTCATGCTGGCCTATCTTTACGACTGCCGGCAACCCATGCCACGGAAAGATCTGGCGGCTTTTCTTTGGTCAAGCAATCTTCAGGCCGCCGGCGCCAATTTAAGGTCGACCCTGCTGCGTTTGGCGACTGCGACGTCCAAATCCCCCCAACCGTTAATCGGCGGTGTCACGACGGACATCACCTTGAACTTCAACGCGTTGCGGTGCGATCTGGATAGCATCGAAAATGCGCCTGGCGTTGCCAGGCTCAGCGTCCTCGCCGATGCCGTCGCCAAGACGTTTCTACCGGCTTATGGCAATGGCTCCGGAGCTGTGGCTGTCTGGGTGCGCGATGTTCGGGCACGGTTTGCAAGGGAGCTACGAGCAGAATTCTTCAAGGCGATGAACCAACCGTCCTTGTCTCAAAATCGCGGTGAATTGAAGCGTGCAGCCATGCTTCTGCTGGACTGGGACCAGACCGATGATGAAGTCAGGGTCGCGCTCGGCGAAAAAATCACCTCTTACAGTCAGTTGATTAGCGTAACGAGAGATCCGAATTCAGGCCGGTCGGCTCAGGACACGATTGCGATCGCGGACAACGGAGTGCCGCGCATCGCTCTGCTTCCCCCCGAGACCCTGGAGGATTCAGAGCGTGCCGGATCGGTCGCCAATGCAGTCATCGAAGATCTGACGATCAGTCTTTGTGTCGATCGAAGCGTATCCGTCGTCGCGCCCTATACCGCTGAACAGATTCGCTCCTCAAACGACAAGGCGGGACTTCTCAAGCAACATAATGTCGTCTACGCGCTCGATACGAAGAGGACGGGCGACAGTCTTTTCGCGCAGCTGATTTTCATGCCGCGCGACGAAATTGTCTGGGCGACGCGCGTCCAGCTGGACAATGCGGCCATAACGAAACAGCGCAACGCGATCGCCACTGCGATCCAGCACTCCATCATCGAGCGTGTAGGAGCCTTCCACCATATAGTTTCTGACTTTAGCTGCAAGCCAGAAGCCTATTTTGCCTATCTCGAGGGCGTACAATGCCTGTCCCGCCTGAGCCTTCAGAATGTCCGCCGCGCGCGCAAGCATTTTAAGGAGGCGCTCGAGCACGAGCGAGGTTTTGCAGCGGCACTTGCGGGCATTGCCAGAACCTTGACGATGGAATGGGTTCTGACGGCGCGCGGCGATGGCGATCTGTTGCATCAAGCGGAAAAAATGGCGGCCGATGCAATCCGGGATGACAACCAGTTTGCCGGAGGCTTCAAGGAAATCGGCGTTGCCCGGCTCTACCGCGGCAATATCGACGGCAGCCTCGAGGCCTTGTCGAATGCCGAGGGCCTGAGCCCGCACTATGCCGATGTCATTTGCAGCCACGCCGACAGTCTCACCCATGGCGCCAATCCGAAAGCGGCATTGGAGAAGGTTGTGACTGCTCTCGATCTTAATCCGCTTGCTCCGGACTACTATTACTGGACCGCAGCAGGAGCGAGTTATCTCCTTGGGGAATATACAGAAGCATTAACCTATCTGGACAGGATGAGAGATCCGGTACCGGCAAGCAGGCTTGCTGCGGCAAGCTGGGCAATGCTTGGCGATCCTGCCAAGGCGAAGACCCATCGACTGCGCGCCCTGCGCGACAATCCGAATTTCGATCTTGAGGCATGGCTTGCCATGGTTCCACTCAAGGAAAAGTGGCAGACAGATCGTTACAGGGAAGGCCTGCAGAAGGCCGGTTTTTGAGGGGAAGAGATTATGGCAGGCGCAGTTCTGATTGGAATCAAGGGTGAAAAGGGACTTTGGCTGGCTGACCTCGAAAAGGGGACTGTCGTTCGATATACGCGGCGGTTGTCGGGCGATCTGGCGAAGGCTGAAGCTTGGCGGGCCAAAGGGGTCAGAGTTGAGAAAGATGTCGATTTCGCTGTGGCGCTGACGTCGGCAAGCGTCGTGGCGTCGGGCCTCCTTGAAGGCTAGGCACTCGTCGATCGGTGTCAAACAACTTTAGAGCATTCCCTCCTGGCGAAACCTTGTCGAGGGTTTGGCCCTATCTGGGACGACTTGGCATAACCCGTGTTGGCCGCCAAACCGAGCTCGATCGCATAGGTATTCCCGTTTGGTGCGCCTACGCCCCGAATTCCAGGGCAATCGTCATCGCTCAGGGAAAAGGTCTGGACGACGTCTCCGCGAAGACATCCGCGGTGATGGAAGCGATCGAGCGATCGGTCGCGACCCAACCCTATTGTTCAGCGCTCACGGCAAGTCTGGATGATCTTGCCGCAAGCGGTCATGCCACGGATTGCCTGGAAGATCTGCTGGCGATCGGCGCGCAACCGATAGAGACCACGGAACAGATCAGATGGTCTCAAGCCCACGATCTGGCAAAGAACGCCTCGATATTCGTACCTTTCGACGCCATTCATCTTGACCGGACGCATATCAGCCCGCGATTTTGGGTATCATCGGATGGATTGGCGTCGGGGAATACTTGGCACGAGGCAGTCCTGCACGGGTTGCTGGAGCGGGTAGAGCGGGATGCTTGTGTCCTCTGGAATATTGGCGATCCGGCGTGCCGGCATGCGCGCCGGATCGATCCGCATAGCATCGAAGATGAGGGTATTTGCGAGATGCTGGAGAAGATTTTCTCGGCAGACTTCGATCTCGCCCTTTTTGATGTGACGAGCGATCTGGCCGTTGCCTCCATCGTCGCGTTGCTGCGGCCGAAAGGCGATGACGGCTCGCTCAGATATGTCGACTTGACCATGGGGGCAGGGGCATCCTTGTCCCCCGATGTGGCAGCAGCTCGCGCCATTTCCGAGGCCGTACAATCGCGGATGACCTTCATTGCCGGTGCCAGAGACGATCTTATCCCGGAGCTGTTCTCACGCCGCGCCGATCCCGCCCATCTGCAGTCATTTCAGGCGCGATGCACGACGAACCTGAACGAATTGCCGACGATGTCGGCCGGGTCTGCGCAAGATGCGCTCGACCAGCTTGTCGAGATTTTGCTGGGAGGCGGCATTGACCAGCTTTACGCCGTCGAGCTGGCACCCGAATGGCTGCCGGCATCGGTCGCAAAGGTTTTCGCGCCGCAACTCGAACATCCGGACGGGGATCGCCGCATTCGTCTCGGCAGCCGCGCATTGTCAAAGGGTTTCCTGTGAAAGTGATCTTCGTGGGGCCGAGCCTGCCCGATGCTAAAGCGTATATCGACAATACGATGGTCATACGACCGCCGGCGTGCCAAGGCGACGTCGTCAGAGCTCTTGAGGATGGCGCGGTTGCCATCGGTCTTGTCGACGGCCAGTTCGAGTTCGTCGCACCGGTCTGGCACAAAGAGTTGCTCTTTGCCCTATCCCGGAGCGTTCCCATATTTGGAGCAGCCAGCATGGGAGCGCTCCGCGCGATGGAGTGCCAGGCCTACGGCATGGTCGGCATCGGGAGGATATTCGGTGACTATGCCTCCGGGCTCCGGGAGGAGGATGCGGATGTCGCTCTCCTTCATGGCCCAGCGGAATTGGGCTACCCCCCTTTGTCGGTGCCATTGGTCAATGTCGATGCGACAATAGAGACTGCGATCGACCAGGCTATCATCGGCAAGGAAGAGGCTCTACGGCTCTCCCGGGCGGCACGGCGTCTATTCTTCAAGGATCGGACCTGGAGACGTCTTGCCGAAGCCGCCGATATGGACATAGGGCAGGTGCGGGCTCTCGTCGCAAAAGCATGGACCGATCAAAAGCGCAACGATGCCATAGAGCTTATATGCGCTATTGCCGAGGCACCGTTGCTGGCACCTATGACGGACTGGTCTTTCAATGCAACTCCGCTGTGGCGCAAACTGTTTCCACAATTTTAGCGTAGCTAATTGATTAAAAATGCAGGCCCTGCGTGTGCAACGCTTTTGCAACGCACCACGTCGATCGAAATATGCCAATCTACCCTAACGATATCATTTGTTGGGGCTTTTAAAGTGACTGATATTGAGGGACAGGAACGCCAGGGAGAGATTTTGGCGCTTGCAAAAATGATGCAGTATGCCGGAGGGGTCGCAAGTGAGCTCAACGCATCGCAGGCCGTATTCCTTATAAAGGCGGCACAAGCTGCTCTTCTTTCGCTTTTGGAAACCGAGTTCCCGATGCTGTCTGGCGAGGATCTGAACGGGCTTGTCGGCGACGCATATGGTCACTGTTAGCAAGCTCTGGTCCTTTTCTTATCAACGATCGCTGTCGCGCTGGCACACGGAAACTTCGAGAGATCCAGCTTGCTGAGAAGAATGCTAACCAGGGTGGGATGGTCCGTGGGAAAAGTGAGCTCCACCGATACGGCAGCCATCGTCGCGGATTTCAAAGAAGGGAATATGAGGATTGCTCTTATAATATTTGGAGCAATCATCGCTGCATGGCTTGCGATTGCCTACAATATCTGCCGTTCGCTGAACTGGCTCTGATCCAAGGCTGAGAATAGGGATCGTGAGGAGACCCGGATCACGCCGGCAAGACAATCGTTTATGGTGCCTATCGCTGTCGCAACCCTATGCTGCTTGATACCGCCAAGTGTACTGGTCCACCCCAAACTCTATGGGCGGTCAACGGCGGAAAGAACCTAAGGAGAACTCAGCCGGCATACGTGGGGTTGCCGGCAGTCTCGCGGTGGAGACGATGATGGAAAGGTTGAAACGCCTCGCAAAAGGCGCTTTGTCGCAAAGCGAGCTCGAAGTCGTAAAACGGGTATTCGACTTGGCTACGACGCAGAGCTGGTTCGATGACGCTCAATACAGCCGTGACGGCTTTGCCGTCGCGCTGATCGATTTGTTTCGATGCGGAATGGTCAATCCGACCCAGCTGGAAAAGATCGCATTGTTCTGGGCATTGAGCGATTTTTCCCAGGCCATGTCGAACACTCAGCGAGCTAAGCTGAGGTCGCTCTACGGCCGATGCGAGGTGGAGGGGGAGGTTTCCTGTTGACCTGCTTATTGCATTGAAACACGGCCGGCAGCGTCTGCCCGGATGTTTCGGGTCGCGGGGCGCTCGCCATATTGACCGTGACTGGGCTGCGCAGCTCTGGCACGTCTATATGTTCGCGTTGCTGCTCGGCTACGCCACCCCACCCCTTGCCTCCGTTCGAGACCGGCGCACGGTCCCTCAGTATGCGATCGGTAGGAGGAAATGGTCTTCATCCCCTTTAGCGCCGCGCTCAAAACTGTTGCTAACAGGTAGCGTTGAGGCAGCAATTCACAGAACGCAAAAAATCACCGACCGGCAGCCTTCGATGCAACCCAGCCCAAGAGCCGCAATAAAATCAAAGAGAAACATATTTATTAGGCTCCAAGTTTTCTCTCTTCTGCGCAGAAGTTTGCACTCATTCTAAATCATTGCGGTTGCAAGGTTTTTTGTCGATGCCGCTCGCCTGGCGCGATGGCAGCCTTATTTTTCGAGAATCAGCCACTTGGAACCGTGCTCAACGAGTTGCGCCGCTATTACGTCGGCACCATTATTGTTGCCAACAGCCGCATCGGCCGGCTGATCGTCACCGGCAATTATCGTCTCGACAGCATTGAAGGCGCCATTCGATCACTGGCGGACGCCGTTGGCGTTGGAATGGCCCGGATTCCTGGTGGAATTATAATCTTGCGATAAGCTTTCAGACTCGTCCCGGCGATACCATTCGCACGAGTAATCAGCTGCTCCTGCTTCACAGGCATCGCGATATATTCTCACTTATCCGGCTGGCCCCGGCATTTCAGCCGACGCCTGCCGAGACGAAAAAAGGGGGACGGCATCCGATCCATATCACAAGATACTTGAGGTGATCAGGGTGGTGGTAGGCGTTGACATGGCTATAGATGGGATCTAAAGAAGGCGCCGGATGAGGAGGATCATGCTATGCTGGCAAAGGGGCTGATTGCGACAACTGTTCAAGTGATGGGCAGCTCGATCGTGAGCGGCGAATGGGAGCCGGGCGCGATTCTTCCAACAGAAGATGTGCTTGCCCAAAAATATGGCATCGGCAGAAATGCACTGCGCGAGGCCGTCAAGGTTTTGGCTGGCAAGGGCTTGGTGCGCACCGCGCGCCGTTATGGCTCGAGGGTCGCGGAGAAATCGAGCTGGAACAACCTCGACACGGACGTCATACGCTGGCGGCTGCATGACCGATCCTCACATGCCCAATTCCGCCGTGAAGTCGCTCAGCTTCGTGAACTGGTAGAGCCGGGCGCAGCGGCAATGGCGGCGACTTCCGCTTCTGCAGAAGAAAAGGAGCGTATCTTGGAGGCTGCCCGCGCGATGCAGGAAATGCCATCCTCAGAGGCCATTGAGCGGGATATCGCCTTCCACCTTCTCATTCTCGATGCGACACACAACAGCCTTATCCAGGCCTTGCGCCAGCCGTTGGAGGTCATGTTGCGCACGTTGTTCCAGGCGGATCTTCAGCTGCACGAAGCCGGGCTGTCATACGACCCGAACCCGATCATCCACCTGGCTCTTGCGAACGCCATTTCAGGCGGTCGAGCCGAAGAGGCACGACATATCGCTACGGCCATTGTCATTCGTGGCGCCGAAGGCGCCGATCTGCTGGAACGCTCCACGAAAATCTAACGAGAGGCAGCCATGAAAATTGAGAGGATCGAGTGCTTCACACCTCGTGTGGGGCATAGGAACCAGCTTCTGGTAAAGGTGACAACGCTAGATGGGATCTATGGCTGGGGTGAGTCTGGGCTCACGGGCCGGGAACATGCTGTCATTGGGGCCATCCGGCACTATGAGCAGTTCTTGATCGGAAGAGACGTGCGCCAGGCCGGCGCCCTCTGGCAGGAAATGTACCGCAGCCAGTATTTTGAGGGCGGCCGTGTCCTGACAGCCGCGATCGGCGCGCTGGACATAGCCTTCCATGACATCCGGGCCAAAGCCTTGGGAGTGCCCGTTTATGAGCTGCTTGGTGGCAAGCACCGGGATCGAGTGCCGGCTTTCGCGACAGCGCCCGCCGATCCAGGCCCGGAAATGATCGAACAAGCGAAGGTGCTAATCGAGGCTGGCTGGACCTGCATCCGTTTTGTGCCCTGGGGTCAGCACTCGACCGATATTTTCGAGCCCCGGCAGTCAATCGCCCATACCGCGCCTTGGATGATCAAGGCGCGAGAAGAGCTAGGCCCCGAAGCGGTTCTCGGGATCGACTACCACCACAGACTGAGTGTGGCGGAGGCGGCGTCCTTCTGTCAGAAGATGCCCTCGGGAACACTGGACTTCCTTGAAGAGCCTATACGGGATGAAACCCCGGAGGCCTATGAAGCCCTGCGGCGTATGACAGATGTGCCCTTCGCTATCGGGGAGGAATTTTCATCCAAATGGCAGTTTCTGCCTTACATTGAACGCGACATCCATCAGTTCAATCGGCTGGACATCTGCAATGTCGGCGGCTTCACGGAGGCGATGAAAGTTGCCGGCTGGAGCGAAGCTCATTACGTCGACTTGATGCCGCACAACCCATTGGGTCCGATCTGTACGACGGCCACTGTCCACCTTGCGGCCGCTGTTGCGAACTTTTCCTGGCTCGAATGCCGCGCATCACCTGTGGAGCAGCTTGGCTTCGATTCAAGGGAGCTTTTCCCGGAACAGGCATCACTCATTGGCAGCGCCTATGAGGTTCCGGATCGGCCTGGTCTTGGTCTGGAGGTGAATGAGGACGCCCTGACCAAGCTGGATTTTCAGTATTTCGAGCCACCGCATCTGCGTCGCCGCGATGGCAGTTTCACCAATTGGTGATGCCCTTTCTTTTGGAGGAGGAAATTTATGGCAATAACCGCGACTTTTGCCGCGCCGAGCCGCACACGCTACGTGGTTACAGCTCTCCTGTTCATCACAGGAGTGATCAACTATCTCGACCGTACAAACCTATCGATTACCGCCCCGTCCCTTACGGGAGAGCTTCAGATCGACCCTGTGACAATGGGATGGCTGTTTTCCGCATTCGGATGGACCTACACGGCCATGCAGATACCCGGTGGATGGCTGGCGGACAGGGTCCATCCCCGACTTGTCTATCCCTTGACGATTTTGGTCTGGTCACTTGCGACCCTGAGCCTCGGCTTCGTGGCTGGGATCATCAGCTTGTTTATTCTCAGGCTCGCTGTCGGCGTATTCGAGGCTCCCAGCTATATCGTCAACAACCGGATCGTCACGACCTGGTTTCCGGAGAGAGAACGGGCAACGACGATCGGGATCTATATCTCCGCGCAGTATGTCGGCCTCGGCTTCCTAACTCCCGTTCTTGTTTGGGTCGAGGCTCTCTACGGCTGGCGCTCCGTCTTCATTCTGACAGGCATCCTCGGCATCATCGCCGCAATCCTTTGGGCAACCATCTACCGCGACCCGATGAAGTTCAGGGGCACAAACGAAGCAGAGCTGCGGTTGATCAAAGAGGGTGGCGGCGTCCCGGAGCTGAGTTCTAGGCTGGTGCAGGAGCAGGCGGGTCGAAAGTCGTTTTCCTGGTCCGATCTAGGCGTGGTCCTCAGCAAGAAAAAGCTTTGGGGCCTTTACATCGGTCAGTTCAGTTATCTGGCATCCGCAAACTTCTTTCTCACCTGGTTTCCGACCTACCTTGTTCAGTACAGGCATCTGGACTTCATCAAGGCAGGCTTCTACGCCTCAGTGCCGTTCCTGGCAGGTTTCGCTGGCGTGCTTGTTTCGGGTTTCGTTTCGGATGCCCTCTTGCGGTCGGGCCTCAGCCTCAGCGCCTCCAGAAAGATCCCTGTCCTGACTGGAATTGGCCTTTCTGTTCTGATCATTGGAGCGCAATTCGTTGAAAGCCCCGCGCTGATTATCATGTTCCTGGCGATTGCGTTTTTCGGCACTGGTATGGCATCGATCACATGGTCTTTCGTTTCGGCAATAGCACCAGAAAGGTTGATTGGACTGACCGGGGGCGTATTCAACCTCTTCGGGGGGCTCTCCAGCATCGTCATCCCGATCGCAATCGGTTACCTCGTCAACGGTGGAAGCTTTGCTCCGGCTTTGGCGCTGTGCGCCGGTTTGGCCGTCGTTGCCGCATGCTGCTACATCTTTTTGGTCGGCCGGATGGAGCGAGTGCAAGAATAGCTGAGCACCAGGAGCGCCGACATCGGATGGCGCTCCCGCCTCCTGCAGGGATCAAAAGCTCCCGAAGCCTTCCTAGCTCTTCCGCCACGATCTGATCGTTGTTACGCGCAATGTCCGGAACTTTGAAGACATGGAACACCGGCTGCCATCGCAGCCGCTATGAAGGCATCCCGATGCTTCTCCGAGTTTCTAGCACATATGCAATTCCAAAGGTGTTGAATACCGTCGATAGCGCCCTTCGGGCTTCATGAGCCCTCTGCAAACGAGGTCCACAGCGCTTGTCGGTATTTCTGCGCCTGTGGCCAGTTCCAGGGGGTCATTTCAAAAACGGGTCAATCCGCGGCTTTTGAGACAAAACCGTCCCAGCCAGCCATGGCGATCTCGGCGACGCTTTGGAGCTCGGCTCTTTCCGCTCCGTCGCGGGCGCGGATTGCCATCCCGCTCTGAACAGTCTGGAGAAACCTGCAGACCATGGCGATATCAAGCGCCGGTGGAAGTTCTCCTTCGTCGACCGCCTTTTCCAGACGCGACGCGAGCACATCAAAAGCTAGCGCTCGTGTTGATCGCATCAACTCGGCAAGCTCGGCATGGCCATCGCTGCCCACCGTACCAAGCGTCGCCAGGCAGCCGCGCGGCAAGTCGCAGTCCGAACCGGTCATGGCGGCGGCCGAGTCGTAGAGATAAGCTTCCACCGCTTCACGCACGGTGATTGCCTCATGGAAACGCCGCCAAACCAGATGTTCGTAGTAAGAAGCGTAGTGCCGCAGCGCTTCGGCATAGAGTTCGTCCTTCGAGCCGAATGCCGCGTAGAGACTTGTCGTGGCGATGCCCATGGCTTCCGTCAGATCCGAGATCGACGTCGCTTCGTAACCTCTGATCCAAAACATCCGCATGGCGCAGCTCAGCGCTGCGTCACGGTCGAACGCACGGGGCCGGCCACGTCCGGAACCTGTTGTCGGGGCTTTCAATGATGTGCTGTTTCGATCTTTTTGCATCGATCGCTACACAAATGGAGTTGAGATGATTGATCTGAAGGGAAAGAGAGCGCTTGTGACCGGCGGCTCTCGCGGGATAGGGGCGGCCATCGCCCTGACGCTTGCCGAACATGGCGCCGACGTCGCGCTGACGTTTCAGAGTTCGGCTGAGCGCGCAAAGGCGGTCGTCGCCTCAATTGAGGCTCACGGCCGGCGCGGCATAGCGATCCAGGCCGATAGCGCGGATCCAGCCGCGATCCGGCGGGCAGTCGATGAAGCTGCAAAGGAGCTTGGCGGCCTCGACATTCTGGTGAACAACGCCGCGATCGCACTCTACGGATCAATCGCCGACTGTCAGTACCGGAGCAATACTCCCCACTAGTGCCGTTTGAATCTTCCCCAGGTGCTGCGGCCGCCGGTCTTCCGGGGCGCGCCCCGGAAGACCGGCGGCGCGTCATCGCCGATACTCCTTCCGATGGTCGGAAGGGGGATATTGGTGATCAAGCTGAGGGAGACGATCATGATCCTGGATCTGCATCAGCAGGGGCTGACGGTGTCGGCTATTTCCAGAGAAACTGGCATCGATCGCAAGACGGTGCGCAAATACATTGAGCGAGGACTTGAGGCTCCGGCCTATGGTCCAAGAAAGCCTCGGGCGACGGTCATCGACCCGTTCGCTTCTTACCTGCGGGAGCGGGTCAAATCCTACCCCGGTCTGACCGGCAGTCGATTGTTTCGAGAACTGCGTGAACGAGGCTATACCGGCGGCTACACGGCTGTGACGGATTTTCTCCGCGATGTACGCCCCGCTGCAAGTCAGGGCTTTGAAGTTCGTTTCGAGACGCCGCCTGGTGAGCAGGCCCAGGTCGATTTCGCCCAGTTCCATGTCGTCTTCACCGACGAACCGATGACGCCGAGGATCGTCTGGCTGTTCTCGATGGTGCTGGGTCATAGCCGCCTCATCTGGGCACGCTTCGTCATGCATCAGAACCTGCCGACCGTCCTGCGGTGCCATATAGCGGCCTTCGAGGCCATTGGTGGCGCTCCACGAGAGGTGCTTTACGACCGGATGAAGACGGCCGTTATCGGCGAAGGCCAGACAGAAGGCATCGTCTATAACCGTGCCCTGATCGACCTGGCACGCCACTACGGTTTCCACCCAAAGGCCTGCAAACCTTATCGGGCCAAGACGAAGGGCAAGGTCGAGAGACCCTTTCGCTATATTCGCGAAGACTTCTTCCTCGCCCGTTCGTTTCGCAACCTCGATGATCTGAACGCCCAGCTCCGGCACTGGCTGGATACCGTCGCCAATCCAAGGAAGCATGCCACGACCCAGCGGGTCGTCAATGAAGCCTTCGCCGAGGAGCGGAAGCACCTGCGACCGTTACCGCTGGCTCCGTTCAAATCCGTTCTGAAGCTGGAGCGCCGGGTATCGCGGGAGGGAATGGTCAGCGTCGGCGGCAACACCTATAGCGTTCCGGATGCTACGCGAAGCCGAATGGTGGAAGTCCATTCTCTCGCCGACGAGGTCCGCATCTTCGAGAACGGCGTGCTGATCGCAGCCCATCCCGTCCTGGAGGGCCGCAAACAGCGCCGAGTTCATCCTGAGCATCGACGAACACTCGCGCCGCAACATCGGTCCAGGACGCGCGACGACGCCATTGTCGTCAAGCCCGCCGGCGACACCGTGCTTCAGCGATCTCTCGCCTTCTACGATGCCGTCGGCAAAGTCCTGGCGCAGGAGAATCGCCCATGAGCGCGGCCCTCGATGCCATTCCGTCCATGATCGATCGTATCCGTCATGATCTCGTCGGCCTGAAGATGCCACGTGCACTCGAAGCTCTCGACCACGTCGTTCGACGCCTCGAGCACGGTGAGCTTTCCGCGCTGGAAGCCATTGATATCCTCCTGTCCGAGGAACTCACCTTACGCGAGAACAGCCGGATCAAGACCGCACTGCGAATGGGCAGGCTTGCGACGATCAAGACGCTCGCCGGTTTCGACTTCACCTTCCAGCCTTCGCTCGATCGAGATCGGATACTCACCCTGGCGCAGCTCGGCTTCGTCGATCGTCACGAGGCCGTTCATTTCCTTGGTCCGCCGGGAACGGGCAAAAGCCATCTCGCCACAGCGCTCGGTGTCGAAGCTGTGAAGGCCGGAAAGAGTGTGTATTTTACGACGCTCGCCGATCTGATCGGCTCACTTGCCCGCTCCGAGCGGGAAGGCAGATTGCAGGAGCGCATTCGCTTCTTCTGCAGGCCGAGCCTGCTGATCGTCGACGAGATCGGCTACCTGCCCGTCGTCCAGGGCGGCGGCAATCTGTTCTTCCAGCTCGTCAACGCGCGATACGAGCGTGGCGCGATGATACTCACATCAAACCGCGGCTTTGCAGAATGGGGCGACGTCTTCGGAGATCCCGTCGTCGCAACGGCGCTGCTCGACAGATTGCTTCACCATGCCGTCGTCGTGCAGATCGAAGGATCAAGCTATCGGCTGCGCCAGCATGCCGAGCTGATGCCGGAACATGTCCGATCCAAAGCCTTAATCGCACCCCCGGCGTTCGCGCCACCTCAAAAGCCACGTGGACGTCCGCCAAAAAATTCCCAAATCTCATTGGCGACCACGTCGGCATAATTGGGGAATTTTACTTCGGCACTTCTGGGGAAAATTCACGCGGCATTGACAGCCGACATCAAGGTCGAGGACATCGATGCGCTCCTTGCGGTAAATGTCCGCGGCACGATCCTTTCGACGCAGGCCGCCCTTCCGCATCTCGGCGCCGGGGGGCGCGTGATCACGATCGGCTCAGCCGGTGCGGATCGGATCGTCGGCGCGACGGGCACGGTCTACTTCATGACGAAATCGGCACTGCAGTCCTTCACACGCGGCCTGGCGCAGGAACTGGGACTGCGCGATATCACCGCCAATCTGATCCAACCAGGCTCGACGGATACCGAGATGAACCCGGCGAATGGAGAATATTCTGAATTCCAGCGCAACCTCATCCCGTTGGGCCGATATGGTGCACCTTCGGACATCGCAGCAACGGTTGCGTTCCTCGCAAGTCCTGCGGCAAGACAGCTAACCGGCGTGACCCTCAACGTCGATGGCGGTTTGAACACCTGACCGCAGTGGTTCCTTCGCGATAACTGGCGGCGGGTCGTGACATTCTCTCGTCGATCAACATGAAGGTCGATCGGCCATGTGAAGGCTTCGTTCGTCACCGGATATCTACTTCATTGTCGCATCGTGAGAAGGCGATCCGCGACATCCAATCACTCCTGAAATTTCTCGCGCGGGTGGGTGTGCTTACCATCCTTATCGTCGCGAAGCACGGTCTGCTCGGACAAGCGGTCGGTATTCATGTCGATGTAAGTTTTCTGGGTGACACGGTGCTTGCTGCTGCGAATTGCCGAGCATGAGGATAGGCTGCGGCGCAGCGTTACTGTCGTGAAGAAACGGCACGGTCCGCACGATCTCGACGTAGGGGAACTGTTCATCCAAAGCTCTGGCGTCACGGTGATCTCATGTGACCCCATTCCGGAGGCCCAATCGCTCGTGGCTGCGCATGACAGCCATCTCGACTGGGTGTTGGTAATGGCGCCTTGTCGGCGCGATGCCGAATATTTGGAGACGCTCCTCGCTCAGAATGGCGGAGTTGTACGGCGGGCGGGGGGCTTGGAACCAAATGACGGCGCTGTTGGTGCAAACACCGCTGTCTCTCGATGGCCCGGATCGTATAGTGCTGGCGGGACGCTATGGGGTCGAAAGTAGACTACAGCGGGCAATGTGTGGCGACGGCCTGCCCGAAGAGGAAACGCGCGAGCGCTTTAGCCAATCTATTGCGAACTGAGGTGAAAGTACCTTCGTCTGAGCGAGGAGCGGTGCTTCTTTATGCCTGGGTTGTTCAAATGAAAGTTGCTCGATTGGAGGGAACAAGCAAGTCGTTCGATGGTTGGTCTCGGTATCGCCGGGAGGGACAATTTATTTCCGCCTGATGCGTGGAGAACAGACTGATGACGTTTGCAGCCGAGTCGGCCGGGGCGTTTAGCCATCCGCGGATCTATTATGTAAATCCGATGCTCTTAACTGGGCGAGACCAATGGAGCGAAGCTTTTGATCATGCAAGCACGCTCGGTTTCGATATCGTGCTTTCCGCCCCGCCCTTCCTCGACATGGGGAGTGCCGGTCTTTGTTCCACAGAGAATTATAAGCGATCGGATGCAGAGGCCAAACTTGAAGACGAAGTGAAGGAGGGTCTTTTCGCCCTGGCAAAAGATGCGCGCGAGCGGGGTGTGGCATTTATGCTCGATCTCGCGATAGAGCCGCGCGATGTAAGAACAGGGGTCTCGACCCCTCTCGACCCCCGGCGATCGCCGGGCTCTCCATCTCAGTCCCGCGCGCCATATTCGAGCGAGGTGACCGGCGAATGGGAAACGCACCTCGCAGACTTCGCATCCTGCGGGATCATGGGGTATCGGGTCATTGGCCTTGACAGCCTGCGTGCTGAGGGTTGGCGACGATTGATCGCCAGCGCAAAGATCGCCGATCCGGAAACGAGATTCTTTGCCTATACCCCGGGGACTGATTTCGCTTTTCGATCAGAATTGCAAGACTGCGGGTTCGATGGAGCCTTTTCGTCGCTTGCTTGGTGGGATCTGCGCGAAGGCTGGTTCCTTGAAGAGTATCGCCTGCAACTCCCTTTCGGGCCACAGATCGCTTTTCCGGAAGCGCCGTTTGGAAGGCGCATCGCGCATGGCACCGAAAGCAGGGAAATCCGTGAGCGAAAATCACGCCGCGCTCTCCATCTTGCAGCCGAACTCGGCGACGGATTGCTTGTGCCGATGGGATTCGAATTCGGCGCCACCTTGCCGCTCGATCCGACATATGGTCATGGAAAGGGTTTGCGTGTCCTCAAAGCCGAGGGAGCCTACGATATCTCGGCCGATATACGCGACCTGAATTCCGTTCCACGTGCGTCCACTCGATGGATGCTCCTTCAATGTGAAACAACGAGCCAAGTCACGGTTGTCGCGCAGGCCGATCGGTCAACATTGCGGGAGGCAGCGCATGCGCGGCTTCTCGCCGTCAACAGAGATCTGCGTCGTGTCGCGGAACTCCCTGACGACATCATGCATCGCTTGGCCTCACCTTTCCTGCCTATCGGGGCGGAGTCCGGCGGCCGCAGGATCGCTCCCGGTGCCGTATGTGCCATCACAACCGAAGCTCGCTCGGTCGTCGCGGCTGACGAAGGGGAGCTGTCCCTCGCTGAAGCGACAGCTTCTCCGCGCATCGCCATCGAAAATATTGCGCCGCAAGTGAATGACGGACGTTTTGCGGTCAAGCGCATCGTCGGCGACACCGTGGTCGTCGAGGCGGACATCTTTGCCGATGGCCATGATCTGCTGTCGGCCGCCCTTCTTTACCGCGCTCGCGATGAGCCTGAGTGGCGTCGGGCGAGAATGATCCTTTCCGAAAACGATCGTTGGCAGGGCTCCTTCCTTCTCGATCGCGCCGGGCGCTTCGAGTTCATGGTCGAAGCCTGGAAAAATCCCTTCGCTATCTTTCGCTACGAGCTTTTCAAGAAGAGCGAAGCACGGCTCGATCTGCGGCTGGAGCTGATCGAAGGCGAAGAGTTGATCCGGGATGCTGCAGCCGATGACGGCATATCGATGAGGGACGAGGACCGGGCTGAACTCGCGGCGCTGCTTGCCGAGCTCGAAAGGCGTGACGGGCCAGGCAAGCTTGAATTGCTGCTTGCCACACGAACAAACGAACTCATGTCGCTCGCCGACCGCCGTCCCTTTGCCTCGCACTCGCGGACCTATGGTATCGAAGCCGAACGCCGCGAGGCGGCCTTTGCAAGCTGGTATCAGATATTTCCACGCTCGCAGAGCGGGGATCCCAATCGCCACGGCACTTTCGAAGACGTCATCGCACGTTTGCCGGCCATCCGGGATATGGGTTTCGATGTGCTTTACTTCCCGCCTATCCACCCGATCGGCCATACCAACCGCAAGGGCCGCAACAATTCTCTTATCGCCGCTCCGACCGACCCGGGCAGTCCTTACGCAATCGGTTCGGAAGCCGGGGGGCATGAGGCAATCCACCCCCTGCTTGGAGGATTCCATGACTTCGAGCATCTGATCTCGGAAGCAAGGCGGTTCGGATTGGAGATTGCGCTCGATTTAGCGATTCAAGCCTCCCCTGATCATCCGTGGCTAAAGGAGCATCCGGGCTGGTTCGACTGGCGCCCCGACGGCACGATCCGCTATGCGGAAAATCCGCCGAAGAAATACGAAGACATCGTCAATGTCGATTTCTATGCACCCGATGCGGTGCCGGCACTTTGGGCCGAACTGCGCGACATCGTCGAAATGTGGATCGAAGAAGGCGTGGAAATCTTCCGCGTCGATAACCCCCATACCAAGCCTTTTCCTTTCTGGGAGTGGATGATCGGCGATATCCGCGCGCGTCATCCGAAGGTCGTGTTCCTTTCGGAAGCCTTCACGAGACCGAAGGTGATGTACCGGCTGGCAAAGGTCGGCTTCTCCCAGTCCTACACCTACTTCACCTGGCGCAACACAAGGGCAGAGCTGGAGGAATATCTGACCGAGCTTACTCGAAGTGAGGTCAGGGAATTCTTTCGCCCGCATTTCTTCGTCAACACGCATGATATCAACCCGGACTTCCTGCAGAACGCGCCGCGCTCTGCCTATCTCATCCGGGCCGCGCTGGCCGCCACACTGTCCGGGCTTTGGGGCGTCTATAACGGTTTCGAGCTTTGCGAAGGACGTCCGGATGCCAAGCGCAAGGAATATGCCGATAGTGAAAAATACGAAATCCGCGCCTGGGATTACGACCGACCGGGCAACATCAAGGCGGAGATCTCGATGCTCAACCGAATTCGCAAGAATAATTCAGCGCTGCATTCGCATCTCGGTCTGACCTTTCTGCCCTCGTCGAACCCCAACGTCATGTTTTTCGAGAAGGCAAGCGTCGGACGCCACAATGTTCTGTTTGTCGCCGTGACGCTCAATCCGCACGCGATAGAGGAAAGCAATGTCGAATTTCCGCTCTGGCGGTTCGGCCTGGCAGACGATGGCACACTCGCTTTCGAGGATCTCGTCAGTGGCCAAAGATTCAGCCGTACCGGGAAGTGGCAGATGATCAGGCTCGATCCGACTCATTTGCCCTTTGCCATCTGGCGCGTCAGGGCAGGGGAGGTCTGAGATGGACACTGTTCACATGGCCGAGAGCGATAAACTTGCCGACGACCCGTTATGGTATAAGGACGCGATCATCTATCAGCTGCACATCAAGTCGTTTTACGATGCCAATGGCGATGGCATCGGCGATTTCGAAGGCCTGTACCAGAAGCTCGACTATATCGCTGCACTCGGCGTGAATGCCATTTGGCTCCTGCCGTTCTTTCCTTCGCCTCGGCGCGACGACGGTTATGATATCGCCGATTATCGCAACGTCAGCCCGGACTACGGGACACTCGAGGATTTCCGGAAGTTCGTGGCGGCGGCGCATGAACACAATATCCGCGTGATTATCGAGCTTGTTATCAATCACACCTCGGATCAACATCCCTGGTTCCAACGCGCGCGGCAATCGCCTGCCGGAAGCCCCGAGCGAGACTTCTACGTCTGGTCGGACACCGACCTGAAATTTCCCGAAACCCGTATCATTTTTCTAGATACGGAAAAGTCGAACTGGACATTCGATCCGACGGCGGGCGCCTATTACTGGCACCGCTTCTATTCGCACCAGCCAGATCTCAATTTCGACAATCCGCTGGTCATGAAGGAAATTATCGATGTCATGCGCTTCTGGCTTGAGACCGGCATCGACGGCTTCCGGCTAGATGCGATCCCCTATCTTGTCGAGCGCGAGGGCACCAACAACGAAAACCTGCCGGAAACCCATCTGATCCTCAAACAGATCCGTGCGGCGCTCGATGCGACACATTCCGGCGTGCTGCTCCTTGCCGAAGCAAACCAGTGGCCGGAGGACACGCGAGAATATTTCGGCGACGGCGACGAATGCCACATGGCGTTCCACTTTCCCCTGATGCCGCGCATGTACATGGCGATTGCCAAGGAGGACCGCTTCCCGATTACCGACATCATACGTCAAACGCCGGAAATCCCCGAAATCTGCCAATGGGCGATCTTCCTCAGAAATCACGACGAGTTGACGCTCGAAATGGTCACCGACGCTGAACGCGATTATCTGTGGGAGACCTACGCCTCCGACAAGCGCGCCCGCATCAACCTTGGCATCCGCCGCCGGCTGGCGCCATTGATGGAACGCGACCGCCGCCGTATCGAGCTCATGAATGCGCTGCTGCTGTCCATGCCGGGAACGCCCATCGTCTATTACGGTGACGAGATCGGCATGGGAGACAATATTTATCTTGGCGACCGGGACGGTGTGCGCACCCCTATGCAATGGTCCCCCGATCGCAATGGCGGCTTTTCGCGCGCAGATCCGGCACGCCTCGTATTGCCGCCGGTTGCCGATCCGCTCTATGGCTTTGAGGCATTAAATGTCGAGGCACAGGTGGCGGACGCGCATTCCCTGTTGAATTGGACACGGCGAATGCTGGCGCTGCGCGGTCGCCACAGCGCGTTTGGGCGGGGTTCAATGCGGTTTCTGGCGCCGGCGAACCGGCGGATTCTCGCCTATTTGCGCGAATATGACGACGAGGTCATTCTGTGCGTTGCAAACCTGTCGCGCGTTCCCCAGGCCGTAGAACTCGATCTGCAGCAGTTCGAAGGGCGAGTTCCCGTCGAGTTGACGGGCATGTCGCCATTCCCGCCTATTGGACAGCTCACCTACCTGCTCACACTCCCCCCTATGGTTTCTTCTGGTTCCAGCTCGCTGCTGATGCCGATGGGCCGGCCTGGCGTACGGCTCCGCCCGAGCAACTTGTCGATCTAGTGACGATCGTTATCCGGCGCAGCCTGACGGAGCTTGCCGAGCTGCCGCATCACACGGCGGTGCTGAGCAGGGATATCCTGCCGGCCTATCTTGCGAAGCGCCGCTGGTTCGGCGCCAAGGACCAGGCTCTGCAGGAGGCGAGGCTTGTTTCCGCGACACCGATACCCTTTGCCGACGGAATCGTGCTCGGAGAGATCGAGGTTGTGCTGCCGGATCATGTGGAGAGCTATCAGTTGCCGCTCGCAGCCGAATGGGATGATACGGCGCCCAACGTGCTCGCCCAGCAGCTGTCCCTTGGGCGCATCCGACAAGGTAGGCGGGTTGGATTCTTGACCGATGGATTTGCCGTCGAGATGATGGCACGCGGCATTTTTCAAGGCCTATGCGATCGCTCGACGGTCAGCGGACGCACAGGCATGATCGAATTCATCGGCACCGATCGGCTCGATTGTCTGGCTTTGACAGAGGATATGCCGATCCGCTGGCTTTCGGCCGAACAATCCAACAGCTCGTTGCTCGTGGGCGACTTGGCAATGATCAAGCTGATCCGCCATGTCTTCATCGGCGTCCATCCCGAAGTCGAGATGACGCGCTATTTGACGGAACATGGTTATGAGCATACTGCGCCTCTTCTGGGCGAGGTCGCTCGGACCGACGGCGAAGGTCGCCGATCGACGCTTATCATCGTGCAAGGCGCGATCCGCAATCAGGGTGACGCGTGGAATTGGATGCTGTCCAATCTGCGCCGCACCGCTGACGAGATCGTGATCACCGAGGCTGCAGTCGAGTCAGCCGATGAGCAGCTGCAGCCGCTTCTGCATTTCATTTCCATGGTCGGCGAACGCCTCGGAGAATTGCATGTCTTGCTGGCGCAGCCGACCGACGACGAAGCTTTTGCGCCACGTCGGGCGGATACACGTGATATCGTCGGCATTCGCAAAACCGTAACGGGCGAGATCACCTATGCTTTTTCCAAGCTGACCGGCCTCGAAGATAATGTCGAGCCGGAGATCGCAGAGCAAATATCCTCGCTGCTTGCCGAACGTGACAGGATCATCGAGCTTGCCAGTGCGCTGGCGGATCAGGCAAAAGGCACTTTGCTGACGCGTGCGCATGGCGATTTCCATCTTGGCCAGATCCTGGTGACGGAAGGCGATGCTGTTATCATCGATTTCGAAGGCGAGCCGGCGCGCAATCTCGCTGAGCGTCGCGCCAAGACGAGCCCGCTGCGCGACGCTGCCGGCCTGCTGCGGTCGCTCGACTATCTCTCGGCAACCGCCATGCTCGAAAACGACGCCATTTCGGATCATCATGATGCCCGCCGCAGACAGGTGATCCAGCGCTTCGCGGAAAACGCGGAGCTCGTTTTTCTGACGTCCTATATCGAGGCATTGGCGGCTTCGCCCGATTTGCCGAAAACGCCCGCCGAGGTGCGGCGGATCATCGATATCTTTCTTCTGGAAAAGGCCGCCTATGAGATCGCCTATGAGGCACGAAACCGGCCGAAGTGGCTCCCGATCCCGCTGAACGGATTTGCCGCCATCATAGCCCGACTTTCGGAGAGCCGCTCATGAGCGATGTTGCCGACATTCTCAGCCAAGTGGATGCGGGTTCGATATATGCCCTGGTGGAGGGGCGGCATGGAGATCCCTTTTCGATCCTCGGCATGCATCAGGGGATGGACGGCCGGTACAGCATCAAGGCTTTTCTCCCCGGCGCTTTGAGCGTTGAAATCCTCGATCGAGACAGCGATCGCGTTCTGGCATTGGCCGGTCTCATCCATCCGGCCGGCCTGTTCGGCGCGATGCTTGCCGAACGCAACGCTTATTATCTGAGAATTCAATGGCCCGATGCAGTCCAGGTGACGGCCGACCCCTACAGCTTCGCGCCGTTGCTCGGCGATCTGGATCTTCACCTGATCTCGCAAGGCACGCATTACAATCTCAGCGAAGCTCTCGGCGCCAATCCGATGACGATCGATGATGTCGCAGGCGTGCGCTTTGCGGTTTGGGCGCCGAATGCGAGCCGGGTGTCCGTAGTCGGCGACTTCAATGCCTGGGACGGACGCCGCCATCCGATGAGGCTCCGGCCGCAGGCAGGTGTCTGGGAGATATTCATTCCGCATATCACGGACGGCGAACGCTATAAGTTCGAGATTCTCGATCGCTTCGGCACCCTGCTTCCGCAAAAGGCCGATCCGGTCGCGCGGGCAGCGGAGCCTGCGCCATCGACGGCATCCGTTGTGGCTTCGTCCGAACCCTTCCGCTGGAGCGATCAAGCCTGGATGGACAATTGCCGAAGCACCGATCATTTCGCCAAGGCGCTTTCGATTTATGAGGTCCATGCCGGCTCCTGGCTGCGCGACATGGAAGATGGCGGCCGCGCGCTGGATTGGATCGAACTCTCGCAGCGGCTCATTCCCTACGCCAGCGAAATGGGTTTCACCCATATCGAGCTGCTGCCGATCATGGAGCATCCTTTTGGCGGATCGTGGGGCTATCAGCCACTCGGCCTGTTTGCGCCGACCGGGCGCCACGGCACGCCCGAAGATTTCGCATATTTCGTTGATCGCTGCCACCAGGAAGGGCTCGGTGTCATCCTGGATTGGGTGCCGGCGCATTTTCCGACGGATGTCTGGGGATTGGCGCGTTTTGACGGCACCGCGCTTTACGAGCACGAAGATCCGCGAGAGGGCTTCCATCGCGACTGGAACACGCTGATCTATAATCTGGGGCGCAACGAGGTCAAAGGCTTCCTGATCGCGAGCGCGCTCGAATGGCTTGAGCGCTATCATGTGGACGGATTGCGCGTCGATGCCGTCGCTTCCATGCTCTATCGCGACTATAGCCGCCCGCAAGGCGAATGGATCCCGAACCGCTACGGCGGGCGCGAAAACCTGGAAGCCATGGAATTCTTCAAGCATCTGAACAGCATCGTTCACGAACGCTGTCCGCATGCACTGATGATCGCCGAAGAATCGACCGCTTTTCCGAACATCACAAAACCCGCAGCGGAAGGTGGGCTCGGTTTCGACATGAAGTGGAATATGGGATGGATGCACGACACGCTCCATTACATGTCCGACGATCCGGTCTATCGAAAGTATCATCATGGCTCGATGACCTTCGGCATGATCTATGCCTATAGCGAGCGCTTCATCCTGCCGTTTTCACATGACGAAGTTGTGCATGGAAAGGGCTCCATGCTCGCCAAGATGCCCGGCGATCAGTGGCAGAAGATGGCCAATCTCCGCTCTCTTTTTGGCTTCATGTGGGGGTACCCCGGTAAGAAGCTTCTCTTCATGGGCGGTGAGATCGGTCAGTGGTCGGAATGGAGCCATGACAGTTCGGTGGAATGGGATCTCCTCGATGAACCGTCTCACACCGGCCTGCAACGGCTGGTGCGCGATCTGAACCGGATCTACAGGTATTTTCCCTGTTTGCAGCATGGCGATACCGTGCCGGACGGCTTTGAGTGGGCGGTTGCAGATGATGCCGAACAGTCGGTTTTCGGAATGCTGCGTTTTGATGCCGGGCGGCGGTCGGCAGTTCTGGTCATCTCGAATTTCACCCCGGTTTTCCGGGGCGGATACAGGGTAGGCGTGCCATTTTCCGGCCTCTGGCGGCGGATACTCGATACCGATGACCCTGTTTATGGCGGAGCAGGTATCGGCTCTGGCGATCGTGTTGCCGACGATTTTCCTGCGCATGGGCGCCGCCAGTCACTTCTCCTCGATCTCGCGCCCCTTTCAACGGCGATGTTCCTCTTTGAGCCCGAAGGAGCGACGAAGGGAGGTGAACAATCCTGAAAGTCTGCTGTCTTTGGAGGTTGGACAATACCGTCGGGCAGCGCATTCGACAGAACTGTCCGTTAGCGGACATCATCTTTCTTCCAATTTTGTCTATCTCTGATTGCATGAGGAGGTTGTTAATGAAGATCATGATCGTCGAAGACGAGCCCTTGGTGGCACTCGAATTGGAACGTATCGCTATCGAAGCTGGCCACGAAGTCGTAGGCTCTTTCATGACCGCGGAGCAGGCTCTGGCTTATGCGTCAAAGGCACAGGTGGCTTTCGTGGATCTCGGCTTGGCCGATGGCCACAGCGGAGCGGGACTCGCTCGTCGATTGACGGATCGGTTCAGGATAAAAGTGATCTTTGTGACCGGCAGCCCCGAACGCGTTGGATACGGCCTCGAAGGAGCAGTCGGAATAGTCGGCAAGCCATTTACCGACAACGCGATCATCGACGCCTTGGAAAAGGCGCAGCGCCTACGAGCCTAAACTAGCGGACCTCCAAGGCTTTCGAAGAGCGGCGCAAGCTCGTCGCTCAACTAACGTGGCTTAGGACAGGCTCCAGACAACGGTCCACGGTCCCATCGAATTGTTGGCTGTGCTGCCCACCGAGAAAAATGCTTGCCCCTCGGTAGGTCCTTGTAAAGCAGCTGGCGTGTTCGACAGATTGGCTGTCAGATGGAGGCTTGAGGCATCCATTTGCCAGCGCAGTCGGAGGGGCGAGGCGTCTGGATCGTAGGTCGCCACGCAACTAGACGCATCAGCAAGGAGCGGCACGACGACTTGATGTCTGAGCCGCAGCAACTGCTCGTAATAGTTGCCAATTGCCGAGTTCTCACTCATTTTGTCCCAGCGCAATTTGGCGCTGCGGAAGGTGGTTTCGGCCGTCGGGTCGCACGCGTCCTCCGCTTCGAAGCCGGGCAGGCGCTTCAGTTCCTCCTTGCGGCCAAGCCTTATCTTGGCGTTGAGCTCCTCATCGAAATCGCAAAAGAAGGGAAAGGGATCGGCAGCGCCCCATTCCTCACCCATGAACAGCATGGGGATCTGCGGGGAGAGAAGATAGATGGCTGCAATGGCCTTTATCGCCTCGATCGGGTGGGAGGAAATCATGCGATCGCCGCGTGCCCGATTGCCGATCTGGTCATGATTCTGGATGAAGGAGATAAAGGCCGATGGTGACAAGCCAATGCTCGGCGACCCCCTAGGCCGGCCTCGATACTGCATATACTCCCCTTGGAACGCGAAGCCTTCGGCAAGCGCGCGGCTCAGACGTGGTCCCCAATCGGCATAATCTTGATAGTAGCCGAAGACCTCGCCTGTGGCCGCTACATGAAGAGCGTGGTGGATGTCATCATTCCACTGTGCCGCAAAGTGGCGCGGCTTACCGTCTTCGCCGCGAGCGAGGAGAGCCGCGTCATTATCCTCGTTCTCGACGATCAGATGGACATGGCGTTCAGGGAAGGCGCTTCTGACGCGACCAGCAAGTTCGAGAAGGATATGCGGATCGCTGTCGTCCTTCATCGCGTGAACGGCGTCGAGCCGCAAACCATCCATCCGAAACTCGCTCAGCCAATAGATTGCATTTTCGATGACGAAATCGCGGATGAAACGACTGCCTTCGCCATCGTAGTTCAGGCCCTTGCCCCAGACGCTTTCGTGCCGGTCGCCAAATATCGGCGCGTAACGGGGCAGATAGTTCCCGTCCGGTCCGAAATGATTATAGACCACATCGAGAAAGACGCAGATGCCACGCTCATGGGCTGCATCGACGAGCATTTTTAGATGCTCGGGACGGCCGTAGCTGCTATCCGGCGCAAAGGGTAAAACGCCGTCGTAACCCCACCCATATCGGCCGCGAAAATCCGAAAGCGGCATGAGTTGAATGGCTGTTATGCCGAGGCGTTGCAAATGGTCGAGCTTTTCGACGGCCGCCAGAAATGTGCCAGCTTCCGTGAAGGCGCCGACATGCAGTTCGTAGATGACGATTTCCTCCCAGCGGCGTCCCTTCCATCCCTGCGTTTGCCATGCGAACGTTGGATCGATCAGCTCGCTCGGGCCGTGAACGTCTTCGGGCTGAAAGCGCGAGGCAGGATCCGGAACGGCAAACCCATCGGTCAGCACGAACTTATAGCGATCGCCGACCTGCGCATCCTTGACTTCGACGACATGCCACCCGTCCTGCCTACGCCTCACGGCCCATTCCCCGCGCTGCTCGATGCGGACGAGCACGCGCTCCGACAAAGGCGCCCATAGGCGGAACAAGACCGCATTTTTGTTGATTTGTGGTCCAAATGCGAAGCTTGACTGCATGACACCCCATCCGCCGATCACATTAAGATTTTCCGGCATCCAACTCAGCTTGACGGGAACAGTTCCTGAGATGGGAACAGATCTCTTTCAGTTCCGTTCTTAAGAGCCCCCGACGCAGCGAGGAAGCCATGACCGTCTTAACGTCCACCTATCGCCTGCAGTTTCGCGGAGATGTCACCTTTGACAAGGCAACGGAGCTGGTTCCCTATCTGAAAGATCTCGGTATCAGCCATGTCTATGCCTCGCCGATCCTTGCAGCGAAAAAGGGATCGACGCATGGCTATGATGTCACGGATGCGAACGAGATCGACCCGGTGCTTGGCGGTCGCGAGCGGTTCGATGCTTTCTGCGCGGCCTTGCAGCAGGCGAGCATGGGCTTGATCCTCGATATCGTTCCCAACCATATGGCCGCCTCCGTTGAAAACGCGTGGTGGCGTGACGTATTACAGCGAGGATCGGGCAGCGCCTATGCCGGCCATTTCGATATCGACTGGCGCCGCAAGCTCACCTTGCCGCTTCTGGGACGCCCATTCGAGGAGAGCCTGGCCGCGGCGGACTTTCATCTTCGCTACGAGGCTACAAATGGGTGCGTATATCTAGCCTACTTCGACGATCTGCTTCCGCTCTCGATCGAAAGTGTCGAGCGGCTGGCCGCGGACATAGGAACGGATGCGGAGCGGTTGCGCGCATTTTCGAGGGATGCGGCCGCCATGAGAAAACTTCTCGCGGAACAGCATTGGCAATTGCTCTATTGGAAAGATGCCGCCGAAAACCTCAGCTACAGGCGCTTCTTCGAGGTGGCAGGCCTGGTCGGAATGCGCGTGGAGGACCCGCGGGTCTTCGACGACACGCATCGGCTGATCATCGAATTGGTTCGTTCCGGACAGGTCCAAGGATTACGCGTCGACCATATCGACGGACTGGCCGATCCGAAGGGCTATCTCGAGCATTTGCGGCAGGCCGTCGGCCCGGACACGTTCATCGTAGTCGAGAAAATCCTTGCCCGTGGCGAGACGCTGCCGGCGGATTGGCCGGTGTCGGGAACGACCGGCTACGAATTCATCGCCGCCATGGCCGATCTCTTCGTGAACGAGGAGGGATTGCGCAAGCTGGATGAAGCCTACAGGTCCGTCAGCGAGGAGGATGCTGACTTTGCCGCAGGTTTGCGCAGGGCGAAGCTGTTGATGGTCGAGCGCAATTTCGCCGGCGAGACGAGGCGTCTGACGATACTGGCATGTTCGATTTTTCCCGATTGCGACGCGGAGGAAATAGCGGCGGCGCTTCGCGAGCTGCTGGTCGCCTTCCCGGTTTACCGTACCTACGGCTATCGGAGAGCTGCATCGTCCGATGACGTGGCGGTCATCGAGAGTGCCTGCGAGAAGGCCCGAAGCCGATTGCCGACCGTTGATGCCCTCGATGCCCTCGGCCGCCTTCTGAAAGGGGATGTTGCTGCAGCCGAAGCCCTGGAGTTTCGAGCCAGATTCCAGCAGCTCAGCGGTCCGATCATGGCAAAGGCAGTCGAGGACACGCTGTTTTATCGATATAACCGCCTGATCGCACTGAACGAGGTCGGAGGCGAGCCGCATATGCCGCCGGGCTCGGTGGCGGCCTTTCATCAATCCATGACCGATCGATTTCGGCGACAACGCCGCGGCCTTTCCGCGACCTCGACGCATGATACCAAGCGGGGAGAAGACGCCCGCGCCCGCCTCTACGGCCTGACGCAGGATCCTGATGCCTGGATTGCCGGTGTCGAGCGATGGCGCAACATGAATTCTCCTCTTCGTTCCAGCCTTGCCGATGGACCTGCACCTGAGCCCAATATCGAATGGATGCTTTATCAGACGCTTGCCGGCATCTGGCCGCAGGACCTCGAGAGGGCCGATCGGAATGCACTGAAGGAACGGTTTTGCGCCTATGCCTTGAAATCGATCCGTGAAGCCAAGCTCCGGACGGATTGGATGGATGAAAATCCTTCCTATGAGCATGCGGTCCAGGCCTATGCCGCCGCTTTGTTTTCGGAGGATAATCAGGACTTCATCCGTGATTTCGACCGGATGCTGCGCCCTTTCATGGAACTTGGTTTCCGCAACAGCCTGTCGCAGTTGCTGATCAAGCTCACGGCTCCCGGTATTCCCGATATCTATCAGGGGACCGAGGGACTTGATTTCAGCTTGGTCGATCCGGACAATCGAAGACCGGTCGGCCATCTATGGACTGACACGGGAGCAGCCGGTCCCCTTGCATCGGATGCGGCTTCCTTGAAACGGCACGTCATCCGTAAGGTGCTACGCTATCGTAATCAACATCCCTTGCTTTTTCTCGAGGGCGAATATGTGCCCTTGGAAACCAGCGGGGCACGAGCATCCAATCTCGTGGCTTTCGCGCGCGTTCATGAGCGTGAGATAGCGATTACGATCGTGCCGCGCCTGGTCGATATGCCTTCATCAGATTTCTGGAAAGACACCGCTGTGACGATGCCGCGAGAGCTCAACGCGCCGCTATACGATCTCCTGACGGACAAGCCTTCTTCAGCCGGCAATCTTCTGGCAGCGCAGCTGTTTGCCGATCATTCCCTATCGCTTCTCATGGGAGATCGGTGACGATCCTGGCGTCGATGCATGGGTAGTCAGACTTCAAGGCCGGAACAAAGCGCTTCACGGGGTGTTTCTGCTGCGCAGCAACGAACACGAGGATTCCATGACGGAAGGCGGCAAGAGGCATGCGATCGAGCCTGGAGATTTCACGCGCCTGGGAGCGAATTATGACGGAGAGGGTGTCAATTTCGCACTTTTCAGCGCCTATGCGGAAAAGGTGGAGCTCTGCCTTTTCGACGAAAGCGGAAAGCAGGAGATCGAGCGGATCGCCCTGCCGGAATATACCCATGAAATCTGGCATGGCTATGTGCCTGGATTGAAGCCGGGTGCCTTGTATGGCTACCGCGTGCACGGCCCGTTCGATCCCCTAAATGGTCATCGCTTCAATGCGAATAAATTGCTCGTCGATCCCTATGCCCGTGAGCTTGTGGGCAACATCGAATGGTCGCAAGCCCAGTTCGCCTATCGTCTGGATGACGAGCAAAAGGATCTTTCCTTCGATGAGACCGATAGCGCCGGACAGATGCCGAAATGCCGTGTGGTCGAGCTCAAGAATGAAGCGCCGGATAAACGGCCGTCGGTAGCGTGGCCTGAGACAATTTTCTATGAGGCGCATGTCAAGGGAATGACCATGCTGCATCCGGCAATTCCAGAGCCGTTGCGTGGCACGTTTGACGGCCTGGGGCACGGGGTCGTCGTCGATTACATCAAGAGCCTCGGCATCACCTCGATCGAGCTCCTTCCCATTCATTTCTTTCCCGATGACAGTCATTTGCTCGACAAGGGCTTGCGCAACTATTGGGGCTACAACAGTCTTGCCTTCTTCGCGCCGGCAACGCGTTATTACGGGCCGAAAGGCCTTGAAGGCTTTCGCGAGATGGTGCGTGCCTTCCACGATGCCGGTATCGAGGTCATCCTCGATGTCGTCTACAATCATACCGCGGAGGGCAATGAACTCGGTCCGACCCTTTCATTCAAAGGCATCGACAATTTCTCCTATTACCGCACCCTGCCGGATCAGCCCCGCTACTACATCAACGACACCGGCACCGGCAACACAATCAACACGTCGCATCCGCGCGTGCTGCAAATGGTGACGGACTCACTTCGCTATTGGGTCGAAGAAATGCATGTCGATGGCTTTCGTTTCGATCTCGGCACTATTCTTGGCCGTGAACCGCAGGGTTTCGATCAGCGCAGCGGCTTCTTC
This sequence comes from Rhizobium sp. 11515TR, assembly GCF_002277895.1. Lineage (NCBI taxonomy): Bacteria > Pseudomonadati > Pseudomonadota > Alphaproteobacteria > Hyphomicrobiales > Rhizobiaceae > Rhizobium > Rhizobium sp. 11515TR. The sequence continues at coordinate 456,362 of NZ_CP023000.1, read as the reverse complement.
GATGCGGTCGGCCAGGATCCGGTGCTTGCCAAAGTCAAACTTGTCGGCGAGCCTTGGGACATTGGCCCCGGCGGTTATCAAGTGGGGGGATTTCCGCCGGGCTGGGCAGAATGGAATGACAAATATCGCGATACGGTCCGAGATTACTGGAAGGGCACTCCCGGCATGACAAGGGATTTTGCCGCCCGTATCCTAGGGTCGGGCGATGTTTATGATCTTCGCGGCCGCCGCCCATGGGCGAGCGTCAATTTCATCGCCGCCCACGATGGCTTCACGCTCAATGATCTCGTTTCCTATAACGAGAAGCATAATGAGGCCAATGGCGAAGACAACAATGACGGCCACAATGATAACCGCAGCTACAATTACGGCGCTGAAGGTCCGACAGATGATGAAGCCATCAATACCGTTCGAGAGCGCCAGAAGCGCAATTTTCTCGCAACCCTCTTTCTCTCACATGGTGCGCCTATGCTGCTGGCGGGTGATGAATCCGGCCGTAGCCAGATGGGCAACAACAATGGCTACTGTCAGGACAACGAACTCAGCTGGCTGCATTGGGACGATCGATATGGCAGCGCCGAAGCGCTTTACAATTTCGTCAAACGCCTGATCGCCTTGCGTCAGGCACATTCCATTCTCAAACGGGAAAATTGGCGTGACGGTTTGATCGTCACCTGGCTCAATCCGAGCGGCGGAGGGCAGACTGACGACCAATGGGACGATGAAGCGAACACGGCGATCGGCTTGCGCCTGTCGCGTGAGCAACCCTTCGAAGAGGGCTGGGATGATGTTCTAGTCCTTTTCAATCCTCATGATGGTGATGTCGACTTTACCTTACCGGATGACAAACGCTGGGCGCTGGAGCTGTCGACATCCCATCCTGATGGGCAGGATCGGGGCGGCGCCGACAAGAAATTCTTGAAACTTGAAGCCCGCAGTCTCTCGCTCTTGAGGCCTGCCTGAAACAAGCGTGAGAGAAATGATAATGCGCATCGCGGGTTTAAGAGTGTGCAAACTCGGACAAGCGACGGAAATCTCGATCCGGTCCAGTCGAAGGTATCGTCGATATTAGGTTATTCCAGCGGTATGCGGCATTAGTTATCTCACTGGCCCGGTGGGCGATGAAACGAATATTGGCACTTGGTTATCGTTTTGTAGCTCTCATGATTTCTTGTGCTATGCCGCGAACAATACAGGTTGCCCATCCAATTAGTCGTTGCGCCACGTAAAACTGCCAATCACCGGAATTTTGGTCTGGAATCCAGGCCGACCGGCTCCGTTTGGTTTCCAGTAGAGGCCAATATCCGTTCTATTTGGAAATTCTTCCGCCATTCAACCTCTCGATGGCAAAAGTCCAGCACACCTAATCGCCGCCATCCGCAGCGTATGGCAGAAAAAGATGGATACTGGTACCTTCGCCCAATTTACTATCGATGCGTACATGTCCACCTGACTGATGGACGAAACCGTAGACTTGGCTGAGTCCCAGGCCGGTGCCTTCACCCTCGGGCTTGGTTGTGAAGAACGGCTCGAACACTTGCGCGACGGTTTCCTGCGACATGCCGCAGCCATCGTCACGGACGGTAATTCGCACGAACGATGTGGCCGCGGTATCGAGGTCCCCCCGCTCATCAATGGCATTGCTCGTCTCGATCGAAAGCGTGCCGTGACCCGCCATCGCGTCACGTGCATTGACCGCAAGGTTGAGAAGGGCAACATCAAGCTGGTTTGCGTCAATGTGTACTTCATTCGGATCCGCGCCCAAATTCCGACGGACTTTCACCCCGCTTCCAAGTGTTTGCTCCAAGAGACGAGTGAGGGATTCGATACGTTCATTGATATCGATCGTTTCTGGAGCAAGAGTTTGGCGTCGAGAGAATGCAAGCAGTTGCTGGGTCAGGGCACCGCCATTTCCAATGCGTTTTCGCAGCTGATCGAGCAGCAGTTTGACGTTCGGATGTGTCGGATCTTGTTCGAGCTGCCTTTCGAGAAGTTTCACACCCGAGTCGAAGACGGCCAGAAGATTATTGAAGTCGTGAATGATACCCGCCGCGAGCCGTCCGATCGCCTCCATCTTCTGCGACTGACGCCGGCGTTCGTCGGCCGCGCGTTGTGCCGATACGTCACGCAAGCTGGCAAGCAATGCTGCATGTCCGTCCCAGCCGAGTTCCACCACCCGCATTTCTACTTCAGCGGGCGGCCCACTTGGCCTGCACTGTGAGTTCGGTCGCCTCGCCGGATACCACGGGTCGTCCAAGTGGAACATGCACTAGCTTTTCCGTCGGCTGACCGAAGATCTGCCCTGCCGCTGGGTTGGCGTAGAGGACATCTCCTGCTAGGTCGACGACAAGAACGCCGTCCGCGATGGTTTCAACGAGACGCTGGAAGCTGAGTTGGCTAATGCCGGCCCGGTGCTCGTCGGTGGCCATATCCCCAGCCTCTGTGGCATTCCGCGCGTCGTCCCCATTATTCATGGCGATGCTCCGACACGACCGCATCACCGAACACGTCCGGTGCGCCGCCGAACGCCTCTCCAAGATGCATGCCCGAACTGTCGATGGTGAAACGACGGATCTGCTTGTCATGCTCGCTGCCACGCATCTTCAAGACCATCAGACCGCGGTGCATCATGTCAACCTCCAATGAAAGAACACAAGGGGTAAAACACCAGCGTTTGCGTGCTTTCCTTGGGTTCGGTTGTTCTTTGACCGGCAACTTCGCCGATCGGCTAAAACTTCTCCTCCGCAGGACAAAGGTGTCCTTCGGTTCTCGAACCAATCTCCAATGCGTGACCCTGATGCCTTCGCGGCTTCGGTCACAGAGTGGCGTTCGGCTCCCGGTTTCCCATTCTCCTGGAAGAGCGCAGCCCAGTCCTGCCGGGCTCGCTAGTTTGTCATCAGGACAGCCGGGATATCGTCGACGCGCCTTCCGTGGTGCTTTCGCCACGCGGCTCGTAAGCGCGCTGGTCACGCAGGATCTGGAAGGCGATCGTCAAAAGCTTGCGCGCGATCGCGACGCGCGCCTTGTTTACTCCTCTGAGCTTCAGATGCTCGTATTGGGCGCGAAGCTGCGGATCGGTGACAATGGCGGGCGTAACCGCCTCGACGAAGGCCCAGCGCAGCCACTTGTTGCCTTGCCGTATGATCTTGCCGTGGAAGGTCTTCCCGCCGCTCGAATAGGTCGACGGCACCAGGCCGGCATAGGCGGCAAGCTTCTTCGGATTGCGGAACCGCTTGATGTCGTCGATCTCCGCATCGATCAGCCGAGCGAAGAACTCGCCGATACCGGGGATCGTCTTCAACAGCTTCACATTGCCATTGGCCCTGGTCATCGCCCGGATCGTTGCTTCCGATTGCTTGATGCGCACGTCGATGTCGCCGATGAAGTCGAGACCACGGTCGATCTGGATGCGGTCGATCTCCGAGACCTTCACCTGAGCCAGCTGGACGCGGCCAGCCTTGCCGAACAGGTCGCCGAGCTTCTTCAGCTGCGCCGTCTGCTCCGGATAGCGATCGAACACCGTGACGATGCGGTTCTTCACCATCGTGCGCAGCCGCACGTAAAACATCCGCTCGCGCAGGGCGACACGCAGCTCTCGGGCCTTGTCGCTCGGAGCCCAGGCCTCCGGAACCAGATCGGCTCGAAGCAGATGCGCCAGCACCGTCGCGTCGATCTTGTCCGTCTTGATCTTGGCGTCGGCGATCGCCTTCACCTTCAGCGGATGGGCGAGAACGACATCATCACAAATGTCGTCGAGCCAGTCGTAGATCACCATCCAGTTGCGCGTCGCCTCGACAACCGCATGCGAGTTCTCGCGGTAGCGTTCCAGAAAGCCACCCAGCGACTGACGATCGTTCTTCACCCGGCCAGAGCGCAGCGTCTTGCCAACCGAATCCTGCACCACCAGATGGCTGTAGGATTTGTGGTAGTCGACCCCGATATGATATTCATAAGAGGCAGTCATGCTTCCAACTCCCTTGTTGAGATCTTGCCGACCCCAATAAGGTACGCCGAAAGGCTGGAAGTGTGACTGTCCCTCCATCATCACCTGCATCTCAATGATCCGTTCTCTCAACGGGCGCGGCATCTTCATGCCACCTCCTGGATATAGCGCAGAAGAATGATCGAGTCTGTCAACGTCGAGATATGCTGTTCGCTAGCGCTCTGGCCGCCGACAAGCGATTTGTTCGTTGCGGTGCAAAGGCCGGCGATCTCGCGCTTCTTGATAAAGGACGTGAGACTGATGAGAAACTCCCGAAAACCTGTGTCAGGCGCGATGCGTTCCAATGCCGAAAGGCTGTCAACCGCAAACCTGTCAGGCTTGAATTCCTCGACCAATTCCCGGATCATCAATAGATGATCCGGAAGGCTCTGTGCCTCCGGATAAAGGCAAACCACCTTGAGCTTTCCATCCTCCTCCATCGCTTCGAAGTCGACGCCCCAGCCGCGTGCATTACGAAACAACTGCCCACGACTTTCTTCATAGCCGACCAGCAGTGCACGCTCGCCAGCCGCCACACCGCCGGCGAGAAAGTTCGTCACCAGCAGTGTCTTTCCAGTTCCCGTCGCGCCGCTCACCAGGGTAACACTGTCGCGGAAGAAGCCGCCACTCGTCATTCCGTCAAGCTCGGCAATGCCGCTCGTTACCCGCTTGGTGCTCGATTGCTGCTCAAGCCGCAGCGACGAGAGCGGGACTGCGACAATCCCCTGGTTCTCGACCAGCGTGATCGGCACTTCGCCTTCGACATGCCGACTGCCGCGCATCTTCAGAACCTCGATCGTTCGCCGACGGCGTTCTCGCTCGAGGGCATTGCGTAAGATGACAACATTGTCTGCAACGAATTCCTCGATACGATGGCGAGAAATGTCGCCGTATTCACTGTTGCGCTCTGCGGTCATAAGGACCGTCAGCCCTTCTTTCTTGAGCGCTGTCGCTGTGCGCAACAATTCCCGGCGCACCGTCGTCGGATCTGCGACAAAGTGGTCGAAAAGCTGCGTCAGCGAGTCGAGCACAATGCGCTTTGCCTTTGTTGCCTTGACGGCATGGAGGATGCGTGCGAGCAGGCCGGCGAGATCGAACTCGCCAACGACCAGCTCGTCTCGATTTCTTGGGCTTGCGTCGACAAAAGCGAGCCTGCTCTTTTCCCGCCATCCGCGCAGATCCCAGCCGAAGCTCGCCATATTGACTTCGATCTCTGCGGGCGGTTCCTCGAAGGTGACGAACACACCCGGCTCGTTGAGATCGGTGATGCCGTGGGCGAGGAACTGCGTTGCAAAGACGGTTTTGCCACTTCCTGGCGTTCCGCCGACGATCGTCGTGCGGCCGCGAGGAAGCCCTCCCATCACAAGATCGTCAAAGGCGGCAATGCCCGTCTTCACTCGTTCAAGAACGGGATCGATAATTGGCTCCTCTGTGGCGGTCATAGGGCTGTGTCCTTCTTCCGATAGCCGAAGTATTCCAGAACCTGGTTCGTGTCGCTGATGTCGCCAACCATTCGCCGCGGAGGGGTTGCCGACTCGTCGGAAAGAGTAGGAGTCGCGAGAATGCCGGCCGTTTCAGCCAGGTCAGGGCGTTCCAAAATGTTGACGATCTCGATGTCCATCTCACCGGCGGTGGCCTCAATCAAAATCTTCCGGCTCTCCAATGCGCGCCGAGCGCCGGGCGTATCGCCCGCCACATAGAGCCGCAACGTGGAGCGCAATGCCGGATCGGGCGGATTTTCGATGGTCATGGGACACGCACATCTCGACGAGGGATTGATGGTGCTGGCGTGCCCGCGGCGCCCGCCATTTCAGTACGGCTAGTCCGGCATTCTTGGCCTCCCAAGCGAACCGATGTCCCAACTGAGAGCCCGGCACAACGTTGCGCTTGCTTGGGTCTTAAAAGCACCCAGTGTCGCCTTGTAGACATAAATCGAAAACGTGTCTGTCCACTTGTGAACATTTCCGCGGCTGAGACGTTGCAAAGTTTGTTTGGATGGAGTCGCAACCATGGACGCACGCACCAGGGACCTGGATTCACCTGGAAACAATCTCCTATGTGCTCTACGAGCCAATGATTGGTCCGTGTTACAGCCCAAGCTTAGGGAATGGTCGGCGCCGACCGGCACGCTCTTACATGAGCCGGGCGATACTGTACGCTATGCCTATTTCCCGCGGGGATCGAGTCTGATCTCCTATCTGGTTGTGATTGGCGACGGACGCGCGATCGAGACAGCGCTCGTCGGCCGCGAAGGTGCTGTCGGAGGCATTGTCAGTCAGGGGAGGCTGCCCGCTTATGCACGGGCAGAGGTACAGCTTGGAGGAGACTTCTTCCGCATCGATCTGCATGATCTGGAGGATGCGAAGACGCGCTCGCCGACGCTCAGATATCTATTCGCGCGCTATGCCGATTGTCTGATGGCGCAAGTGTTTCAGTCGGTGGCATGCAACGCCGCCCATACGATAGAACAGAGAACGGCCAAGTGGCTCATGGCTGCGATCGAGAGAACAGGAGCGGTCGATGTCGCGATGACTCAGGAACAATTGGCCGCCATGCTTGGTGTAGGGCGCAGTTATCTAAGCAGAGTGATCCAGGACTTCCGAGAACGAGGCGTCATCGAAACTCATCGCAAGCGCATCGGCGTCCGCAACGTCGATGGCCTGCGGTCGCTGGCCTGCGGGTGCAATGCCTGTGTCAGTCGTCACTTCGACGACGTGTTGACGGGCGTATATCCAGCCGAGGAAAACGGCCTGGCTGTAAAATAGACTACAATCTCCGCCTGCAACGGGAGACGGTGAACCGCACCGGGTTGGTTTTCCAGACATCTCTATCAAAGGGTTCCGACTTTCGCCAAGCCGGCGAATTGGGCCGCAGTGGCTGCTTCGCTCGCGGAGTCCAACGCCCATCGTGCCATGCGCCGCTCCGGCGATGAGCGGGAGCTGTCAGTCGCAGCTCTGCGAACCCGCTTGCTCCTGATTGGCCGACGTCGAGGTCATTGCGTTGGCCTGATTGTTGCAGCCGCCACTATTCTTGTTCGAATCCGCCTTCGTCTTCTTGCCGGTGTCCTGTACCCCGTTCGTTCCCGTTTTATTGTCTCCCTGCGCCGGTTTATCTTGGTTTGTCGCGGGAGCGGGAGATGAATGATCGTTGGCTGCGCCGTCGGGGCCGCTGGATTGTGCCAGCGAGGCTGTGGCCAGGCAAAGTGAAACAAGCGAGGTGGCCGCGATTTTCGAGAGCATGGCTTTCTCCTCAACATTCTTGTAAGTTCACTCGGAACTTTTGCAGCTGCCCGAAGTTCCGAAGCCCGTCGCAGATATTTAGGGCGGACATATGTTTTCCGTTCCCGAGCGGGACAATTCACTTCGATCCCATTCCTGTCACTTGAGCCCGCGCGAATACTGGTTAATCGAGGGTATTTTCGATGGAACGTAAACGTGCTCGGGGCCATACCCGCCGCGCATTCCTCTCATCCACGGCTGTCGCCATCATCCTTGGGTCCGTGCAAAGGGCGAGCGCTCTCATCATCGGCGGGGAACGTCCCTGGATCCCATTTGACGCCAGTCCGCCGGATGTGCCCTCGGGGGCAGCGCCCAGACGATGGTTTTTCTTTACCGACGAGGAAGCAGAGACGATCGGCGCCATTACCGAACAGCTGATCCCGGCCGATGAGCTCAGCATCAGTGGAAGAGAGGCAGGCTGTACCGAATATATCGACCGGCAGCTGGCGGGTTTTTTCGGCAACTTCGACCGGCTTTACATGCAGGGTCCTTTCCAGCCTGGTACGCCTGAACAAGGCGATCAATCGTCGCTCGTTCCGCGTGCCCGCTATCGCCTGGGCATTGCGGCGCTGAACGAACACTGTTCCGCTACCTTCAAGCAGCCCTTCGCCCAATTGACGAGCGAACAGCGCGATCAGGTGCTGACGGATCTTCAGCATGGAAAAATCGCCATGCGGGACATCGATTCCATGTCCTTCTTTTCGCTCGTCCATGCCAACACCATGGAGGGGTTCTTCGCCGATCCGATCTATGGCGGCAACAAGGACATGGTCTCCTGGAAGATGCTCGGCTTTCCCGGGGCCCATTATGACTACCGAAACTACGTGGAGCGCCATAACGAGACGCTTGATCTGCCGCCGGTTGGCATTGCCGGGCGGCCCGAATGGAACATCGGAAAGGATTGATGATGGCGACGAAGCTGCCTCACACGGACGTCGCCATCATCGGCCTTGGCTGGACCGGTGCCATTGTAGCAAGCGAACTGACGGCCGCTGGTCTCGATGTCGTTGCGATCGAGCGCGGACCATGGCGCGACACGGCGCGCGACTTCAGCATTGCGTCCGTTCCGGACGAGCTCCGCTATGTTCACCGGCAGGAACTCATGCTGCGTACGGCACAAAATACGGTGACCGTCCGCAACGATCCTTCGGAAACTGCCCTGCCGATGCGCAATTGGGGTTCCTTCCATCCTGGAAACGGGACGGGTGGCGCCGGTAATCACTGGGCCGGCATTACCTTCCGCTTTCAGCCGCAGGAGTTCCGGCTGAAGAGCTATTTGCAGGAGCGTTACGGCCCCACAGCCATTTCCGACGAATTGACCTTGCAGGACTGGGGGACCGATTGGAACGAGATGGAGCCGTTCTATACAGCCTTCGATCGCATTGTCGGCACGTCGGGAAAGGCGGGCAATCTCCGGGGCCAGATTCAAGAAGGAGGTAATCCATTCGAAGGGCCCCGTTCGGAAGAATATCCGACGAAACCGCTTCGCCAGCCATATGGGCCTGTTCTGTTCGCCAAGGCCGCGGCGGAGATGGGCTATCGGCCCTTTCCAGTGCCGTCTTCGCTGATTTCCGAGCCTTATACCAACCCTCTTGGCGTAACCATGGGGCCATGCACCTTCTGTGGGTTCTGCACCAATTACGGCTGCGCCAACTATTCCAAGGCCAGCCCCATCGTGAACATCCTTCCGGCCCTTGTTCGCCGGCAGAATTTTACGGCGAGGACGAATTCCGAAGTCTTGAAAGTGCTGACCGACTCCACCGGCAAAAAGGCGACCGGTGTTCTCTTCGCCGATACCTCCGGCGAGGAATGGGAGCAGCCGGCGGATCTTGTCGTTGTCGGCGCCTTTACCTTCGAAAACGTGCGTCTGATGCTGCTATCCGGGATCGGTAAACCCTACGATCCCTCCACCGGAGAAGGCACGACCGGGCGCAACTATTGTTATCAGACGGCCAACGGGGTGCAGCTCTTCTTCGATGACAAGAACTTCAATCCTTTTATCGGCGGCGGCGCGGTCGGCATGGGGATCGATGAGTTCAACAATGACAATTTCGACCATAGTGGACTCGGCTTTTTCGGTGGCGGGTCGATCCGCGTCACGCCGATCGGCGCCGCTCCGATCAGCTATCGGCCCGTGCCGCCCGGGACGCCCGCCTGGGGCAAGGAATGGAAAAAGGCGACGGTGAAGAATTACCTGTCGGCCATGTCGATCGGCTGCGAGGCCTCGAGCTATGCAACCAGGAACAATTATCTCTCATTGGACCCGACCTATACCGATCGTTTCGGGCGGCCGCTTTTGCGCATCACCTTCGATTTCCCTGAAAACGACCTCAAGATGGCACAATATTGCACCTCGAAGGTCGCCGACATCGCCAGGCACATGGGGCCACGCCAGATCGTGGAGAACCCGATGAAAGGTCACTGGAACACGGTTCCCTATCAGTCGTCGCACGTGGTTGGCGGCTTCATCATGGGGGAAAATCCGGCCAACAGCTGCGTCAACAAATATCTGCAAAGCTGGGATGTGCCGAACCTGTTTGTCGTCGGCGCTTCCGCCTTCCCGCAGAATCCCGGTTACAATCCGACCGGCACTGCGGCTGCCCTCGCTTTCAAGGCTGCCGATGCAATTAAGAACATCTATCTTAAAGATCCGGGCCCGATGGTGCGCACATGACGAGGGCGCTCTGGAAATTCAGGCTCGGGATGACGGCAGCCGCAGTTGGGGGCTTATCGTCACTTGCCATGGCGCAATCCCTAGGCGATGCGGAGTTCAATGTGGTCGACCGGGGCCGCTATCTCTCCATTCTGAGCGATTGTGCTGCCTGCCACACCGCGCCAGGAGGAAGGCCCTTCGCCGGCGGTCTGAGCATCGAAACACCTTTCGGCAATCTGGTCACGCCGAATATTACGCCCGACCGCGAGACCGGCATTGGCAAATACACGAAGGACGACTTCCAGCGCGTCATGTCCGAAGGGATCGGCAGGGGCGGCTATCATCTCTACGCTGCCATGCCGTATCCCGCCTACACCAAAATGACCGCTGAGGATAACGCAGCACTTTTCGCCTATTTGCAAACGTTGCAGCCGGTCAAAAATCAGGTCGAGGTCAACCAGCTGCCGTTTCCCTATAACCAGCGCTGGTCGCTATTCGGCTGGAACGCCCTGAATTTCACCGCAGGTGTTTTCAAGCCGAATGCAGACAAGAGCAAGCAATGGAATCGCGGGGCCTATCTCGTACAGGGGCCAGGACATTGCGGTACATGCCACACGCCAAAGAACGCGCTCGGAGGCGACAAGGACAGCGAGGCATTGCAAGGGTTTGTCATTCAGGGATGGAATGCTCCCAATATCACCACCGATCAGCATAAAGGCATCGGCAGCTGGAGCGTGGACGATATCGTCGCCTATCTCAAGACGGGCGCGAACCGGTTTGATCTAGCGTCCGGACCGATGGCGGAAGTCGTCACCAAGTCCACATCCAAGATCAGCGATTCCGATCTTGCAGCGATCGCCACCTACCTCAAGGACAGCGGCGAGACGTCAACGGCAGCATCTGCCGCCATCGCGCAATCCGAGCCTGTCATGAAGGCGGGTGCGGCTCTTTATGCCGACCGTTGTTCCGGCTGCCATACGCCGGCGGGCGAGGGTATACCAAAACTGTTCCCAAGGCTTGCCGATGCGCCGCTCGTCAATGCCGATGACGCAACATCGCTGATCCATGTGGTCCTCGCCGGAAGTCGAGCCGGCAGCACCGATGCTGTCAGTACTTCCCCCGCCATGCCCGCCTTCGACTGGAACATGTCCGACGAACAGGTTGCAAGCGTCCTGACCTATGTCCGCAATAGCTGGGGCAATGCTGCACCGGCGGTAAAGCCCGCGGATGTTGCAAGTCTGCGTGACCATTTAAAGAAGCAGTGATCATGCAATTTAACGGTTTCTTGAAGAAATCCAGATGGCTCGGGTTACGAACGGAAGGAAGCGCTGTCAGCATATCTCAAAGATAGCGTGCGGCCAAACCGCTGCACCACAGCATCAGCCTTGGTGCCATACGTGAGTCCTGAAATCGTCATATATCGAAGCCCTATTCGGGCACAGCATCAACGATCAACCAGCAGTCCGGAAGGTGGGAGCAAAATAGCGCTTACACGACCTAAGCTTTATGCGCAGGCGCGACTGATACCTAAATTTATGACGCCACAAGCCACATATACGCTGCCGCCGTCCAGGAGAAGCCAAGGCCGCCGCAGCCTTCACCGGTGACCGGGTCGAAATATTCGGCAAAACCCTCCGCCTCGATCGCCGAGATGGTCGATTTGCGCAGCTTCTCGGCATCGTCGATCCGGCCATTGCGCTTCAGGCCGTCGATCAGCAGCCAGTTGATGATCGCCCAGGCCGGGCCGCGCCAGTACCGTTTCGGCTCCCAACTGTCGATACCGGGCTTTACTGTCGGGAAGGCGACTTTCATCCCCTTGGACCATGCCTTCATTTCATCGACGAGAGCGCCGACGACCGCCTGGTCGAGATCGAGCGACAGAAGCGGGATGAACCCTGCCTGTGTCGGTGCCTCGATATCCCAGCCCGAAACGAGATCGCGGGATACGAAACGCGACAGATCGGGTCGCCACTGGGCGAGGATCGCGTTGCGAGTTTTTTCATTGAGTGCGGCGATCTCGGACGCATCTTCATTGCGGCCGAATTCGTGGGCGAGTGCTTCGAGGTCTTCGCCGGCCTTGAGCAGGATCGCGGTGGTCTGGATCTCGGCGACCTTGAAGGGTGCCTTCGCCCACTGTCTGGCCGGCTCCCAGCCGCAGGCGGCATAGGTATCAACCAGGTGGATGAAGCGCTGATAGTCCTCGTTGCGGGGACGCATCGAAGCGTTCACATGGCCGGTGTCCTTGCGCACGACCGGCGTGTCGGTGGTGGTGGGAACGCGGGCGAGCGCGAGGTCCCATGCGGGAGAATTGTCACTGCCGCTTTCCCAGGGATGAAGCAGGGCAACAAGGCCGGTCCCTTCAGGGTCGCGGGCCGCATACCACCAGCGGTGCCATTTCAGTGCCGCCTCGTAGAGCGGCAGGGTGCGGGTCTCGTCACGGGTGGCTTCGTGCAGCTTGCGGAGCGCGATAGCGAAAACGGGCGGCTGGGTGATGCCGGAGGTGGGGGGCGTGTGGCGGGTGCGCCATACGTTCGGGCCTGGAAAATAGGTATCGCTCGGCTGGTGGAAGACGATATGCGGGATCATTCCGTCCGCCCACTGGCCCTCGACCAGCCGCTCCAGTTCGCGATAGGCGCGGTCCGTATCGTAGAGCGCGAAACCCATGGCGACGAAGGCGGAATCCCAGTTCCATTGGAAGGGATAGAGCCGGTCCGTCGGCACCGTATAGCCGCCGCGGTCGTTGGCGACGAGAATGCGCTTGGCTTGATCGATATGCAGGTTCATGTCGGTACTCCGGAATTGGGAAAGGATGCCCTAGGCCATCACGGCCGGAAAGGATTGGCCGCTTTCGGGCGAAAGCCAGGTGATGCGCTTGCGATCGAGCTTCAGGCCGATCGTATCGCCGCTCCTGACGGTTTCGGAGGCAGGCAGGATGACACGGACGGGCTGATCGTGGATCGAGCCGGTCAGGAGCAGGTGCGAGCCCATCGGTTCGGCGACCCGCACTTTCATTTCGAGGCCCTCGGGCAGGCCCGCGAGTTCGACCGCCTCGCCGCGCAGGCCGAGGATGATCTCCTTGCCGGCTTCCTGCGGTGCATTCAGTTGCTCGATCCCGGCAGAGACCTGGCCGTTCAGGACAGGTACCTTGATGAAGTTCATCGGTGGATTGCCGATGAACCCGCCGACGAAGCGCGTTGCGGGATGATTATAGACATCGACCGGCGAGCCGACCTGCTCGACGATCCCTCCGTGCATGACGGCGATGCGGTCGGAAAGGCCCATCGCCTCTGTCTGGTCGTGCGTGACGTAGATCGTCGTTGTGCCGGCCGATTGCAGCAACGTCTTGAGTTCGGTGCGCATTTCGAGGCGAAGCAGTGCATCGAGGTTGGAGAGCGGTTCGTCCATGAGGAGTACCTTGGGCTCGACGGCAAGCGCGCGGGCAACGGCGACGCGCTGGCGCTGGCCGCCCGAAAGCTTGTTTGGGTAACGGTCAAGATACTGTTCGATATGCAGCAGGCCGGCAGCCTTTTCGACCTGCGCCTTGATGCGCGCCTCGTCTGCCTTCTGCATGCGCAGCCCGAAGGCAACGTTTTCGTACACCGTCATATGCGGGAAGATCGCATAGTTTTGGAAGACCATCGCAAGCCCGCGATCCTTGGGAGCGAGCCCGAGGACCGACTTGTCGCCGATGCGGACATCGCCGCCGGATGCGGTTTCGAGACCGGCGATGATGCGCAGGAGCGTGGTCTTGCCGCAGCCGGACGGGCCGAGAAGCGAGACGAATTCACCGTCGTTGATCGTCAGCGAGACCTCTTTCAGGGCCTGGAATGCCCCGAAACTCTTGCGGACACGGTCGATGACAATATTGGCCATGGAATTGGTCCCGTTATTTGGAGGAAATGCCCCAGATCGCGAAAAGGTAGCGCCTGACCGCGAAGATGAAGACAACCGAGGGAAGGATGAGCACCAGGCCGCCGGCAAAGCGATAATGCATCGGGCTTTCGGAAAGCACCGTCAGCAGATAGGCCGTCAGCGTGCGGTTGCGCACCGTCAGCACCGAGGCGGCAAAGACTTCGTTCCAGGAAATGACGAACGCAAAGACGGCCGTTGCGACGATACCCGGCAAGGCGAGCGGCGCAACGACCTTGAAAAAGGCCTGGATGCGGGTGCAGCCGAAAACCCATGCAGCTTCTTCCAGCTCCTTCGGGACGCCGAGGAAAATGCCCTGGGTCACTAGAGCCGCGAAGGGGAGCGCCAGGACCGTATGGATCAGGCCGACGCCGACGATCGTATCGTAAAGGCCGAGCCGGATGAAGGACACGGTGAGCGGCAGCGCCAGGATCGCCAGCGGGAAGGCGCGCGTCAGCAGGACCAGCAGCCGGTAGCTGTCCTTGCCCGCAAAATTGTAGCGGGCGAGCGCGTAGCCCGCGGGCGCCCCGAGCAGGATGGAGAGGGCTACCGTGATGCCTGCGGCGCCCAACGAATTGAGGAAGGAGCGGACGACCCCTTCCGTCTGCAGGAAGAGAATGAAGGGTTCGAGCGAGATGCCGGTCGGCAGGCCGGTCTTCGGCCAGATGTAGACGCCCTGTCGCCCGCCGAGTGCGCCTAGCGCCACGAGATAGATCGGAACCAGAACCCAGGCGCAAAGCGCGGCGATACCGCTCCAGAGCAACCAGCGGCGCGATGAAACGAAGCTTGCGGGATTGGCGGTGGCGGCTGCTTCGGAACTGATGGCTTGCATGTTCATGGCAGGCGCTCCGGATCGACCTTGAAAGCCTTGAGATAGACGAGGGTTGCGGCGAGCGAGATGACCATGATCAGAACCGCATAGGCGGCCGCGACGCTGTAATTCTGGTTCTGGTTCTGCCAGTTGTAGGCTTCGCCAACGAGGACCGGAAAATTGCGGCCGCCCAGTGCATAGACGACTGCGAAGACCTCGAAGGCGAGTACGGTGCGCAGGATGAGGGCCGATTGGAGCGCCGGGCGGATCAACGGCAGAGTTATTTTCCAGAAGCGCGTCCAGGGACCGGCCCCAAAGATTTCGGCGGCTTCCTTGAACTCCTTCGGCACCTGGTTGAGGCCGGCGACGATGATGACCATGACGATCGCCGTGCCGCGCCAGATCTCCGCTACCGCGATGGCGATGAAAAGCGCAACAGGCGTCTGGTAGGAGAGCCAACTCGCCTGGCGGCTGATCACGCCGAGGCTGAAGAGCAGCGAGTTGAAATAACCGCTATTCTGGAGGATCGACAGCCAGACGAGGCCGGCGGCGAGATCCGAAATGCCGAGCGGGATCGTCCAAATCCACAGAATCGTCTCCCGCCCGCGGCCGATCTTGGCGACCATCGTGCCCATGGCGAGCGCGATGGCGATCTGGACCGGTACGACAACGATCGTCAGCAGGAACGTGTTGCGCACCGATTGCATGAAATTGATGTCCGTCACCATGCGCTGCATGTTTGCAAGCGACGGCGCGCCGTCCTCCGAGACCGCCAGCCAGATCGTCTGCACCAGCGGCACGATGAAAAGCAGGCCGAGGAAGACGACGGATGGCAGGATCAGCAGATATGGGATCCAGGGTCGGTTTTGGGTCATGGGCTCCCGCCTCGAAAAGCAGGGTTGCGGAAAGAATGCCCGGACATTTGCGCCCAGGCATCCAGGGAGGATTATTGAACCGGGCAGGCGCCGTCGCTCTTGGCATCCGGTGCCCAGCAGGGAGCCTTGGTATCGGTCATCAGTTTGGCCATGACGGCGCCCTGCTTGGCCAGCACGTCGCCGACGGGCTGGTTTTGCAGCACGATCAGCTGGAAGCTGTCCATATAGACCTTGTTGAATTCACCGCCCTTGTCGCCGAGGCCGACTGGGAGAAGCGAAATCACTGCATCCTTGGCCGTCTGGGTCTCGGCGACGGCACCGGCGAGAAGTGCGACGCCCTTGTCGAGATCCGGCGGCAGCTGGACGTTCAGCGTCGGGAAGAAGCCGACCTTAGACGCGGTGAGCAGCTGGATCCCCGGGGTCGTCAGTGTTTCGATGATCTTCATCGCGCCCGCCGCATCCGGGGCACCCTTCGGGATCGAAAGGCCCGCGAGAACGGGCATGTATCCGCGCCCCTTGGGGCCGGCCGGGGGCGGGAATACGACGTAGTCGTCCGGCGAGGCGGAAATGGCATTTTTTAGTCGGGCGACATGATCCCAGGCGACCATGACTTCACCGGCGGCCAGCGGCTCCTGCATGAAATCGTAATTGGTCGAGTTGGGGTTTACATAGGCCCAGAGCACCTTGAGTTTCTCCCAGCCTGCCGCGGCATCGGCGTTCTTGAAGGTGCGCACCACGCCGCCGGTGAAGGACGGGTAGAAATAACCCTGGAAGTAACGTGCCATCAGGCCCTTGGGACCGGCCGGGAAGCCGATCTGCGGTTGGCCGGTCGCCTGCTGCATGTTCTTGCCCCACTCGATCAGCTGATCGTAGGTGATGGCGTTGATATCGGCGCCCTTCGGCAGGTATTGCAGGGCTTCCTTCCTGGCGGCCATGACATAGGTGGCCTGCATCCACGGAATGTATTGCTGGCTGGATTTCCCGAGCTTGCCGAGATCGAGGAGCGATTGCGGCATGCCGCCGCCGGCGAGCTTCTTAGCGAGATCATCAAGCGGTTCGAGCTGATCCTTGTCGGCGAGTGGTGAAAGCTCGCCGTGCAGCGCGCCGACCAGGCTGACGGTGTGCTTGCCGGCCTTGGCTTCTGCCTCCATGCGTACGGCGAACTGCGGCGGCTCCTCGACCACATAATCCACGTTGCCGGCATCCTTCAGCAGGTCCTGCCGCACCACGGTCGCCTCCTCGATCGGGCGAAGCTGCGTGGATACGAAGACCGTCTGGGCAAGCACCGGTGAGGCAAAGGCCAGCACAGTGGAAGCCAGAATTCCGATTGATGTGATAGGTTTCATATTCTCTCCTCCTCATTGTTTTTGTCTGTAATGCACTGTCTGCTCATGCCGCTTTCATCGGGCGGCGATGGCTGTCGCGATCGATGAATTCGATCGCGTGAAGCTCCTGCAATTCCTCCGCAGGCTCGCCGGCGATCGCCCGCAACAGCAGCGAGGCGAAGCTCGCACCGAGATTTTCGCCGGTCATGCGCATGGTCGAGAGGGAAGGGCTGGTGAAGGCACCCGTCGGCAGGTCATCATGACCGACAATGCTGATCGCGTCGCCGCCATCGATCTCGCGTAGCGCTCTGAGCGCTCCGATCGCCATTTCGTCGGTGGAGCAAACGAGCGCGGTAGGACGCGAAGGCTGCCGGAGCAATTCCAGTGCGGCGAGATAACCGCCCTGTTCCGTGGGCGCGCCTTCGGCGCAGAGATCGGCATTGAGACCTGCCTCGTCCATCGCGGCCTTCCAACCCGTGCGGCGCACATGCGCGAAGTAATATTCCTGTGGCCCGGCGATATGGCCGATGCGGCGGTGGCCGGCGGCCTGAAAACGGACCGTTGCCGCGTGAAACCCGGCAAAACCGTCGCCGTCGATATAGGGATGCGGCACGAGGCTTTCGGTGCGTCCGTTGGTGACGAAGGGAATGCCGCGCGACTGGAGAAATTCGACGCGTTCGTCCTGCCGCCTGGTGCGGACGAGAAGCATGGCGTCGACGCGGCGGCCATCAACGAAACGACGG
The DNA here is from genome assembly GCF_002277895.1 of Rhizobium sp. 11515TR. NCBI lineage: Bacteria > Pseudomonadati > Pseudomonadota > Alphaproteobacteria > Hyphomicrobiales > Rhizobiaceae > Rhizobium > Rhizobium sp. 11515TR. Next base: position 438,786 of record NZ_CP023000.1, on the reverse strand, counting down.
CAGATGTCGAGTTCACTTTCACCGCGTGGCACAGGCGCGATGACCAGGTTGAGGCCGGCACTTGCAAGATGCTCAGCACAGCTGGAGAGCATGTCGAGGAAATGCGGCGGACCGATATGCCCGGGGTCGCTCGGCAGCGTGATGGCAACGAGTTCCGCACGTTGTTTTCTTAGCCTGCGCGCCGATGCGTTCGGGCGGTAGCCAACCATGTCTGCAGCCTCTCTCACCCGCTTCTGGGTTGCTGCAGAGACATCGCCGTAACCGTCGAGTGCACGGGAAACCGTGGTGATCGACAGTCCGAGCGACTGCGCGAGTTGCTTGAGATTTGCCAAGATCGCCCTCCGGAACGGCGCAGAGAATTCTCCAAAACGTTTTGGGAGTCAAGCCAAAACGTTTTGGATTATCATCGTGCTAATCCTCACGGCCAGCGCGAGTTGTAGGGCGTCGATATGCACTACCTCTTGCGTGATCGAGATCGGCGGGGCGGCGTGTACAACGTCCGAAGGCGCTGCTGCTCCAATATGTTCGGGTCAGTCGATACTGCCATTGCGCCGGAGTCGTCCGACAAGAAACCGACTCTCTCATATGGATCGCATTTCAATTAACCAGCGCGATCGCACTGTGGAATGCCATGATTTATGCGCAACGCGCATAAATTACATGTTCAAATCTCGTTTGTGGCCGAATTCAAAAGCAACGTAAGCTTTCCCCATTAGAAAATGAAAGCTCACCAATGAGCTCAGGGGATCTTAATTTGACGAATTCAGCGCCACTGGACGTGAATGCGCTTGTGATCGTGCCACAGCGAAAAATCGGCACGAAGATCATGGCGGCGATCTGCGTCATCCTGCTTCTTCTTCTGGCGAGAGCCTTCTGGAAGGGCGATATCGCCTGGGAATATGTCGGACAGAACCTGTTCACCAGAGCCGTCATGACGGGTGTCGGCAACACGATCATCATGACCTTCTGCGCCATGATCGTCGGCATCGTTCTCGGTGTCATTGCCGCGATCATGCGCATGTCGGACAATCCCGTTCTGCGCGGCATATCGGTCGGCTATGTCTGGCTGTTCCGCGGCACCCCGGCGTTGCTGCAGCTACTCCTGTGGTTCAACCTCGCTCTGATTTTCCCGGCGATTGGTATTCCGGGATTGTGGTCGCTCCGCACCGTCGACGTCATGACGCCCTTCGTTGCCGCCCTCCTTGGCCTTGGCATTCAGCAGGGCGCCTATACCGCCGAAGTCGTGCGCGCCGGCCTTTTGTCGATCGACAAGGGGCAGATGGAAGCAGCCCAATCGATCGGCATGACCAAGTTGCGGGCAACGCTGAAGATCGTTCTGCCGCAGGCCATGCGCGTCATCGTCCCGCCGATCGGCAACGAAACCATCGGCATGGTTAAGCTGACCTCGCTTGCCAGCGTCATCCAATATTCGGAAGTTTTGAAAAACGTCGAGGACATCTACTACGTCAACTCGCGCGTTATCGAACTGCTGATCGTCGCCGCCATCTGGTATATGGTCGTCGTCACCATCCTCAGCATCGCACAGATCTATATCGAGCGGCATTTCTCCAAGGGCTGGGGGCGGCGTGATGCCAGCGCGCAACAGGCGGCCAACCAGGCTCTCACCGGGGAGGCAAGCTGATGGACGCGATCATCAAGGCGCACGGCCTGCAGAAGTACTTCGGCACGTTTCATGTCCTGAAGGATATCGATTTCGAGATCAGGAAGGGCGAAGTCGTCTGCATTATCGGGCCTTCCGGCTCGGGTAAAAGCACCTTCCTGCGCTGCATCAACCAGCTCGAACAGATCGACGCCGGCTATGTCACGGTCGAAGATGAGATTGCCGGCTATCGTCGGGAGGGCAACCGGCTCTTTCCGCTGCCGGATCGCGAGATCGCCCGCCAGCGTCAGGCCGTCGGCATGGTGTTCCAGAAGTTTCATCTGTTCCCGCATCGCACGGTCCTGCAGAACATCATCGAAGGTCCGGTCGGCGTGCAGAAGCGACCGAAGCAGGAATGCATCGCCGAAGCGCGCGTTCTTCTGCAGCGCGTCGGCCTCACCGACAAGGCGGGCGCTTATCCGGGCGAGTTGTCCGGGGGCCAGCAGCAGCGCATCGCCATTGCCCGGGCACTCGCCATGAAACCGAAAGCCATGCTCTTCGACGAACCGACCTCGGCACTTGATCCTGAGCTGGTAGGTGAAGTGCTCGGCGTCATGAAGGAGCTCGCCGCCTCCGGGACGACCATGATCGTCGTCACGCATGAAATCGGCTTCTGCCGCGAGGTCGCCGACCGCGTGGTCTTCATGGATGCCGGTACGATCGTCGAGACCGGCACACCCAGCGACATATTGGAAAACCCCAGAAATCCCAGAGTGAAAAACTTCATCTCTGCGGTGCTTTAACAACAAAAACCCTGAAAAAGATCATCAGAGGAGAATTGCATGAAACTCATTCGCTTCGCCATTTCGGCGGCCCTGCTTTCGCTCGCGGCCACTGCCGCTTCCGCGGATTCGAGCTTGAACCTGCTGAAGGATGGCGAACTCCGCATCATGACCAATCCGATCTATCCGCCGATGGAGTTCGTCAATCCGGACACCGGCACGATCGACGGTTTCGATGTCGACCTGGCAAATGCGATCGCCAAGAAGCTCAACCTGACAACCGTGTTCGTAACCTCCGCCTTCCAGGAGCTGCAGAGCGGCCTGCAGACCGGCCGCGCCGACATGATCATCTCCGGCATGAGCGACAACGTGAAGCGCCAAGCCAGCATGGACTTCGTCGATTACATCACCAGCGGGCCGATCCTCTTCACCGTCAACGCCAATGCCGCGACCTACAAGCAGGCGACCGACCTTTGCGGCAAGACAGTAGCCGGAAGCCGCAGCACCTCCTTCGGTGATAACGTCAAGGCCTGGAGCGCCGAGAATTGCGAAGGCAAGGGCAAGCCCGCCATCAAGTTCGAAGGAACGGCGGATTCGAATGCGGCCCGTCTCGGCATGAAGCAGGGCCGTTATGACGCGGTCGTGCAGGGCATCGAAACGATCGCCTATCAGATGCGCATCGAGCCCAACACCTACACGCTCGTCGGCGAGCCGCTGCTCAGCAACGACACGTTCGGCATTGGCTTCAAGAAGGACCACACCGCGCTTCGCGATGCGGTTGCCGGTGCTCTCGACGCGCTGATCAAGGACGGCACCTATGATGAGATCCTCAAGAAGTGGGGTCTCGTCCACAATGCCGTTCCGAAGGCCGTGATCAACGGCGTCAAGTAAAGCTTGAAGAAGCGCCGCGGTAACAGCGGCGCTTCCCAATCCCTTCATGCAGTCATCAGCCGGGGTGTCTCAACGCCCGCGGAGGGATGGCTGCACCCTAAAACACCTTGAAACGCATGCTGAGCCCCATGACTGCGAAGAGTGCAATCAAATCGGCGAAACCAAGTCTGTGGCCGCAAGGCCGACAATCGGCGGTGGCGCTCGCCTTCGACGTCGATGGTCCGACGGGCGATGCGATGCTCGACGGTTCGCTGCTCTCCAATCCCCGTTATTTCACGCAAGGTTCCTATGGCCCGTGGCGGGCGCTGCCGCGGCTTCTCGATCTTCTTGCTGCCTATGGCCTCAAGGCGACCTTTTTCGTACCGACCTGGGTGGTCGAACATTGGCCGTCGCAATGCGAACGCATCCTTCGGAATGCCCATGAGATCGCCTATCACGGCCACTATCATGAGGTTTTCATCGACTGCAGCCGCCAGCAGCAGCTCGACATCATGGGGCGCTCTCGCAACATCTTCCAAAGCCGCATGGGCGTGACGCCGGTCGGCTTCCGCACGCCGTCCGGCGACTGGAGCGACGAGACTGCGCAATTGCTGCACGAGTTTGGCGTCATTTATTCAAGCTCCATGCGCGGCGACGACCGGCCTTATTTCCACGCGACATCTCGCGGACGCGGCCTGGTCGAGATTCCGAGTCGCTGGGATATCGATGATTACACCGCGCTTGCCTATAGCGAGGAGCCCGATTTTCCCATCGGTCTCGACCGTATCTCGGGCTACGCCGATGTTCAAAAGAACTGGTGCGCCGAATTCGAAGGCTATCACCGCGAAGGGCTCTGCTGGACCACGATCCTGCATCCGAAAGTCTGCGCCAAACCTGGTCGGCTTGCGATCCTCGAGGGCCTATTCAAGGCGATCACCAGCCATGGCGACAGTGTCTGGGCGACACACTGCGCGGAAATCGCAAAATGGTGGATCGCACAACATCCGGAGGACGCCGCATGACTGATACGGCTTCCAAAGGCTTCTGTCCGCAGGGCAAGACATGCGCGGCAATTGTCTCGGTGATCTTCAACGATGGGCTTGATGCAGTCGCGCAGGCGCCTGATCTCAAAGGGCGCAGCAAGAGCTTTTCGGTCTGGCAATATGGCGCCGCGCGCGGCGTCGAGCGTCTCTGCAACGCCTTTGCCGATGCCGGCATATCCACCAGCTGGTTCGTGCCCGGCATCGTTGCAGAGAAACACGAACAGTTGCTGCGCGATATCGTGACACCACACCATCAGATCGAGAGCCACGGCTGGGATTTCGAGCGCTATGACGCCATGGATGCATCGGCCGCTGTGGACCTCCTCAAGCGCAGCCGTGACAGATTGAGCGCGATTGCATCGAACGAGGTTTCCGGCTTCCGGCTGCCGGCAGGCAACTGGCCGCGTCACTTCGATCGCCTACTCGTTGAGGCCGGCTATTCCTGGTCGGCATCGTTGAATGGTGACGATGTGCCCTACAGCCATTCCTCGTCGCTGGTGGAGATCCCGGTTCACATCGAGTTGGAGGATCGGCCCTATTTCCAGTTCAATTTCACCCCGGCTTTTCCCAAGGGGCAAAGCCGCATTCCGTCCTATGAGGCGGTACTTGGCAACTGGATCGCCGAGTTCGATGCCTATCGCAAATACGGCCTTTGCTATGTCATCCAACTTCGCCCGGAATGGACAGGCACGCCTGGCCGGATAGCGCTGGTCGAAGCCTTGCTCGCCCATATCACAGGCTTCGATGACGTGTGGCTGGCGACGGCGGCGGATGTCGCGCGCTGGCATGCCGGCAAGGGCCTTGCCGCACCGGGCGATCACCCGATCAATGTCTACGAAGCCTATGTCGATGAGGAACGGTCCCGTGAGCGATAATCTGACACAGGCACTGGCGGAGCTTGTCTGCTCGACGAGCTATGAAGCTTTTCCGCCCGAGACCATCCACAAGGCGAAGCTTCATATTCTCGATACGCTCGGAGCTGCCATCGCCGGTTCGGCCTCCCGCGAAACCAATGCGGTCGTGGCGATGCTTGATATCAAGGCCCGCACCGGTCATGCCGCGATCTGGGGGCGACCGATCGCATCGGACGCAAGGACAGCCGCCTTCGTCAACGGCGTATCGGCCCATGCCTACGAGCTTGACGACAGCGGCGGTTGCGATCATTCCGGTGCTGTCGTCCTTCCGGCTGTGCTTGCCGCGCTTGGCGATCGAAGCCAGCCAGTGAGCGGCAGCGAGCTGCTGCGTAGCGTCCTGCTCGGCTATGAAGTCGGCCGGCGCGTATTGGAAGCCGTCGGCGGATATGAAGAGCACAACGGTCTCGGCTGGCATTCGACTGGAACCTGCGGGGCGTTCGGCGCTGCCGCTGCCGTCGGCAGCGTGATGAACCTCGATATGAATGCAATGGCCTCCGCTCTCGGCTCTGCTTGCTCCTTTGCCTGTGGAACCTGGGCTTTCATCCACAATGGCAGCTCAACCAAGAAGCTTCATGCCGGCCGCGCCGCCGAAGGCGGCCTTATGTCCGCTTATCTCACACGGCAAGGGTTCGAAGGGCCTGATAGCGTCTTCGAGGCGGAGCGCTGGGGCAGCTTTTTTGCGACTTTCGGCGCCGGCAAGGGCGATCCGCAGGCGCTGATCCGCAACTTCGGACACAACTGGCGCCTGAACCGATGCTCGATCAAGCCGCACGCGACCTGCCGCGGGACGCACGCGGGCATCGATGCGCTTGACATCATGCTGCAGCGTCATGGTCTCGATCCCGCTGATATCGCCGCCATCGAGGTCGATATCAGCGGCTTCCAGCATGGCATGTGTGGCGGCAAGATCATCGAGTCGCGCGCACAGGCCCAGATGAGCTTGCCCTATGCCCTGGCGGCCCGGCTGCGTTACGGCAAGGTCTTTCTGGCCGAGCTTGAGGAGGCCGCGTGGTCGGCCGTGGAGATCGGCCCGTTGATGGATCGCATCACGGTGCGGATTGATCCCTCCATGAAAGACGAGGACGAGCCGGCGATCACCATCGTCACGACATCCGGCGAGCGGCATCGGCTTGTCGTTGAATTCCCCCTCGGAGGCCCGCAGAACCCGCTGAGTGATGAGCGACTGATCGGCAAATATGCAGCCCTAGCCGGCATGGTGCTGCCGGCATCAAGGGTCGACGTTCTCAGCGACTTCGTTCTCGATCTCGAAAATCAGACCGATGCCCGCAGCCTGCTTGCGCTGCTTCAATAGAGGATACGCCCGGAGGAGGGCGGCATTCGTTCAAAAGGAAGACCGCGATGAGAAACCAGAAAGAAGCCACATGGTCGCCGCTGTTCAAGGAGGCCGTCTCCAGGGATTTTGAGAGCTTTCATGAGTGCCTTGACCAGGACAAGCGCATTGCCTTGCACGATGTCGCCGGATCGAAGGTCCACGCCGAGATGCTTGCTCGCGCCGGCATTCTGACCACTGACGAAAACGGTAAAATCCAGACTGGTCTTGACCAAGTGGCCGAAGAGATGCGCTCGGGTGCCTTCGAATGGAAAACCGAACTCGAAGACGTCCACACCAATGTCGAGGACCGGCTGATCGCGCTGATCGGTGACGCCGGGAAGAAGCTGCACACGGCAAGATCGCGCAACGATCAGGTGGCGACCGACATTCGTCTCTATGCCCGCGAGCAACTGGATCTTCTCGCCGACGATCTGAAGACGCTGATCGGCGCCTTTGTCGATCTCGCTGAGAAACATGCCGATGCGATCATGCCCGGCTTCACGCATTTGCAGGTGGCGCAGCCCGTCACCTTCGGCCATCATCTCATGGCCTATGCCGAAATGTTCCTGCGCGATCTCGACCGGGTCGGCGCGACGCGCGAACGGCTCAACATTTCGCCGCTTGGCGCGGCGGCGCTTGCAGGTACCGGCTATCCCATCGACCCTGAATACAGCGCCTCCAAGCTTGGCTTCTCCACGTCCTTCGCCAACTCACTCGACGCCGTTTCCGATCGCGATTATGTCGTCGATGTCTGCAGTACTGGCTCGATCATCATGGGGCACCTGTCGCGTTTCAGCGAGGAAGTCATTCTCTGGTGCACGCCGATGTTCGATTTCATCGAGGTCGGCGATCAGTTCTGCACCGGCTCCTCGATCATGCCCCAGAAGCGCAATCCGGATCTGGCCGAGCTGGTGCGCGGCAAGGCCGCCCGCGTCATGGGCAATCTCGCTTTCTCGACAGCTCTTATGAAAAGCCAGCCGCTTGCCTTCAACAAGGACCAGCAGGAATCGAAGCCGCCGCTGACCGATACGCTTGAGACCGTCCGGGCCGCCGTCAGCGTCACGGCGCAAATGATCCCGACCATCACGGTCAAGCATGCAAGGATGCTTGCGGCCGCCAATCAGGGCTATTCGACCGCAACCGACCTTGCCGATTATCTGGTCCGCGCCGGCGTGCCGTTCCGCGATGCGCACCATGCAGTCGCCGCGATCGTCGGTGCGGCCCGCGACAAGGCCCTTCCGACGCTCTCGGAGCTTTCCCTTGCCGAGATGCAGGCCTTTGCACCTGGTATTCTCGACGATGTCTTCGAGGTGCTGACGGTCGAGGGATCGGTTGCCAGCCGCGATCATAAGGGCGGTACGGCGCCGCGAAGGGTCCGGCAAGCCATCGAGACAGTTCGTCGGGCGATCGCCTGAGCGCATCGGTTGCCATTCCATCCACATGCTTTATTGCTTGCCGTTCGAGACAGCAGCAAAGAAGCCGGGTAGGGAATGGAGCCGAGGTTCGATCACAACAGGTTGCCGCCGCTGCAGACCCTGCAGACCTTTTCCGTTGTTGCGGAAACGGGCAGTTTCACAGCGGCGGCGGCAGAGCTCAACCTCAGTCAGAGCGCGATCAGCCGCCAGGTGCAGCAGCTCGAGCATTATTTCGGCTGCACCCTGTTCGAGCGCCATACCCGCAAGGTGGCGCTGACGGAGCGGGGCATGGCGCTAATTCCGATCGTCGACGGGCTGCTGGCGTCGCTGAAGACCTCGTTCGAGGCGACGCGAACGACGGCGCGGTCGCTGACTATCCGCATGCCGCCGACCTTCGCGCGCAAATGGTTCCTGCCGCGCCTGCCGGATCTCCACAGGCATCATGAAGACCTGAACATCAATATCGATACCGCCTGGTTTCTGAGGCCCACCTTTTCTGTCGGTGATATCGACATGTTGATCACCTACGGCAACGGTAACTGGCCCGGTATGGATGTGCTGCCGCTATTGCGGGAGCAGTTGACGCCGATGTGCTCGCCACAGTTCCTGTCCAAACTGGGCGATCCGCCCGCGGTCAAAAACTTACAGAACTGCGTTCTGCTGCATTCCAATCCGCGTCATAGCGACTGGACCCTTTGGCTGCAGGCCGAAGGCGTCTATTCGTTCCAGGCAGCCCGTCATCAAGTCTTCGATACGCAGGATTTCGCGATGACCGCCGCTGCGAGCGGCTATGGCGTGACGATGGGCGATCTCGCCTTTTCGCGCCAGGATCTGGAAAGCGGCGAGCTGGTCGCTCCATTCGAACGGATCATCGACAGCGGCTACGGCTACTACGCACTCTGGCCGGCCCGCGCTGAAGCGCGCCAGAAAGTGCGCGCCTTTTCGGATTGGCTGGGGCACAGCTGCAGCGCGAGCTTGGACGGCTTTGGCGGAGATCGAGCCGAGACGTCATCGTAGCATTCCTCCGGCAAAATCAGCCATTTTTCGCTAGCACCTTCATCCCGATCTCAACCGATAGCCGGCACGGTCGAGTTTCGGCGTCATGTCTGCCATGCGGCATGCACCTTCAGCAGCCGCGGATGCTGCCTGCTTTCAAGACCCAATCGCAGGTAGCAAGAGTTTCGAGCGGGCCTTGGCGATCTTGGCAGCGGTCGAAGCCTCTGAAGCCGCTGTCACGCAATACGCCTAGGAGCCGACCGGGCGCCTCAAAATCACAACTGGCGCGGAAAGCGGCGGCTACAAGCTCTGATCGGTTGGGTAAATTGGAAATGCGAAGTAACGTATTCGTCAGCGGCTCGCGCACCATTCGTCAAACTTTATGTTGTTCGTCCAGGTGCTACAGGCAGCGCTTAGAGGATCACCGATGCGAATCCCGTCAATAGCACCTATTGCCCATGCTCATGGGCTCGGCCCGTGAGCATGGCTTGAGGATCACCCAAAACGGATGAATGATCCTGCCGTGGCGCTGAAGCGGACCACGCCGCCGTCCACGCGCAAAGCCGAGCCGGTTGTCGCGGAAGCCTGCTCCGAACATACGTAGACGATCATGTTGGCGACTTCCTCGCCCTGGCTCGGCCCGCTCCTGGCTGCGGCAATCCTGCGCCACGCCGACGCTGGTCGAGCTGGTCATGGCGAGGCCACTTGTCTCGGCCGGCATGGTGGCGGGGTAGCCGCTTCGTCTTCTGGTTCAATTGCGGTGCCGCAAAATTATTCCCTAACCGCCGTCCCTGTCGGTAAAATCTGCTTTGTCTACGGCTTTAATGGACAATAGCCTCGTGCCGGATCAACAGGGGACGTCCATGAGAAAGTACATTGCAGGAATCGTCGCGCTCGCGGCATTGACATTGGCGGGCAGCGTTAGCGCCGAAACGATCAAGGTGGGCGTCGTCCCAGGAGTGTATGCCGACTCCATTGAGGCACTGGTTCCTGAAGCGAAGGCGAAGGGGCTCGACATCCAGGTTGTCGAATTCACCGACTGGACGACGCCGAACATAGCCCTGCAGTCGGGCGATATCGACGTGAATTATTTCCAACATCGGCCGTTCCTGGACAACGCCATCAAGGAGCGTGGATACGACTTCAAGAGCGCCGGCATCGGCGTGCTTGCAAATATCGGCCTTTACTCCCTCAAGCATAAGAGCTTCGACGAGATCCCGGACAAAGGCACCGTTGCGATCGCCAACGATCCCGTGAACCAGGGACGTGGACTTCTTCTCCTGCAGAAGGCAGGCCTTCTGAAGCTTAAGGACGGCGTCGGATTCAAGGGGACGCTGGACGACGTCACCGACAATCCGAAACACCTCACGTTCAAAGAGGTCGAAGGGCCGCAGCTCTCCCGCGTGACCGCAGACGTCGATCTCGCGCAGGGCTATCCGCACTTCATCGTCGCATCTAAGGCGTTCAATCCGAGCTCGGGATTGCTCTATTCCGGCGTTGACGACAAGCAGTTCGCAATCGTCTTCGCAGTGCAGTCGGCGAAGGTCGACGATGCCGGCATCAAGGAACTAGTCGATCTCTATCAGAAATCGGACGCCGTGAAGGGCGCCATCGACAAGGCGTTCGCCTCGGACCCCAAGCTCTATACGCTGCCATGGGTACATTGAACGCAACGGCACGACGCTTGTCAGAAGCGGAAGGCGAGAAGCCGGACGCTCCGGCAATAGCAACAGTCCCGGTGGAGCGAGTTCTTCCGGGACAAAATGTCGGCACCGTCTCGTTTACTGATGTCGAGAAGCGCTACAAGTCGTCGGCAGGCGAGGTGCACGCGCTTCGCGGCATTTCCGTCGATGTGCCTGCCGGATCGATCTACGGCATCATCGGTCGGAGCGGCGCAGGCAAATCGAGCCTTCTTCGCACGATCAACCGTCTAGAACGGCCGACCGGCGGACGCGTGACGGTGGATGGCGTCGATGTCTCGTCGCTCGACGAAAACGGGCTTGTTAGGCTTCGCCGCAGGATCGGAATGATCTTCCAGCACTTCAATCTCCTGTCGTCGAAGACGGTCTGGGGCAATGTCGCGTTCCCGCTGATTGTCGCGGGCGTTCCGAAGCGCCAGATAGAAGAGCGGGTCGCGGAGGTTCTGTCGCTCGTCGGGCTTGAGGGCAAGGAAAAGACCTACCCATCACGGCTGTCGGGCGGACAGAAGCAGCGCGTTGGCATCGCGAGGGCACTGGTTCACCGGCCGGAAATCCTGCTCTGCGACGAGGCCACGTCCGCACTCGATCCGGAAACGACTCTTTCGATACTTGCGCTTCTCAAGGACATCAACCGCCGGCTCAATCTGACGATCATTCTCATCACGCATGAGATGAGCGTCATCCGTGAGATCTGTGACCAGGTTCTGGTGCTCGATGAGGGAAGTGTTGCCGAAGCCGGTCCTGTCTGGCAAGTCTTCGGAAATCCGACCCATCCGGCAACACGGGCATTGCTTCAACCATTGAACCGCGACATCCCCGAAGATGTCCAAAGTCGACTTCGTGCTCAGCCGGATCGGGAGGCGCGGTGGACGATCATGGAACTGTCTTATACTGGACAGGGCGGCTTGGAGCCAGACGTGGCCGCGATCGCGAATGCTCTGGGTGCGTCAACGCGGGTCCTGCAGAGTGCGCTCGACCGCATTCAGGGACATGTGAATGGTCGCCTGCTCATTTCCGTCAAGGGGGTGACAACGGCGGTGCCGAAGGATCTGGAAAATCTCGCTCATCAAGTCAGGATATTAGGCTATGTCGGCGATGATGTATGAACGCCTGTGGCAGGCCTTACTCGACACGATTGTGATGGTCGGTGTCTCCTCGCTGATCGCATTTGCGGCAGGCATTCCGCTTGCCGTGTTTCTGGTGCTTGCCCAGCCCGGCGGGCTGATCGAGGCTCCGAAAACGCAGCGTGTGCTGGCGGCAATCATCAACGGCTTTCGCGCCACGCCGTTCATCGTGCTGCTCGTCGCGCTGCTGCCGCTCACCCGTCTGATTACGGGGACGACCATCGGGGTCTGGGCGGCCGCGGTGCCCTTATCCATCAGTGCGACCCCATTCTTTGCCAGGATCGCCGAGGTCAGCCTTCGCGAAGTCGATCCCGGCCTCATCGAAGCGGCCCAGGCGATCGGGTGTCGGCGGTGGCACATCGTCCGGCATGTGCTGATTCCCGAAGCGCTGCCCAGCATCATCGGCGGTTTTACGATCACGCTCGTCAGCGTCATTGGCGCCTCGGCCATGGCGGGCGCGGTCGGCGCGGGTGGGTTGGGGGACATGGCCATCCGCTATGGCTACCAACGCTTCGACACGACCGTCATGGCGGCCGTGATCGTCGTGCTGATCACGTTGGTCTGCCTGGTGCAATTTGCCGGTGACAGCGCCGTCCGCCATCTGCGCGCCCGATGATGTGAAAGTTCGATACGATATGGTTGACCAGAGTTCGCATGCTTCCGACGTAAACGGACGTCGTCCATCGCCGCCCGCGCGGCCACATCTCATCAGGGACGATCAGGAGGCCTTGGACGTCGCCGCGCGTTTGGCGGAGCGCTTCGTGGTCGGCGCCTCCGAGCGTGATGCCAAGAGGCTTCTGCCTTGGGCCGAGATCGACGAGTACACGGCGAGCGGCTTGGGTGGGGTCACCATCCCGAAGGCGTTCGGCGGGGCCGACGTGTCGAACGTCACACTTGCGAAGGTGTTCGAGATCCTCTGTCGCGCCGATCCTGCCCTCGGCCAGATCCCGCAGAACCAGTTCGGCGTGCTCGCACTGCTGAAGGACGTGGGCTCCGACGCACAGAAGGCTCGAATCTTTGGCGACGTCCTCAACAAAGGATTCCGCATCGGAAATGCGGGGCCGGAGAAGAAGACGAAGTCGGTGGCCGTCAGCACGACATTGCTGCGGTCGACGCCAGACGGCCTTCGACTGACCGGCCGTCGCTTTTATTCGACAGGGGCGATCTTCGCTCACTGGATACCCACGAGGGCGGTCGACGAAGAAGGACGAGCCGTCCAGGTCTGGGCCGCCTACGATGCGCCGGGAGTGACCGTCATCGACGACTGGTCGTCGTTCGGGCAGCGCACGACGGCCAGTGGCTCCGTCAAATTCGCAGACGTCCCGATCGATCCAGAACTCGTCTTCCCCGTCTGGTCCTATGCCGATCGTCCTGGGCTTGCCGGACCGATCTCACAGCTCGTGCAGGCTTCCATCGATTCAGGAATTGCAGCGGCGGCCGTCGGCGATGCCGTTGCCTTCGTGCGTGATCGCGCAAGACCATGGGTCGACTCCGGCGTCTCCTCGGCAATCGACGATCCGACCATCATTCACTCGGTCGGCAGTCTCTACACGGACCTCCACGCGGCGCAGGCGGTCCTTTACGAGGCTGCTGAGACGATCGACCGTATTGCAAGAGATAAAGTCACGGACGCCTCGAGCGCTATAGCGTCCGTTGCGGTCGCCGAGGCGAAGATCCTCACCACAGAGATCGCGCTCGCCGCGACCGAGCAGCTTTTCGATCTCGCGGGCTCGTCGGCGACACGGGAGGCACATAATCTCGGTCGTCACTGGCGAAACGCCCGTGTCCATACGCTCCACGATCCCGTCCGATGGAAATACCACCTTATCGGCAAGTACGAGCTGACCGGCGCTTACCCTGCCAGACACCAGTGGAATTGAGGCGCCGATGACGAACGCAACACCGGTATCTTCCGTAGCGCCCAGCTCACGCCACCCTGCGTCCATTGCCGGTGATGACCAGGCGATCGAAGTGGCAACCCGGCTTGCTGACGAGTTCGCGGCCGGCGCGTCGGATCGCGACCGCGACCGGTTGCTGCCATGGAGCGAGCTGGAGGCGTTCACCGCCAGCGGTCTCTGGGGTATCACCGTGCCCCGGGCTTATGGCGGGCCGGGCGTCAGCAATCGGATCCTCGCACAGGTCATCGCGATCATCGGCGCGGCCGATGGCTCGCTCTCGCAGATCCCGCAGAACCATTACTACGCGCTCGAGGTGCTTCGGGTCGGCGGCAGTGAGGAGCAGAAGCGCTTCTTCTATGACCGTGTTCTTGCAGGAGACCGATTCGGCAACGCTCTTGCGGAAGTCGGACAGCGCGACTTCACGCGCCGCACAAGACTGGTACGTGACGGCAGCGGCGCCTTGGTCGAGGGGCGCAAGTTCTACTGCACGGGTGCACTCTATGCGCACTGGATTCCGACTCTTGCCGTTACGGATGAAGACGGAAAGCGGACGAGCTATCTGGTCTTCATTCCTCGGAACGCGCCAGGCGTCACCATCACCGACGACTGGGACGGCTTCGGCCAGCGCGTCACCGGCAGCGGTTCGGTGGAGTTCGAGCATGTGCAGGTCGAACCTGAGTGGATCGTCCCGTTCCAGGCGTCGTTCGACCGACCGACGACGATCGGTCCGCAGGCACAGCTCATGCATGCCGCGATTGATCTCGGGATCGGGCAAGGCGCCTATCGCGAGATGCTCCGGTTCATCGAGGAGCGGTCGCGCCCGTGGATCGACGCCAAGGTCGAGCGCGCCGTCGACGACCCGCTGACGCTCTACGGCGTCGGCGAAGTCAAGTTGCGGCTTCGTGCTGCCGAGGCCCTGCTTGGGCGGGCTGCGGCACTCGTCGACGCCGCGCAACTCGATATGACGGAAGAGACTGTCGCAGCAGCATCGATCGCGGTCGCGGAGGCGAAAATCCTGTCGACGAAGGCGGGACTGCTGGCCGGGACCAAGCTGTTCGAACTCTCGGGCACATCGTCCACTCTCTCGGAAGACAACCTCGATCGATACTGGCGCAACGTGCGAACCCACACCCTGCACGACCCGGTTCGCTGGAAGTATCAGGCGATCGGAAACTACTATCTGGGCGGAAAGCTACCGCCGCGCCACGGCGCAATTTGAAATGGACTGAGACGGAGAGGCACCTTGCCTGATCGTCGCTCGAGCTGAGCGGCCCGGTATTCTCAAGGCTCTCGTTCGCGCCGGCCTGGGTATCGCTTTCCTTTCGCTGCTTGGCGTGGAAAAGGAGGTCTCCGAAGGCAAGCTCACGTGGATACCACTTGGCCCAGGCATCATGGAGCCTGCGCAGATTTCGCTCTTGACACCACGTAGCCGTGTGCAGCCCGTCTATATGATGGAATTCATAGAAATCGTGAAGAGCGAGATGAGCGAGCATTTGCGCGTCAATCGTCAAGGTTCAGGACCTTGCACGCGTGAAATCTTTGCGTGCCTGAGGTACGGCCTATGCCACTGATATCGTGTACGATCGCCGCGCCTGATTATTGACGTCTGCTACGACATCTCAGATACCGGCATACCATTCGTAGCCGCGATCTTCCCAGAACCCGCCGTTACCACCCCAGAGATCATCGAACCGGTCACGGATTTCGATGCGCATGACGTATTTGGCATGTTTGTAGCCAAGATGACGTTCGACGCGCAGGCGCAGGGGAGCGCCGTGTTCGACTTCCAGATCCTTCCCGTTAAGCGAATAGGCGAGGATTGTCTGCGGATGAAAGGCGTCGATCAGGTCGATACTCTCGTAATAGCGGCCGCTGCCGTCGAGCGTCTGTTCCAACTCGTCGGCACAATAGAAGACGGCGTAACGGGCACCTGGCTTCAAACCGGCAGTCTGCAGGATCAATCCGAGAGGAACGCCCTGCCATTTACCGATGGCGCTCCAGCCTTCGACGCAGTCGTGGCGGGTGATCTGGGTGCGAGAAGGTAGCTTCTTCAGATCAGCCAACGAAAATTCCATCGGCCTATTGACCATCCCGTCGATCTTGAGCCGCCAGTCGGCAAATTGGGTTTCCACCATCCGGACATATTCGGCGCTCGTTGGCTGAATTGATCCATTCGGATGAAAGTTCGGCGAGATGTCCGCGTCGGTATATTCTCGGGCAAGCGTCTGCGGAGAGACGATGAGCCGCTGTGTGCCCATGGTTAGCCGCTCAGCCAGAGCGAGCACCTTCTGCACATGCTGGTTCTGAGAAATGTCATCGCATCCGGTCAGGCCCACGGCGCCCAGACTGGCGGCCGAGCCGATGAGAAAACGGCGGCGAGTGAAGATGGAGCTCATCGGTCGGTCTCCTCGTTGATGATCGCGTAGCGGCCGGTCACCATCGAACGTATGTTGTTCCAAAGGCCGGAGAGAATGACCATCGCGATATGAACGACGACGAAGGCCACCAGGCTCCAGGCGGTGATGAAATGAATGGAGCGGGCCGTTTGGCGACCACCGAAAATATCGAGCAGGAAGGGGTAACCGGCGTCTATCGCGGGTGACATGGTCAATCCCGAACCGATCATCAGCGGCAGCAGGATGAAGATTACGATGAGATAGGTCAGCTTCTGCAATGCATTGTAGCGCCGCGCCTTTTCGCCTTGCGGGAAGCGTAGCCGGGCGTGGTCCTTGATTTCATGCCATATATTTCTGGGCGCGATATCTTGAGCCGTCGGCGCGAGATCGCGGCGGAAATGACCGCCGATCAGGCCATAGGCCACGTAAACGAGCCCATTGATGACAAACAGCCAGGCGAAGAAGAAATGCCAGCGTCGGCCAGCTGCAAGATCCTGGTAGCTCGGTATCGTCGCCCAAGCCGGAAATGCGCGCGGCATCATTTCGCCGTCGGCCGTGGAGGCACCGAGTATGCCGGTTGTGGTGATCGACAGACGGCCGATGCGCACTATTCCGGTGGTGTTGTCGCCATCCTGATTGCTGGCGATTTCGAACCACGACGGATCTTCAACCGCTCCGTAGTTTCCCCAATGCAATTGTGGATCGGCATTGAAGATCTGCATGCCACTCATCAGCAGCAAGGTCAGACACAGCACATTGATCCAATGCGTTATCCGCGTAAGAGCCGAATGACGGCGAATGAAGATCTTGGCCGGGGGCGGTGGCGGCGCGGTGCCGATCTGCTCGATGCTTGTCATGGACAATTCTCCTGACGTGCCGCCGGACGGCGGTGTCCGAAATCATATGCTGCGACGCTATCGCCGCTCATTGAGCTGCCCGGATGCGATCGGCAACCGGGCAGCCCCGTGATGGCGGCATCGATGCGTCACATTGGCGGGATGACGCCGTTTATGCCGACCACGACACGGTCGGATTCAACCGTATTGTCTCCATCGGTCGTGCCGTTGATGATGACTCCTGCGCCGGGCTTGATGTCGTCCTTCGTCGCCTTGCCGAAGGTGACGACCGGCGTGCCTGGCGGGATCGAGATCTTCTTCTCGCCGCCCTTATAGGTGAGCGACAGGGTGGGGCCGTTGACCGAGGTAACGGCGCTGGCAACCGTCGCATTGGTCATCGAGCTCTTTGGCTTCAGATCCCAGCCGTAATCGCCCTCGCCGGTGCCCTTCATCGCGGCCGGGAAGATCAGCACCTCGAGCGCTCCGTTGATGCCGCTGTCGGTCGGAACGGACGCGATGCCGACGAAATCCCCAGGCTTGATGTCTGTCACGGAGGCGTTGACGATGCCGTTGACGGCCCAGCCGGATTTAAGCTTGATCGTCACGTCCTTGCCTTCGCGCGATTTGACCATCAGCGTATCGCCGCTGAGGCTTTCCACGACGCCGCGAACGCGCGCCTTATCGGCAGCCTGTGCGGATAGTGTGGTCGCGGCACCAAGCGCCAGCACCATACCCATGATCTTCAACTTCGTGAGCGACATTCTGCTCTCCATATCTTGCATCTTTTCGATATGATGCCCATCCGGCTATCTGGAGCGGGTAGGGCGATCGCTTTGGAAAGGAGGCGAGGCGGCTATGGCATCCTACCAGCGACAACCGATCGTCCCTCAATTCCGCCCCCTCATTCGGCGCTTGTGCGAATGCGTTACAGCGATCACGCCGTTGTGATCGCAAGAAGGGCGACAAAAAATCCGGCTCAGGGTGTAACAAATAGCGCCGATCAACGAATGACTGCACGCGAATGACGAAATCGGTATCGGAACAGGTCCTGAAAGGCTTGATGCTTCTCTCGCTTGACGGCGATGAGGCTGCGTACAGGCGCTTGCTCGTCATTTTGCGAGATCTGCTTCTGGCATTTTATCGAAGGAGACTTGGATCGAACGCAGACCGTGACGCCGAGGATCTGGTCCAGGAGGTGCTTTTGGCGGTGCATAGCCGGCGCATTACCTATGATCGGGAGCGGCCGTTCACCGCGTGGTTTTTCCAAATCGCGAAATACAAGCTGATCGACCACTTCAGGGTAAATGGCAGCAGAAGAGGCGTAGAAATTGTTTTGGGAGACGAGGTCGCGGCTGAATTTCGAGAGGAGACACTCTTTGCTCACCTCGATATCGACCGTCTTCTCGACCAATTGCCTGCCAAACAGCGGGAGCTTCTGCGGCAGGTAAAGATTGCCGGAAAAACCACTGCTGAAGCTGCGAGCGAGAGCGGCCAGTCGGAAGCAATGGTTCGCGTCAGCATTCACCGAGGGATGCGCGCGATTGGACGCAAGCTGGGTTTTGCCAATGACGAAAAATGATGAATTTATCGAGGCTTTGGTAAGCGATCTCACTCCGGTTCGCCATCATGCGCTGCGAGTGAGGCTTGCGCTTACAATCATTGTCGGCGTGATCGGCGCGGCCATCGCACTGCTGATATCGCTCAGCTTTCGCCCGCATCTGCACCACGTGACGGTGGCAGCGTTTTGGGTGAAGTTTTTATATACTGCCGTACTAATGAGCGCGACGATCGTGGCCCTTGAACGAGTTGCGCGCCCAGAGGGTTCGATTGGGAGTATGGTTCGGGTTCCGGTCGTGGCATTCAGCATCGTCGCGCTTCTGGCCATCGCTCAACTCGGGCTGTCGCCGGCTTCATCCTATCCGGGTTTGATCATCGGATATTCGGCGTCCTTTTGCCCTTTCCTGATCGTGGCTTTCGGCATTCCTGCTTTCTGCGCCAACATGTGGTTTCTCAGACGTGCAGCCCCCACGCGTCCGGCACTCGCCGGTTTCGTTGCAGGCGCTTGCGCCGGGGGCGTCGGCGGCTGGGTCTACTCCTGGGCCTGCGTCGAAAACGGTATCCCATTCATCGCGATATGGTACACGCTCGGCATCTTGCTCAGCGGGCTGGTCGGAAGCCTGGTCGGCAAATTCAGTCTGCGCTGGTAGCGTCGTCGTTTTGACCTGCCGAGGCGCTGCAGGCATGCTGCCGATCTGAAGCCTTTCCCAATTTTTTAATGGTGATGGTCGTCATGAGGATGATCGGCCGGAGACGATCGGGCATTTTCGCGGTATGAATGGTAGTCATTAATCCTACCAATCAGACGCTGAGGTTCTTCACATGGCTTTGAACGTGCTTTTCATTGGCGGTACCGGCCAAATCTCATATCCCTGCGTCGAGCGTGCTGTTGGCCAGGGACATCGTGTCAGTGTCTACAACCGCGGCCTGAGGGGCGACCCGTTGCCTGCTGGTGTGACTTCGATCACCGGCGAACTTGGATCGGCTGCCTATGCTGATCTGGCCAGAGCCAACTATGACGTCATATGCCAGTTTATCGCTTTCACGCCGGATCAGATCGCGCGAGACATCGAGGTGTTTGCGGGCAATTGCGGCCAGTACATTTTCATCTCTTCGGCCTCCGTCTACGAGAAGCCGGCACGCCACTATGTCATCACCGAAAGAACGCCGGCCATCAATCCCTACTGGCCCTACAGCCAGGCCAAGATCGCCTGCGAGGAGCTGCTGATGGCGTCAAAGGGGTTGGCCTGGACGATCGTCCGCCCCAGTCACACCGTGCGTACGGGCCTGCCGATCATGATGGGCGACAGCGATATAATGGCGAGGCGCATGCTGGATGGCGAGCCCACGATCGTCGCGGGTGATGGCCACACACCGTGGACATTGACGCGCTCGGTCGATTTCGCAGTGCCTTTCGTCGGGCTTTTCGGCAAGCAGGCAGCCCTGAGTGAAATCTTCCACATCACCTCCGATCGCGCCCATATATGGGATGATATTCAGAAGGCGATCGCCAGATTGCTGGGTGTCGAGGCGAAAATCGTCCACGTGCCGACGGACACACTGATCAAGTATAATCCGGATTGGGTGGGCCCCTTGGTCGGCGACAAGGCCTGGACCGCGATCTTCGACAATTCGAAGGTCAAGCGCGTTGCCGGTGACTTCAGCTGCGCCGAGAACCTGGAAGAAATCCTCGCCGAACCGATCATGCATTTGAAGCATCGCCTCTCCCAAAATCGTCCCCCAAAGGGTGAGCTCGATGCCCTGATCGACAGGATTTGTGCAGCGCAAAGCGCTTTGGGATAGGACAGGCATCTCTCGAGCGAGGCTTAGCGTATTGCCGGTTGATTACCAGCTGAAAATGACCCAGCTGCACATTTTACGATCACCTGCTGCGCTCCCAACTTTTTGAAAGAGTTGGCTTTGTTTGCTTCTGTACGATCGGAGTGAAGTGTCAGACTGGGTCGACTCGAGGCGATAATCAACACGGAGCCGAAACTCGGATTGACCGGCGGCGGGCGGCTTTGTAGATCCTGCCTTCAGGGGAAGGGCAGGCTTGGACCCCGGACAGTCAAACCTGGGTAGCTCCGCCGTCCACGCACAGTTCCGCGCCGGTCGTGAAGCTGCTTTCGCTGCTTGCGAGGAAGAGCGCCGCCGACGCCACTTCATCCGGTCTGCCGAGACGGCCTAGCGGGATCATCCCGGTAAGTGCTGCACGAACTTCGTCTGTAGTCGCCGCCATCATGGCCGTGTCCGTAGGTCCAGGGCTGACGACGTTGACGCGGATCCCTCTGGGGGCAAGTTCGTTTGCCCAGGTTCGGGTGAACGATCGAACCGCCGACTTGCTCGCGCTGTAGACACCGTATCCTTTCGGACCGATCGCATCGGCTATGGACCCGATCAACACGATCGAACCGTTATCAGGGATGAGTTCCAAGGCGTTCTGTGCGGCAAAGAGGAGGGAGCGAACGTTTAGGTCGAATATGCGATCGTATAGATCTTCGGAGATGCCGCCGAGCTCTGCGTATTCCGACATGCCCGCGTTCAAGACCAAGACGTCAATTCCGCCGCGTTCCTCGCGAACCCGGTCGTATAGCTGCTTCACATCGGAGGCGAGGCCGGCGTCTGCAACGACCGGGATTATCCGGCCTTGGTCAGGGGACACGAATGGTTTACGGCTGGTCGCGTAGACAATTGACCCTTCGGCCGCAAAGCGAGCCGCGATCGCGGCTCCGATACCGCTTCCGCCACCAATAACCACTGAAATCTTGTCTTCGAGTTTCATCGTGAACTCCTTGCGATTGAACACGAGGAGTCAGATATAGTTCCTATATCTAGTGCGAAATACGCACCATGTGTAAATCAGATATAGGAAAGTATATCAGTGCCAAGTTCTATCGACACGAGAACTGCAACCGCTGTACGAGCCCAAAAGTCGACAAAGAAGCTGATCGATGAGGCATTGATCGATGCAAAAAGGGCGAGGCCGGTGCTTGAGCAAGTCGCAAATAAGTGGTCGCTCCTGATCCTAAGCGTACTCTGCACGAAACCGTCACGCTTCAACGAGATCATGCGTCGTCTCGACGGCATAACGCACAAGGCCCTCGCGGATGCGCTCAAGCGTCTCGAGAGAAACGGACTCGTTCGAAGGCATGTTTTGCCGACAGCCCCGGTGGGCGTCGAGTACTCCATCACGCCGATGGCCGAGTCTCTTCGCGAGCCCTTCGCGGCGCTCTACCAGTGGGCGATGACAAACGGAGCGGCCATGGAACAGTCTCAAGAGGAGTATGACCGCAAGAGCTTGACTTCAATCGGGGAAACGTCCTGATGGAAGCTGCACGTGCCGACGCTCTCGACACTGTCTAGCATGTTCGACGCGCATCATCTTCAGTTTGCCAGCAAGCCATCCTAGAAAGATGCAGAAGATGATCGTGGCGAGCGCGTGCGCGATCGTGACGATAATGTCCCGCATCAGCCCTGCTCCTGTTCGGGCGACACTTTGCCCTTGAAGACGAAGTAGATAGACGGCCCTTCGTTCCATAAATTAGGTTATCTGTTCTTTAGCCGATTAAATGGAAAATTCTATTTCCAGCTGCGACATTCCAATAATTTCAATGGCTTCACTTTGGAGAAGATCGGTAAGCGGCGTTTCCCTCGCACGTTGACTAAGCGCAACAGGCCGCTTCCTCAGCGCTCATGGTCGTCGGTCGGACGCTTCCGGGTAGTCCCTCGAAAATTCCCGCGCCGCCATCAAGACCGGCATAAGACCACGGCCAGCAACCGTAAGATAATATTCGACCCGGGGCGGCTGCTCACCAAAGTCGCGTCTTGCGACAAGGCCGTCGCACTCCAACTCCCGAAGGTGTTGTGTGAGCATTTTCTGAGAAATGTCTGGGATGTCTCGCATGAACTGTGACGCTCGCATCGATGGCTCGGCAAACAGCCGAAACAGGATGGGTAGCTTCCAACGACCAGTGATCATTCGAAGCACTCTGGTCACATGTGCAACCGATCCATCGGGGCCGAGACAAACCTCCCTTGGTTCTCGTTCGATAGGCACCTTAAAGTGCGTAATTGCCTCGTTCATCGTCTTGTCCCCTTATCAGTACATCGCAGTAAGATGGGGATTGCCAAGTGGATTTGAAACTTGATGGAAAAATTGCGCTTGTCACAGGAAGCAGCAAGGGTATCGGCGAAGGCGTTGCCAAAGGTCTGGCGCGTGAGGGCGCTATCGTCATCGTCCATGGCCGTAACAAAACGAGTACCGAAGAAGTCGCCCACGACATCGTCACCCAGGGTGGCCGCGCCCATGCGGTCTTTGGCGATCTGACGAATGACGATGACGTAGAAGGGCTCGTCAATGATGCCCAGGCTTTCGTTAAACCCGTAGAAATCTTGATCAACAATGCGGGGGGCTCTGGCGAGCCTGAAGACTGGAGCACCACTCGCCCGGAGACATGGGCATCTGAGTACGACCGAAACGTGCTGGCGGCAGTAAGGATGACCGCTCGGCTGTTGCCAAACATGCGGGCTGCTAAATGGGGAAGAATCGTCAATATCTCCAGCATGGCCGCGATGATGGCTCCTGCGAAAAGGCCCGATTACGCTGCCGCCAAGGCTGCTATGATCGCGATGACGGCCTCGCTGGCAAAGGAGGTTTCCATGGATGGTATTACGGCGAACACGGTGTCGCCCGGAACGATTCACAGCGACAGATTAGACGAAGGCTTCAGAAAGGTCGCCGCCGCGCAAGGTTTTGCGTCAGACGCACCATGGACCGAAATCGAGAAAATCGTGCTGCCGATGTTTGCCGAAGTCCCCATGGGCAGGGTTGGAACGCTTGAGGAGATCGCCGATGCCATCGCCTTTCTCGTAAGTCCGCGCGCCAGCTATATCACGGGAGCGAACCTACGGCTCGACGGCGGCATGTGGCCGGGACTTTAATCGTCTGCGGTGTCCGCTTCGAGCCGACAGTACCCTTTAACGCCATGCCGCCCTCCACAGAATACCACCTATTACTTGCTAGCCACATGCATCTGAACGACTGCTGAACGGCCTCAAGCCGCACAGATGTCGATCGCCATTGGCGCCCCTGCGACTTGGCAGCGGCCTCGCTTGATAAATCTTCGCGATCCAGCGGAGCGACTGTGCCCCGCCGGATGAGGATTGCCTGTCAAGATGCACTCTTCAGTGCGCCCACCTTCAGGCGTTCCGCGAAGCTTCCGATCTATACGCTGATCGTTTTCGCCGGGGTCCCGCAGTGCAGAGCGAAGAGATTCCTGTGACACGAGTGAAGAGGTGCAATCACGGGGACGGCCGCTTGCGTCGCGCCAGCGCGATCACGACAACGCCGACAATGGCGACCAGAGCTCCCCTATAAATCCAGGGCGACTGGTCGATCATGAAGCTCTCGGCCGGATATGGAAAATAGACGCTCACCATATCGAAGCCGCCCATCAGGCCGAGCGCCAGCACTGACAGCCAGATCTCCGTCGAGGCGCCAAACACGGCGATGAAGAAACCGACCAGGGAGACGCAGGCAAACATGATCACGCCGGCATGGTCTTTGATCGGATGGCGCAGCAGGAAGGCCGCCACCAGGATCGAGCCGATGCCCGGTGCGGCGCGCAGCAAACCGAGCCCCCAAGGGCCGACAGTCAGAATGTCGCGCGCATAGACGGGCAACAGTGCCGAGGCTCCACCGAGCAACATGGCGAACAGATCGAAGGAGATGGCGCCGAGCATGATCTTCTCCCTCCAGATGTAATGGAAACCGGCCACCAAGGTTTCGAAGGTTGGCTTCTCCTTTCGGCCGATGTCCGCGGCGCGCGCCGGAAAGCGGATGCCTGCCGCCAGGACCATGGCAATAGTCAGCAACACGAGAGAGGCAATGTAGGCCGCTTCCGGTGAGATGCCGTAAAGCAGGCCGCCTGCGACCGGTCCACACACGGCCGCGATCTGCCAGGAGGAGGTCCCCCAGGCAATGGCACTTGCGAGATCTTGCCGCGGCACGAGGTCGGGCATCAAGGATTGCTGCGCCGGCCCGAAGAAAGCGCGCAACGTGCCGAGCATAACGAGCGTGCAGAAGACCTTCGAGGATCTGCATGCCGTTCCGCAACAGCCGGTGGAACTCCTGGATGCCGGAATGATCACTGGCTCTCAAGATTTGTCTGAGGGCGAGAATGTCCAGGAAGCAGAACCATGGAGTCTTGCAGTACCGCTTCACCGTCGTTCTGAAGGTAGGGGTTCGCCACCGAGAAAACTCCGAGTTCGAGCGGCCAAGCGGCAAACTGGTCGAGGCTGGAATGTTGGTCAGTAAGGTTCTTGACTTGCTTGCTGGTAATGCGAATTTCAATTACTATTTAATAGTACTCAACGAAAGGAATGTCCCTATGACTTCACTGGCGGTAACGATGAAAGGGCAGGTCACGTTAAAGCGGGATTTACTGCAGCACCTCGGCATCAAGCCGGGCGAACGCATCGACTTTGACAAACTCCCCGGCGGCGAGCTTCGGGTGAAAGCTGCAAAGCCCACTGGAACTATTGATAACTTTATCGGTCGGCATGCGGGCAAGGTTAGAAAGCCCATAACGATTGAGGAAATGAATGATCTTGCGGCCGCCGGTTGGGCGGGTGACGAATGAAAATCTCCGTCGATACAAACGTGCTGGCTCGTGCCGTTTTGCAGGACGATGTAGAGCAAGGCCGTGCCGCGAGCAAGCTCCTGAGAGAGGCCTCGCTCATCGCGGTGTCCTTGCCGTGCCTGTGTGAATTGGTTTGGATATTGCGCCGCGGGGCGAAGCTGTCGAAAGAAGATGTGGCCGTGACGATCCGCGATTTGTTGGATGCCGGAAATGTGGTCATGAACCGGCCCGCGGTTGAGGCCGGGCTTGCGATCCTCGAGGCCGGAGGCGATTTTGCCGACGGTATCATGGCCTATGAGGGCAGTTGGTTAGGTGGCGAAACCTTCGTCTCGTTCGATAAAAAGGCGGTTGAACTACTTGCAGAGCAGGGTCAAGCGGCGCAGCTTTTGCCCTGACGGTACAGCACAGTAGATATCCGCCCACTCCCATAATGCGGTGGAGTTATTTGCCCGGTCAGTGGAAGAAATTATTGATGCGGCCACAAAGGATGCCGAAAGGCTGGTCAGCTTCGGCTACATTGCCAGGCGTGCCGCTCGCCCGTTCTTCTGCTCGGCATTGTTGTAATAGCTTGCTGCCTGCGCCACCGACTTATGCAAAGACTGTTGCATGGCTTCTTGCAGGGGAACACCACGATTGGCCGCCTCGGTCAGATACCCCGATCGCAGCCCATGGGCCGAAAATACCTCCGGATCGAGATCCGCTTGGCCGCAACGCGTCTTCAGGATCAAATTGACCGACTGCGGCGTCAGCGCTCGCCGGTCGATATTGCCCCACTGATCGATGCGCCGGAACACCGGCCCTGTATCGATTCTGGCCTCTGCAAGCCATTGTTTCAGCGCTTCGACCGGCCGGCCGATCAGAACCACATGCACGCGGTCGTCTGCCGTCGTCGTCTTTGTGCGGCCAAGATTGATGGTGAGACACGGTAGAAGAGGGGAGGTGGGGTCTCTTGGGTCGGCATGCACTGGCTCCTCGTCGACCAGATCCTCGACCCGCAGGTCGGCGACTTCCGAGCGTCGGCGACCGCCGGAGGCAAAGGCGGTCAGCAACAGGGCGCGATCGCGAAGGTCGACGAGGCGCTCGCCATCGCAAGTCGCCAGCAATTTTGCTAGAACATCACCAGTGACGGCTTTCTTGCTTTTACGGCGGCGTTGCCGCGATGCAGCGCGTACGGCCAGCCGCATCGCACTCTTTAGAGACGGAGCAGCAAAAGATCCTGTCA
The DNA here is from genome assembly GCF_002277895.1 of Rhizobium sp. 11515TR. Taxonomy (NCBI): domain Bacteria; kingdom Pseudomonadati; phylum Pseudomonadota; class Alphaproteobacteria; order Hyphomicrobiales; family Rhizobiaceae; genus Rhizobium; species Rhizobium sp. 11515TR. The sequence goes on along the minus strand of NZ_CP023000.1, from coordinate 412,459 downwards.
GCCCGCGCCAGCGCGTCAGGATCGACCAGGAGGTCAGCCGCCGGCGCACTGTGTCTGGCGCGTGCGGTCCATCGACACGCAGCAGGCCTTTGGTACGCAATCCGATCTCGACGTCATCAGGCATGCCGTGGGAAGAATCCTTGGCACGCTCGACCGGATCCCAGAGATGATGGGCGACGAATTTCAGGAGAAGGCTTTCTGGCGCCGGCCAGGGTAGGGGAGCACCGGTGGCGAGCTCGCACCAGGCCTCGAGATAGCCGAGATCGGAGGCGAGCGCCCGAAGGGTATTGGCGCCCATGCCCTCCCTGGCCAGATGTTTGAGCGTCGCGACGTCGTCGTCGGTCAGCAGGGTCGCGAGCTGATCGCGTCGGGCGAAGGGCAGGATGGCGTCGAGCGCATCCAGTTCCTCGGCGCGGCTCAGCACCGGATCGGCGGGGGAGGGGAGAGTTTTAGGCTTCGGCATAACGTTCCCGCGGCTATGATATGGCACGATTTTAGTGCCTCTGCGGCTCGCAGTCCATCACTATCGATACCTGAATACTATCGCTAATAACCGACGCAGAAAACTGCCGTCTAAGCAACGGAAGCAAACGCTAGGTTCGATTCACTATGACGAAAGAACCGCGTCAATTCATATGGTTAATAATATGCAAACTTGCAAACCATACCCGTACGCGGAGGTACGCGGGGCAAAAGAGGTGGAGACGGCTCAGGGCTGGGCAATTTTATAGGTATCGCTCAGTCACGGATGGCTATGGATCAGTGGAAGCTGTTTTGTCACATGGCTGTTGCCGTCTCGCGGTACTCGCCCGCGAACTGCTCATTGTCGGAGCTAATCAGGGATGACATCGGTGTGCCCCTTCTGCAGCGAGAACCGAGGCGAACAGGAACCAGCAGTGCTTGCTAACGGCAACTGTTACTTCCTGAACACCGGAGACCCTATTCTACGCTGCTCGGGCATGATCATCCCGTTTCGCCATGTCGCCACTCCCTTTGACCTGACCCGTGAGGAACGGTCAGACACCTTCGATCTATTGGCAGAGGCCAAGACTTATTTAGATAAGGAACAGCCGCAGGGATATAATATTGGTTGCCGCTGGCAACGCCGTCTGGCAAGGGAGCGGTGATCAATTTGCCCTGGGGCGTCAGCCAGCGCTCCCGGCGATAGTTCACGAGCTCCGCCGACAGAACCAGATCGCGCACCAGGAAGTTCTTGTATCATTTGAAGCGTGAGCCTTCGGGTCCGTCGACCCTCAGCACCTCGCTCTCGGATCGCAGTGCCGTGACCTCGGCCTTGAGCGCGTGCAGCTCTTCGATAAGGCCGCCTACGAGTCGACGCATCGCCACCAGCGACAGCGTCTCAACATGCCCAATGGATGGCAGTGGCTTCTTCCTCATAACAAGAAGGAATCATGCTTTGCCCGCCGGCGGAATCGGCCACGCCAGCCATCGGATTCAAGGCTGCTGCTTATGCACAGCTAACTGTGTGTCCGTCCTCATCATCTCCAAAACGTTCGCGGCGCCACCCCTTTTGCCCCGCGTACCCTTGGCCCTCGTAACTGGGGCAGATTGGCTGGCATTACCGGCACAACTTCACAACCTCAATTGATGCGCTAGATTGAAAGCCGATACGCTGCCGAGCAACAGGGCGGAGGTTCAGAATGAACGACCGGCAACCATTCGATCTCAAGGCCTATGTGCACGACAGCACAACAAAACCGTGCTTCATCTGTGGCTTGGTCAGGAATGATCCCTCTTGCTTTCATCATCGGATTTTTGAGGACGGCGAAACGATTATCTTTCTGAGCAAGTACCCAACGTTGCCTGGATATTGCCTTGTCTGCCCGAAAGAGCACCGCGAGGATTTGGCTCAGGATATGTCGACGGAAGAATATCTCCGATTACAGGAGAAGGTGCACCTGTTGTCTCGCGCCTTGAAAAAGACCTTTCGCGCCGAGCGAATTTATGTGCTTTCGCTCGGCAGCCGACAAGCCAACAGCCACTTACATTTTCATGTCGTCCCCTTGCCTGCAGGTGTGCCGCTTGAAGAGCAGCAATATCACGCATTGATGGCGGAGCACGGGGTCCTGCGTATACCTGATGACCAAATGGCCCAAATGGTGCTGCGGATCGCCGAAGCGTACCATGCAGAGCTGCCCACAAGATAGTTCGGCTTTAGGCTTGGAAAACGATCAGCGCTTCCCACTAGGTTATCGCCAATGGCCGTTTTCCAATTTTTTGCGTGGGTCGCGATCGCACTTGGCTTCAGCGCTCGCCGCCTGTTTTAGCTAAGGGCGCACGCCCGAGCTCTATTTCCCTCAAAGCCTCAAATTTATGAGCGCGAACCAGATACCATTCAACGTGATCGGCGGCGGCGGTGACTGACTTACCCAGCAGGGTGGCATGATCATGTACAAGATGATCGCGCGCTTGCTCAAACGAGCAGCGGTGCCGCTTCATGATCGAATTGGCGCGCTCAAGATAAGATCGAGCAATACCTTCAAGCTCCAAATAAGATGCGATTGCGTCCTGAAGTCCGTGGTTCTCGTACGCCCGATCAATAAGGTACTCATAATCAACCTGATGCATTTCATTGGCGGCAATAGTCGATATCGAACCCTTGACGTCAGAAAGGGTCACCGAGTTTTCACTTAGTGAATCATCGCGACGCTGCATTTCCGAGATGACGTGCCGACAGTCCTGGCAAATAAAAGCCGGAACGTGATCAGCTATGTAGAAATTGCCTCTGACTTCGTCCTCGCTATAGTCTTCTTCCGATCCAGTGAACTTCCAGTCTCTAATAGCATGTATCCGGGCTGTCCATTTTCCCGAGTTGGCCTTTCTGCAAATTGAGCGCTTTGAGCGACCGCAGCAGTCGCATTTCCAATTTTCGGAAAACCTGGCCCAGTGCTTTTGTTCGGCGTTTTGCAGATCTATGGCTTCGTATTCTGCATCTGTCGGAGGTTTGCCCGGCCGCCTGGTTTTCGGGACGGTGGAATTTCCGACCGCGTCTCTGGCGGTTGATCGCGCGACAATCCTTTCCGCAAGCCTGCTATTGGACAGGAGTGAAGAGTCTCGGCCCAGCATCCGCCAGAATAACGCTTCACTATCGATCCAGAATTCGGGCGCAGAGCGCCCACCTACTTGCCTGCGGTTCTTGCCGTTCGCGAACCGTCTGGCCATACGCGTCGCGAAATCGATCCGATCTTCGACATCATCCTTCACCTTCTTCCAGATTTCCGCGACCTTGCCGCGATCGAAACCGTGAACTTGGTTCGCTTGCACGGTGATAAACTGCGCGATCTCCGACGGTGAGAATGAAAAATCGCGAAAAATTTCCTTACCGAGACAGGCCTTTGCCTTTCCCTCTACGAGATTGCAATCAAGGCAAATGGCGGTTCGCGGAAATCGCTCCACTAGCTGCAGCGTCGGCTGTTTACACCAGTCGATCTGCAAGTTCATCGCTTTCTCGTCCGATCTCGGATTCAACTCGGAAAATTTGCGCTCGGCCCAATCACCAAGATGGTCGTGGTGCACTTCTATCTGACAAAGAAGCACTCCGGCCGAGTTTATCCGGGCGATCTCCGACTTGTTGCGCCCGCAGCAAGGACAGGACCAACTCTGCCAAAGCCCCGCCCAAGCCCTGTTTAGGTTGAGCTTGTTCGTACCAAATTTGGCTAAAAGATCCTTGGTTTGTTGGCTCCAGCGGCCGTCACGCATGGAAAGAAAATTGGAAAGTTCGTCATCAGACAATGAGTCAATGTCTGGAATTGTTATCGATATGGTCTCGTTAGCCACGTACCGGTTCCTGCCCACATTGCGTCTGCGAATCCGTGTCATCACGAACATTGAGAGAACAAACTGCAATCGCTTCATTAGCGCAAGGCAGAAAATCGGAAGTCTTCGCTAGCAAGGACGACGTTGAGAAAGCCGCGAATATTGCCACTCGAAAGCGGAAAGACCCTTGTTGGCTGTATGAGAGAGAGTCATAAATGCAACTACTGATGTGGGAGGATTGAATGCGGATCAAGCGTGTGGAAGTTGAGAATTTTCGCCTCCTCAGAAGCATTTCCGTTGGCTTGGAACATGGTACAACTCTCATCGTCGGCCGAAATAACAGCGGCAAAACTTCCATAGGCGAACTTTTCAGGCGATTGCTATCCGAAAAGGCGCTGGTCTTCCGCCTCGAAGACTTTTCGTTAGCGTGTCACGAGGATTTTTGGATTGCGGCCGAGGCATTTCGCGTCGGCGAGCCGGCAGGCGATTGTTTTGGTCATTTGCCGTCGATTGGGGTGAAGATCGACATCGGATATGACGTTGATAGCCCCGACCTTGGCGCGCTCGGCGATTGCGTCATCGACCTCAACCCGCAATGCAGCGAAGCGCGGCTCCAGTTGCGGTACGGGCCTCGAGCGAACGCGATCCCCGCCTTATTTTCAGACCTGATTGATCCTACTGGCGAAAAAGAAGTTGAGCGATCTACGTTCTTTCGTGAGATCAGAGCGCGGTTGCCCTTTTACTACGCGGCCACGCTGGAAGCGGTCGATCCTAATGATCCCGAAAATCGCAAGCCCCTTGATCTCAAGGTGCTCAGAGCCATTGTGCGAGGTGGTTTCATCAACGCCCAACGGGGATTGGACGACGACACCGTCCGCGAACGAGATGTGCTTGGCAAGATTATAGAAGTTTTATTTCAATCCGCCTTGACTGATCCCATAGATGCGGAAAAACGATCGACGGCGGAGCAGCTCAGGACGGCGGTTGAGCAAATCCAAGGAAACCTTCACACGGGCTTCAATGCAAATCTTACTTCGTTGCTGCCGACTTTTGATCTCTTCGGATATCCAGGGCTTGCGGATCCAGGTTTAGTAACGGAAACCAGCTTTGACGTCGAAAGGCTCCTAAGCGACCACACAAAAGTTCGTTATGCGGGGGTGAACGGGCTAACTTTGCCGGAAACCTATAATGGTCTCGGAGTTCGCAATCTCGTTTACATGCTCCTTCAGCTTTTGCGTTTCTTCCGGGAATATCAATCGACTCCCGAGGCTGCTGGCGTCCATCTCATTTTCATTGAGGAGCCGGAAGCCCACCTTCACCCCCAAATGCAGGAAGTCTTCATTCGTCAACTCGAGCACATTGCTGAAGCGTTCGTGGCACAGCTTAACGAAGGGCAGCCTTGGCCCGTTCAGTTCGTGGTGACCACCCACTCCCCCCACATGGCCAATGAGGCACGTTTTGAATCGATGCGATATTTTCTTTCAAGGACGGACGAGCACGGCCTGCGCAGTTCTATCATCAAAGACCTCCGCCAGGGGATGGGGAGTGCGCCAGAACCCGACCGCGACTTCCTGCATCAGTATCTGACCTTGACCCGGTGTGACTTGTTCTTTGCTGACAAGGCAATTCTTATAGAAGGAACGGCTGAGCGCCTCTTGTTGCCTGCGATGATCCGCAAGAGCGATTTGGCGGCGGGGGGTGAGCCTCGGCTCGGCAGCCAATATCTCACAGTTATGGAAGTTGGGGGTGCCTACGCGCACCGGTTCTTTGACCTGCTTAGTTTCCTTGAGCTGAGGAGCTTGGTGATTACCGATATCGATTCCGTCAGTCCGGATGCCAGTGGAAAGCGGCTGGCCACCCCGGTAGCGGAGGGGCAGTTTACGAGCAACGGATGCATCAAAGCGTGGTTCAACAACGATATCTCGCCAGCCGAATTGCTTGCAAAGACATCGGCGGAAAAGACGAATGGCATCCGCAGAATTGCCTTCCAAATTCCCGAAATCGACAACGGCGCCTGCGGGCGAAGCTTCGAAGACGCTTTCATCCTTGCCAATCCCCAGCGATTTCCGCTCGGGCCGGGGAATCCGGCCATAATAGCTTACCAGCTGGCTGCGGAGCAGAAGAAATCGACCTTTGCGCTTGAGCACGCGATAGAACATACAGACTGGAATGTTCCCCGGTACATCAACGAAGGGCTGCGTTGGCTCGCGCAGGGCATCCAAGATCCAGCGACGCTGCCCGCTGTTTCAGCAGCGGAAATTGCCGAAGGTGTTGTTGAAGCTGCCGCACCTATCGCAGAGGGAAATATTCATGGCTGACGGCGCCGAAAGTCCAGCCGACGCAGCGGGTAGAATTGCCCTGGAACGGATGTTTGCCTGCTTAAATGACGGCTCGAGTTTCAGATTGGAAGCCGGCGCGGGAGCAGGAAAGACCTACTCTTTGGATAAGGCACTTCGGCACCTAATCGACACGCGCGGCGCCAAACTGTTGCGCGGCCGCCAGCAAGTCGGCTGCATCACTTACACCAACGTCGCCAAGGATGAGATCGCCGCACGTATAAGAGAGCATCCGGCAATCAGGCCTGAGACCATCCACGGCTTTTGTTGGTCGCTGCTCCAGGATTTTCAAGGCACGCTTCGGCAGTTGGTGCCAACGCTTCCGACGTGGGCGGAGCGACTGGAATCATCCGGAGGCATTCAGTCGCGCCGTGTCCACTATGAGCTCGGTTACGCGAGTGTCCGGGATGATTTTGTCTCGATTAGACACGAGGATGTGCTTCTCCTGATGGTTGAAGCGATGAAGCTCAGCAAATTCCGAGCGGTTCTAACCGCACGCTACCCGATTCTGTTGGTTGATGAGTACCAGGACACAGATGCCAGCTTCGTCGAGGCCCTGAAACATTGGTTCCTAGACACTGGAATCGGGCCACTGATCGGTCTTTTTGGCGATCATTGGCAAAAGATTTATGGAGACGGATGTGGGGCAGTTGAGCATGCCGCATTGCATGTCATCGACAAGAATGCCAATTTCCGATCCGCAAATACCATCGTTCAGGTCCTGAACCGGATGCGTCCCGCACTTGTGCAACAAGTCAGTGATCCCGATGTACAGGGCGAGGCGCGTGTTTTCCACACCAACAGCTGGCCGGGTGTTCGGCGAACCGGCCATGGCGGCGGACACTGGACAGGAGACACCACGCCCGAAGCCGCCAAGGCCTATTTCGAGCTCCTGAAAGCCCGACTTGCCGAAGAGGGGTGGGATTTTGCTGCGGACAAAACGAAAATCCTCATGCTGAGTCATGGCGTACTTGCGCGAGAACAGGGTTATCCGAACATTCCCCCCATCTACGCGCCTTTCAATGATCCTTGGCTAAAGAAAGACGACGTCCATATTAAATTCCTGACTGATCATCTCGAGCCAGCATGCGCGGCGTTCCTGGAGCATAAATATGGCTTGATGTTCGACTCTCTGGGCACTGGCACGCCCCGCATTCGCCGGCACAATGACAAGGTCGCCTGGACCGACTCGATGGAAGCGTTGATTGCTCTTCGCGAGAGCGGAACGGTTGGAGACGTTGTGGACTTCATCTTGGCTCAGCAACATATGCGATTGCCAGATGCGGTCAGAGAGCGAGAAATCAAGCTCGCGGAGGCCGGACCTGATCCTGTCGAGGGTGAGTCCCGACGAGTGACTCAGCTGCGCAAATTGAGAGCTGTCCAATACACCGAGATCATTGCACTCGATCGATTTATCGATGGGCACACACCATTCGCAACAAAACACGGTGTCAAAGGCGCTGAGTTCGAGAATGTACTCGTCATCGTCGGCCGCGGATGGAACAAATATAACTTCGTTCAAATGCTCGAGTGGTTCGACAACGGTCCGCCGGCAGCCAAGACCCAATTCTTCGAAAGCAATCGCAACTTACTCTATGTTGCGTGCTCACGTCCGAAAAAGCGGCTGGCGGTGTTGTTCACACAGCTTGTTACCGATGATGCGTTAGCGACATTGGCGAATTGGTTTGGTGGCGACAATATATTCGCCTTGCCGGCCGATCCCGCAGAAATCTTGGGCGAATAGGGTAATCGTGAGTCGCCTGCGGCCCCGAGGTCGAAACCGGTCGTGCTGACTTTGTAAAGGAAATTCTTTGGCAAAGTCACACCGCGATGGAGATGCCCGCTATGTCACGCTCTACAAGCACCGAAATCCGGCCGCAGCTATCAGAGACAGAGACGCAACGACCGATCATGTCAGTCTGAAGGTCAGTTCTTTCCAACAGAACCGACAGCACGATCTTCCATCTCAAGGTCGGCAAGCTCGAAGCAAAACACAGCGCGCCATCGCCGCCAGAGGTATTCTCCACTATGATTTGGGAGGCAGATACAACCTATGTCGCGCAGTTAGCTAGCCTTTGAATTACGCTCTCAAAAACGGTGGTGTATAAGAGGGAAGCATTGCCTCCAGCACCGCTCTGGTGTAGGTTGGTGCAAATTGATGCAACAACAAAAGCCGCTATGCCAAGCACCGCTACAGCCCCCGACGACAAGTCCGCACACCGCCTGTCCGTCAGCCTATCGGCGGAGCAGTACCGCGAACTTAACGAGATTGCCCGAAAAAATCGGGTATCAGTGGCATGGGTCGTTCGTGAAGCGATCGACCGTCTCCTGAAGGAGGACATGCCGCTGCTTCACGTGGGGAAAGAATGACAACCGCGCATACCAAATCCCGCCCGTCCAAGTCCAAGAGAGTTTTGTCAGGCGATGCTCCACGTGGACGCTTTGCTGATTTGGACGAGGACAAACTGCGCGGCGGGTATTACACCTCAAGCAGGGTGGCGGAGTGGCTATGTGGCTGGGCCATCCAGTCATCCAGTGATACTGTGCTGGAGCCGAGTTGTGGCGATGGTGCCTTCGTCGAGGCGGCCGCACGCCGCCTGCTGATGCTCGGTGCGACGCCCGACGAAATCGCGCGACAGCTTACCGGCGTAGAAATAATCTCCGCCGAAGCACTCGCCGCGGCCGACCGCCTGCGGCCTACTCTGGGCAAAGCTGCTAATAAGATCGTCTGCAATTCGGATTTCTTTGCCTGGTGGCAAGGTACGGAACAGCCGGCCTATGACGTCATCATCGGCAATCCACCCTTTATACGTTACCAATCTTTTCCGGAGCCGCATCGCACCCTGGCTATGGCAATTATGGGAGAGCAAGGTCTTACCCCGAATCGCCTGACTAATATCTGGGTGCCGTTTGTTGTCGCTGCGACAGCCAGCTTGAAACCAGGCGGCCGTCTCGCTCTCGTGCTGCCAGCGGAAATCCTCCAAGTTACCTACGCGGCACAGCTCCGCTCTTACCTCACCGATCGTTTTGCGCGCATCGACGTGATCGCGTGTAACGAGCTGTTCTTTGAGAAAGCCGAACAGGAGGTTGTTCTGCTGCTGGCAGATGGCGCACTGCCAGCAGCCTCGGAAGAGAACGAATGCCGCGTCGCTTTGACGGCGGCGGACACGGTGGCGGACATCACAGGCAGTAAGCCCGCGCTACTGCTGAGGCAGGCCGAGCCCAAGACGATCCGCCATGACAGCGAGAAGTGGCTGAAATACTTTCTCAACAATCGGCAAATCTCCTTCATGCGCGCCCTTCGGGAGGCAGAGATCACTGCATCCATGTCAGTGCATGCGAGCATCGACGTGGGCGTGGTTACAGGCAAAAACGAATTTTTCGTGCTGTCGGCCGATCAGGTCGATGCGCTCGGCCTTGATGGTTACACGACACCGCTCGTCTCGCGATCGGCGCATTTGAAGGGAAGTCAGATCGGTAAGGCGGATTGGCGATCTCTGGCGGCGGCGGGAGATCGCGTCCACCTTCTCAATATCAGCCAGCTTCAGGACGGCAAGCTGACGGACAAACTGCGGCGCTACATAGAGGAAGGTGAGCGCAAAGAATTCCACAAGGGATACAAATGCTCGATCCGCGAGCCATGGTATCTGGTGCCGTCCGTCTGGGTGCCGGACGGGTTTACATTCCGCCAGATCTACGACTTTCCGCGCATGGTGCTCAATTCTTCCGGCGCAACGTCCACTGATACGATTCACCGAATGCGAAGCAAAGGGGAAACGGCGGAGCGGATCATTGCCAATACCTATACGTGGTTAACAGCCGCCTCGGCGGAGATTGAGGGCCGCAGCTATGGCGGCGGAGTTCTAGAGTTGGAACCCACGGAGGCCGAGCGACTTCTGATGCCGGCGAAGCTGAACGGCGCAATGCCTCTTGCTGATGTTGACAAATTGGTGCGAGCGGGACGACTGGATTCCGTCCTCGAAGAGAACGCGCGCGTTATCCTGCGCGAGCACATGGGTCTTTCGGCCGCTGACTGTATCTTGCTGAAAGGCGTATGGACAAAGATGCGGGATCGCCGCAATTCGCGCCGGCGCGGTGCCCGGAAAGCGCCGAACGATGCAGCATGACCGACGCCACGCTAAAGGCTGCAGCCCGCATCCGCGTCGGGGAACTGGTCCAAAGTTTCCGGCGGAACGAGACGGATTATCTGCGCGCCGTCTATAACGAGACGCAGGCCCGGACGGATTTCATTACTCCGCTTCTGGCCGCCTTTGGTTGGGATGTGCACAACGCTGCCGGACAACCGCTCGGCCTGCGAGAGGTGATAGAAGAGGCGACCGTGGAGGTCGGCGAGGAAAAGCTTTCTAAGAAGCCGGACTACGAACTCCGTTTGGCTCGGCAACGCAAACTCTTCGTCGAGGCTAAGAAGCCAAGCGTCCATATTGAGCGCAGCAGGGATGCGGCTTTCCAGACGCGGCGCTATGGTTATTCAGCTAGCCTGCCGATTGCGATACTGACCAGTTTCCACCAGCTCGCGGTCTACGACTGCCAGCCTAAACCGGACCTCGCCGACGAGGCGCATGTCGCCCGCATCCTGCTCGTCCGCTATGATGAGTTCGAGGACAGATTTGATGAGCTGTGGCCGGTGCTCTCGCGCGATGCCGTCTATTCTGGCGACTTCGACCGCCGCTTCTCGGTCGATGTTACCCGCCACGGGGCCGATCAGTTCGACGATTTCTTCCTTCGCCAGGTTCGATCGTGGCGGGAGCGGCTGGCACGGGATATCCACCAAAACACCCCTGGGCTCTCGCCAGCTGAACTGACCTATGCGGTGCAGCTCTTCCTCTCGCGAATCGTCTTCCTGCGCATTTGCGAAGATCGCGATATCGAGCGATATGAAAACCTGCGGGGCCTTGCCGCCGGCGGCGGAAGCTTCGACGCGCTCGTGGCAGAGCTACGCCGCGCCGACGCTTTCTATGATTCAGGGCTATTCCGGCTGATCGACGATGCGCGCCTCGGCGTCCGCATCAACGACGATGTGTTGAGCGGTATCATCAACGAGCTGTATTATCCCCAAAGCCCCTACACCTTCGCGGTCGTCGAAACCGAAGTGCTTGGGGAAATCTATGAGCAATTTCTGGGTGAAATCATCACGGTCGACGCAGGCGGTGCAGTCGAAATCGTCAGCAAACCCGAAGTGCGGGAAAGCGGCGGCGTCGTCCCAACGCCCCGCTATATCGTGGATGCCATCGTGCAGCGAACGCTCGCCCCGCACGTCGCGGGCAAGTCTCCCGCCGATCTGGAAAGTTTTACCGTTGCCGATATTTGCTGCGGTTCCGGCATTTTCCTGCTGTCCGTCTTCGAGTTCCTGACGGAACATTGCCTGACTTGGTATCAGGCAAACAATCGCGCCGCCCACGTCGGGCGCACAATCTATGAAGCCGGGACAGGCCTTTGGCGGCTCACCTTCGAAGAGAAGCGGCGCATTCTGCTGGCGCATATACGTGGCGTCGATATCGACGCCAATGCGGTAGAGGTTGCGCGCTTCAGTCTTCTGCTGAAGCTGATTGAGGACGAAAGCGCGGCTGGACTGCGCGATTACGTCAATCGCACCGGAAGTGCCGCGCTGCCAGAGTTGGAAGCGACCCTTCGCGCGGGCAACAGCCTGGTCAGTGAAGCGGAATGGACGGCTGCACGCGGCGCACTACCGGCGCGCCTGCTGGAGAAGGTCAATCCGTTTTCGTGGGAGGACGAATTCCCAGCCGAGCATGCACGCGGCGGCTTCGACGTGATCGTCGGAAACCCGCCCTACATCCGCATTCAGAACATGCAGGCCTATTCGCCCGAGGAAGCGGCCTTCTACCAGAGTGCCGCATCGCCTTATACGACGGCACGGCAGGATAACTTCGACAAGTATGCGCTCTTCATCGAGCGATCCCTGTCTCTAGTCCGGCCGGATGGCCGTCTAGGCTTCATCATTCCGCATAAATTCATGACGATTCAGGCCGGGCGCGCGCTGCGTCATCTCGTCACGGCCGGCCATGTTCTGGAAGAGATCGTGCATTTCGGGGTGCAGCAGGTCTTCGGCCGGCACGTCGCAAACTATACTTGTCTGCTAATTCTCGACCGACAGGGCAGCCCGGATGTCACCGTGGAGCGCGTTCAGACCCTGGAGCCCTGGCGCTACGGGACGGCAGGTGCGCGAAACCTGCTACCCGCAGCCGAGCTGACGGACGATCCATGGCAGTTCGCCAATGACGACACGCGTGCTCTCTTCATGCGTGTTCGGGCTGCATGCGGTCGCGAGCTGAAGGACGCAGCGGAAATCTTTGTCGGCGTCCAGACCAGCAAAGACCCGATATATATCTTCCGCGCCGTCGCCGAGACCGCGACAACGGTGACGCTGCGTTGGAACGGCCGTGACTGGCCAATCGAGCGCGGAATTCTTCGCCCATGCCTGCATGATGCCCGACTTTATCCTTACACGCGCGCTGAGGCGAATGCCTGGATGATCTTCCCCTATGAGATCGTGCTCAGCCCGCGTGGCAGCTCGGCACGGCTGTTCCAGCCTGCGGAGATGGCGCAGCGTTTCCCTGTGTGCCTGGAATACCTGACAGCACGGCGGACGGAACTGGAGCGCCGCAACATCGTCGGCGGTTCGGCAGCCGATCGCCAGTTCTATCAGTTCGGTCGATCACAAAGCTTGACGAAATTCGATAGCCCAAAGATCATCTTGCCTATCCTCTCACTCGAAGCGCGATATGCCTACGACGAGAACAACATCATGATGACTGGCGGCGGGAACGGTCCTTATTATCTTATCCGCCCGATCGAGGGTGCGGCGGAATCTAATTTCTTCCTGCTGGCGGTGTTGCACCATCCCTTGAGCGAGGCGATGGTGCGAACGCATACAAGCTCTTTCCGAGGCGGGTACTATTCCCACGGAAAGCAGTTCATCGAGCACCTGCCAATCCCGGCGGCGACCTCACAGCAGCGAGCCGATATTGAAGCATTAGTCCGCCAGTTGATCGACGCGAACGACGCCGCTCAGGCGGCGCGGACGCCGCACCAAAAAACGCTTCGCGAACGCAACGTGGCCGCGTTGCGCGAGCGGATCGAGGCCAAGGTAAGTATACTATTCAACCTTTCGGCATCAGATGTCGCGCTGGCCAAGGCCGTACCCGTCCCAGTGTAAACGGTAATAACAAAAATGCGGGAGCAATGTGCGCAGGTGACCCGGCAACGTTTCAATTTGCTCTTATGAGCGCTCTATCGCCAGGACAGAACGCATGGCATCGCGTAGTCTAACGCATCGGAGATGACCGATGTCAGACCGATAAAGATGCTTCCCGAGCAAAGTCCGTGCCAGTCCCACCTATGTTTTATTGGACTTGGAAAATACCCTCTGATCAAACCGTGGGTTGGTTTTCTTGAATGGTCAAACTGAATGCTCCGTTGTTATCACGTTCCAGAACCAACCATTTATTTGTCATGTCTTGACCCTCGAACCAGGGCGCAAGCGGGCCTAGATGCAACAATGATGTGTAATTCCCCTGTCTAGCCTGCCTGTTTGCAGCGAAACTAACAGGGATGCTCAAGACTCCAAGGTTTTGCCCCAATACATTCGTTGAGAACCGTATTAGAGCGGTTTGCAGTGTCTCTCCGCTTCGGGATTTACCCGGTATCCACTCCGCATTATCGAAAAGCTCGTTTCGAAAATACGTCGCCTGATCGATCGGATGAGATGACTTGGTAAGAGTGATACTACCACGTTGGTTTCCTGTCCGCTTACGCTGAGCATCGGAAACAGTTAGCCGCTTTGTCCACTGCCGTGAAACAGTCTCAGCCGGCTTTAACTTGCCGTCAGATGCTCCACTTAGCCTACTTCTTCCGTAATTATAAGCTACATCGTTCTCGAGTTGGCGTTTGATAGCCTCAATATCCTCACTGTTGAAAATCGGCCCCTTTTTCAGGAAGCCAGGATCAGAAAGATTGTCGGTTCCTTTCTCATCTACCGTAATGGCAGCTTCCATCTTGCGGCGGAGAGAGACAGGGGCGTTCTTGCTCAAGGCTAACGCGTAAAATGTCGAACGCAGACGGCCAAGAACTAAACTGTATCTAAGCCAAGATTGCACCTCGTCTCGTGACTTAAAAAATGCTTCACATTTCTGGGCAACTTCAGAAAACCAGGTTTGGTAGCGTGATAGTTGCGCGAAATCCAACTGCTCAAACGGGTTTTCGATAGTGTCGATGAGCCACCGCCGTTCAAGAAGTGACTGGCGGATCTCATCAATCTGGCCGATATCGCAGTCGGGTTTTTCATCCGACCACACAATGCAATAAAGAGCCAGGCTCCCAGGCTGTATCGAGCGGCGCATTGCAAGCGGTGCGACCGGCTCCCAACTACTTTCCTCAACTACTTCGAAGTCCACCGCCCGGTCGTCGATTCCGATCAGCTGCACAAATGTATCGTTGGAAGTCCGGCTTCCAAATGCGGGCACACATATCGACGGCGCCTTCCCTCGCGGATTGATAGCTCCTACCAGCTCAAATTGATCGCTCATATCGCAATCCCCTGAAAACGAGCTACCTCTGGGAAAAAAGCTTCAACCATTTTGGCCGCGTTTGTGAGCGTCTGTGCACGCCGGAACTCAACGTTCACTCCCCCCGCCAGTAATTTATCCAAGAAAGGCGAAACATCTGGATCGGCACGTAAAAAATCAGGAGCGATAATGGCTTCTAGAGCGCCGAGCAGAGGCATTGTGCTGTCCTGAACGACCTCAATCGATCTCGAACGGTCATCCAATTTCGTATTGTTCAGCGATGACAACATAGTGTGGTATGCAGCAGCTGTTGCGTTTGCGGCAGGTGTCAAAGCCTCGACAGGCAGCCCGTAAAAATAATCTTCATTATTATCAAAAAAGCGAGAGACTATGCGGCCCTCTGCATCGGAAATTGATGCGCAATTCATGTCTGCAAAGGTCACTCCATCGAGGTAGGGAGCGTAAAGGCTTCCTCCGTGCGCACCAGTATCACATGGGTAGATACCCACCACAGAGTTAATGGAGGCGCGTTTGAATATAAGGCAAACCGCTCTGGCATCCCTCTCTTGGGAATTGATGTCCAATTTTCCGGGACGATAGGCGGGCCGACCGTAAAAATAATACGTAAGCTCTTCGCACATGACAGGGCAAAGCTGGGGGACGAGGCTTTCGCTAGCGCACATTGATCGGAAATTGGTAACGCTTGTCGTGTGAATGAGCTTCATAACAGGTACCGATGGAGGTATTGCACCGATGTCAGCCGCTAAGCTCATTTTGCCCTCAATAATTATCTGCCGATGTTTCTCGCAATCTATAGTATAGTCTTCATTGAGAATGTCTTCATCGAATCGGGCGATTTCTCACATTGCCCGTGATGCAAATCTACCCCGAAAGCGTTTTTGCCTCGGATCGACTTTGCGCTTTCGGCGTCAACTCGACCTGATCGGCGTGCGCCGCATCGGATATCTTGCTCGCCGACCTCTCGAAAGGTATCATCATCGTCCAGATGCTGGCGAGGGCCCGGACCATTCGGTTCAAACTCTCGGAAGTCGCATGCACACGTACGAGGTGAAACCAACTGCACGCGGGCCATCCCGGCTGACAGTTGGCTCATTGCTAATATGCTGTCGCTGCAGTTAGCTCCGGGCCGGTGGAGACTGCTATGCGTACTTTATCAGCAGATCGTCTTCGAGACCCAAATCCGTAAGGGCCGCTTTCAATCGGTCAAACTTCAACGTCGAATCGATGTTTCCCTCAATGTAGTAGCTATCCGCGATTTGTAGGGCCTGTCTTAGCGTCTGGGGGTCGGCTGACAATTGAATGCGTTCGCCAAGCTTCGTTTCATGAAACGCTTCAGGCTGCAGCTCAATCAGCTGCTTGAAAACCTCGGTGTACAGCCTTGTGACTTGGGTCACCTGAAGCCGAGCGCCCAGAAACACGGCATGGTCAAGACGCTTATGCCGGGGTTCCTCAGCATCGAAGATGCTCACCTCTTCGCTGTCCGTCGTCACCGCGATTTCGGTGGTGGGGGCGGGCCAAACCTTTAAGAAGCGCTCGGCAATCCTATTGGCTCGTTCCTCCACCTGAGCCACGCCCCACTCATCATACTGCTGCAGGTCGCGATTCAGCCACAAGCGACTGTAGATGTAGCCTTGTTCTCCACCGTCCTCGTTCATAACCTTCTTTTCGGCAAAAAGCTTGTTACCAAGCTTGCCGTTGTTTCCGGAGAGGGTGAGGTTGCCGATGGTGTTGAGGTACTTATCCCTCAAGGTCTCGTATTCTTCACCAGTGATCAGCGCTTTCCATGCAGGGTCTGGGTTCTGTGGGAAAATATGCTCAGTAGTGATACCGGCTGCTGAAACATCGACATACTCATTGTTCTGGTGGTTCTCCAGGCGGTCAAAGAAGTACAGACGGGTGCGCCCCTTGGTGTTGTACATATCCTTGTCTTTAAGGTTCAAGACCACTTCAGCGTCGCGAGGGAAGCGCTGCGTGCCGGTCCTGTGCGCCAGCGAGCGTTCGATAGATTCAAGATATTCTCCCATCTCGACTCGATCATAGAGGCCCATGAAAATCTTGTTGAGAGCGTTTGTCGGGAGTCCGATAATCAGGCGCCGCCAAACATAGCTTTGGACGAGTTTCAACACGCCGACGAAGACGGCCTTCGAAATTAGGCCGTCGTTGTAATCCTGATACACACGCAAAAGGAAGGGATAGGCGGTGTTGATTTCCAGTGTATTGATGTACGCGATCTCGCGGGAAATAATGAGATCTGGCTCGAAGGACGGATTCAGGAGCTTCTTATAAAGCTCGGACAGCCGACGAATCTCTTCTAAAGCGTTCATCAATTCGGGAGAATTCGGTACGGGGTAGCGTTCCTTGAACTTCTCGTAGACCGCGCCTTTGTTCGGAATGTCTTTTTGCTTTAGGGTTAAGTAATCGCGGATAAAGTCCGACACCCGGCTTTCATGCAACTCCGTGTTCCGCGCATTGGCTTCAATCGGTTCCCAGAAATTTTTGTAGACTTTCTCCTGCTCTCTGCGCGGCAGGCCCATCAGAATGTAGTTCCGGATGAGGTCGGCCTGCGACAGTTCCAAGCCGGTGGAGTTGAGGCTTTCGAAAATCCGCTGCGGGTTATCTTTCTGCCGGTCAAGCGAGATATCCACGAAAATGAGCTTAGAAACACCACGTAACACGGTCTCGAAATTATCGGCGGTGATGCGGTCTTGGAAATAACGAAAATTCTCTATAAGCCGCGAATAGCCGGTGACTTTGACCCCTTCCTGCGGGTCGAGGATTTGCGCCAACGCTATCTTGTTATTATCGGTCGGCTTTAATTTTAGCTTCTCTTCTTCGACGGCAAACTCATTGATGAGATACGTCTTGAATATACGCTGCGCCATCTGCGGGTTGTTATGCTTCATGGCGAAACGGTAGATCGCCACGTAGATCAGAGTGAGGGTTGTGAGACGCTGTTGTCCGTCGATAATCGTCAGTTCGGTCACACCCGAAGATGAATAAACATCGTCATGCACGTAAACGATACTGCCAATAAAATGCGCGCTTTGGGATTCATCTTCTCCGACCGAGAGAATATCCTTGAAGAGCTGGAGACACTGGGTTTTCGTCCAGTCATAGTTGCGTTGGTATACCGGGATGGTGAAAGCGGTCTCGCTGGATGCCAGGAACCTATCAATGCGTGTTTCAGCGGCTTTCATATTTCCCTCGTCCCCGGTAATGCTGTGTCCGGTCTTACACACGGATGAATTTCCGTGCAACGCGGCAATTGAAGCCTGCTCAGGGCTGACGGTTTACGTTGCAGGCCATTGCTCACCTATGATGGGATCTTAACGCAAACCGCCCGTCAAGCGCCCGGCTCGGTGCTCAGGCGTTTCCGGCTCACTGAAGGCCTCGCTCCTCATATGCGATCGTCAAATAGGCAAGGCGATTTTCGAAAGCTATCGCCTCGTAAAAAGGCGTGCTGAGCCTAGCTGAAGCCTAGCTCGGCGGGTGCAAATAGCGTGGCGGTCGTCCGGTGTCCGATGGTTCACGATCAGCCAACGCGTCGGTCTCGCTGTACAAAATATCACTCGTCGTCGGAGTCTTCGGAATAGTCTTCCTCACTGAGTCCGAAATTATCCATCAGTGGCGAGCGCTTTCGGGCAAGCCCGGCACGCAAAAACGAGTAACCGTCGAAGCCGCTTTCCTTGCTTCGGCGGCCGAACACGAACGACGCACAATCCACAGTGTTTCCTTCCTGCAAGAAAGGGAGGGCCATGGATCGACCGAAAGCCGGCCATTCCTGCTGATCCGGCAAAGTCTTGGCCAACAAGCAAGCCAACACGAAAACGCGATTGCCGACGGGCATGCGGACGCTAATCGCGTCCTCGCCCCGATGCGGCACGCCGCGCCGATATTTACGGACGCGACGTTCGATCTCAGCAAGAGTCGGCGGTGATTGGTTCAAGATGACATTAATGAGGTCAAACCGGTGACGGTTCTCTCTGTCCTGATAGAGTTCCCGGCAAATTGCCTGCCAAAGAGGCGAAAGTGGCACAGGGGTCTCGAAGGTCCGGCGGTTTTCTCTTGGGATCTTGGGGATGCGGACTGGAGTATCAGCTTCAAAAAACCGGAGAACTTGACCGTCGAGAGCTTTGCCATCGAGCCAAAATCCGTTCGTGAGATAAAGCGATAGAAGGTCCTGCTCATCACCCTCGAAGGCGAGCACCTCCTCCAGCGTAGCGCGTCGTGTCAGGTAATGTTGGGCGGCCCCCTCGCTGTCGAGATAGCGGACAATCATGCCCAGCTCGCCGAGCGAAAGGACTGGAGCCCAAGCCGTGTCATCCTGAATCAACGACAGCGCCATAAGATTGTGTCGGGCGCTTGTGAGGTGAGCGAAATGCTCGATGCAAATGCTGAAGCGATAGACAACCTTGGGCTTGTCGAGTCGGAAATCAATCCGTAATCCATCTCGCTTTAGTCGGAACTCGGCGTTCCGACCATGCGTGTCGATATAATTTTGGAGTCGCCAGCCTTGGATACCTGGCTCGACGTACAGGTCTTCAAAATTGGTCTTCAAACTGCGCGTTCCACCCCTTCGGGCAATGTCGTGCAGGCGCCCTGATTTCGCCTCGAAAACGAAAAGGAAATTACCCAAACGGGCTACAATGTCGTTCTCCCACGTCTTTCCGGTTTCGGGATCGTCCCATTGCACCGCGCGGTAAACCTCCGCGCTTGGCAGCATTGTGCGCACGCTGCGCTCGATCTCAATTTCCAAGCATTCCGCTCGGGCGGCTTCGTATGCTTTTTTGAGCCCATCGTGTTCGGCGATTAGTCGTTCGATGATGGCGAAAGGGAAGGAATAAGCGAGTTGAGGCAGGGGAACAAAGAGCTCGTCATTCGGCAGCCGTATATAAGGCTTCACCCAGATCGGATTGTTGAGATAGAAATGGTCGGGATTGCCCCCCGCCAGTTCTCCCTTGTCATGAGCCAAGGAAAACAGTTCATTCGCGATTGAAGGGCTGAACGCTTCTTCTAACGATTTGCGAGAAAACGTGAATATCCAGGGATATGCAAGTTCCGACAATTGAAACGCAGCATAGCGCAAACTACGCAAATCGGTGTACCGCTCGTCTCTATCTCGCCAGACCAAGCCTGCTAATGGATAAGCGCTCTTGAAGAAGGATATGGCCGCGTTCACTTTGGCGTGCTCTTGTGAATGGAGTAGATCGCCTAACTTCATCATGAAGGTAGATTGGCGGTCTCTCACCATCTCAAAGAGGCGCGTCATCGCCGCATAAAGGACGCTTAAATCAAAGCCGATCGCATCGCGCGATTGTTTGTCAATGCGGGTCAGAATGGCGGACAGCAGGCGCTCGCAATCCGACCGCTCCATCGTATTGCGATAGTAAAGCGTATGGTTTCGCACACGTTGACCTAGCCGCTCCCAACCTTTCCTATCATCCTCCCGCAACATGAAGGCCCGCAAATTGCGTGCCACAAGCTGCCACAGCCTCACAAAGTTACCCGGCGACGTCGGAACCCGCAGCACCGGTGCCTCGCTAGCCAAGAGTAGCGTCTGAAGCAATTCGACCTCTGCCTGCTCCAGACGTCGGATTTTCGGCCTTGCGTGGACAGTTTCGATTAGTAGGCGCGACGCCGTTCGTGCCAAGACCACATATGGGTCGCGAGCATCTAGGAAGGCTTTTAGCCGCGAACGCGAAGCGGAAAATTCTTCTTGCCAGCGATCGGCGGTCCACGTGTGAGTGCCTTCGTTCCCCTCTTCAACGGGAATGTCGGCCATTACGTAGCCCGGAAGCGCGCTTTCAACAATCTCGGCCAAGGAAACGTACCTATTTTTCCGTGGTAGAAGACTGGATTCCTTGCATGGTGGCAAGGCTTATGTTGCCTCGACCATGCTCGCTCTGGACGGCAGCAATCTAACCCGTAGGCTTAGCGCTACTCGCACGCGGAGAACGGTGCCGGCTTTGCGCCTTCATTTCGGCCGTTCGGCCTATCGTGTGGTTCGCTATAGCAGGTTTGAGCTTAGCTCGCCGGAATCGGATTTACTTCCATAGATCTGCGGTGCTTTTCGGTCTCCGTGATCGCTTCTGAGCGACGATCCCAACGGAGCATCGAAGCTATTCGGAAGCTGCGGGCACACAGATTCCAGCAGATGGGCAAGGCAGATCGAGTTTACCCTTGAGCTATCAACGCCGCCGCAGCGAGAAGCTTGTCGCGGTATCCGGCATAAACTGTCAAATTGTTCTGCAGTCGCGGGTCCACCATCGTGAGGAGCCGATACACGGAGATTCCCGGCTGGGGCTGGCCAAGGATGCGGTTGGCTAGGCCTTCGAGCGCCGCTGTCGTCGTCGTGGAGATATGGGCGCAGGCGTTGCGGATAGACTTCAGCTCCCCTAACTCGGCAATGATGCTGCTCACCGGCCCATCGATGGGATAGCCGTTGTCGAAATACAGCTTGGCGAGGCGCTTCACGGCCTCATGGTTCGAGAAGTCAAAATACTTGTTCGTATGGATGACCATCTTCGACGAATGCTCGCGCGTCGGAGGCGAGACGTATTTCGCCGGTTGAGCGCCGCTGACCGTGGCGTCGCCCATCATGAAGTCACTGAAAGCGGCTTCCACGAATCCTTCCCAAGCAATGAAGAGGTTAAGGAATGCCGCCTCGGTGATTTGCTCCCGGTCGCGCTGGGTAAACAGTAGCACACCGACAGCGTCCGCCCGATGTGCATTGGCTATCAAGCTGTCGCATTGGGCAACGTCGGCTTGGAACTCCTGAAGAGAATTCGCTATCGCCATCGCAGTCACCCCATAAGGCCGAGCAGATACCTAGTGCGCCTTTCTCGTACGGCCTCGTCTGTCGTGGCCCGGCGGCTGTCCTGCAGGAACTGCTGCTCGTCGCGGTTCAGCTCCGCCGCATCCTCTACCGTAAAAATTTCTGCCACTCGGTCGAGCCCGTTCCGGGCGTTTTCAATCTGCTGCTCGGTTTCCAAAGATGGCCGTGGCACGGGGGCGCCGTTGAGGCTGAATTGATTCAGCCCGAACAGAGAGTGATAGACAGCGGTGAATAGCGAATAGTAGAGATGGTTGCGGTGGAATTCCGTGTTCGCGAGGCCCTCAGGGTAAAGGAGGGCTACAGCGGCTGCGGTCGACCGGAAACGCCGCTCCAGCTCGTCAACGTCGTGGACAAAGTCGTTCTCGTACTGAGCGTAAAACTTTTTGATCTGCTTTTTCGACTTGATACCCTCGATCATCGCTATCATGAGGTCGGCGACAAGGTTGACCTCCTGCATGCGGAGAATCTGGCGGTCGGTCAGGATGCCTTGCTTGATCCAGTAGGTGTTGTAGTCGAAGCCGATCTTGTCGGCGAGCACCTTGAATGGTCCGAAATGTGACGCATTGATTTTTTCTTGCTCGTTTAGGATGACGGCATAGGAATTGAGACGGGCGAAGATATCCAGGATTTCCGGGTCCGGCAGGTTGATGAGCAGATCCACGGCTATTTCGAACGAAAGCACCGCCGCCTGGACTTCCTCCGGAAGCTGGCTGAAACGCAAGCCGCCGTACTCGGGATGCTGGCCTCGCGCCAGTGGGAATCCGTCCTTGATGTAGGAAAGGATTGTCCGCAGGCGCTGCTGGCCGTCCACTACCTCGCGTATAGAGGTCTTGGTGGTGACATTGAGCCGCTGGCGGATGAAAACCTTCGGAATGGGCTTCCCACGCAGGATCGTATCGATGAGATAGCTTTTGGCCTTCTCACTCCAAACTGCTCGACGCTGAAAGGCGGGATTGAGGGTAAGTTGTTTCGCCGCGTCCCACTCCACGAAGTCGTTGATGCTATAGGTGCGGGAGTCGAAACTCTTCATAGCCTTGCTTTCCGGAAGTTGTGTGACCGCTTTCACTTATCGCAAAACCCTGCCGGTGAACACCTGTCTCGCCCTTGATTTAGCGGAACAAAAAAGGAACATAAGCCGCGTTTCGCGGACAAGGAAAGGCACCAGTTGGCTTGCGCATGAGCTCCACTTGCAGCAAACAAAGAGGAGAGTATAGGGGAAGCATTCTGTCATCCAGTTGCCAAGAAGACGGCCCTCGAAATGAACGCACCGACTGCGGACAGTCCGCTGTCGGCTTTATATAAGCCACTCTCGAGAGCAAGTAGCTTCCTTGACACGTAAATTCGGCGCCAACGTATAGGCAAAACGACAGGGTCGGCGGTTCGAATCCTTTCAAGAGCGTCGAATATGGCGATTGTCGAAGAGTTCTATATCGCTACGCCTGAAGCTCAGCTCGTTTAATTAGGCGTGTTTTCATACGAGGTCCCGGCATAGCGCACGCCAATAAACGTCATCAGACTGGCCACTGCAAAAACATTGACGCTCAACAATGTAGCGATTTGGTCGCCGGTCCAAGGAAAGGCGGGATCATCGAGCCTCCGCCAGCATATTGCAAAGCAAATAAAGATGATGCAGGCAACGCCCCGCTGCCACCATTTCTCAACCGGATAGAACGAGACTATTGCCAGCGCCATGCACGGCGCAAGGAACAGAAGCGTTGCGGATGCCCTCCCGAAAAGGATGGATTCGCATACTGTATCGACCGTGCCGATCAGCGGCAGAGCCAGCCGGGCACTAAACGGCGATATTCCGGCGATCAAAGGTATCGCCAGAAAAAAGGGAATGGCGACAAGTGTTATAGCCGACGTTCTGGCGCCATCGCCAACCAGCCACCAGACATAAAATGGGTAGAACGGCTTGTTGGCTATGATGACCCAGGCAATGGTGACTGTTGCTCCGGTCCTTTCGTCGAGCGCCGGCCGCCTCATCCCGCCGGTCTCATAAGATAGTGGCCTACCCCCCAGACACTACCGTTGTCGTGTCCAAAGAGGCCCGCGGTTGCTAGGAAAAAGAGCCGCCAGCGGCGTTGCCAGAGCGCGCTATCCCGACCATAGACTTTAGCGAGGATCGGCTGGATCCGATCGATCTCGTGGTCAAAGTTGGCGAGCCAGTCGAGCGCCGTTCGTCGGTAATGCGTCCCGGACCAGCGCCATTCCAATTCGACTGAAAACAGGTCAGCAAAGCGATGCGGCAGACCATGTGCCGGCATGATGCCGCCTGTAAAGAAATGACGCGCGATCCAGTCGGCCGGATCTTGGTGGTTGAAGCGATAGGAGCGGTCCTTGTGGGTGAAGACATGGAGGAACAGCTTGCCACGCGGATTGAGCCATGCGCGAACACGCTCCAGCAAGGTGCGCCAGTTGGACATATGCTCGAACATCTCGACCGAAATCACACGATCAAATCGTTCATTGGCCGTAAAGTCATTCATATCTACGGTGATGACGTTAAGGTTGCCGAGACCGTGCTTTTGCGCCATGGCGAGTATGTATAGGCGCTGCGAGGCGGAGTTTGAAACCGATGTAATTCGCGAATTGGGAAATTGCCGTGCAAGATAGAGGGATAGTGAACCCCAGCCGCAACCCAGTTCCAGGATACTGTTTCCATCCTTGATTTCGGCATGCTCTACAGTTTCATCAAGTGCATAAGTCTCGGCTTCCGCAAGCGTTGTATGAGCAGATGGGTAAAGGCAGCAGGAGTATTTTCGTTGAGGCCCCAGGGCCAGGCTGAAGAACTCGGCCGGGACTTCATAATGCTGTCGGTTGGCCTCATCGGTGTGTGTCGCTACCGGAAAATTTCCCATTGCCTCGACAAACGCGCTTTCCTCATCTTGCGACGTCGTCGATAGGCGGTGTTTTGTGCGTGCACAGAGAAAATCTATCCCAGCCAGCGTCATGCTGTCCGTAAGCGGTGCGCGCTCTGCAGCGTTGATCGCAAATGCCAGCATATTCATTGGTTATTCTCCTTGGGAAACGAATTCGGTTTTGCGAGGGCCTGGAAAGAAGGCGTTCACACGCTTGCGCAGCGCGCGAAATTTCTCGCCGCGCGAGCGCAGCATATGCTCTTCCAACGGGGGAATTCCGGATACATGCACCAGCAGCCAATACATCAACGCCGGTGCGAGCAGCGATAGAAAACTCGTAGGCAAGCTTGAGACGGCGAATAGCGGAAGGCAGCACCAGAACAGCCATTCGAAAAAATAGTTGGGATGGCGGGAATAACGCCACAACCCCGTCTCGCAGACCTCAGTCCTGGCTTCCGGACTTCGACGAAACCGGGAGAGCTGCGCATCCGAGATTGCCTCGCCCGAAAGGGCTATGGTTGAAAGCAATACGGCAAGGAAATCCGTTACTGCCGGATAGGCCTTGTCATTGATCGCCGCTAGATAAATTGCGAATACGAGGACGAAAGCCGCAAGCGCCTGAACCTGCAGAAAGATAAAGAGCCGTGAGCCGGCGCTGGCGCCCCAGTCCTTCATCAGTTTGGCATAGCGCGGATCTTCTCCGCCGCCTTTCGTGCGAACTCCAATATGCCAGGCGAGGCGCAGCGCCCAGGCTGCCACGACCAGGATTACCGTCATCCGGCGTGCGAATGGACCTTCTGCGCAGACAGCGGTGAAGATGCCGCCCAAGCCGACAGCCGCAGACCAAATGGTGTCGATCCACCCGCTCATACCAGTTGTACGCTGCACGATCCAGGCGCCGGCCATCGCCAGCGATATGCCGACAGCCACGATAACTAGAAGAAACCAATCCATCAGTTCGCTCGCATTTGATGCGCTCTTGTGTCGCTGTGCATATTTACGGACGATCGATTGAACCGGTTTCGCGCTACTCGAAAAAATCTCTATTTTTGCGAAACCAGCCGTCGCCGCCTTCCGTATCTGTCTTGAAAGCCAAGAGCTTATTGCGGGAGACGAGGGGTTTTATGGGTCACTACGATCGAAACGGCGACCGCCGTCTGAACATTGCGGTTATAGGAAGTGGCATTTCGGGACTTTCGGCAGCTTGGCTGCTCTCAAAGCGTCATGATGTAACCGTCTTCGAAGCAAGCAATCGGCTCGGCGGCCACAGTAACACGGTAAAATTCGACGCCGCCGCAGGTCCTGTATCCGTCGATACCGGCTTCATTGTCTACAACGAGCTCACATATCCTAATTTGACGGCTTTGTTCCGCACAATCGAGGTGCCCACGGCTGCCTCCAATATGTCGTTTGCTGTTTCGATCAACGACGGCGCCTATGAATATTCCGGTGGTACAGGTCTCGGTCTTTTCGCGCAGAAGTCAAACATTGTCCGCCCGCGTTTCTGGTCAATGATGCGCGATCTGGTGCGCTTCTATCGCAATGCCCCGCGGGACCTGCCCGACATGGACGGTATTTCTCTCGATGATTATCTCTCATGCAACGGCTACGGTCGCGCCTTTCGCGACGACCATCTCTACCCGATGGCGGCCGCGATCTGGTCCACCCCTGCGATGGAGATCGGCGCTTATCCAGCGGCAAGTTTTGTCCGCTTCTGTAACAATCACGGGTTGCTCAATCTATGGGAGCGGCCGATCTGGCGCACTGTAAGGGGCGGCAGCCGCGAATATGTTGCCCGCATGACCAACAGCTTTTTCGACCGCATCCGGTTGTCGATGCCGGTGAAGGCGATAAGGCGAGGACCAAAAGGCGTAGAGCTTGAGGACGGTACTGGCGGCCATTACGTCTTCGACGATGTGGTGATCGCCACCCATGCTGACCAGGCGCTTCGAATGCTTGTGGATGCAAGTCCCGAGGAAAGGCGTATTTTAGGTGCCTTCCGCTATTCGCGTAACGAAGCGGTCCTGCATAGTGATGTCTCGCTCATGCCGAAACGGCGCGCTGCCTGGTCCAGCTGGAACTATATGGCTGATACGCGCGACGGACAGAGCCAGCCTTCAATCACCTATTGGATGAATAGGCTGCAGCCGCTCGGTGCGGCACCGCCGACCTTCGTCACGCTTAATCCGCGACGGGCGCCGAAGGAAGAAACCGTTATCTGCCGTGAGACATATGAACATCCCGTTTTCGATCTCTTGACCGATCGCGCACAGAAGGAAATCTGGTCGCTTCAGGGCGGCCGCAATACCTGGTTTTGTGGCGCGCATTTTGGTTCCGGCTTCCACGAGGATGGCATCCAGGCGGGCCTCGCAGTGGCAGAGGATCTTGGTGGTTTGCGCCGGCCTTGGCAGGTCTCGCAGGAAAGTGGCCGTATAGTTCGCAAGCCGATTGGCCGGCCGGTTAAGTTGCTGCAGGATGTGGAGGTTACCGCATGAGTGCGGGACTTCGATCTGCGCTTTTTTACGGCCTGGTCTCGCATGCTCGTGTGAAACCGAGGCAGCACAAGCTGAGCTACCGGATCTATTCCCTGCTGCTCGATCTCGATGAACTCGACGAGATCAATCGGCGGCTGCGATTTCTATCGATCGACCGTTTCAACCTTTTCTCCTTCTATCGCAGGGATCGAGGTGATCGATCAGGATTCGATCTGAGGAAACAGGTCGAGAAGAGCATGCGTTGCGCAGGAATCGAACCGGATGGCGGTCCCATACGGCTGCTGACAATGCCGCGACTGTTCGGTTGGGCTTTCAATCCGCTTAGCGTGTTCTTCTGTTATTCGAAGTATGAGTCGCTCAAAGCCATCCTCTGGGAAGTGGACAATACGTTTGGTGAGCGCCATGGCTACATGATCCCGGTCGAAGCGAACGGCGCGTCGGAAATCATCCAGCGGTGTAACAAGGCTTTCTACGTCTCGCCCTTTATGGACATGGATCTGCAGTATCAGTTTCGCGTGTCGCCACCAACCGACGTTCTTTCCATCCGAATTGAGACTTTCGATCGCGATGGGCCGGTATTGACAGCCAGGCATCTGGCGCGTCGCAGCGAGCTTACGGACCGCGCACTGCTAAAGGCATTTTTCACCATCCCTTTTCTGACGCTTCGTGTCGTCGGAGGCATTCATTGGGAAGCGATGAAGATATGGCTGAAAGGTATCGGATTTCGGGTACGCCCCCTTCCTCCCGAAAGCCCTGTTTCGTTCGTTCGCCCCTCTTCCGCTGAAGGGAAAACACCCAATTCCAAGGTTGAAGTTCATGAGCCATTTTGACGATTTGTCCAGCGCTTCGGTGCGCGCGTCCGATAGCACCGCGGGGTTTGGTCTTGTCGGCCGCCTTCTGATGAGGTTGTTGCGCAACGTTCGCTACGGCCACGTGAATATTTCTTTGCCGTCAGGGCAGCTCGTCGAAAAATACGGCGCTGAGCCAGGCCCAGAGGCTATAATCAACATGAAGCGTTGGCGCCTGTTACCTCGCCTAATCGTTGCAGGAGATATTGGCTTTGCGGAGAGTTATCTCGATGAGGACTGGACAACTCCGGATTTGACCGCGGTCATCCGCTTCGCAGCCAAAAACATCGAAGCGTTAGCGCCGGCTATCGAAGGCAGCGCAATGCCGCGGCTCTTCAATAGGGTAAAACATCTGTTCAATGCCAATACGAAGCATGGCAGCCGTCGCAATATCGAGGCGCATTACGATCTCGGCAACGAATTCTACAAGCAATGGCTCGACCCCACGATGCTCTATTCATCGGGAATTTTTGACACTTCTACAGACACCCTCGAAGCTGCCCAGCAAAAGAAACTTGATCATATTCTGCAAAAGCTTGAACTCGCTCGTGATCATAGTGTTTTGGAGATCGGCTGCGGCTGGGGCGCTCTTTCCATATTCATGGCAGCCCATGCCAACGCCAAGGTAACGGGCATCACCTTATCACCTTCGCAGCTGGCCTGGGCAAAGGAGGCTGCCGCGAGTGCGGATGTGACAGAGCTGGTGGACCTGCAGCTCCAGGACTACCGTGATATCGATGGGCAATTCGATCGCATCGTTTCGATCGAAATGTTCGAGGCAGTGGGTGAGGCCTACTGGCCCGACTATTTCTCGACTTTGAAACGTTGCTTGAGACCAGGTGGCAAGGCTGTGCTGCAGGTGATCTCGATTGATGAGAAACGGTTCGATGCCTATCGGCGCGGTTCCGATTTCATCCAGAAGTATGTTTTCCCCGGCGGCTTTCTGCCCTCCGATTCAGTATTGGAGGCAGCTGCTGTAAAGGGAGGTTTCACGCTCACAGCAAGAGAGCATTTCGGCAAATCTTACGCAAGAACACTCTTCGAGTGGCGCACCCGTTTTCACGCGCGCTGGCCTGCCATTGCCGCCCTCGGCTTTGATGAGCGGTTCCGTCGCCTTTGGCACTACTACTTGTGCTATTGCGAAGCCGGCTTTGAGGAGGGGAGCATCGACGTTGGACTTTATACTCTCGAGCACGCATGACAGCAAGCATTTACAAGGAGATCGAGGCATGAGAGCGATGATTGGAGCGATTATTTACCTGACCGCAGCATTTGCAACTGACGCGCAAGCGGCTGGAATCGAGGGCCAGTGGGCGCGAGGAGATGGCAACGCCAAAGTGAGAATTGCCCCCTGCGGATCGGACATCTGTGCGACCAGTTCCTGGATTAAGCCGGGAACGCCAAGCGAAAAGGCCGGTGACAAGCTGGTGATGACGATCACGCCTACTGAAGATGGCGTCTATACCGGTGAGGCTTTCGATCCCCAGCGTGACTTGAGCTACCGGATTACCGTGAAAGTGGATGGTGATCGAATGTCGACGAGGGGCTGTGTAATTGCCGGCCTGATTTGCCGCGGCGTCGATTGGACACGCATCCGCTGATCGACCGAAGGAAGGCCGCTATGGAGAATGTGGTGAAAACCTATGTTGTCGCCTATGTCGTCACGTTGGTCGTGTTCGTCGCCATCGATTTTATCTGGCTGAGCAGCATGACCGATCGTCTCTACAGGCCTGTAATGGCAGAGATGCTGGCAGCGGACTTCCGGCTGGGGCCCGCCGTTGCCTTCTACCTGATCTACGCTTTCGGTCTTACGGTTCTCGCCGTTCGACCCGGGTTGATCGGGGAGTCAACCCAGACTGCAATAGTGTGCGGCGCGATGCTCGGTTTTACGGCTTATGCCACGTATGATCTCACAAATCAGGCGACACTCAAGAACTGGTCGACTGTTCTGACGTTAGCCGATCTTTTTTGGGGTACAGTCCTCTCAGGTCTTGCCGCCGGTTGCGGGCAATGGATAACGGCGCGTCTCCTCGGATCTTTCACACACGGCTGAGGATCAGGGGCACAGTGCTATTCGCGATAGATTGCCCATTCAAAGATTTAGTCGCCAAGTTTCGAAATTGAGCGCTATCGCGAAGGCAACCCAAACAGCGAGAGGTACAAGACTGTAACTAGCGATTCGGTCGAGAAGGCGAAACTTGAAGATTGTGAGCAGGATCAAGATCCATTGCGGAACGATGTCGATAAGCCCAAGCAGCGGGCTATGAAGCGCAAAGAATGCCCATGACCATGCGGCATTGAGCGCCAATTGCAGATAAAAGCAAATAAGCGCCGACGATCTTAGCGGTTGGTCTCCTGGGAGGATCCATATGCGCCAGACTGTAAAGGACATAAGTGCATAAAGGCAGGTCCAGACCGGCCCAAAGATCGAATTGGGTGGATTGAATGCCGGCTTGGCAAGACCCGCGTACCACCCCTCAATGTTCGGCAGGGTTGCCCACTGTCCGAGAAGAAGGGCCAGGATGACCGGGATCACCGCGAGGCCGGCCTTCACCAAAGGCTTTTGTTGGATCATCGTTTTTCGCGGCATTATGATCTCTCTTCTCGCGCGCTTCCTGCATGGCGTTTGCCAAGCCGAAACCTTTGTTCCTGCTCGTCAAATCTGATACGTGGAGTTTTCTGGATCGGATCATGGGATCCAAGCGGCATTGCCCATCGTAGAAAGCGTATGAATGTTTCAGCACCGCCTATCGATAGCCGTGGCAAACAGAACATCATCATCGCCTTCGAAAGGAGACGAGCGGTGACGACTTTGCACGAGCACGATCCATTGTCGCGCGAAGCGGTCAATCAACTTGTTCTGGCGATAGCAACCCGTCAGGATCGCCAGGCCTTTGCCGAGCTCTTCAATTTTGCAGCGCCCAGGATCAAGGCGTTCATGATGCGCTCGGGCTCGACGGCTGAAATTGCCGAAGAAATTGCCCAAGAGGCGATGCTTATGGTCTGGCGCAAGGCCTGTTATTTTGATCCCGCGCGCGCCAGCGCGATGACATGGATTTTCACGATAGCCCGCAACTTGCGGATTGATTTTCAGCGCAAGTTAAAGTCATCAAATCAGCCTTATGGTAACGAAACTGAGATCATGCAGGCTGCTGAACCTACTCCTGAGGAGATTTTGTTTATCAGGGCGGATGAGGAAAAGGTTCGCGCCGCGCTTCAAGCGCTGAGTTCCGAACAGGAAGAGATCATCAGATTGTCCTTTTTCCGTGATCGTCCTCACTCTGAAATTGCGAGGGAATTGGACCTACCGCTCGGCACTGTGAAATCCCGTATCAGGCGTGCGCTTGGAAAACTAAGGGATATGCTGGAAGAAACATTATGACGAACAAGCATCATCCCAGCGATCAGACACTCCTGCGTTATGCTGCAGGCACGTTGCCGGCCGGTCCCTCACTCGTTGTTGGCGCTCATTTGAGCGGTTGCCCTTTCTGTCAGAGGCGCGTGGCGACATTCGAGGCCGTTGGCGGGGAGATGCTGATCCGGACGGAAGCACAGGCGCTTTCTCCTAGGGCGCTTCAACAAACGCTTGAGCGTTTGGATCTAGACGGGATGACGAGCCACATCGCGCCGCGTCGCTCACCGGCGTCCGTCGATGGCATCATTCTTCCAAGCCCACTGGCCGGTTGCGAAGTAGGTCCCTGGCGTCCCGTGGGGCCGGGGGTCAGGCTTAGCCGCATTCGCGTGCCTCACGCGCCAGAAGCCAAGGTGATTCTGCTGAAGGTAAAAGCGAATAAGCACATGCCGGCGCACGGGCATACGGATCTCGAGGTGACGCAGGTTCTGAAAGGATCGTTTTCGGACGGCAATAATCGTTACGAGCCGGGTGACTTCGTCGAAGGTGATGATGAGACGGATCATAGTCCGGTGATCGGCAGCGACGGCGAGTGCATATCCCTGGCAGCTATCGAGGGACATGTCCGCTTTAAGGGATTACTTGGCAGATTGCTTGGACCTTTCGCCGGCATATGATTGCGTTTGACTGAATGCTAATGCCATTGGAGTTTGGCGATGGTTTAATCGGAACAATAATTCGTCCTGATCATTTCCGTTATGTAGTTAAACGGGTAGCAGCACGAGTGGTATTCGGGTCGAGATGGAGCGACGATAGTAAAAGATCCGGTAAATGGCAGATTTTCCGGGAATATCAAGGAAGATGGTGATCTGATTTGATATAACTTACTATGTTTTAATGTTGGCATTGGCCATATCAAGAAGCTCTCCTATCGGAAAAACTGTTCAATTTGTGGATCCATAAAAACAGCTACTCTTGAAATTTAATCGGCCACCCCCAATTTCGCTCCTCTAGGTACGGGATCGAGTATTATGGACCGAGATCAGGACCAGAAAGATGCAAGGCAAGCGGGTGAACGGCTTGTAGCGGCTCATGCGAGCGAGGACCCCTTCGCCGCGGCCTTCAAGGCGACGCGTATGCCGATGATTATTACCGACCCAAACCAACATGATAACCCGATCATCTTTTGCAACGGAGCCTTCGAACGGCTGACGGGCTACACGAACGACGAGTTGATCGGGCGCAATTGTCGAATTCTGCAAGGCGCGGAGACCAATCGGGAGACTGTCGCTGTTGTCCGCGATGCAATTGCCGGTGGACGCGGCGTAGCCGTCGACATTTTGAACTATAAGAAGGATGGCAGCACGTTCTGGAATGCACTGTTCATCAGCCCCGTTTGGGACCGCCAGGGCCAGATTATTTATTTCTTCGCTTCGCAGCTCGACTTTACGAACATCAAAAGCAGGGAAGCGGATCTGGCATCAGCCCGTCATCAGGCCGAAGAAGAGGTTAAGGATCGCACCAAAGATTTGCGCGCTGCACTGACGGCAAAGACCCTGTTGATTCATGAGGTTGATCATCGTGTCAGAAACAATCTTCTCACCATGGCTTCGATCGTCAAGATGCAGTTGAGGTTGACAAAGGATCAGGGTCAGCAAGATGCCTTGATGTCAGTGCTCAACCGGATCGAAGCAATCAGTACCGTCCAGCGTAAACTTTTTACAACCAATGACGTCACTCGCTTCGACCTGGGTGACTTCGCGCATGAGCTCGTTTTGGACCTGCTCGGAGCTATCAAGCGTGATGATATACGACTGACGCTCGATATTTCGCCAGCTTATGTTCCAGCAGCGAAGGCGTCGCCCCTGTCGCTTATCGTGAACGAGTTGATCGGCGATGCCCTCCGTCGTGGGATCGGGGAAGGCGGAGGTGACATTCATGTTGTCGTCAAACAGTTCAACGGATGCCTCCTCATCAGGGTGGAGGATATATCGGAACCGGTTACCCCGGATGAGGTGAGCGCAGAATTGAGTCGGCTGCTTCTGGAGAGGTCGGCGCTTCAGGTAGGCGCGACAATCGAGCGAAAGTGCGAAGGGCGGCATACGACCGTGGATGTCACTTTACGGGTCGAAAGCTAGGAGGAACTACTGCTATGAAAGTCTTGGTCGTTGAAGACGAAATGTTGCTTGCGATGGAGCTCCAATGGGAGATCGAGGCTGCCGGTCATACGGTTGTCGGACAGGCGGCAAGTGGCGCCCAAGCAATGGAATTGTTGGGAACCTCGCCGCCAGAATTTGCCTTCGTGGACATTCAGTTGCAGGACGGGCCGACGGGTATCGATTTTGGGCGAGCGCTGGCTGAAAGAGGTATCCCGTACGTCTTCGTCAGTGGCAATATCAAAAAGCTGCCACCCGACTTTGCAGGTGCCCTTGGTGCTATCGAGAAGCCTTACACAATGAACGGAATTGCGAATGCGCTCGAATATATATCTGCGGTCGTCGCCGGAGATCAGGACCGACTCCCGCCGGCAAGCCTCGTTCTGGCTGCTGATTATATTCAAATCAATTCCACAAATAGTATTTAGCGACTTTGCCTTTCGAATTGCTGGATGAAATCCGGATAACGTCCGCGCAGTTTGAAATCGTGACCATGTCGCCGGCCAGTGCATTTTGCGGACTGACATAAGAAGGAACTCTTTCGCTGAAAAATATCCAGCCGATACTTTGCCGAGGGATATAGCGGCAGCAGGCCCAGTGTATTCCTCTTTTGCGAAATCTAAGATCAGTGGGCGATAGACCCCGCCATGGATCGAACTTCGATTTGGCCATCAGGGCTGTCGCTGCGTTTATTGCGAAGCCTGTCGAGCAAGAGATAGATGACCGGGGTTGTATAAAGGGTAAGCACCTGGCTGACCATAAGGCCGCCGACGATGGCGTAGCCGAGCGGCTGGCGTAATTCGGAGCCGGCTCCATGCCCTATGGCCAACGGAAGCCCGCCAAGAAGGGCGGCCATCGTCGTCATCAGGATCGGGCGAAATCGCATTTGCGCGGCTTTGACAATGGCGTCCCGGCTGTCGAGGCCTTCATCACGTTCCGCCTGTATTGCAAAGTCAACGAGCATGATCCCGTTCTTTTTGACGATGCCGATCAGAAGGATCACGCCGATCATCGCAACTAGGCCGAAGTCGAATCCTGCCAGTTGCAGGGCGAGTAATGCGCCCAGACCAGCCGAGGGCAGGGTGGAAAGGATTGTCAGTGGGTGAATAAGGCTTTCGTAGAGAACGCCGAGAATGATGTAGACCACCAGCAGTGATGCCAATATTAGAAGTGGCACCGTACCGAGCGAATCCTTGAACGCCTTGGCGCTTCCGGAGAAGCTCGTCTGCAGCGTGGCGGGCGGATGCATTTCCGCGACGGCTTTCTCGATTGCCTGGGTGGCTTCTCCGAGTGCTACATTCGGCGCGAGGTTGAAGGATATGGTAACGGCTGGCGATTGACCCTGATGGGAGATCGAGACCGGCGACACACTGTTTGTCGTCCATTTCGCAACGACTGAAAGCGGCACCAAGGTTCCATTGCTTGCACGAACCGAAAGACGGTCAAGCGTTGCAATATCACGCTGAAGGTTCGGCAGGACTTCAAGAATAACACGGAATGTATCTGTCTGGGTCGAGTAGGAGGCAACTTGCCGTTGACCGAAGGCATCGTAAAGGGTCTCGTCGATCGTAGACGGAAGGACCCCGTAGAGGGATGCCGCCGCGCGGTCTATCTTGATGGCGAGGTTGGGGGCCTCTGCCTGTTGATCACTGCCGACATCGCGCAGCGAGGAGAGCCCCTGAAGGCCGTTGGTCACCTTCACTGCCCAATCTCCGAGCTCTTGAATATCGGCGTCCTGCAGCGTGAACTGGTATTGCGTCTTGGCGGGGCGTGCCCCGATATTTATATCCTGGGCCGACTGCATGAAGAGCTTGATACCCTGTTGCGAGGCCAGCGCGGTGCCTAGTCTGTCTATGACTTGCTTGGCACTGGCGTCTCTATCTTTCAGAGGTTTCAAGGTTATGTTGACATGGCCCTGGTTGAGAGCGTTCCCGCCATTGCCGCCACCGATATCCATGAATACGCTATAGACGGCCGGATCTTTCATGATGATGGCGCTGACGCGTTCCTGGAGCTTTGCCATTTCCGTGAAGGAAATGTCGGGC
Source organism: Rhizobium sp. 11515TR (assembly GCF_002277895.1). NCBI lineage: Bacteria > Pseudomonadati > Pseudomonadota > Alphaproteobacteria > Hyphomicrobiales > Rhizobiaceae > Rhizobium > Rhizobium sp. 11515TR. Next base: position 377,190 of record NZ_CP023000.1, on the reverse strand, counting down.
GAAGCTTGCGACAAGCCGGCAATGAAGCCGGTATCCTGCTCCGGAAAGAACCCTTTCGGAGCGATGATGAAAAGATAGGCTGTGATTGCGATCGTACCGACAAAAACGAAAAGTGTCAGGAACTTATGAGCGATCACAGGCTCAAGGCTTCGGATATAGAGGCTAGTTAAACGGTCGAAGAAGGCCTCACCTGCGCGATAAATGCGCCCGCGCGAATGATCGTTGACTGGACGAACGAGCTTGGCCGCCAGCATTGGTGTCAGCGTAAGAGAGACGATAGCGGAAATGACGATCGTGATGGTCAAAGTCACCGCAAACTCGCGAAACAACCGACCGACAATGCCGCCCATCAGAAGGATGGGGATCAATACTGCAATCAGCGATAGGCTGATCGAGACGATCGTAAAGCCGATCTCGCGAGCGCCCCTGCGAGCTGCCTGAATTGGTTCCATGCCGGCTTCTATATGCCGCGTTATATTCTCGAGCATGACGATTGCGTCATCGACGACAAAGCCTACCGCCACCACAAGCGCCATCAATGAGAGATTATCCAGGCTGAAACCGAGTGCCCACATCGGCGCAAGCGATCCGGCGAGCGCTATAGGAAGGGTAAGCACCGGAATGACGGTAGCGCGCAGATTGCGCAAGAACAGGAAAATCACCACGACAACGAGGCCGATCGACAAGATCAGCGTAAACTGAACATCGTCCACAGATGCCCTGATCGTCGAGGTGCGATCCGTCACCAGCTCGAGCTTTATAGACCTCGGCAGTGATGCCTGGAGGGCGGGCAATTGTTCTTTGACCGCATCGACGACCGCAATGACATTCGCGCCAGGCTGGCGGAAGACGTCCAGCGCTATGCCACGCTTCCCGTTTGTCCAGTGCGCCATCTTGTTATCCTCGGCGCCATCGATAGCCTGGCCGATGTCACGAATTCGCACGGGACCACCATTGCGATAGGCGATGACAGCATCATTCCATGCCGCGCTGCTGCGGATCTGGTCGTTCGTTTCGATCGGAAAGGTTCGGGTCGGATCGTCAATATTGCCCTTGGGTGCGCTCAGACTGAGATTTCCGATTGCGCTCCGCACATCCTCCAAGGTGACATCTGCCTGAGCCAGCCTGCCTGGATCGACCGCGACGCGAATTGCCGGCTTCTGCTTGCCCCGATATTGACGAAGGCGACCCCAGAAACTTGCCCGATCTTCGATGCAACATTGCGCTCGATATATTCGTCAAGCTCCGGAAGAGTGAGAGTGTCGGAGGTGGCAGATAGCTGCATGACTGGAGCGTCGGCGGGATTTGCCTTGTGCACCGTTGGCGATGAAGGCATATCTTTGGGCAGCTGACCGCTCGCCTCGCTGATCGCGGTCTGAACGTCGCTGGCAGCAGTTTGGATGTTCTGGTTCAAGCCGAACTGGACCGTGATCGAGGTCGTCCCCAGCGAACTGTTGGAGGTCATTTCGGTGATACCGCTGACATGCGACAATGCATCCTCGATCGGCTGCGCGACACTCGCCGCCATCGTCTCCGGCGAAGCACCCGGAAGGCTGGCGGCAATCTGTATCGTCGGAAAGTCGATCTGAGGAAGGGCCGATACCGGCATGAATGGATAGCAGATCGCACCCAGCAGGAACAGACCACTCATAATCAGCCCGGTTGCAACCGGATGTGTAATGAAGAAATCGAAAAAGCCACCGGCTCTTGAAGAAGAGGCACCGTCTTGACTGGTCATGGCCTAGCCTCTTCGGTGAGCTCGCCGATCGGAGATCCCGACCAGGGAGTGACAGAAACCTTGGCACCATCACCGATGCGTGACTGGCCGTCCATCACGACTTGTTCGCCGTCCTTTATGCCCTCGGTCACAAGCGCCCTCGCGCCCGTGACAAAGGCGGTTTTGACGGCTCTCTTCTCCACGATTCCATCTGACCGAACGACGTAGGCGTAGAGCCCATCACGGCCCCTGGCCAATGCCTTGTCTGGGACGACGACCCCAGACCGCTTTTCCACCGTCAGTGTCGTTGCAACCGGAAGACCGGGCCACAGAATGCCAGCCTTATTGTCGAAGCTCGCCTTGAGATGGATGGAGCCCGTCGCGGTGTCGACTGCATTGTCGAGGGTAGTCAATTTGCCCTTGGCTAGGGTTCGGCTGCTATCCGTGGTCGTCAGCGTAACCTCGGCAATGCCCTTGACAAGCGCGTCCCTAATTTCGCCGAACCTGTCACCTGGCGCAACGAACGATACGCCGATCGGGTTCATCTGTGTGATGGTCACAATACCGGTCGTCGAACTCGCGCTGACAATGCTTCCAACATCAACCTGCTTGAATCCTGTGCGCCCGGAGAGTGGGGCGGTAACAGTTGCAAATCCGAGCTGGGTTTTCGCATTCTCGACGACAGCCTGGTCGTATTGCACCGCGGCCGCATACTGCTCGCTGGATGCGGTTTTCTGTTCGAGCGTCGCGGCCGAGGCTATGCCTTTATCTGCGAGCGCCACATAACGCTGTGCGTCTGCGCGCGCGCTATTCAATTGCGCCTCATCTTGAGCTTGCTTTGCTTTGGCGGAGGCCAGAGCCGACAGGAGCTCGCGGTCATCGAGCCTAAGCAAAACATCTCCCTTCTCTACCATCTGCCCCTCGGTAAACGGCATGTCGACGACCTGGCCATCAACGCGCGGGCGAACGGTAACAGACTGGAGGGGGGCGACGGTACCTATGCCATTGATCACTCGATCGATGGTCTCTGTGTGTGTCACAATGGCAGTCACCGGAACGGCAGGAGCCTCCGTTGCTGATAAAGTCCCGAAGGGAGCGGCAATAACGTTTACGGCGGCAACAAATAAGCTTCGCTTGCAGCAAGTAGCAAGCGGTTGGACAAATGGATTGATCATATCTACTATTCCGTTGACGCGCGTGATAACGGTGCGCAAGACTTTAGTTCGGTATTAGGTCAACTCTCTTCACCAAATACGAAGCGTCTGACGCGGCGGGCGATACCTTCTAACTTCTATTTGACACGATGACGACCATCAGAGGGGCCGTGGGAAGGGATTGCGAAATTGCCGCTGGCGGGGCCCATATAATTATCAGTCATCCAAGAGCTCATCCATTATTGTGGCGATATTTTTGACGTAGAGGCTACGACACCGCTGCTTTGACTGACCGGCAAAGCCGGCTTATCAGTAATTTCCGAGCATAATTCGCACGACTCTCTAATAACCATGGACGTTCAGTCTTCGCTGACCCATGGCGCATGATCGCATGAACAACAGAAGATGCGGGATTTTCGGCATGTTTGCTGCTATGACCGATGCGCTTGATAACGCAACCTGGAAAAATTGCCCCTTCATACGCGACTACGGCTCCCATATCGCGGGTAGCGGTCTGATACAGTAGCCAGCCTCACCTACGGTGAAAACTTAGTACACCTTAAAAACTGCTTGCCGAGGACCGGCCGCTGCGGGGTGAACAATTGCGGCCGGTCCAGCGTCGCTCAGGCGCATTGTCTGCCGCCGATGTTCGACAGACGCCTTCAATACGCAATCAAGACACAGTCAGATGCATGCTCAATCGAATTAGTGTAGGCATCGAAACAAAATGGTCGCATTATTACTGATCCTTGCCAGGAGGCCTCGCGACGTCCGCTTATGGAGATTTCACTTAATGACGGTGTTGGACAAGCTTTTTCCAGTTCTATCGTAGTTTTCAAAGATATGTCGCCACCGCAGCCATCGGTAGAAATTCCCAAGCGGTTTGGCCCTAGGTCCACGTCGTTTCTACCAGCTAATCTGACTGCCGTCATAGGCGAAAAATCCGCCGCTTTGCTCGGGCGTTAAGCTGTTGGCGAGCTCGAGGATGGATCTTGCTGCTTCTTGCGGTGAAAGCCGATGATGTCCATTGGAAAAGGGTGCCGAAAGTGGCGTTTCAACAGTTCCTGGATGTATGGCGGCGAGTACACATGAAGGATGTGTCCTCAAAAGTTCGATAGAGGCTGTCCTTACGATTTGGTTCAGCGCCGCTTTCGAGCTGCGATAAGAGATCCAGCCACCAAGCCGATTGTCACTGATGGAGCCGAGGCGTGCGGAGAGCATCACGATCAAGGCTCGGTCTTTATTCGCCATCAAGGGGGCGAAATGCTTTAGTACGAGCGCAGGTCCGACGGCGTTGACCGCGAACTGTCGCATCATGGTGCTGAGGTTGATTTGGCGTATGCTCTTTTCCGGGCGAGAGCCATCGATCGTGAGCGCCCCGGTTGCGCAGACAATCAGGTGAAACGGTGCGACGAGCGCGTTCGAATGTCTGCGCACGCTCATCTCGTCTTCCAAATCGAAGCCATTTGTCGATCGGGACAAAGTCGAGACGCTGGCAATTCTTGGGTCGCCCTCAAGCATGACAGATATCGCCGAACCGATACCACCTGATCCTCCTATCACCAAAGCGCGATATCCCGTGGTAAGGGACGTCATAGAAAACACTGTCAAACTCCGTCAGGTCGAGAAAGTTTTGAAAGGTAACGGGCGGCGCTTTCGATTATCTCCGCGCGATCAGCCTCATCCATTCGATCCCAGTTTGCGTATTGCCGTGAAAGTCTCCGATTTACGGAAAGGCGGTTGCGGTTGCGCGCGAGAAAGTCCCAGTAAAGAAAATTGAAAGGACAAGCGTCGTCCCCGGTTCGCTTTTCCACGCTGAACCGGCAGTTGGCACAGTAATCCGACATGTGCGATATGTACTTGCCGCTTGCAGCATAGGGTTTCGTACCGACGATACCACCGTCGGCAAATTGACTCATGCCGATCACGTTAGGTACTTCAACCCATTCGTAGGCGTCCGCATAAACTTCAAGGTACCACTCGTGCACCTGTCTGGGATCGACACCCGCGATAAGAGCGAAGTTGCCAGTGATCATCAGGCGTTGAATATGATGCGCATAGGCGTTCGCTCGTGTTTCGCGCACCACCGTGGCCACACAGTTCATGTCGGTTTCGCCTGACCAATAAAATGCAGGGAGTGGCCGCTCGCTGTTGAAAAAATTCATTTCGCGGTAAGCGCGCATGCTAAGCCAATAGATACCGCGCATATATTCGCGCTAGCCTATGATCTGCCGTATGAATCCTTCCACGGAATTCAGTGGTGCACGACCGTCGAGATACGCGCTTTCCGCTCGTCTGCAAAGGTCGAGAGGATCGATGAACCCCACGTTAATGTAGAATGATAGCAGGGAATGATTTAGTAATGGATCGTCCGCCAGCATCGCGTCTTGGGTGGAACCGAACTCGGCCAGGTGGTTACGCAAAAAGTCATCAGAGATGCGTATCGCCTCGGAACTTGTTACCGCAAAGTTGAAATCATTCAATTCGCCGAAGTTGTCGGGAAATAACCGTCCAACAATTCCAATTACCTCATCAGTTACCGCGTCCTGACCGGTGACCCGGCGTTCGGGTCGAAACATATCAGGATTTGCCGGGCGTCTGTTCTCAGTGTCGAAGTTCCGTTTACCGCCGACAGGCTCGTCGCCTTGCATTAGGAGGCCGGTCTTACGCCGCATTTCGCGGTAAAAGAACTCCATTACGAATGTTTTTCGCCCCGCCGCCCATGCGGCAAACTCGGCTTTACTGCAGATAAACCGCTTGTCTTCAACTATCTTTACTGGTGTGTTCAATGAAGCTTGCCAGCCACAGACAATCTCATGGACACGCCACTCGCCAGGTTCTGTGAGCCGTATGCTTTTGGGACACATATCGCTAATGGCGCGGCGAAGCTCGCCATCAAATGAACCGGAGTTTGCTGGATCATCAATCGTGACATAGCGGACGCGGTAGCTCCTATCACCAAGCTCTTGGGCGAAATGCCTCATCGAACTGAAGATGAAAGCGATCTTCTTCTTGTGATGTCCGACGTAGGTTGCCTCGGCCATGACCTCGCACATGAGAATGGCATCCGATGCGGAGTTGAAGCCATCCAAACTGGAGATTGAGTGGCACAGCTGGTCGCCTAGGATGAAGACGAGTGTCTTGACTGTCGCGGCCTCGCCTTCACTTTCATCCCTTGACACAGCTAAAAAATCTCGCCTGTAGAGCAGGGTCCTTCTGAAACACGCCACTGAACGTGCTGGTCAGCGTGCGTGATCCACTTTTTGCCACGCCGCGCATCGACATGCACATATGCTCGGCCTCGATGATGACACCGACCCCTTTTGTTTGCAGGCACCGATCGAGCGCAAGGGCGATTTCGCTGGTCATTCGCTCCTGTATCTGGAGCCGCCGTGCGAATAATTCGACAAGACGAGCGATTTTGGACAGCCCTACAACCCGCTCCCTAGGAACATAGGCGACATGGGCAACACCGTGAAATGGCAGCATATGGTGCTCGCAGTGAGAGAAGAACGGGATATCTCGGACGATTACTACGTCCTGGTAGCCGGCAACCTCGCCAAAGGTAGTTTTCAGAACGTCTTCCGCTGTCTCATGATATCCCGCAAAAAGCTCCTGATATGCTTTTGCCACTCGAGCGGGGGTATCCTTGAGACCTTCTCGACCCGGATTGTCGCCCGCCCAAGCAAGAAGAACGCGAACTGCATTTTGCACTTCTTCAAATGTTGGAACGACCGACGTCTGAGATTTCTCTGTAACGATTTGATCCATTTTTTGTCTCCGTATCACCAGCTTCTACGATCTGTACGGATGACCGGATTGCTTCCCGGAACAATTTTTCTGACGGCAAGACGCCATTTGCCGTAGCCGCGGCTTAAGCGACATCGATGGTACAGACCTTTCAAAAGCAGAGTATCTGGTCGGCAAGTGCCCGCATGAACGAGACGCTTCAGATGCACTGGTCGGCGATTGCCGCTCACTGGGCCTTGCAGGTCCGCGCCGCCGTCGCGTGGCCAGGGAAGTATCGCCGGAGTGACGACGCGCGCACACTGACCACAGAGATCAAAAAGCTCTCGGTCGTATTCATCGATGAGAGGGCTGGCTTGCGTCCGCGGGTGAGCTCGACCCTTTTCAAAGATCTGCTATACGGTAGCCCCAACAATAGACTTGAGCGCCTTTTCCAAGGCATTTGAGTGCGCCAGTCGGGTTTCCACTCCGCCGAGTGCTGCTGTCGCAGCTGGGTGCGATTTCGCTTCGCGTATGATTAATTTAGGATAGGGCTGCGGCTGAACAAACCGTATTCCTTCCAGACCGCTTTGCTGAGTAGAGTTGGTGGTCAGCGGCTTTGAGCATCGCCTTTAGGGACTGTTTAGCCGGATCCGCTTGGTAGACCCCAAAGCTCGCCGTCACCCGTCCGTTTGGCAGAGGATTTATGATGATCCTTTCCAATCGTGTCTTCAGCCGATTGGCAATTTCGACAGCAGTGTCCAGCTTAGTGTTCGCTAGCACGATGGAGAACTCCTCCCCTCCGATGCGAGCGGCGACGTCGTGTGGTCGAAGGCAATCCTGTATCGTCGCGCCCGCTGCCATCAAAACCTTGTCACCGACGTCATGACCGTACTCATCGTTGATACGCTTGAAATGGTCGAGATCGAGCAAGATAAGCGCGAGCGGTGTCTTATCCCGAGCGGCGCGACTTATTTCCCGGGCCGCGGCTTCGTTGAACCAATGGCGATTACCCAGCCCGGTAAGCGGATCGGTGTAAGCTTGGCGACGGAGTTGCTCTATCTTTCGATCGAGTTCGCGGATCAAATTTGCCACTCCATTCGTCACGACGCCGATCTCGTCCTGGCGCAGGCTGCTGACTTTCTCGACGTGACCCTTTACGCGATATGTTTCGATGGCTCGGGCGACCCGCCTGAGCGGATGGAGAAAGATCCAAACCGAGCCGAGGCAAAATATCGTTCCGACCAGCGTGGCGGACAAAACAACGACGAGAATTGGGCCGAGATCTCCATGCGAGCCCATTGAAAGGTACACGGCAAGTGAAATGAGCGGCAGATGTGTGGACAGGAAGCAGGTGCAGAAGATTTTGAGTGTAAGTGAAGAATTGAATGTCGTTTTAAGGCCAGCCAGCCGCATCTGATGCTCCGCGGTCATACTCTTTTCGGTCGGGGAAATTGACTCTGGTTTATTGCGCGATCGATAACGATATTCGTCGAATTTTAATGAGTTTATCGCGGCGGAACTACACTGACCGCTACATATGTTGCAAGATAAGGAATGTAAGGGGATTTTAAAATACTGCTTCGTATGTGGAAAATTTCATGTTGCCTATGTCTCTTCTCCGCGAAGGCGACGAAGCGTGAGATAGAGCCGAAATGCAGCGGCGACGTTAAACCCTAGTCTCGATCCGCGCTTGAAGATCAATTTGGCAACTCGCTTTGGAAGCTGTCCTTCTCGTTCCCTTCAGATGAAATCGAAGTCGGGATCCGGAGGTTCGTTTGAAACATCCAGTCGTAAAGACGGATCTAAAACAGACGAGCAGAGCGACTGTATTTCACTTATCGGTCACAAGGCGAGCGATAATGTAGCGATGTCGTACCGAGATCTGATAGCGTGCGTTACGTTCCTACGTCCCAATTTTTCGTATGGGGAGCAGAATGTTTATGGAATTAAGCGCGTCGTTTCAGATTTATTCGCATGGCCCGCCCGCCTGCATTGTCGACATCGAACGCCTTCGGGAAGCTTATTCGGAAATACCGGCCGGCTACCTCGATATGGTCACACAGATGACAGATGTCGTGCTTCTTTGGAAGCGAAGGGGAGAACTGCGCGTGTGGGGCCCCGATCATATTATCGCAATGGATCAGGCATACGGTGTATCGGCCAGGATTCCAGGTGCGATGCCCTATGCAGACAATGGCGGGGGTCAGCTGCTGGTGCACGGCGCTGGAGCGGAAGGGCTTGCGACCTATCTTGTTGATGCTGGATCGCTGTTCCTAGACGACGACGCCTCATTCGTAGCGCCCGATCTCGATACACTTCTGAAGACCGAGCTAGGGGCTGATATCGTTTTCCAGTCGGACGAAGTGCCTGACGATGAGGCAGGAGGGCCGGTGGCGCGAGCATGAAAACGATCCTCGCCATCATAGTTGGAATCATCATAGTTGAAATATCGTTGCCATCGGCGGCCGAGGGAAACGTGTCCCCCGACATCGCCAGGCAACTCCCGGCTGGATATCACGTCATCGCCAGTGCGCACCTGGCGGCGGGAAAACCGGTGCGAAGCTACGAGATTGTCGTACTTGGTCGCAACGACGAGGATAGCCTGCCCTCGGCCTCGAAGGGCGCTCCAGCGCGTCCCCTCATCGTGTTCGAGAAAAGGGATGGGCAATTCGTCGCCGCGGGTCGCAATGACCATGTCGTCATGAAGGCTGATGAGGGAGGGCAGTGCGATCCCTTCCTCGATGGCGATGCGACGATTGCGCTCAAGGGGCGATACTTTACCATTGAGAACGGTGTTGCCTGCGGCCAGCATTGGACCGATTATATCAGCTTCCGGCTGGACGACCTTACCGGCAGCTTCGTCTTTGACAATGAACGGCGTGAGGCATGGGAGCTCAACCCCAGCAACGATCCCAGCGCGGAAGTTTTGGTGCGTGCTGGACCGCCAAGAACGATCCGCGGCCGATCAGGCAAGCCCACGCCGTTCGTCGCATGGAGACCCACGGAGTTACGTCTGACCCAATAAGCCTGATTGACACTGTTGAGCTTCCAGATTGGAGCGGCTGCCGTCTATCCGCGGTTCTTGATATCATAAAACAGATGTCGCACAGCCCGGTTTCCATTTTTCCAGCCTTCAGCCAGGAAAGCTTCAAAATACGGTGACGATGTAGGATTCAACGCTGCCAGGTTTCTGTCCCGAGGGTGCATTGGAAGCGAGCCAATTGGCGACGCTGCGGCGCTCTTACCCGGTCCGCCTTGCAGGCCCGCTGTAGGTGAGACCCTGCAGCAGCAACCTTTGAAACGTATCGAATATTTCCCGACGAGATTACTTGTGCGCCAAGCGGGCGCGGCGTTGCTGCGACCTGGCGTGGCGATCGCCTCTCTGAGGTTTTGAACGAGGTAAAAGCGGTCAGCCATCTGTCGGGGCTGAGGCGCGCCCTCTCGGGTTGCCTGAGCAAGTAAACCACAGCGATCGCGGCTCACGACCCTCAAAGGCCTCACACCATCCTCAATCCGCTCCAGAAAATGCTGGGTCTGAGCATCTAGAAGCTCTCGAGTATCGTAGTAGCCGGAGAAGCTCCAATGGGAACAAGGTGAGTGATGGCAACGGGAGGAAAGAAGGTCGAACAGCGCGTTGACTTTTCTGAGGCCTATTCGCAAGATGCGGCTTGCCGGAAGCTAAACATGTTTGTCTCAGGCTGGCATTGGTCGATTCCCACCGCCGGCAGAGAATACAATTCCGGCAAAATCCGCATGCAATCGCTGCATTCAGCCACTATCATCAGCGCGGAACGTTCAGCTGGGCTTATTGGGGTCGCGGAATATGATGTTCAACAAGTAAATATACTATTTGTGCTTTGCGGGGAAATCGAAGTTGAGAGTGCAGAGATGCAGGCTCTTTTGCACATACCCGCCGATCACGTTGCCATTGTTAGCGGTCACGACGGCACGCGTATTGCGATTAAGCCATGCAGCTCATGGTTGCTTTTTCAAGTTCCTGAGCTGGCGATCAGGCGCTATTTCGAGAATGTGACCGGGCAGCCATACGGGAGAAAATTGGCGCTTTCGCCGGTCAATTTTCGTCAAAACGATGCGCGAGAGTTCTTCCAGGTGTTGAAGCAAGCCGAGAAAGATTTATTTCGGTGCCGCCCCACCGAAAGAGCTATGCTTGCGAAAGTTTATCATGAGTTGATTCTTGTTAAAGCGTTCGCCAAGCTCCCACATAACCTCCGTGATAGCTTCGATCACGGGCTTGGCTAAGAAATCCACAGTTTGGGTCCAACTTCATGAGGCCTTGGTGCATCGATCGGAGAGAGGGCGGATTTCCGTCTTTGATGCGCTGTCCACTCCGCGGTCAAGTTGCAGCGGACGGATTTCGAGCGTCCGCAAGCCAGCATTCGATTGAGGAGGGCGCAACGCAATTTGATACTATGCTTCTCCTCCAGCCAATGACCAGCGCCGTAGACTTGCAACCTCGTGCTATCGATGAGGACATGAACAGGTCCATTCTCGCGGGCATAACCATGATTATCGTGCCGCCTTTTCAGCAATCGCGACTTGCCTGCCCTCCGGTCAAGGTTGTGTGATCGGGAACGGCGAGATCCAGCCCCATCAGGTTCAGCACCCACATCACATAACCCTCCGTCTGACGAAGACGCGGGCCGAACACTAGCCCCAACGTCAAGGCGGTCTCGATCGCCAAATCGGAATAGCGCCACTGGCCACGGGGCGTTGTCCGCTTCGTCGCCTGCCGGGACGACAGAGCCCCCGGCGTCATCCAAAGGGTCAGGCTGCCGAGCCGCTGGAGACCTGCCTCGTATTCCACGTAGTTTGTGGCCTTGAACTTCATCTCGCTGATATGATGGCGACGGAGGCGATGTGCTTAAAAGGCATAATCAGAAGGCTGGCTTGTTACGATCCGGATCGAGTACTTCAGCCGTAATGAACGATCCATGCACCAACGCCGACAACACTCGGTTCACGTCGCGCTGACGCGATCGATAACATTCAAGTCGGCGTTCGGACGCTGCCCAGCGAACCGCTCCATCTTGCAATACCGGTCCATGCGGATTAAATGTGGTTACGTAACTACGATTCTCGAAGGTTCGCTATGACCGTGACCACGCTTTCAGGACGAGAACTTAATCAGGACCTTGGGCGCGCAAAGCGCGCCACCAAGGACGGGCCTGTCATTATCACCGACAGGGGTCGGCCTGCGCATGTCCTTTTGTCGTTCGATGAATACAAGCGGCTTACAGGCAAAATGCGAACGCTTGGTGACATGTTGGCAGCGCCGGGGGCGGAAGACGTTGACTTGCCGCTCCCGCAGCGCATGGAACGTGCCCAGCCGGTTGATCTGTCCTGATGCTGTTGCTCGATACTAATGTCGTGTCCGAGCTGCGCAAGGTCGCGAGCGGCAAGGCTGATCCCAACGTCGTGGTCTGGAACGAAACCGTCGATCCGGCCGAGACCTTCATTTCCTCCGTTGTCCTGCACGAACTGGAGATTGGCGTTCGGTTAGTGGAGCATAACGATGCCGCCGCCGGAAAGGTGCTGCGCAACTGGCTGGAACATACCGTTCTCATGGCGTTTTCCGGCCGCATCCTGCCCCTGGATGAGGCGGCGGCTATTCAGGCGGCGAAATGGCACGTGCCAAATCCCAAGCCGATCAGTGACGCCTATATTGCGGCGACAGCCGTCACCCGTCGGATGACGCTAGTCACGCGCAACATCAAGGATTTCGAGGGCATGGGTATCGCGCTCGTGAATCCTTGGGATATGTCGGCATAAAATCGTCTACATCATCTGATTGCATCTCGACCGGTTTTCTAGCCGCAACGGTGAGCTTGCGGCTGGACCGAGCTGCAGGCGAGCGATCGCCAAGCGGAGGAACCGCTTCGACTTGCGGCTACACGCCACTTGCAGATAAACGGGTCGGCGCGGAATCCACTTTGCTTTCTGCTCCATAAATCGCATTACGCCGGATCGGATGCTTAAGTCATTGATAATGTGGATGCGGCGCGAAAACAGTGGTTCGATTCCTATCACATCAACGGATCCGACTTCGTTGACTGCCGGCAGTGATCTTTTAAAAGTGGCGATGCAGCCTAGTGCCGGACGACTACTTTGCGCCTTCATGCACGAACCCGCGCCGCGGCGGCGCCTGTAAGTCCTTCGCCAATACAGAAGCAAAGGTCTCCGGCTCATCCAGGAGCGCGGCGTTTGCCGGATAGCTTGGCTTCAGCCGCAAGCTTCTGGCGATTCCAGCTCATCGCCCAAAATGTCGATGTGTTCGTTTTTCCTGTCCGGCTCAGTTCCGCGTGGAAACCAACACCCCATTCCATGGAAGCGGAATCCGGCTAGCGGAGTCAGACCCGTATGACCGTCAATCGCGCATGTTTCGGATTCCCAATGCAACTTTACCTATGCTAGACTCCCGAATAGAAGCCAGGCCGAGAACCCTCAAATGCAGTCCGTCGAACCCCGCATATGATGAAATCGTCCATTGATCGCATGCCGCCTCGCAAGCAGCGTGAGCTGGAAAGGGTCCTGGAAATCCTGCATGAGGAGTTCGAGGACGCGCTGAAGGAAGGCACCGCCGATTTCAAGAAGCGCGGACGAATCCTCAAGATCATCCTGTTCGGGTCTTATGCGAAGGGCAGCTGGGTGGACGAACCCTTCACCATGAAGGGCTATCGTTCGGATTTCGATCTTCTGATCATCGTCAACAATCGCAAGCTCTGTGAATTTGCGGATTATTGGTACAAGGCCGCCGATCGGCTGATCCATGACAAGACGATCGAGACACCGGTAAGCTTCATCGTTCACTCCCGGCGTGAGGTGAACACCTATCTGAAGGAAGGGCAGTATTTCTTTTCCGACATCCGCAAGGAAGGCATCGTCCTTTACGAGCTGGATGACGAACCCCTCGCTGAACCCGGTGTGCTATCTCCGCAGGACAGGCTGGCAGTTGCTAAGGGACATTACGAACAGCGGATTGGTACGGCGTCCAAATTTCTGAAAGGTGCGGCTTTTTACTCTCAGGAGCGCGACTTTAACGAGGCGGCATTTCTTTTACATCAATCGCTGGAACAGGCGTATTCCTGTGTTTTGCTCACGCTGACAAACTACGGTCCGGCGTCCCACAATCTCAAGTTCCTGCGCTCGCTGGCGGAGGGGCAGGATCGTCAACTGGCGGAAGCCTTTCCCCGCGATCAGCACCGGGAGAGAGCGTGGTTCAACACTATCAACGAAGCCTACGTAAAGGCGCGCTATTCCAAGCACTACGAGATCAGCGAGGAGGCCCTTCACTGGCTCGCAGAGCGGACAGCGGTCCTGATCGATCTGGTGAACACCGTGTGCTCCGAGCACATACAGAAGCTGAATGATAGTCTCCCATAAGGCGGCCGCAAGCTGCGTGCGAAGCGCCCTTATTCGCATTTTACTTTTGGCAGCATCTTCGGATGAGGCGTCTGCACCTCATTGATTCCTGAGTTGAAGGGAAGATTGCAGGCTTCACCGACGACTCACAACCGGCAGCCGCCTCTGCAGGCATTGTTGTCTCGATTTCGGGATTGAATTTGTATTTGCGACCGATCCATTCTGTGGCTGAGAACTTATTGACGAATTTGCGATATCGCCATCTGGAATGGCTCGCGACGAAACGCAAAGGTGGACGAAATCTCGACAAAAATGAACACAGACCCCTCCTCGCCTGCAAACGGGTCGGGATAACCAAAGGCAAATGGCCTGGTGCCTTAACCAGGGACACCCGCTTGCTGGCAAACTACATCCCCAATCCCAGCCCTTTGTTCAGGGTCCGCTTCAACTCGTATTGACGCGATAGCTCTGCTCTCTTTGCTCGGTCGGTTATACGAGCGACAGCCTCGATGCGATGGAGATTTGCCGCCACTTCTGGCCCAAGCCGCAGGTTCCCTTTCTTCAACGCGCGCGGATCGGAACTGCCGAACCGTTGCTCAAGCGCCTGGACGATCGTCTTCGCCTCATCAAGGGCCTGTCGTCCTTCCGCAACCGCTGTTCCACTCCCACGTTGTCCCCGCTGCTCTGATCTGTGATCGGCTATGAGCCCACCTTGAGGCTTTTTCCTGCCGAGAACGATGCAATGTCGTTGATTGCGATCCGCACCCGGTCTGGGAAGACCGAAATAACTTCCGCCGTGCTTTTCACTTCGTCGTTCATTTGCAGATAGCCTTTCTCGCGAGGTATGCGATGGGCTTGGCGGTATAGAAGTCGAAGACATCGATCGGCACGCCTCTGTGGAGTTTGGCAACCTCGGCGATGTCATGTTCGCTGGTCAAGAATTTGAGGGTCGTGACATTTCCGGCTTGCGGCAAGCCTGCAAGGTACGAAGCGTCGAACTCCGCTCCCAGAAAAGCGTGCCCGTCTGCCAGCTTTACGCCCCTATTCCATAGCGCGTTCTTAACCGCAGCAAGGTGCGGTTGGGTGGTACCGGTCTCAGTTGAAGCGATCAAGCGCTCAGAACCGGCCGAAGCAACCTAAATCACAGGGCGCTTCATCCTGCGTCACCGTTTCGGAGTCTGCGAACTTGCGAGTCTGCCCGCGACGGCCTCAATGTAGCCGCAGTTGAACGGCTGCTGGTCAATGCCAGCCCACGACTGAAGAACAACGAATCTTAGAGGGTGAAGAGATGAAACTCACAGGTGGCCAGGTCGTCGCAAGGGCACTGAAAGAGTATGGCGTCGAATATGTGGCTGGCGTGCCGGGTCATGGCATCTGGTCGCTTTTTGATGCATTCCTTGAAGAAGGCTCGCAACTTCCGTTCATCCAGGTCATGCACGAGCAGAGCGCCGTTCATATGGCCGATGGATATTTCCGCGCCAGCGGAAAGCCAATGGCTTGCTCGACTTCTGTCGGACCGGGCGCTGCAAATACCATTATCGGTCTCGCGACAGCGCTGACTGATTCCACCTCACTATTCTATGTTTCGGGCTCCCCGCAGACCTATATGCACGGTCACGGCACCATGCAGGAACTCGAGCGTCATCAAGATAACGCCTTTCTACGCGTCACCGAGCAGGTTACCAAGCGTGCTTGGCAGGCAAATTCCGTTCAGGTCCTTCCAAGCATAATGCATCGCGCCTTCAGCGAAATGCTGACCGGCCGTCCGGGTCCGGTGCACGTCGAGGTGCCGATGGACGTCCAGGTCGAAGCCGCCGACGTCACGATCCATCCGCTCCAGAAGCGGCTGCCGGTCGGCATTGCCTACCCGGATCCGCGCGCGATCGACGCCGCGGTGAAGGTCCTTCTTTCCGCCGAGCGACCTGTCATTGTCGCCGGCGGCGGCGCGATCTCCGCAAACGCGTCCGAGGAACTGACGCGGCTGGCCGAAAAACTAGGTGCGGCCGTCTCGATCACCTGGAACGGCAAGGGCGCGATCTCTGAAGATCACCAGCTGTTCATCGGCGCCGTCGGTCAGACCGGCACCACGTGCGGCAACAAGATCACGGCTTCGGCAGACGTCGTCGTCTCCGTCGGTTGTCGCTTCACGGATTGGTCTGCGTCGTCGTATGCCAAGGGGGTCTCGTTCTCGATCCCGTCCGCGAAGCTGATCCACATCGATCTCGATCCACGCGAGATCGGCAAGAACTACGAGACCGAAGTCGGCATTGTCGCGGACGCCAAGGTTACGCTCGAAGCCATCCTGTCGCTGATCTCCGACGCAGACTCCACAAAGATGCTGTCGCGCCGCGAACCTTTCCTCGCTGACGTCCAGAAAGCGAAGGCAGATTGGCGGGCCCAGGTCGAGCCGCGCGAGACGAGCCGGGAAACGCCGTTTACGTCGCAGCGTCCCCTGATGGCGCTTCGCAAGGTCCTCGATCGCGACGGCATCGTTGTCGTTGGGTCGGGAAATACGCAAGGCTCCGTCAAGCAGAGCTTCCCGGTCTACAAGCCTCGCACGCACATCACGTCCGGCTCCTACTCGCCGATGGGATGGGCCGTGCCCGCAGCGCTCGGCGCAAAATTGGCCTGCCCCGACAAGCAGGTCGTCGCGATCGTCGGCGACGGCGATTTCATGATGTCTCTTCCAGAGATGGGAACGGCCGTCATGAACGGGATCAACGTCGTGTTCCTCGTGCTGAACAATTTCGGATACATGTCCATCCGTGGTGGCCAGCGCAAATTCATGGGCCGCCACGTTGCTTCCGAGTTCAACCACCATGTCGGCAACGGCGAACCCTATTCGGCCGATATCGCCGCCTCTGCTCGCGCATTTGGCCTCGAAGCATGGAAGGTCGAGAAAGACGAAGACCTCGAAAGCAGCATCAAGGCTGCCCTAGAGTGCGGTGGGCCTGCTCTCGTCGAGGTGATCGTATCGCGTGATGCCGCTGGCCCGTTCGCCACCGGCTGGTGGGATTTCCCGTCGCCGGCTTACTACGAGAAGGAACAGGCTGCCTACGCGAACATGCGCAAACTCGAGCAGCATCTGTAGAGCCGACTTCAGGCTCGGGGTGCCGCCTGGCGCCCCGCCAACCACAGTTTATCCAAACCCTGAATGCGGGGCGCGCAGCTTCCGCAAACGAAGAGTTATTGTCATGATCAGACACATCAAAACTGCCCAAGCCTCGATGGCGGGCGCTTCCGATGGCGCGGTAACGAAGGCCGTCGAGGAGCTCCTTTCCAAGGTGGAAGCCGGCGGCGACAAAGCGGTCCGGGAACTCTCCGTTAAGTTCGACAAATTCGACCGCGAGTCCTATCGCCTGACAAAAGACGAGATCGCTGCCGCGATCAATTCGCTGACGAAGCAGGAGCGCGAGGATCTAGACTTTGCCCAGGATCAAGTCCGCCGCTTCGCGCAGGCACAAAGAGATGCGCTGCGGGATCTCGAAGTGGAGACGATCCCAGGCGTCGTCCTAGGCCATCGCAATGTGCCGATCGAAAATGTCGGCTGCTACGTGCCTGGTGGGAAATATCCGCTGCTCGCATCGGCTCATATGACTGTGCTGACCGCGCGTGTGGCGGGCTGCGACCGCGTCATTACCTGCGCGCCGCCGTTCAACGGACAGATATCCAGCAAGATCGTCGCCGCACAGGCTCTCGCCGGTGCAGACGAGATCTACTGCATCGGCGGTGTCCAGGCGATCGCGGCGATGGGCTATGGCACCGAAACGATCGAAGCCGTCGATATGCTTGCCGGTCCGGGCAACGCCTATGTGGCCGAGGCCAAGCGTCTTTTGTTCGGCAAGGTCGGCATCGACCTGTTTGCCGGCCCCACCGAAACGCTGGTGATTGCCGACGAAAGCGTCGACGGTGAAATCGTCGCAACGGACCTGCTCGGCCAGGCCGAACATGGCGCCAATTCTCCAGCTGTGCTCATCACCAATTCCGAGAAGCTCGCCAAGGATACACTCACCGAGATCGACCGGCTCCTGCAGATCCTTCCGACGGCTGCCGTCGCCGGCAAGGCCTGGCACGACTGCGGAGAGATGATCCTCTGCGACACGCTCGAGGAAATGGTCTCCGAAGCCGACCGGGTCGCTTCGGAACACGTTCAGGTCATGACAAGCGACCCGAACTATTTCCTCGAGAACATGAAAAACTATGGCGCGCTGTTTCTTGGCGCCCGCACCAATGTCGCCTTCGGCGACAAGGTCATCGGCACGAACCACACACTGCCGACCAACAAGGCGGCGCGCTATACCGGCGGTCTCTGGGTCGGGAAATTCCTCAAGACCTGCACCTATCAGCGCATCGAGACCGATGAGGCATCAGCCCTGATCGGTTCCTATAGCTCTCGTCTCTGCCTGATGGAAGGCTTCGCGGGTCACGCCGAGCAAGCCAACATCCGCGTCCGCCGTTTCGGCGGCCGCAACATTCCTTACGCGGGGGCTGCCGACCCGCTCGACGCATAAAACCAACGGCGGCTTTGACACCCTCTTGTCGAGGCTGCCCGCAATCCACGAACGCTGAGGCAAAAAAGGGGAACTACAATGAAACTGAAAATGCTTCTGACCGCTTCGATCTCTCTTCTTCCGATGGCCGCTGTGGCGCAGGAGAAGCCCAAGGTCGAAGGTATCCACCACTGGGTTTCCGAGAGCGAGGTCAAGGCGCTCAAGGTCATTACCGACAAGCTCTCAACCAAGGGCTATACTTGGCAGGACAGCGCAGTCGGTGGACTGTCCGGCGCAAACGCCCTGCAGGCGCTGCGTACCCGCCTTGCTGCCGGCAATCCGCCGACGACGATGCAATTTCTCGGCTTCGAGGGGCTCGACTGGGCGAACGAAGGCGTCCTGCGTTCGCTCAACGAACTCTATAAGAAGAACGGGTGGGAAAAGACCATCTCTCCCCAGCTGGAAGCCTTCGTCAAGAACGGCGACGACTACATCTCAGTGCCGATCAACATGCACCGCCAGAACTGGATCTGGGCCAACAAGGCACTCTTCGACAAGAACGGCATCAGCGAGCCAAAGAGCTGGGACGATGTGATTGCAGCCGGTGTAAAGCTGAAAGCTGCAGGTGTCGTCCCACTGGCGATGGGCGACGAGCCCTGGCAGATCCTCGAGGTCTTCGAAGCGATCGCGGCCGACATCAACGGGCCGGATTTCTACAAAAAGGCGATTGTCGAACTCGACAAGGACGAATTGTCGAGCGATAAGATGGTCAAGACGTTCGACATGCTGCGAAAGGTTCGCGGCCTCGTCGATGATGGCTTCACCGGCCGCGACTGGGCGGTTGCCTCCGCAATGGTCGCCGACGGTAAGGCGGGTATGCAGCTGATGGGCGATTGGGCTAAGGGCGAGTTCCTAAACAAAGGTCTGAAGCCAGGATCCGATTTCCTCTGCTTCCCGACGCCGGCGCAGAAGCCCTATTTCAAGTTCGTCATCGACGCCTTCGGCCTCTTCAAGACCGATAACAAGGCGCTGGTCCTTGCTCAGGACGCCTGGGCAGAGTCCGTCATGGACCCGCAGGTCCAGCATGACTTCAACAAGATCAAGGGGTCCATTCCCGCCCGTATCGATATCTCGGTTTCGGACTTCGACGCCTGCGCACAGCGTAGCTTCGCCGACCGCGACGCGGCCCAGAAGAATGACACAATGCTTGGCGGGTTGACCGAAGGCTTTGCCAACCAGCCGCAGTTCACCGGCGTGTTCAGCGACGTGGTCGCGAAGTTCTTCACGACCGACATGTCTTCTCAGGACGCCGTCAAGGCTCTCGTCGACGGAATCAACAACGCAAAGTGAGCTTCCGTCCGGTTCCAGCCCGCCAAGGCGGGCTGGTCTACCGCGCGTTGACGCACATGCGCCTCAACCCTGGAATGCTGTGATGAACAGTAGGATTTCTCCCAAAGATAGATTTACGCTCTGGCTGCCCCGGCTGGTCCTCTCTCCAAGCCTGGTGGTGGTGTTTATCGGCGTCTATCTCTTCATTGCATGGACGGGCTGGATATCCCTGTCGTCGTCCAAAATGGTGCCGCGATACGACTTCGTAGGCCTGGAGCAATATATTCGCCTTTGGGCAACACCCCGCTGGGAGACGGCAGTCGCCAATCTCTTCATCTTCACGGTGCTGTTCTTGGCAATAACCATCGCGCTCGGCCTATTACTCGCGATCCTTCTCGACCAGCAGGTTCGGGCCGAGGGCTTCCTGCGGGCCGTCTACCTCTATCCGATGGCGCTTTCGTTCATCGTTACCGGCACCGCGTGGAAGTGGATCCTCAATCCCGGACTTGGCGTGCAGAAAGTCGTCAACGAGCTCGGCTGGACCGGCTTTGTCTTCGACTGGATCACGAGGCCGGAATACGCCATCTACTGCGTCGTGATTGCGGCGGTCTGGCAATCGACCGGCTTTGCCATGGCGATTTTCCTGGCTGGCCTGCGGGGCATCGACAATTCCGTCATCAAGGCCGCACAAATCGAAGGTGCGGGCCTTGTGCGGATCTACTGGAGCATCATTGTGCCCATGCTCCGGCCGGCCTTCCTCAGCGTCATCGTTCTTCTGAGCTACATCTCGATCAAGAGCTTCGATCTTGTCCTGGCGCTCACAAACGGTGGCCCGGGCAGCGCCACCGAAATGCCGTCGACCTTCATGTTTTCCGCGACTTTCAAACGAAATCAGATGGGCATCGGTGCGGCGAGCGCCATGATGATGCTGATGACGGTTGCGGCGATCATCGTCCCGTACCTCTATTCTGAACTCAGGGAGAGCCGCAATGACCACTGACGTTATCAGGGCGCGGCGCTCCGCCTTGTTCGGGCGTATCTTCGTCTACGGGTCGCTCGTCGCTCTCGCGGCATTCTATCTGATGCCGCTTTGGGTGATGATCGTCACGTCGCTTAAGTCGCTTGACGAGATCTATTCCGGCTCCTTCATCGGTCTTCCGCAGCAGGTCACCTTCGACGCCTGGCAGAAGGCCTGGGACGAAGCATGCATCGGCACCGAGTGCAGCGGCCTCAGGCCCTATTTCGTCAATTCGCTGTTGATGGTCATTCCGGCGGTCATTCTGTCGACCGGGATCGGAGCGATCAATGGCTACATCCTGACGAAATGGCGATTCCCAGGCTCGAACTTCATCTTTGGCATGCTGCTTTTCGGCTGCTTCCTGCCCTTTCAGGCGGTGATCCTGCCGATGGCGCAGCTGCTTGGCGCCCTAAAGCTCTCGGGAACCATCCCGGGACTGGTTCTCGTTCACACCGTTTATGGTATCAGCTTCACGACGCTGTTCTTCAGGAACTACTTCATCACGATTCCCAACGAACTGACGCGTGCGGCGCAGATCGACGGCGCCGGATTTTTCCGCATCTTCTTTTCGATCATGCTGCCGGCGGCGCTACCGATCATCGTCGTTTCGTGCATCTGGCAGTTCACACAGATCTGGAATGACTTCCTTTTCGGTGTGTCGTTTACCGCGGGACAATCGTCACCGATCACCGTGGCACTCAACAATATCGTCAACGTCACGATGGGGCGCAAGCAATACAACGTCGACATGGCCGCTGCCATGATCGCCGCAATTCCCACGCTCGTCGTCTACATCCTGGCTGGCCGCTACTTCGTACGCGGACTAACTGCCGGTGCCGTGAAAGGCTGAACCCATGTCTGCTCTTGAAATTGATCGCGTCCGCAAGGCCTATGGCGATCTGGAAGTTCTGAAGGAAGTATCGATCTCAATCGGTACCGGCGATTTCCTTGTACTGCTCGGACCTTCCGGCTGCGGCAAGTCGACCCTCCTCAATATGATAGCCGGTCTCGAGACGATCACCGGCGGTCAGATCCGCATCGGAGAAAAGTTGGTCAACCATCTCTCGCCGAAAGACCGTGACATCGCAATGGTGTTCCAGTCCTACGCGCTTTATCCGACGATGACAGTGCGAGAAAACATCGAGTTCGGGATGAAGATCCGCAAGGTACTCCCGGCTGAGCGGAATAAGGCGGTCAAGGCTGCGGCCGATCTTCTCCAGATCAGCCATCTTCTCGACCGTAAGCCGTCGCAGCTGTCGGGAGGCCAGCGCCAGCGCGTCGCCATGGGACGTGCGATCGTCCGCCAGCCGAAGCTCTTTCTGTTCGACGAACCGCTGTCGAACCTCGATGCCAAGCTTCGCGTCGACATGCGCACCGAAATAAAGCGCCTGCATCAGCGCCTGGGTACGACGATCGTCTACGTCACGCATGACCAGATCGAGGCCATGACGCTCGCAACCCGTGTCGCTGTCATGAAGGACGGCGTCGTCCAGCATCTCGACGAGCCTCAGAAGGTCTATGACCGGCCGGCAAACGTCTATGTCGCAAAGTTCGTCGGATCACCATCGATGAACATCATCCCCGGCAGGCTCGAGGTTGCCGGCTCATCCGTGACCGCAGTCATCGACGTGGCGAACAAGCCGTCGGCGCGCGTGACCGGTATCGGCCTGTCTGCCGAGTCAGCCAGACGGTATGCCGGCAAGAACGTGCTTGTGGGGATCCGCCCGGAGAACTTCACACCCGCTTCCGCAGGGTCAGGCAACAACATCGCCGTGGACGTCGATGTGGTCGAGCCAACCGGACCCGATGCGCTCGTTGTCTTCCAGCTCGCCAACGTCGAGGTAACGGCAAGATTGCCGCCCAATGTCACTCGGTCACGGTCTGAAGCATCGCTCGCCGTCGATGCCTCGAAGATCGTCCTGTTCGACACCCAGACCGAAGCCAGAATCGATTGAGGGACGCGATGCAACAGACAGCGGACGTGGTGATCGTAGGTTCCGGCATCGGAGGCAGTTCGCTCGCCTACAGCCTTGCCCAGACGGGCCTCAAAGTCCTCATCCTGGAGCGCGGCGGCCACCTCACAGACAGTGCTGAAGCCCGTGACGACGTCGCGATTTTCCAGCGCGGTTTCTATCGGCCAACCGAGGAGTGGCTCGGAACCGACGGCGAGAGCTTTCTTGCGAACAACTACTATTACGTTGGGGGCAATTCGAAATTCTTCGGTGCGGTGATGTACCGGTACCGGAAGGAAGATTTCGACGCGCGTCCGCATCTCGACGGGAGTTCTCCCGGCTGGCCATGTACATATGAAGAGCTGGAGCCGTGGTATGAGCGGGCGGAAAAGGTCTTCCGGGTGCGCGGTGCGCTCGGTCAGGATCCGACCGAGCCGTTTCACAGCAAGCCCTATGCCTTCGCTGCTGTTCCAGACGAGGAGTCGATCGCATCCGTTCGCAGCCGGCTGAAGCGGGCAGGCGTCCATCCGGCGAGCTTGCCGCTGGCGATTGACATCGAGGCCTGGCTTCATCGCGCAAAGACCGGCTGGGATGCCTTCCCAAACACCGGCGTCGGCAAGATCGACGCCGAGGTCGGTCCACTGACGGAGGCGCTGCGTCACCCGAACGTCAGACTCCTGACCGGCGCCCACGTGTTGCGACTGGAAACGGACGAGACCGGCAAGCGCGTCACCGCTGCCGTTTTCGTCAAGGACGGGATCGAGCAGCGGATCTCGGCCGGTATCTTCGCGGTCGCCACCGGCGCTGTGCAGACCGCAGCTCTCCTTCTGAGGTCGGCCAGCAAGTCTCACCCGACGGGACTGGCCAACAGCTCAGACCAACTCGGCCGAAATTTCATGAACCACAACACGTCCGCCATGCTGGTGCTCGACTATCGCCACAATGCGTCCGTCTACCAGAAGACGATAGCCTTCAACGATTTCTATAACGCTGACAACGATTACGGCGCACCGCTTGGAAACGTCCAGTTGCTGGGGCACATCACCGGTAACATTCTGAAGGCAAACTTCCCTGTACCCGCACCCTCGTGGCTGGTCCGCCTGATCGCGCGACATGCCTATGGCTGGTTCCTCACGAGCGAAGATCTTCCCAATCCGGAAAGCCGGGTGATGGTCCGCGACGATCGCATCGTCGTCAACTGGATTCGCTCCAACATGCGCGCCCATCAGGCTCTCATAAACAAGACGAAAAGCGTCATGCGGAAGGCCGGTTTCCCCGTTGTCCTCACGCACACGTTCGGTCGCAAGACGACCTCTCATCAATGCGGTACCGCGCGGCTCGGGCGTGACCCGAAGACGTCGGTCGTCGATCTGAACTGCCGTGCGCATGACGTGGAAAATCTTTACATAACAGACGCGTCGGTTCTGCCAACGTCGGCGGCGGTCAACCCAGCATTGACGATCGCTGCCCTGGCGATCAAGGCGGGCGCTTCGATCGGAGGTGCGTGATGTTGCTTCCTTCATTTGGCTCTGCGCGATATGGCATCAAGCCGGGTACAGGCAAGCATCATCGCTATGACTACATCGTCGTCGGCGGCGGATCGACCGGCTGCGTGGTCGCTTCGCGATTGTCCGAGAATGATAGTGTCCGGGTGGCGCTCCTCGAGGAGGGGCCGACCGATTCCAACCCCTATATCCACATCCCGGGCGCCTATTACAAAACGGCCCAGGGGAGCCTGCTGAAGCGTCTCGCCTGGGAAGCCGGTCCGGAGCTTGCGCGCAACGAAGAGCAGACGATGGTACAGGCGCGCGTGCTTGGCGGCGGCAGTTCGGTCAACGCAATGATCTACATTCGCGGCGTCCCTTCCGACTATCAGCAATGGGTGCAGATGGGCGCCGCAGGATGGGCCTATGAGGATGTGCTTCCCTATTTCAAGCGCTCCGAGGACAACAACCGTTTCTGCAACGACGCTCACGGGGTTGGAGGTCCGCTCGGCGTTTCCGACATCGATCACATCCATCCTTTGACCCGTAGCTGGCTGCAGGCCTGCCAACAGGCTGGCCTGCCTTATAATCCCGATTTCAATTCCGGCAGCCAGGCGGGGTGCGGACTCTATCAGATCACGGCGAAGGACGGCAGACGCAGCAGTGCTGCCGTCGCATATATCGAGCCCGCGAAGCGACGGCCGAACCTCCAGGTCGTCACACGCACCACCGTTACGCGGCTGATCATCGAAAACGGCAGGGCGGTGGGTGTCGAATATATCCGCAACGGCGAGAAGCACGTGCTGCGTGCGGAACGGGAAGTAATCGTCTCGGCAGGCGCCATAGGTACGCCGAAACTCCTGATGCTGTCAGGTATCGGACCGGCCTACGAGCTGAATCGGCACGGGATCAAGATACAAGCAGATCTCCCGGGTGTCGGCAAGAACCTGCAGGACCATGTCGAAATATCGCTGATCTATCAGCTGAACGGTCCACACAGCTACGACAAATATAAGAAGATGCACTGGAAGGCGGCCGCCGGTCTGAACTACGCTCTCTTCAAGTGCGGGCCTGCATCGTCGAACCTCATCGAGGGCGGCGCTTTCTGGTGGGGCAATCGGGACGAACAGGTCCCCGACATCCAGTTTTTCATGGTCGTCGGCGCCGGCATCGAGGAGGGCGTCGATGCGGTCCCCGGCGGCAATGGCTGCACTATCAACCTTGGCCAGATCCGGCCGAGGTCACGGGGCGAGATCAGCCTGCAGAGCGCCGATTTTGCGGTCAATCCCCGGATTGCTCCGAATTACTTCTCCGATCCCTATGATCTGGAGGCGATCACCGAAGGCACGTTGGTCGCGATGGATATCATGTCCAAGCCGGCGCTTTCGAAATACCTGCAGTCGCGCTATGTGCCGGATCTCAGCGTCACATCACGCGACGAGGTGCGTACGTTCTGCCGGAGGAACGCCCATGCAGCGCTGCATCCGTCCGGCACCTGTCGGATGGGCGTCGACGAAATGGCGGTGGTCGATCCGCAGCTGCGTGTAAGGGGAGTCGAGGGGCTTCGCGTCGCCGACGCATCGGTGATGCCAACACTGATTTCGGGCAACCCGAATGCCGTCTGCATCATGATCGGCGAACGGGCAGCCGATTTTCTGCGCGTGACGCATTGAAGAGCGCCAGAGATATCTTGATCGGGCTGGCGATGTGACACGGACATCGCCGGTTTTCGCGGGGAAGAGCGCATTCCATCGAACCCTGCGGTTAGCTGACGGGCGCTCGGCGTTCAGTCCTTGCTGATGCTCAGCGGACAACTTAGGAATCAAGCAGTCCGCCCAGGGGCAAAATCTAGCGGCCGAGCAAGCTGCTCATCAGGTCCTTGAGTTTGCGAGCGACCTCGAAACTATTTTCCTGGTGATTGCGGCGGCAGAAGAGTTCGCAACTCCACCAACCCTCGTAGCCGGTCGCTCTAACGGCATCCGTCCACTCCTGAAGATCGAGGACACCTTCACCGGTCGGCACGTCGCGCAGCATAGGTTCGTCCGGAATACCGCCATCAAATTGCAACGAGTCGCAGACATGAATGCCATAGAGAAGCTCCTTGTCGAGCTTGGCGACCCGCTCGGGCGTGTCGCCGGATGTGTAGCAATGCCAGAAGTCCACCAGGAGCCGCAGGTTATCGCGACGGGTTTTCTCAATGACCTTGAGCTGCTTGTCGATCGTATTGAGCGGCGTCCAGGACAGTGCCTCGAGATATAGGATGAGATTGTGGTCTGCAGCGATGTCTGACAGCTCCCGCAGATTGGATGCCGTAAGCGCGATCTGTTCGTCTTCGGGCAGGTCGATCAGGCCCCTGTAGAGGCTGGGCGTCGCCCCTTTCGCCCGGGCTACCTCCAGACTCAATGGCCCGGTAATAACCTCGACGCCATGCGCACCAACGGCGCCCGCTAGTTCGAACAGACGGTTTGCTTGCGAAAGCAGCTTGGCCTTGTCGTCCTTCTGGCGTTCGATGTCGATCAGAAAGCCGATGCCGGGGATGAACGTATCGCCAACAAGAGACTTGAGTTCGCTCCTCGATAAGCCGGCTTCAAGGCAGGCCGCGATTTTGTCGCCAGACGCTTCCAAGCCGTCGAAGCCCACTTGCCGGGCAATTTCGACATCGATCGCCATGGTCGAATGCCGAGCGACCAGAGAATGGAGAATGATCTGACCCCGCTTGCTCATCGTTGCTTCTCCTCGATATTCGTCCGGATATACGTGGCCCTCACAGAGGGGAACCGCGCTATGCCGTGCTTCATTGTTTGACGTCGATAACCCGGCCGGCCCGGATCGACGCCATGACCGACTGGATGGCGGCTAGGTTCGCAACGCTGTCCGCACCGGTCGAAAGCCAGGTCGGCCTCCCGTGAAGCCCCGTGACAAAATCCTGAATGGCAGCGACGTGCACGTCCTTGTCGCGGATCGGTATAAGCTCGTTCTTGCCGCCAATCCTGCGAGTCAACGTGCCGGATCCACGACCATAAAGCGTCCCGCTCGCAGTCAGCGATCCCTTCGATCCCGCGATCATGACCGTGTCTTCAATTTCGGCGGTGAGGAAGCTTTCGTGAGCCTGGAAGATGCAACCATCATCCATGGAAAGAACGAAGGCAAGGTGTTGCGGCTCGGCCTGCCGCGGCTTCGAAAGCCCCGTGACCCGATGGGGTTCGGCGTCGGTCAAGAACCGCGCAAGATCGACGTCCTCGATGGCCGCATCGAAGAAGATGTCGCCTTCGAGATTGGCGAACTGATCGCGGCGGTTTGGGGAGGGATGAAAAGCGCCGCCGCGTGCCACGACGATTGAATGAATTTGGCCAATATGGCCGTCGCGGATCAGGCGCTTCATCGTCTGATGAACGCTGGAAGCGCGCGCGATGTGGTGAACGGCGAGCGTGACCTTGCGGTCATGACAGAGCGCCACGAGCCGGGCTGCCTCTTCGCATTCATTACTGATCGGGCCATCGCAGAGAATATGCTTGCCCGCTTCTGCGGCCGCAGCGATGTGAAACGAGCGCCGCTCCCGGGTGGCGCTGACATAGACGAAGCGCACTTCACGATCGGCCCAAACCCGTTCGAGGTCATCGGTCGCGTTGGGGATGTCGAGGTCACCGGCAAACGTGGCCGCGTATTGAGAATTGCGGCTGACTACCCATAGCGGTTCATGGCCGACCGAGCGTATCGCGGAAACCATATGCTCGGTCGCGATGGTTTCCGTGCCCATGATCGCCCAACCAACTCTGCCGCTTCCCGCCAACTGCTGGATTCCCTATGTTCTCATCAGCCAATATGAGATCGGATTTCGCCTCCAGCAATTTCGCAATGGGTTGAAGGCTTTCTCAAAGTGGCGTACAATTAGCGTCAGGATGCTTCAGGTTTCGAGCCTCAGGGAGGGGTAATGAACCACAGGATGGACGATGCGGCCTCGTTTTCCGCGAACCTGAGGACCTTGTGCGATCGCCAGGGCTCGGTGGCGGCGGTATGCCGTAAGATCAAGGTTAATCGCCAACAATTCAATAAATATCTCTCGGGCGCCCATCTGCCTGCGGCGGCCAATATGCGTATCATCGCCAATTATTTCGGCTTGAGCGTGCCGATCCTTTTTTCCGATCCCGAGGAATTCCGGACCCTGGTCGACGGCAACTTCTTTCACGCCATGTCGGCGGCCCGGCAGCTGCCGGAATTTGCGCGTTTCGTCTCTACGATGCTTGTCGAGAATTCCGTTCCCGACAGCGATATCGTCGGCGTCTACGACCGATATCAGTTCTCCTCCATCTACAAGGGCTTTGTCTTGAAGTCCGCATTCTGCATCTACCGGGCAAACCAGTTCCTGCAACACTATTACGTGGAGCGTTTCCCAAGTTTCGACGATCCGAAGAAGATGGAATACGTCTTCAAATATTATGGCTTCTGCTTTCCAATTGCCGATCGCATATTCACAGCCGACTTCGAGGGCATTCAGTCGAACGAGCTTACCTTCGGCGTCTATGCTCAGGTCAAGCGCAATTCCAAGAAGTTCATGTTCGGGATTTCGAGCGGAATCGCGGCGACGGTGTTCCGCCAGCCTTATTCCACCAAGGTCGCGCTGCACTACAAGGGGCCCGGCCTGTTGACGAGGGAGCAGCTGAAAGGGATCACGGTCATGGACAAGAATGATCCGGCGATCCCCCGCGAGGCGCTTCAATATCTTGGCGATGGCTCAGACATGATCCAGATGTCCTGATCGCTCGAAATCGGACCCATCCCTGATCGCCTCGATCAGGGATGAAGCTCGACGGCAAGCCATACGGAATCCGTGTCCGCATAGTAGCGGTGCCACGGGTAAGTCCATTGGTTTTCGCCGGTCACCCGGCAGAACGGGTCGTGCGAATAGCCGATCGGCATGACAACATCCTCATAAAGCGTCGCCTGATCGCGCTCTCGGAATTTTTGCATGCGGCCGAGCCCGTGAATCTGCGTATGGACCTCGAGGAACGGGTGCTCATTATGAATGAAGCAGTCGGTATCACCGGGCGACCACCAGAGATTGAGCTTGAGCGTGAAGAGTTGTTCCGCCACCGGGGCCCCGCGCTCGTTGGTGAAAACCTTGGGATCGACCGACACGGTCCCGATCTCGTCCTGCGCCGAAATAAACAATGGCGTGTCGCGCGGAAAGCTGCGGATCCTGTTGCCGAGCCAGTCCCATCCGCGAAACTGAGCGCCTCCAAGGTTGGTTGCCCTGCGGACCTTAATCAATGCCGCTCTCTCCGCCGACTTGATCATGCCACCCTTCAACCATGTTGATTTCCATGCCGGCACGATTGCAGGATGATCGGTGCCGGTGATCATCGGTGAGGGGCTGATGTTGACGACAACCGCATCCTCGACGTCGAAATCGACGACGTTTTCTACAACCTTCGCCGAAATGAAATCGTCTGCGAATGCGAGGTCTCTGGTCTGGTTCTGCACGATCGTGGATCCCGAATGATGGAGATGTTCGCATCAAGCCACTTCGGAACAGCGGAATAAATTTCGCGATGGATCGATTACTAGCGCGAAGTGGCTCTACTATCACGTCAATATGCGAAGGGCATCAGCTGTCTTTACCGGCGATACACGTATAACAGGTGTACGGCCCTCAGTGGGCCGGAGTTGCCTATTGCGATCCTAACCTTCGGGCGCCGCCAGGATGGAGATCAGCAATCCGTCGCGTCGATTGCGTCATCCTGCTCATAGATTATCACCGCAGCGAAATTCGATCGAGCGGCTTTGCGAACTATTCTTCCTCCACAGCCATTGAGGTGTTGCAGATGGAAGACCCGGCATTGGTTCCTGAACAATCGAGTACGCGCCTCGAGGCGGATCCGCTCGGGTCTGTCCCGGTTCCGGCTTCGGCCTATTACGGGGCTCAAACCGCGCGTGCGATCGCAAATTTTCAGATTTCCGGCATTCCGATCGGCCACTACCCTGACTTGATCCGCTCTCTTGCCTATGTGAAAAAGGCGGCCGCAAGCGCCAACTTCATTCTTGGAGATTTATCTGAAGATAAGAAGGACGCGATCCTCCGCGCCTGCGACGAGGTCGCCGGGGGGATGTTTGCCGATCAGTTCGTCCTTGACGTTTTCCAGGGCGGGGCCGGCACATCGACCAACATGAACATGAACGAGGTGATCGCAAACCGCGCACTTGAGCATCTTGGCTTGTCGCGCGGTCGATTTGACATCATCCATCCGAATAACGATGTCAATCTGTCCCAATCGACCAACGACGTCTATCCGACGGCGATCCGATTGGCCCTCATTCTGTCGACACAGAAATTGCTTGATGCGCTGGAATGCCTTTCAGCGTCATTTGAACGCAAGGCAAGGGAGTTCGCCGACATCGTGAAGCTCGGCAGGACCCAGCTTCAAGATGCCGTTCCGATGACGCTCGGCCAAGAGTTCATGGCCTTTGCGGTGACCTTGCGGGAAGATTCGTCGAGACTGGCGGAGGCCACCGACCTGTTTTACGAGGTAAACCTCGGCGGTACGGCGATCGGCACAGGGATTACCGCCGATCCCCGCTACGCCGCCACCGCGATCGGTGAGTTGGCAAAGGTAGCCGGCGTGCCTGTGCGGTCGGCCAGCGACTTCGTCGAAGCCTGCTGGGACACCGGCGCCTTTGTTCTGTTTTCCGGCACCTTGAAGCGCACCGCCGTCAAGATATCCAAAATTTGCAATGATCTTCGGCTTCTATCGAGCGGCCCCCGCGGCGGTTTCGGAGAGATTGCGCTTCCCCCTATGCAGCCGGGATCCTCGATCATGCCGGGCAAGGTCAATCCCGTCATCCCCGAAATGGTTAACCAAGTGGCTTTCCAGGTCATCGGCTCTGATCTCGTTGTCACAATGGCTGCAGAAGGCGGCCAGCTGCAGTTGAATGCATTCGAGCCCGTCATCGTTTTCAATCTACTTCAGTCGATATCGTTGATGACACGCGCTTTTCGCACACTAGCCGACAAATGCGTTGATGGCATTGTCGCCAATGAGCACATGTGCCGGCGCAATCTCGAAGCGGGCACGGCGCTCGCAACCGCGCTGACCTCCCTCATCGGTTACGAGAGGGCCGCGGAACTCGCAAAGCAGATCCTGTCTACCGGAAGAACGATGCGGGACCTGCTGGAGGAGGACCAAAGTATGTCCGCGAGCCTCATCGACCAAGCTCTCGAGGTGAAATCGTTGACGCAGCCTGTCCGGCTTCGCCGCACTTGAAAATATCACCCCTCGCAAATAATTCGAAGCTGGCGCACTCGAGCGCGCTGGCTTCGGGCTCCGCGAGGCTGGCGATTGATCTACGATCCCTGAGTGTTCAACTCTCTTTCATACACCACGTCATATCGCTTCAAGTTTAACGGCTCTGCGAAATTTGGAGCTGACGAAATCCATGCGAATCTGGTTCGGTTGCGCTGTTATTTCAGTTCATCGCAATGCCACGATCGGGCACCCCATTGTGTAGTCTAAGAACAGCTATCCTTTCCACAAGCGAGCGGAAGTCACAAATGAACTTAAATAAGATGCAGGTCAGGGGTGAAAGCCACGGAACCGCTTTAGTCGTCGATCAGAGCTTGACGCTAACTGCCGACGGCAACACCGATTGGTTCCATCACCCCGCAGACACGTTCCGACGAAACAACGTCGTTTCCTTGGCTGCGGAAGTCGCGGAAGAGATCTTTTCCGTTACAGCGAGGATCTCCGTCGAATTCTCGTCTCCTTACGACGCTGGTGCGATTTTTCTGCAAGTCGACGATGACAATTGGGCAAAGCTGGCGTTCGAATACTCGGCCGAAAAGAAGCCGACAATTGTAAGTGTCGTTACAAGGACGACATCCGACGATTGCGATGGTCCGAATTATCTTGGAGACAAGGTTTGGCTGCGCCTCTATTGCGAGGCAGATACGATCGCCTTCCATTTTTCCGAGGACGGCAAATTCTGGCATTTTCTGCGCTGGTTTGCCATACCCGGCCTTCGCAACCGTCCGCTGACTGTCGGCTTTGGCGTGCAGTCGCCGACGGGAGAGGGCGCGAAGGCGCATTTCGATCATATAAAACTAAGTTATGAAAAGATTGCTGACCTGCGCAACGGTTCATAACGCCGGTATGAAACGGCGGCCAACATCTTCGTTTTCGTGGAAAAGCTCGTTAGCTCGTAAGTGGGCCTTTGATGTCAAGCCAAAGGAACGAACGAGTGTGTTCCGGGAATTCACGTCGCACCTTGTGCGACGCTTCGAAACTACGGAATTGTAGGGCGGCTATTTGGTTATCCACGTGCGATGGACGTCAGGCAGTTCGTTAGTATCGGAACCAGATTGGTTGGGTCGGCGACAAACGTTCCTTGAGGGAATGTCAAGTCAATCCGGTGCGGCTCCGCCCAACCGATCACGGTCATTCCGGCAGCATGGCCGGCCAGAGCTCCGAGGACACTATCCTCAATAACAAGGCACTCTTCTGGTTTACGCCCAAGAAGACTTGCGGCCTTCAGAAACGGCTCCGGATCGGGTTTGCCCCTGACCACGTCCTCAATGCTAATGGTGATCAACTCGTCGCGCCATAGCCGGGTGGCGCGAAGGTTGGCGTCGACCACCGCACGAACCGAATTCGATACTACCGCGAAGCTAATGTCGCTGCTTTCAAGCAGGGCAAGCGCCGCGTCAACACCCAGACGGCGTTTAAGATGCGATGCCGAGGCCAGGTAATGCCGATTTTTCTCCTCAACGAAGTCCTCGTAATTCGGCTTGAATGCAATCGTACTTTGTAACCATTGATGACACCCTTTGCTTGAAAGGCCTGTCATCGCGGTTGTGGCATGTTCCGGTAAGCTATAGCCCATGCGATTTACCGCATTGACTGTGGCCTCATGGTGAAGCCCTTCACTGTCGACTAGTGTTCCGTCCATGTCGAATAGGACTGCGATCTTCTGCACTCGTATTTCCTTTTGCGGGACGTTTATCGAATTATAGCGGCAATTGAGGCCCGCAGCCGTTTGACAACAGAATAGGATTCGCCATCGATCGCGACAGCCATAAGCGTTTTCGGGTCGTCTTGATAGAAGGCTGGTTGCAAAATCTTTGGCATGACAGCGTTCGTCCATGCGTCGCCTCCTCGCCGTGCCCGCAAAGCATAAGGGAGATTCATACGATGCTGGTGGCAAGTGCCGCTCGGCCGATGACGCGGGCCGATGCGAACATTTCCTCAATACACACCCCGCTCAATTCTCATCGATCCATACGCGTGGTTTGGCAGCCAACTTATCCCGAGGTCATTTTTTGCCCTCGGCGGCAGGCCTGAGAATGAAAAGAGCGGGTCTTCCAAGCCTATAAATTTAAGAATACACGATTATGCATGATTTAACGCATTGACGCACAATTTGTGCTGATGTAGGGCTCTTGTTTATAACGACTTCCGAGTTGCCATTTTGTAAGAAGGAAATCCGATGAGGATCACGCATGTCGCGCTTTGGACCAGGGATATGCAAAGCGCCGCCGAATTCTGGGAAGAGTATTTCGGTGCAACCACCGGTCCGCTGTATTCTAGTGCGAGACGTCCAGGTTTCACCTCGCGCTTTGTGAGCCTCCCGGACGAGGGAGGTCAAATCGAATTGATGAGCGGTCCTTGGTTGCCCGAGGACGGATACTCGGAGCGCCAGGGTTGGGATCACATTGCAATCGCCCTCAAGGATAACGACGCTGTGGACAGCCTTGCTAAGCGCTGCAAGGAGGACGGGATTCTCAAGTTGGGACCACGGACGACCGGGGATGGCTTCTATGAAGCCGTCATCGCGATGCCGGACGGTACGCCGGTCGAAATCACCTGCTAATTGGATCGGTAATCCCGATGGCCTTTCGGGTTACCCAGCTGAGGAAATGAGTGAAGAAGATGAGACGGCCAACGATCGAGTTCTTGCATAAGCTGGCTGATGCCGCGGACGCCGAGACATTGCACCGATTTCGTCAACCGCTCGCGACGACTTCGAAGCCAAAAGAGGGATATCGTTTTGACCCGGTGACCGAAGCCGATCGCGAGGCGGAATTGGCTCTCCGCGCATTGATTTCAGAAGATTTTCCGGACCATGCCATTGTTGGCGAGGAATTCGGAATCGCGGGTGACGGTGCGTATCAGTGGGTCCTTGATCCAATCGACGGCACGCGGCCATTCTTGCTTGGAATTCCGGTCTGGGCGACCCTGATCGGTTTTTGCGAGAACGGAAAAGCGACCGCCGGAATGATGAGCCAGCCGGTCACCAGAGAGAGGTTTTGGGCACTGGACGGTGAAAGCTGGCTCGAAAATGCTAGCGGAAAGTCACTTTTAAGCACCAGGACCTGCACTAATCTTTCGGATGCAATCTTGCATACCAATTCACCCGAAGGCGTGCGCAACAACCCCGATGTCCAATTCGGAACTCTCGACCAGACTGTCAAAATGACCCGCTACGGTGGCGAGTGCTATGCCTTTGCGATGCTGGCCGCCGGATGCATCGATGTCTGTATCGAATTCAATCTGCAACCTTACGATATTGTGCCTCTAATTCCCCTTATCGAGGCGGCAGGCGGCGTGGTGACGACTTTCGATGGTTCCCGGGCCGAGAGCGGAGGCCGTATCATCGCCTGCGCCAACGAGGATCTTCACGCGGCTGCCATCAGTGTTTTGATGCGCGAACCAAAGTAAGCGTGGCAAGGCTGATTTTGAGCACGGCGAGTTACAGGAAAGTTCTGGCGGATTTCAGAGGAGAAGGGATTATGGCGACATGAACGAGACAATTCGACGAGATGCAAGAGCCGTGTTTCTGCCTGCATTCGATACATTGGATTTTCACGGCATAATGCTTCCTTTCCTGGACGCGGGAGGATGTTCGGTTCTGATTGGGGAAACGCGCTCCGAGTACGTCGCGCGGCGCATGTCAGACGAACGCCTCGCTCGCGAGAGCAAGGAGGAGTTTTATGTGGCGATCGACAATCTGCGGCGCGGCAAAAGAGACCTGATCGTCGCAGTCGATCAGGAATTGGGTGGTATCCGGCGCCTCGAAGGACTTGCTCCCGCCTTGCCCGCATCACTCGAGGCGCTAAGCTTGCCGGCCGATGAGATCGAGACAAGTTGCTTTGAGACAGCGCAAGCGGCGAAAGCACTGGGCGTTACAATGTTTCTTGGCCCAATCGCCGACGTCGTGACCGGGGATAATCCATGGCTTGAGGGTCGGACGCTTGGACGAGACAAGCATGAGGTTGGACGGATCGTCTCTGCCTTTATCCGAGGCGTGCAACGGGCGGGGATCGCGGCGGTCACCAAACACTTTCCGGGATTTTCCGACCTAGCCGGTGATCCGGCTGTCGTCGATGTTACGATGGTGTCACATCTTAGCGAGATCCTTGAGAATGCTACACCTTTTCGCGAGGCAATCCGAGCTGGTACGAAAGCTATGATGGTTGGACCGGCTCCCGTCGCCGCCTTGGATCCAGATAACGCCGCCTGTACTTCGACCAAAGTAATCGAACTCCTGCGCGGCGAGTTTGGTTTCGACGGTCTGATAGTCAGTGACGATCTCGACGCACCGGCTACGATGAGAACAAGATCGCTTGTTGACACCGCGGTGCGATCGCTCAACGCCGGTGCAGATCTCTTGCTGGTTGCCGGCGGATCTCATTTGCCCGAAGTCTTCGACGGTGTCGTCAACGCAGTCCGGTCTGGCCGACTTTCGTCCGAGCGCCTCAGCCAAGCGGCAAACCGAGTGCGACATGCGGCATCCAGCGGTGTGTGACTTCATCAAGTGACGCCACCTGCCTATTGACGGATAAGACCATGCCGTTTGGTGCGTTTAATCCTGCTCGCCAAGGACTGGCGACATGCTTGATCTTTTGTTTGGCGGGCATCTGTCTCGGAGCTTGGGCACCTTTGGTACCCATCGTCAAGCAACGGCTTCAGATAGATGAAGGGATGCTCAGCCTTCTGCTACTCTGCATGGGGGCCGGCTCCATTATGGCCATGCCTTTCACCGCCTATTTAACTTCAAGGTCCGCCTCTAGACATATCATACCGGCGGCCGTGATGGGGTTGATGGCAATCGTGCCTGTGTTGGCGACGGTTGATAATGCACCAAGCATGTGCATTGCACTTTTTTCTTTCGGAATGTGCATGGGAACCAATTCCGTTGCAATGAACCTGCAGGCAGTTTTCGTAGAAAACGACGCGGGCAAGCCGCTCATGTCCGGATTTCATGTAATGTTCAGTCTCGGTGGTATCGTCGGCTCCGCAATCGTTACTATCCTTCTCGGTGGGGGAGTTGCCGCAGGCTCGGCCGCCTTGGTGGTCAGCGGGACTGTAGGTATTCTTTTACTCTGCTCGATATCCGGATTGCTTCCCCATCGAGGCATAAGAGGAGCGCGAGCGCCGACGTTTGCTTCACCTAAAGGCATCGTTCTTGTCCTCGGTTTGCTGAGCCTGCTTGCAATGTTGGCGGAAGGGGGCGTACTGGATTGGGGCGCTTTGTTTTTGATCGAGAGTCACGGGATAAGCTTGACACTCGCTGGTTTCGGTTACACGGGATTTACCGCAGCGATGATGTGCGGACGCCTCTGCGGAAATATCATCCGCAGCCGTTATGGAGATCAGGCAGTGCTCTCTGGAAGCGCGACGTTAGCCTGTTTCGGCTTTGGTGTAAGTTTGCTCATTCCCAATAACATTGCGGTCATTATGGGGTTTATCCTGGTCGGAGCAGGGCTAGCGAACGTCGTGCCTATTCTGTTCACATTAACGGGAAAAACAAAGGTTATGCCGCCGAACATGGCGGTATCAGCAGTATTGAGCGTCGGATATACCGGAATCATCATTGGTCCAGCATTGCTCGGCTTGGTAGCGCATGCCACTAATGTGCAAGTTGCCTTCGTGCTACTGTGCTGCGCGATGGCGATCGTAGCGGCCGCAGCAAAGCGAGTATATTTGAGCGTATTAGGGAGCTAACCCAGCACGCGGCTTGGGCGGACTCTTTCAGTGTGGTGTTTGCGAAGGCAGCCACCTGTCACATTCAACAATTCAAAGCGGCAATACTAGCCGCCGCCTCCGATCGACGGCGATCAAATACATACATGCCCCAAAGTGCGCTAGCGTCTGTTCTCAAGGCTCCCGTCTCCACGCTCCCTGGACCCCGGTCAAGCCGACAAGTAAAATTGGCCGATTGCGCGATCCGCCGTATCCCCCCGGTGAGGGCCACCTTGCTGAGGTAGGCTGAAGACTGCAAGTCCTAGTGCAAGCACTAGGGATAGTCATATGGCGAAGCATCAGGTTGAGGTTATCACATCGGTCGAGCGGCGGCGGCGCTGGTCACGGGAGGATAAGGAGCGGCTGGTCGCGGCGACGTTAGAGCCTGGGGCCAGCGTATCGGAGATCGCGCGATCGGCTGACATCCATTCCGGGCAATTATTCCGATGGCGCAGACAGCTCTGCCAAATATCAGCGCCGCCCACGCCGCAATTCATCCCGGTTGACGTCGTCGCGGGTTTACCAGGGCCTGATCCGGTGGAAACGACACCGCCGTCACGGCCGCGCAAGAAGACGAGCGTAGTAACGATCGAGCTCGGCCGCGGTCGACGTCTTCGCGTTGAGAGCGATATCGACACCGAAGCCTTGGGCCGCATCCTTGATGTTCTGGAGCGGCGATGATCCCGGTTCCAAGCGGCGTGAAGGTGTGGCTTGCCAGCGGCTACACGGATATGCGCAAGGGCTTTCCAGGTCTGGCATTGATGGTGCAGGAGACGTTGAAGCGAGATCCGCACAGCGGTCATTTATTCTGTTTCCGCGGTCGCCAAGGCGGGCTGATTAAGGTGATCTGGCATGACGGCCAGGGTGCCTGCCTGTTCTACAACGATCGGCGTTCATACTACACCTCTTTCCTCGCCAGTTGATGTTCTTGGCTCGGTTTGCATTTGTCGATACGCAGCAGCGCGATCTTCGAGTGGATTCCATCGGCTGCATTGCTTTTGCGGCAGGTCTCCATCGGCGATTTCGTACAGGCTATAGTGCCCGTTATAGGCATGTCTGGTGATGAGGCCAAATTTGGCCCATCTAGCGACGGTTTGCTCGCTGATATTGAGATGCGCTGCCGCTTCCTGTCTTGTCAGCATTCCCCTCTGTCGCAGTCTATCATATCGTGATCGCAGCTTATATTCGTGGATGAGATAGGCGACTTTGAGGGGTGTAAAGCGGGCCTCCTGGCAGCCGCGACGTGCGGTTCCACCTGGGCGATGTCCCTGCTCGTTTAGAATCTCGGCGATCTCGGGATAAATGTAATCGTCGAGAAGCCTATCGACCAGTTCGAGGATACTTGGCTTTGTCTTGATCTGCTGAGGAGAGGATTTTGGGTTCATGGTGGTGAGCGTCTGG
Source organism: Rhizobium sp. 11515TR (assembly GCF_002277895.1). Taxonomy (NCBI): domain Bacteria; kingdom Pseudomonadati; phylum Pseudomonadota; class Alphaproteobacteria; order Hyphomicrobiales; family Rhizobiaceae; genus Rhizobium; species Rhizobium sp. 11515TR. Next base: position 338,523 of record NZ_CP023000.1, on the reverse strand, counting down.
ATTTTGCCGCCCTTGAAGCGAACGTGAAGCTTGGTGGTTCCTTCCGCTGGCAACTTTAAGAGAGTGACATCCTCAATGATGTGGGCCAGCAATCGCTTGCGTTCGCGGCTTGGGGTATCCGGATCTTTCCAGAGCTGGTTGAAGTCGGCCGTCATCGCGACTAACCGTTCGTGGACAGCTTTATCGAGGATGAATTGATCGTGCTCTCGGCCACGTTCGCGCTCTTCGCGGGCACTGGCCAGCGTCCGAAGCTTCTCGTTCCATTCACCTTCGAGCGTGTCGGCGACGAGGCGGTTACTAGGATCGACAAGCATGAAGCGGCGCTGAGCGAGCTCGGCTTCCGTTTGGGCGCGTTCGATTGCGCGACAGCGCAGCCGGTCTGCTTCTTCATGCCGGGCTTGGATCTCCTTACGGACTTCGAGAGCGAGTTCGACGGCCGCCGGCGTCATCTGCTCGGCAATCAGCATACCGATGGCTTCATCGACGGGAGGCCCGGCGATCGACTGACACATAGGCTCCCCACGATAAATGCGGGCACGATTACAAATGTACCAGGCTTCCTGCCGGCCACGCCGCGCCGCATAGCGAACCCTAAGATGGCTGCCGCACTGCCCACACACGGCCCGGCCTTGCAGCAGTGCCGGTCCCTCCCTTGGGATTGAAGCTCGTGCCGCTTCAAATCCACGGCCATTCGCCTTGAGGATCTTCAGATTCTCCTGATGTCGCTCCCAGCTGATATAGCCGGGATGAGCATCGGGAATGCAGGCCGGCCAGTCATCAATGTCGCGCGCACGCAGGGTCTTTTTGCCGTCGATGGTGCGTCGAAACTGTCGTCGGCCATAGGTATAGGCGCCAGCGTAGCGCGGATTGTTCAGGACACGCATCGCCGTCGATGCGGTCAGCGGCCGAAACAGCGTGCCGCCGTTGTGTAGGCGCGATGGAAACAATAGGCCTTCATTGCGAAAGACCTTGACGGTCTGGGAGGCGGACCCGAGGCGAGAGAACATCTCAAAGAAATGAATGATCGTTTCTCTGACTTGCATGTCTGGATCAAGCGTCACATTGCCGAAATGGTCATAGACCAGCCCGGTCGGCAGGAGGCAACGAAACTCGCCGCGCCGCACCTTATTGAGAATGCCGCCGCGTAGCCGGGCTTTGATCACATGCAGCTCGGCCTCACTCATTGTTCCCTTCAGGCCGAGCAGGAGCCGGTCGTTGAAACTTGCCGGATCATAGACGCCGTCCTCGTCGAGGATCAGGGTGTCGGCAAGGGCGCAAATCTCCAGCAGACGCTGCCAGTCGGCATTGTTGCGCGCCAGACGGGAGACCTCCAGGCCCATGACGATCCCGGCATGCCCCATGCCGACATCGCTGACCAGCCGCTGAAACCCTTCGCGCCACGCCGCCGATGCACCGGACTCTCCTTGATCGTTGTCGATGACGATAATCTGCTCGTCGCGCCAGCCGAGGGCGACAGCGCGTCCCCGAAGCGCATATTGCCGCCTGGCGCTCTCGACGTTCTCAACGACTTGCCGCATTGAAGACTGGCGGATGTACAGGTAGGCGCCGCGTTCGAGGTGATGAGGCTGGACTTTGAGATGTACATTCATGGTGATCTCCGATCGTTGATGCTCATGGCGATTGTCGCAAGGACGTGAACAACGGCGCTGTGCCCGCCGTGCAGCGGCCAAGCCATTGACGATGGGTAAATCTGTTCTCGCGGGGTGCTTGCTGTTGCTGTCAGCGCCTGAGCCCATCCCCACATGCCCCGGCGCAGAAAGAGCATCAGGCCGCTACGGGCCATAAGCGGCAGCGCTGCGCCGAAAGCAGCCTTGCGCAATACCTCGTACTGGGACGCGATGGTCGACGGTTGGGTCGGGCATGCCGCCGTCGCGGCAATGTTTACGTGCCGCTTTTTTTTAGAACCCGCTCGATTGATCTCGGATGAAGCTCGATATCGAGTTCCTGGCGGAGAAGCTTGGCCAGTTCCCGGGCGCGAACGGGTTCTCCTGGGGCGATCTGCGCCTGCAGAAATGCCAGGACTTTGTCGTCGATCTTGTGGGGACCGCGGGGGCCCGGCTTTGTCGGCACCAATCCGGCAATCCCGGCCATGTCGAAGTTCACCTTGGCCTGGTAGTAGGTTGGCCTGGAAACACCGTACTCGTCGGAGGCCTCCGTCACCGACACCTTGTCGATGGAGACGTGACGCAACATCTCGTATTTGACCTGCACGGCGTCGTGCGGATCGAAGAACTCGCTGCCCCGAAATTTTGGATCGCGCACCTTCTCGGGGGTGGGATTGAACGTGCCCTCTTCGATAAGGACATCCGTCTTTGTGCGCTTGCTGTCGTACTTCGCAGACATCAATGGCTCCGAGGACATGAAGCGGCGTTAGCGTAATGCTAATTATGACGCATTTTGCTACCTCGTCAAGACGATGCTTATGGGCTATTTGATATGATACGCTGTATTTGCAGGCGTAATCTCTCATAAAAGCGACCTCTTGCGGCATAATCCACTTTACAAATGCGGCATATTTATCCTTACACCTCCGCACGTCAGCGCGGCCCCGATTTGCTCGAAAGGCGCTTCACCAGAGTGGCCAACTCCATTAAGTCGACCACCCGCAAGAGCGATCGTCCGTTGCTCATGACGACCTCAGGATCCAAGTTCACAAGATCAGTCCATTGCGGAGGAACCGACCAAACAGTGGCGTCCTCGGTCTGCAGCAAAAGGCGTTCACCATGCCGGTTGTAGCGCTTGCCGACGCACGGCAACTGCCGTGGGAATAAAGGATGAAACGGATGCGTTACCCGCACTACCTGCGTATCTGCGTTGGCAGTGGCTGCATTCTGTTGTGAGGTACAAGAAGCTGGAGCGCGGCCGGTTCTTGTGGCCATCGGCCGCCGACGGGACGGTGGTGATTACAGCGGCGCAGCTCGGTTATCTGCTCGAAGGCATAGACTGGCGGATGCCGCAAAAAACCTGGCGTCCGAGCTCGGCGGGGTAGCGGAAATGGCTGGAAAGACGGGGGCGAATATGATTCCATCCCGTCATGACCGATGCGGCCGATCAGCTTCCCGACGACCTTGCCAGTGCGCATGCGATGATCCTCGCCGAGCGTGCCGCACGCCGTGAAGCCGAGGCCGTCGCCGCCCGCGCCCAGGCGGTGAACTCGCATTCCGATGCCCTGATTGCCCGGCTACGGCTGGAGATCGAGAAGCTGAAGCGCGACATCCATGGCAGCCGCTCGGAGCGCAAAGCTCGGCTTCTCGAACAGATGGAATTGCAGCTCGAGGAGCTGGAAGCCGACGCCAGCCAGGACGAATTGGCGGCGGAGATGGCAGCACGGTCCTCGACGGTCAAAGCCTTCGAGCGCAAGCGTCCATCGAAGAAACCGTTCCCCGAACACCTGCCGCGCGAGCGTGTCGTCATTTCCCCGCCCAGCAACTGCCCGTGCTGCGGCTCGGCCAAGCTGGCGAAGCTGGGCGAGGACATCACCGAGACGCTGGAGGTGATCCCGCGCCAGTGGAAAGTCATTCAGACGGTGCGCGAGAAGTTCTCCTGCCGTGAATGCGAGAAGATCGCGCAAGCTCCGGCACCGTTCCATGTGACGCCGCGCGGCTTTGCCGGGCCGAACCTTTTGGCGATGATCCTGTTCGAGAAGTTCGGCCAGCATCAGCCGCTGAACCGGCAAAGCGAGCGTTATGCCCGTGAAGGCATCGACCTCAGCCTGTCGACGCTTGCTGACCAGGTTGGCGCTTGCGCTGCGGTCTTGAAGCCAGTGCATGGAATGATCGAGGCACATGTGCTGGCCGCGGAGCGGCTGCATGGTGACGACACCACCGTGCCGATCCTGGCGAAGGGCAAGACCGATACCGGCCGGATCTGGACCTATGTCCGGGATGACCGGCCGTTCGGCGGCACGTCGCCGCCGGCGGCTCTCTATTACGCCTCGCGCGACCGGCGGCAGGAACATCCCGAGCGCCATCTGAAGAGCTTCACCGGCATCCTGCAGGCCGACGCCTATGGCGGCTATAATCCGCTGTTCAAGGTGGATCGCGCTTCCGGTCCGCTGACCCAGGCGCTCTGCTGGGCGCATTCACGCCGCAAGTTCTTCGTGCTCGCTGATCTTGCGGCGAACGTCAAACGCGGCAGGAACGCTACGCCGATCTCGCCGGTTGCGCTTGAGGTCGTGAAGCGGATCGACGCGCTGTTCGATATCGAGCGCGACATCAACGGACTTTCCATCGACGAACGTTTGGAACGACGCCAGCAGGACAGCCGTCCTCTCGCCGACGAACTTGAGGCGTGGCTGCACTCCGAGCGGGCAAAACTGTCACGCAGTTCACCGGTCACCGAGCCGATCGACTATATGCTGAAGCGCTGGGATGGCTTCACATCGTTCCTCAACGATGGTCGGATCTGCCTGACCAACAATGCGGCCGAACGCGCATTGCGCGGCTTTGCCCTCGGCAGGAAATCGTGGCTCTTTGCCGGTTCCGATCGCGGTGCTGATCGTGCTGCCTTCATGGCAACGCTAATTATGACGGCAAAACTCAACGACATTGATCCTCAGGCCTGGCTGGCTGATGTTCTATCTCGCATTGCGGATATGCCCGTCACGCGGCTCGAAGACTTGCTCCCATGGAATTGGAGCCCTTCGACCGCTGCAGCACACAAAGCGGCCTGATCCGCGGCCCTGACCGCAGGCTTACGATCCGCCGATTGGGGCCAACGAGCACATCTTCAGGCCATCACAGGCCGCAAAGGCAGTGGCTTTTGATATCCCAAGGCGCGGGAAATTTCATTTGCAGACGCCGCGACCACATTGCCGATCGATGCAACTTCGTCCGAGACGATGCGGCTAATGGGGCCGCTTATGCTGATTGCTGCCATTGGACGTCCACTCGCATTAAATACGGGGGCACCTATGCAACGCCCGCCGAGCGACGATTCTTCATCGTCGACTGCAAAACCGCGCGAGCGGATCGCTTGGAATTGGGCCTCCAACAAAGGCTTGGTCGACAACGTGTTTTTAGTGAACGTGTCCAGCGTCTTGGGCAGCAAAATATCCAGTGTCGTCTCGTCCAGCCACGCCAGGATTGACTTACCAAGCGAGCTGGCATGCCACGGATTGGGCAATCCCACGGTTGCGCCTTGTTTCAGTGCCTGGGTTGCCTCGATGCAGTCAATCACGACAAGCTCATTGTGGACCCAAAGTGCGAGGCTGACTGTCTCGTTGTAGCGCTGATGAAGCAATTCGAGCTGCGGGCGTGCAAGATTTCGTACATCTCGATGTTGAAGAGCCTTCTGCCCTAAAAGATAGAGACCGATGCCCAGTACATAGAGGCCGCTCTCGTCTCGCTCTAGGTAGCCATGGCCGACCAGGCTAGATAGATAGCGCGACGTCGTAGGCTGGCTTAGCCCCACCTTACGAGCGATTTGCGACAAGGAACTTGGCCCCCCAGCAGAACCAAGCGCCGCGAGAATTGCCACTGCCCGGTCAACCGCATCGAACTTCGCCAACTTTCCGCTTTCTGATTCCACCCCGCCTCTCCCTACTGGCCTGGAAAACGAACTACGCGCGATGCGAGGTTCGCAGACTGAACTCTTGGCGCTGCATCCAAAAGCATCCGGCTATATTCGTCTTGAGGGGAACGCAAGACTTGAGCGGTGTTTCCACTTTCAGCCACCACACCATTCTTCATTATGATGATTGACTCCGCGATTTCCGAGACAAGTGGAAGGTTGTGAGTGATGAACAGCATCGACAATCCGTCACGCTTCAATTCCATCAGAAGATCGACAACGGAAGCTTGTACGGAAACATCGAGCGCCGACGTGATCTCGTCGCATATTAGCAGGCGCGGATCCATTGCGAGAGCCCGGGCAATGGCAACGCGTTGTCGCTCGCCGCCTGAAAGATCTGCCGGGAACAGGGTTGAAACGCGCCGAGGCAGCCGAACCCTGTCAAGCAAGCGTATAACTTTTGCGTCTACGGCGCCTTTACTCGCGCCTCGGAGCTTGGCCGCCCGCCCAACCGCATTGTAGATGCTTTCCCGCGGGTTGAGAGAACGATCAGGATTCTGGAAAACGATCTGAAGCTCTGCCAATTGTTCTCGCGAGCGGTTCGGAAAGCCGAATTTGAGGATCGTGTCCTGAAAAGTCATTTGACCATGACCGTTTGCATGGAGACCGGCAATGCACCGCCCGGTGGTCGTCTTCCCACTCCCACTTCCTCCAACCAGAGCTAAACATTCGCCATGGGCAATCGAAAACGATATTCCGTGGACGACCCTAGTGTGGCCGTAGGAAACGCTCAAATTTTCGATCTTGAGAACTGGGGCCGCTTTGGGTTTGTCCGCCTCGCCCGGGCCGCCCGCGACGTTGCCGCGCTCGGGGAGATGGGGAAGTGTGCTGAGGAGCGTACGCGTATAGTCGCTGGTTGGATTTGTAAAGATTTGCTCTTTTGTACCGGTTTCAATGATCTTTCCGCCAAGCATGACGGCGACGTTGTCGGCAATGTTATGTACGACTGCCAGATCGTGGGTCACGTAGACGAAGCTAGCCCGTGACGTCCGAACTAGCTCACGTATCAGGTTCAAGATGGTCTGCTGTGTAGAGACGTCCAAACCTGTGGTGGGCTCATCCATGATAATCACCCGAGGACGAGTGATGAAGGCCATGCCAATTGCCACCCTCTGCAACTGGCCGCCGCTAAGCTCGAAGGGGTAGCGGCGGGCAAAGCGCTCATCGGTTGGTAGACCAACGTTTTTGAGCATGTCCCGTCTCATCCTCAATGTCTCGGCGGCAGAATAACCATGAACCTGCAGCAATTCCGCGATCTGGTCGCCGATGCGCATGCGAGGGCTAAAGCTTGTTGTCGGGTTTTGAGGGACCACCGAAACTTTGCTGCCACGATAGGCCCGTAGCTTTTCCTTCGGAATTCCAAGGATATCTTCGTTGTCGATTATCACCTGTCCGCCGCTAAACAGCATGCCAGGACGAGCAAAGCCAAGCAGTCCAAGCGCTAGCGATGTTTTTCCAGATCCGGATTCCCCGATAATGGCGAGTACCTCGCCTTGGTTAACGGTGATCGAAGCATTGTCCACAATGATGCGCCCATCTGTATCGCACATCGACAGATTTTTAACGATCAATGGAGACTCAAGCATTTTCCTGCCTCTTCGAATGGCCGATGGATCGCGCGAAGCTGTCGGTCAGGATGTTCACGGCGACCGAAAATATCGCGATCGCCGCAGCGGGTGCGATTGCAAGCCAGGGTGAGATTGTGATGCCCAAGCGATTCTCGCTGATCATCATTCCCCAATCGGCCGCCGGCGGCGGCAGCCCCAGGCCAAGATAGCTCAGCGATGCGTAGAGAATGATGGATCCGCAAAGTCGAACACCGTAATCGGCGAATATGGGAGGAAGAATGTTCGGCAAGATATCCTTGAGGCATACTTCGAGCCAACCTTCCCCTCGGACAAACGCGGCCTCCACATATTCGTTGCGCGATATATCGATTGTGATCAATCGGACAATCCGCAGAACGCGAGGTACATGGATGAACACTATGCCGAAAATCACGGTGGTGAGGCTGGGGCCGGTTGCCGCCAAGAGCACAAGCAGGAAGATCGCCGGAGGCAAGGCATAAACGATATCCGAAAGCACAACGAGCGTGTGATCAAACGAACCACGGCGGAGGCCTGAAAAGATACCGATTGGCACAGCGATCAGAAATGCCAAGGTCGTTGCGAGTACTGCTATCATCAGTACGGTTTGGCCCCCGGCGAGAAAGCGGCTGAAAGCATCCCGTCCGAGAAAGTCCGTTCCAAGGATGTGTTCGCGCGATAGCTGGGAAAAGGGTGGACCAACGATTTCATCATATGCGTATGGTGTTACCCAAGGTCCGATCGCCGCCATCCCAACAATCGCGATTGTAAGGACAAGAGCTATCCAGGAAGCGCGCTTTGAGAACATAATGCGTAGAGTACGAAGCATCTATCTCTTCCTCAAAAATCAATGCACTGCGTGCTCTGCCCGCAATTTCGGATTGAGTATCATGATGAGAATTTCAGAAATCAGATTGATCAGCACATATGTTCCCGTAATCAGCAGGGTCACGGCCAAAACCGTGGGCATATCGCGGTTGATGACCGCATCTGCAAATGCACTGCCAATGCCAGGCAGCTGAAATACCGCCTCCGTAACGACGACGCCACCTGCGAGCCACGCGGCGTTCAGGGCAATGGTCTGGATTGAGGGAGTGACCACGTTCGGTAAGACATGGCGAAGCAGCACGCGAGCCGGACCGAGTCCCCTAAGGCGCGCCATATATACATATTCTGCAGTCAGAACTTCGATAGCTACAGCGCGCACCATCCGTATGACTTGGGCCAGGGTTGTGCACAACAGTGTAACGACGGGCAAAACGAATAGGGCCGACTGAGACAACAAAGTTCGGTTTCCCTGGATCAAGGATACCGGCGGAAATAGATGCACGCCCACCGCGAAGATAACGATCAGCACCGTGCCCACAACGAATTCGGGTAAGGCCACCAGGACAATCGTGGGGACCGTGATAATGTGATCAGGAAATCTGTCTCGACAGATCGCCGCCGTGATACCAAGCAGAAAGGAGAGGGGGATCAACAACAAGAGTGAAGAGATGGTAAGAATGACGGTATTTATTGCCTTCGGGCGGATGAGATCCCAAACTGGCCGGCCCGACGGGATCGACCTTCCAAAATTGCCTGACACCACACCGGACGCCCAGGAAACGTACTGGGAAACGGCTGGCCGGTCCAAGCCGAACTCAGCACGCAGCGCCTCCACCGCAGCCGGGTCTGCCTTTGCGCCAAGCGCGGCCTTTGCCGGATCTCCCGGAAGATAAAGTGTTGCAGTGAAGACAACGGCCGAGACGGCAACCAACGTCAAAATCGACAGCGCTACTCTTGCGAGTAACAAGATGGAGAGGCGTGCAATGTCCATTCGTGGTTCCCTTTTTTATTGTGCCCCGCCCTCGGTGAGGCGGGGCATTTCGTGGGCGGGTAAAATGGAACTAGGCTTCGAGGTAGATCCCTTCAAAACGGTAATATCCCAGATTGCGCTGGCTGGAGGGGGAAAGCCCTTTTACGCGCACGTTTGCCGCATCAAGGAGGTCCCTAAAGCCCCAGATTATGTAACCGCCGTCTTCCCAGATGATCTTCTGCGCTTCAAAGAAGTACTCTTTTCGCAGGACTGGGTCGAAGGTCGTCCGAGCCTTGGAAACCCAGCCGTCAAATTTGTCGTTGGTCCAATCTGGTTCGTTCCAATAGGCACCGCGCGCGTATGCTTGTCCAAACACCGATTCAATTGTGTGTTGCCCCCAGTCGGAGCTGGCCATTGCCGCCTTTTTGAATTTTGGCCCGGAGTAATAACTGTCTGGCGGGACGACAGTAAGGTCGATTTTGACACCAGCCTGCTTGGCTTGATTTGCAATAAGAGTGGCGGATGCCAACATCCCCGGCGCGGCATCCGAAGTATAGAGCTCAAAAGATAAATCGTTGTCGTATCCCGCTTGTTTCAGCATTGCTCGAGCGTGATCGGGATCGTGCTGTCGTTGCGGCAGAGCTGACGCGTAGTCGGGATCCGTAATGCAGTGAAGATCGTTGCCGACCCTGCCATAGCCAGCCAAGGCATTTGCGACCAACTGATCGCGATCGACAAGATATCGCATCGCTTGACGCACCCGAACATCGGAGAACGGCTTCTGATTGACCATCATGAACTGATCGGTGGTCGCAGCGCTTTGCGAACGCAGCAAAGCCATGGCAGGGTTGGCTTCAACGATTCGTGCTAGATTGCCATCGAGTTGGGCCACGACATCGACTTGATCGGCGATCAATGCGTTCATTCGTGCAGTCGGATCATTGATGGCGATGAATTCGACGCCGTCGAGGTATGGCATCCCAGCTTTCCGGAATGCATCGTTGCGCTTCAAAGTTACCCTTTGACCTTGGCTCCACTCAACGAATTTAAAGGGCCCAGTCCCGATGGGGCTGCTGAAGTCCTTGGTGCCATCCTTCACGAGAAACATCACTTTACTGCCAAGTACCTGCGGCAGAAGTGCGTAAGGTTTGGCCAGCGAGACCTCGACCGTGGTCTCATCGAGCGCACGAACGTCCGACGGCTTCATTAGGCTCGACAGGTTCGTGTAGCCGTCGGCCTTGTTTTCCGGCGTCAGCATATACTGCAGTGAGTAAACAACGTCCTTGGCCGAAAACGGCGTCCCATCGTGCCAAACAATGCCGCTGCGAACTCGAATTTTCCAGACGTTTCCTTCCTGATTATGACTGAAATCCTCCGCGAGGCTGTTATAGATCTGTCCATTACCATCGAAATCGGTCAAGCGGTCGAAGATCGACTGCGCGACGGCAAAATCCATGTCGCCCGTCGAAATAAACGGGTTCAGCGACGATTTCGCTCCTGCTGCGCCCAGGCCAACCCGCAAAGTCCCGCCGCGGACCGGCTCACCCGCGAGGGCCCGATCGACCGCAATCGGGCCGACGGCGATAAGTGACCCCATTACCAAGCCCGCCTTGAGGAAATCACGCCGCGGCAGGGTTGCTGATGTTAAGATATTGACGCTGTTATCTTTCATGACTGCTGTTCCCTTTTTAGTGTTTATATTGGCGAGCGGATTGATGCCGGTTACCCGATGGGCAGACCCGGCACCTGGGGACGCATCGGCTATCCCACGAGCCCCGCATGGCGCAGTGCGGCTCGAATGTTGTCTTGATCTTCTTTTGCCAGGTCGCCACTTGGCTTTCTTGGCTCGCCGACATTGCGTCCCAAGAGGTTGATGGCGAACTTCACCCGTGCCGGAAAGTTGGTCGGCTTAATCATCTCGCGAGCAAGAGGCGCGATCTTTTCGGTCAGTTCTCGACCGCGTTTATAGTCACCCTCAAGATGTGCGCGGTAGATTTCACCGTACTCTTTCGGAATGACTGTGTTGACGCCGGAGATCGATGCATCGGCACCCAGCAGGAAACTTGCAAGGTTCACACTGTCGGCACCAGCAGCAATCGCTACGCGGTCGCCGACAGTCTGAACAAGCTCCGCGACCGGTTCGAGGGCAACCTCCTTCACGCAGATCACGCCGGCAAGCTTTGCGATACGCTGCATTACGGATGGGGGGCTGAAAAAATGGTTGTAGAAAATGATCGGCAATTGCGTTGCGTCATGGATATCTTGCACGAATGTTTCAAGCCCCTCTTGCGAGGGCGTCGTATAGATAGGCGGGCCGACCATCAATGCGCTTGCACCTGCCTCTTTCGCTATTCGTCCCCGTAGAACCGCGTCCTTGGTAGTTGTCGTGATGACGCCAGCGATGATGCGAATGTTGCTGTTCTGAACAGCTTCCGAGACAAGCTGACCCAGCTCTTCGGCGCTGAGTTCGTCTCCTGATCCTGTACTACCCCCGACGACGGCTAGCTTGACGCCCACCGATTCCATAAACCGCAGTTCATTCCGGAAGAGATCGAAGTCCAGGCTTCCGTCCGCCGAAAACGTGGAAACGAGCGGCGGAATCACACCCCTTATTTCTTCTTTGCGTAACGTTTGTCTTGTCATGATGGTTTTCCATATTTCATTCAGTGAAAGTAGTATCCACACAATGAAATATCTCAACAGCCGCCATTCTGGTCAACGCGAATTAGCACGGATGCATCACATCGCGTCACTTATCAATGAGGTGCGAACGTCGCGACGGAATCATGCGTCCTACCGTCCTTCGCAAAGAGTTTGCGAATCGGGCAACCAATACGTAAGCGCGAATTTCGCCACACCTTCTGTAATTGATTGAGCTTTGGCATGAGGTGTCCACCTAAAAAAGGTGGACACCAAGTGATGGAAGAAGGTCAAAAACTTGCCGTGCGGCTGGTTGGTCGGAATGGACGACGCCGTTTCGATCAAGGATCGAAGGACCGCCTTGTTGCGGCCTGCCTTGAACCGGGCGCATCGGTATCGAAACTTGCGCGCTTACACGGGGTGAACGCGAACCTCGTTTGGAAATGGATCAGGAAACACACCCAAGCCCATCCGTTACCGCCGTCTTCGACGTCGGCGTTTATTCCGGTTCAGATCACCGCGGCGAGCAGCAAGTTTGACATTGAGATGCCTGCCATAGGTGATGAGGAGGTGCCGCGGAAAGCAGAGAGGATCCGGCCGCTGACCTCTCCAGCGAAGATGAGTGCGTCACTGCCGAATGGTGTGAGGTTGACGCTGGAATGCGGCGATGTGGACGCGTTGACGGCGATAATCGGAGCTCTGGGTCATGTTCAAGCTGGGCGCTGATCTTCAAGTCTATCTGCATCGCGAACCGATCGACTTTCGGGCTGGTATCAACAGCCTTGCGGTCTTGGTCCAGGAGACGATGGCATTGGACCCGTTTGCTCCAGCGGTTTTTGCATTTTGCAATCGCCGGCGTGACCGGATGAAGCTGCTGTTCTTCGATCGGTCAGGCTTTGTGCTCGTGCTGAAGCGGTTGACGGAGGACAAGTTTAGATGGCCCCGCCGTGAGGTGCCGGTGGTCACGCTGACGACCGAACAGCTTCATTGGATCCTCGACGGCATCGATATCGACGCGATGGTGCGCCATCCGGTACGGCAATATCAGATCGCCGGCTGAAGGTAGCGAATTGAGCTGTTGACGCGGCCGGGCGGTTCAGATTCAAGAATCTGATGACTCGAACCGGCGAACCTGATGTTGCGGCACTAATGGCGCAGTTGGCGGCAAATGCTGCCGAAATTGCCGCGCTTAAAGCCGAGAAGGAAGCGCTCTCGCGGCGGGTCGTCAAGCTGGAGGAGGAGCTGGCACTAGCAAGGCTGCACCGCTTTGCCCCACGCAGCGAAAAGCATATTGATCGCCTCTTCAACGAAGCCGAAAAGGCTGCAGACGACGATGACAGTGGCGACGGTGATGACGTTGTCGATCTCCCGGACACAGGCCTGCCGCCGGTCGAGAGCACCGCGGGTGTCAATGCCGCGTGAATTTTCCCCAGAAGTGCCGAAGTAAAATTCCCCAATTATGCCGACGTGGTCGCCAATGAGATTTGGGAATTTTTTGGCGGACGTCCACGTGGCTTTTGAGGTGGCGCGAACGCCGGGGGTGCGATTAAGGCTTTGGATCGGACATGTTCCGGCATCAGCTCGGCATGCTGGCGCAGCCGATAGCTTGATCCTTCGATCTGCACGACGACGGCATGGTGAAGCAATCTGTCGAGCAGCGCCGTTGCGACGACGGGATCTCCGAAGACGTCGCCCCATTCTGCAAAGCCGCGGTTTGATGTGAGTATCATCGCGCCACGCTCGTATCGCGCGTTGACGAGCTGGAAGAACAGATTGCCGCCGCCCTGGACGACGGGCAGGTAGCCGATCTCGTCGACGATCAGCAGGCTCGGCCTGCAGAAGAAGCGAATGCGCTCCTGCAATCTGCCTTCCCGCTCGGAGCGGGCAAGTGAGCCGATCAGATCGGCGAGCGTCGTAAAATACACACTCTTTCCGGCCTTCACAGCTTCGACACCGAGCGCTGTGGCGAGATGGCTTTTGCCCGTTCCCGGCGGACCAAGGAAATGAACGGCCTCGTGACGATCGACGAAGCCGAGCTGCGCCAGGGTGAGTATCCGATCTCGATCGAGCGAAGGCTGGAAGGTGAAGTCGAAACCGGCGAGCGTCTTGATCGTCGCAAGCCTGCCCATTCGCAGTGCGGTCTTGATCCGGCTGTTCTCGCGTAAGGTGAGTTCCTCGGACAGGAGGATATCAATGGCTTCCAGCGCGGAAAGCTCACCGTGCTCGAGGCGTCGAACGACGTGGTCGAGAGCTTCGAGTGCACGTGGCATCTTCAGGCCGACGAGATCATGACGGATACGATCGATCATGGACGGAATGGCATCGAGGGCCGCGCTCATGGGCGATTCTCCTGCGCCAGGACTTTGCCGACGGCATCGTAGAAGGCGAGAGATCGCTGAAGCACGGTGTCGCCGGCGGGCTTGACGACAATGGCGTCGTCGCGCGTCCTGGACCGATGTTGCGGCGCGAGTGTTCGTCGATGCTCAGGATGAACTCGGCGCTGTTTGCGGCCCTCCAGGACGGGATGGGCTGCGATCAGCACGCCGTTCTCGAAGATGCGGACCTCGTCGGCGAGAGAATGGACTTCCACCATTCGGCTTCGCGTAGCATCCGGAACGCTATAGGTGTTGCCGCCGACGCTGACCATTCCCTCCCGCGATACCCGGCGCTCCAGCTTCAGAACGGATTTGAACGGAGCCAGCGGTAACGGTCGCAGGTGCTTCCGCTCCTCGGCGAAGGCTTCATTGACGACCCGCTGGGTCGTGGCATGCTTCCTTGGATTGGCGACGGTATCCAGCCAGTGCCGGAGCTGGGCGTTCAGATCATCGAGGTTGCGAAACGAACGGGCGAGGAAGAAGTCTTCGCGAATATAGCGAAAGGGTCTCTCGACCTTGCCCTTCGTCTTGGCCCGATAAGGTTTGCAGGCCTTTGGGTGGAAACCGTAGTGGCGTGCCAGGTCGATCAGGGCACGGTTATAGACGATGCCTTCTGTCTGGCCTTCGCCGATAACGGCCGTCTTCATCCGGTCGTAAAGCACCTCTCGTGGAGCGCCACCAATGGCCTCGAAGGCCGCTATATGGCACCGCAGGACGGTCGGCAGGTTCTGATGCATGACGAAGCGTGCCCAGATGAGGCGGCTATGACCCAGCACCATCGAGAACAGCCAGACGATCCTCGGCGTCATCGGTTCGTCGGTGAAGACGACATGGAACTGGGCGAAATCGACCTGGGCCTGCTCACCAGGCGGCGTCTCGAAACGAACTTCAAAGCCCTGACTTGCAGCGGGGCGTACATCGCGGAGAAAATCCGTCACAGCCGTGTAGCCGCCGGTATAGCCTCGTTCACGCAGTTCTCGAAACAATCGACTGCCGGTCAGACCGGGGTAGGATTTGACCCGCTCCCGCAGGTAAGAAGCGAACGGGTCGATGACCGTCGCCCGAGGCTTTCTTGGACCATAGGCCGGAGCCTCAAGTCCTCGCTCAATGTATTTGCGCACCGTCTTGCGATCGATGCCAGTTTCTCTGGAAATAGCCGACACCGTCAGCCCCTGCTGATGCAGATCCAGGATCATGATCGTCTCCCTCAGCTTGATCACCAATATCCCCCTTCCGACCATCGGAAGGAGTATCGGCGATGACGCGCCGCCGGTCTTCCGGGGCGCGCCCCGGAAGACCGGCGGCCGCAGCACCTGGGGAAGATTCAAACGGCACTAGTGGGGAGTATTGCTCCGGTACTGACAGCGGGAAAGAAGCGCGGCCGCAGGCCTCTGCCGGAAGACCTCCCACGCGAGCGTGTCGAATACGACCTCCCCGACCATCAGAAAGCTTGCCCCTGCTGCCATGGCCAAATGCATCGCATGGGCGAGGCCGTTACCGAGCAGCTCCATATAGAGGTCAAGGCAAAGGTCCTGCAGAATGTGCGGTTCAAATATGCTTGCCGCCATTGCGACCGCACCGGGATCAACACGCCCGTCGTGATCGCTCCAATGCCGCCGCAACCCCTGCCAGGCAGCATCGCTACTGCCTCGACGCTAGCCTTCGCGCTGATTCATAAATACGTCGACGGCACCCCGCTCTACCGCGTGGCGCAGACATTCGAGCGGGCCGGCGTTCCAATTAGCCGCGGCGCTCTCGCTCACTGGGTCATAGGTTCGAGCGAGAGGCATCTTCACCGAATCTATGAAGCTCTGAAGCTGCGGCTCAGGTCGCAGCCTCTCATTCATGGTGATGAGACGACGGTTCAGGTCCTGAAGGAAAAGGACAAGGAAGTCACCAGCACATCGTATATGTGGGCCTATCGCAGCAGCGAGGACAGCGACCAGCCGATCGTACTTCTCGACTACCAGCCCGGCCGTGGCCAGATCTATCCGAAGACTTTCCTTGGCGACTACCGCGGCATATTGGTGAGCGATGGCTACACCGCCTGGCGCACATTGGATAATGCAACCCATGTCGGATGCATGGCCCATTCCAGGCGGCGCTTCGTCGAAGCCCTCAAAACCAGACAGAAAGGTGGCGGACCGCCGGAGCAGGCGCTCCGGTTCTTCGAACAGCTCTACCGGATCGAAAGACAGGCGCGAGACAAAAAGCCCGACACCGGTGAAGCGCAGGCCGACTGCATAAGCCGCTTCCGCCAACAGCATAGCTTGCCTGTCCTGAATGCCCTCAAGTCGTGGCTCGATGATATCGCGCCGAAGGTCGTGCCGGATACCAAGCTCGGCGATGCTGTGTCCTACGCTCTGAACCAATGGGATTATCTGACGCGCTACGTCAACGATGGCAGGATGCCGATCGACAACAACATTCTGGAACGCGAAATCAGAGTTTTTGCGACCGGCAGAAAATCATGGCTGTTCAGCGACACCGCCGCCGGAGCCAAGGCCAGCGCCGTTATCTACAGTCTGATGCTCACCTGTCGCGCCTGTGGCGTCGACCCTCTCACCTGGCTGCGCCAGGTGCTCACTGAGTTGCCGCAGCGCGACGAAACCGCGGACATTGGAGACCTGCTACCGTTCAACTTCTCCAAAAACTCTGCGGCCTAACAGAGCCGGATATCGCTACCAACGCGAGGGCCGTTCAGGGATGCCGACCCGTCAATGTGCATGGAAAATCGCGCTTACACCAATACCACAGTTGCGTATGAGTATCTCGGCGACGCTAGCGTGGCGTGGCAGTCGAACGGAATTCTGTTTAAGGGAAATGTGCATGCCCGAGAGAGATTCTCGCGAACCCAGCCTGAAAGCCGATCTTCGAAGCCGTTAAAACCTATTTGAAGGGCAGCGTGTTTTCGAAGGCCCAAGTGCGAGTTAAATTCACCCAACACCAAGCTTTGCAGCCGCTTTCAATGGGTAACCAGCCGCCACCAAAATACTCTTCTCTTCGTCGTCAAGATCCGCTTCGATGACAAGACAATCGACGTCTGTTGGCAGACACACCTTGAAGGGAGCTGTTTCTCGGAATTTTTCGGAAGTCGCTAGCACGACTCGTTGGCGAGCGTTTTTCATGACTACCCGCTTAAAAAGCGACTCGGCATGGTCTTGGACACTGATACCAGCGGGGGAAATCGCGCATCCTCCCACGAAAGCACGGTCGAAATTCATATTTTCGATAGCGGCTAGAGCGGCACCGTCTACCGATCCTCCGACCGAAACGTTCACCACGCCCCCGATCATGATCATCGGAAAAGTTCCGCGGCCGAGGATAACATGCGCAACATCGACGGAGTTAGTCGCGATCATCAACCCCTTATCTGAAGGAATGAGGCCCGCCAAAGCGACGTTCGTGCTGCCACTATCGAGAAAAATCACCTCGCCGGGCTTGATCGTCTGGGCCGCTGCATAGGCAAGATTTTGTTTGCGCTGCGCGCTTTGCGACATCCGCGTCGAAATAGGCGGAACTGGCTTTGAAAATGGCAGCGCGCCTCCATACACCCGCCTCGCGCGCCCTTCAGACGCCAGCGCCCTTAAGTCTCTCCGGATAGCATCTTCCGAAACCTCGAACTCCGCAGCCAAGGCAGCCGCCACTACTGGCTGTCCATTTGCGAGACGCTCCGCGATAACCTCTCGTCGAGATAGTGATAGTTCGAATTTCATAAGGAAACGCTATTTGACCGCGACGATCGCGTCAAGCCTGCATCATCCGGCATGATCATGCAGTATATGTTAGCACCATTGGACGGCTTTGGAGCGGGAAACACCGTTGCGTCAGTCCGTCATTTTACTTGGATCATCGGCGAGCTGTAGCCGCTTCCACGGCAACCGAAGCATGTACTGATACTCTCGATGATCGCACTCAATTGCAAAGCGAATTGCACGGGCCAGGACTGCAATACCGAAGGCCTGTGGCGACTTCATTGTGCGAGAAGCGCAATCACTTTATTGAACCGTGTCGGGTTTGCCCGAGGTGCCGAGTTCGGAGAAATTGGAGCGGATAGGATAGAGACCACGACCCAATTTTCTCTGAAACTGCGTGTTCAAGGCTTCGGCAGTAGTCTCGGGTTTTCTAACAGTCGGCTATTGTCGTGCAATAGCATCTCTCAATTCCCGCAGCTTCGGGAGCCATAGAGATAGCTGCCGGTGCTCGTCACACGCGACAGATCGCGGATAGTCGGTCATGAGCGACCTTCCAACGGCCGACAAACCGCTGAAAATCGTTCGGTTCGTCATGCTCCGCGACGTATGTTGCCAACCTCGGCATGCGGGCGAGTGCTTGGAATATGGGCGTCCAATCGGTATCGCCGTGTCCTAGGTCGGCCCAGCCACCTTCGATGTTCTCCATCGATGAGGGTTGAACGTCCTTTATATGCACAGAGATAATCCGACCCGCATAAGCGTTCAACCAGCGAATGGGGTTATCTCCGACACGCAGTATCCAGCCAATATCGACTTCCCAATCCATGCCCGGTGCAAACCTGAGTAGAATGTCCATGGGTGTTGTGCCGACGGCAATGGGCTTCAGCTCGAAATCATGGTTGTGCCACGCTAGGCGTAGGCCATTACGGCGAAGCTTTGTTTCCAATATCCCGAGACGCATCGCAAGTTTCCGCCATCCTTGCGCTGTCATTGGGCGATCACCCTCGGCCAACCAAGGCACGATGACGGTATGTATTCCGACGGTGGCACAAATATCAACAACCCGATCGAATTCCTCCTCGATCATCCCGAGCGAGAAGTGAGACTGTGGCATCATCAGTTGGCTATTTTCCAGCTCCGCGCGCAATTTCTTGGGATTAGTGAGGATGTCTTGATATCCCTCGACACCGTGGTAACCGGATGCCACGACGTGTCCGAGCGCGGTCACGAGTGAACATCTATTGCGTGCGGAGTAGAGTTGAACAAGTGTCGGCATCAGGTACTTTCTATGTAACGTTTTGGTTTCCAAGTGCAGCGCTTTCTCCTAGATGTGCCGTCGGAGGACTACCTGTCGTCTCACCTACAACAAGATCCGGCCTGAATAGGATTGGCGCCCGGCATTCGCGGATACGGCAGTCCAGAATCTCCTGAAGCGCCGCTAGGATGGATTGGGCGGCGCGACTGAGGTTCAGCCTCAAGACGGTGAACAGCGGCGCTTTGTTTCGTGAGTCCTCTCGATTCCAACCGGTGTCGAACGCAATGATCGAGACATCTCGTCCGATGATTAATCCCTCATTCTCGACCTGCTCTGAAAGCTCCACGGCACACGGTAAATCGGGGCAGAGAAAGGCAGTAGGGCGATCGTTCAGTGGGAGAGAGGACAAAGATGATTCGATACAGGACACACGGATAGGTAGGCCGGATTTCCAAGTCTCGGCGGCATCGCGAGCGCCGCCGACCATATGTTCATTCAGCCCCTTTCGGTTGCTGGAGACCGAAATATGACGATGACCGACCTGAACGAGAAATTTGGTAGCGTCGGCGGATGCCGCCCGGTAGTCGATATCCGCCCACGAGACTCCCGGCGCCATCTCAGGTCGATGCCCGAAAATTAACGAGGGGAAGGGCAGATCGAGGTATGCAGGAAGGCCTACCGGCTTGATGAATATAGCCGCGTTGATCGCACCTACCGAGTACAGGCGACGCACTCGTGAAATGCCGTTATCACCGTCAGCCGAGACTGATACAATATGGACATTCAGTTGGCTTGACGCATTGGTAAGACATCGAAAAAGGTCCAATTCAAATTGCCGTTCCTGTGTCCCGTCAGATGACGGCCACACGACCGCAACCGCATTGACGCGCCTTGCGGCCAATCGCTGTGCATTCTGATTAGGTTCATAGCCGGCGGCCCCAGCCGCGCTTAAAACCCTCTTGCGCGTGGCTTCGGACACCTCCGGATATCCGTTCAATGCCCGGCTGACGGTCGTGGGTGACAATCCCAATAGGTCGGAAAGCTCTTTGAGATTCATCTTGATCGTATCGCTCAGCGCGGTGCATGCCCGTATAACTCAGCAGGAGATGTTAGGTCTCAATTATGTCGCGAGCAATTTCGCAGCAGAGACCGATTCGACGCACTTATGCGCAGTGAGAGCTGCAACGACGTGCAAAACTTCTTTTTTGGCTCAATAGGTTACATCCGGAACGTCCATTCCGGACTCCTTCAACAAGGTAATCAATTAATCTTTAGTAGCGCCAAAGCTCAGCCTGTTTGCAAATACCTGCTTGGCGAAAGGGCGGCTTGCGGGATGACGATCGCCGTTAGGCCTCTTTCCACGCAGGCATCGACTCCCTTCAATTGGGCCTTTGCGGTCTGGCTGGATCAATCAATTCCCTCGCGGTGCCGTGGCTTCCTCGATATATTAATCGGCAGGCGGCGTTCTTTATCCGCCACGTAGCATCTTTGTCTCAGAAAGGTGGGCCGCGACCGGATTCGCGGGGTTGTTGTATCCTCGGTACTCGATTACTCGGATAGCCGAAGTGCTAACTGAGAAATCGCCGAACATAGGCCAAACTGGTCTTAGCGAAGTGCATCGGATCTTTCGGATTGTCGTGTTCGATCACCAAGGTTCGCGCACCATTCTGGACGACCGCCCTCCAGAGGGACGGCCAAACCATAACCCCTGCGCCGACGTCAGACCACCCCTCCTCATCGATGCTCTCGCCTTCGGCCGCCTGGTCCTTGATATGCGCTGACGTCAAATACGCGGAAAACCGACGCAGCCAGTCGGAGGGGTTGACCCCAGCCCGGTATAGCCAGGCGATATCGGCTTGCCAGACCAGTCGAGAGCCGGCGGCCCGAAACAGAACCTCGAATCCATATTGGCCATTGGGCAGCAGCCGGAAGCCCGAGCTCATATTGTGAAAACCAAGAACGATCCCATACGGCCGCATGTCCTCCGCAAGACTGCCGAGATCTGTTCCGACCCTTTGCCAGAATGTTATCGATTCCGTGACGGTGCCGCGCGGAAGCTGGACGAATAATTCGCGTATGCCGCATCGAATACAATCGTCTAATGAACGGGATCGCTGTCGTTTGAGGGCGGGAAGTGTGATATGAGCCGATGGCGCACTGACCCCGTGCGCTCGGAGAATTCGGTCGAGGTTTTCAGTTTCATATAGATGATGTTCGAGAGGTTCGACGAAACGAAATCCGGCTTCCGCCGCAGCTGCCACCTGATGCTCAAGACCACCAAGGCGACGCATGGAATAGAGTTGGAGAGACACCGATGGGTTGGATGGTAAACGCACCTCGTCGCCTCGAATGTTAGACCTCATACTTCCTGCAACAGGAACCACTTCTTGATCTCCGCAAACTGATAGCTCAGCAAATTCTACGGCGCTAGGTCAAATTATACATGCGATCTCCGCCGCAACGCCAGCCCGACCGGGTTTGAAATCGTATTGGCAATCGGCCTACGAAGCTTGGTAGGCAAGCTTCGTAGCGATCATGCTGAGGGGCATTGGCTTTAGGCCACGGGCACGGCTTTGGCTTCTTTAGCCCACTGCGCTGCGAAATTGTCGGCGCGCAGAGCCGGGTTGAATGCCTGTACGGCGAATTCTACGAGTTCGTGCACGTAGAACGAGTCGCTGTGAAGCATGCCATCAAGTTCTGCTCGATCTTCGCAGCTTGCCAAGACGATGCCACCCGTTGGCGGATCCATCGGCCCAGCGGCGATGATCCGGCCGGATTTTGTATGCTCGACCAACCACGCACGGTGACTGTCGAGATGCGCTGCGATGACTTCAGGAGGCTGAACATATTTAAGGGTTACGACGTATAACATGAGGTTTCCTGATGGCTGGTGATGCGGCCGACTACCAGACCGCAAGGATTTCTGTTGCGGGTGATCTTTATATTGATGATCTAAGGTTGCCTGTCGGTACTCAAGCCGTAGCAAGTTTAGTGACAAATGGAGTGACCGCCTCGAGGGCATTGTCCATTGAACTCGTCCGCGCGATGTCGCCACGTGACATGTTTTCTGCGCGGATGAAATTCACATCCTTGATGCCCATGAAGCCAAAAGCCGTCCTCAGATATCCTTCCTGAAAATCCATGGATACAAGAGGGCCCGACAGATAAGAGCCTCCCCGGGTGGATGCGACGACAACCGTTTTGCCACCAATGAGACCGATGGGGCCGTTTTCCGTGTATCGAAATGTCTTGCCGGGCTGGATAACCCGGTCAATCCAAGCTTTGAGTTGGCTAGCAATCGAAAAATTATACATCGGAGCGCCAATGACGATGATATTGCTTTCCATCAGCTCTCTTACGAGTTGATCCGAGCGTGCGTGCTCTCGGCGCGTCTTTTCGTCAGAGATGTCAAAGGCCAGTGGCCGGAAACCTGCGCCGATTGGCCCATTGAGATGCGGAACGGCGTCCTCCACGAGGTCGTGATAGACGACTGTGGCGCCACGATGTTGTTTTTCCAAAGCCGCGACGATGGCCTTGGTGAGCGTGCGCGAGGCCGAACCATCGCTCTGAATGCTGGAGTCAAGATGAAGAATTTGCATGATAAGTTAGCTCCTTGGGAATGCTGAGCTTAAGATAGGTCGACAAACCTTCGTTCCGCCAGTATGGCAAATAGTACTGATTGTTCTATGAGTGAGACAATTGGAGTCGCGATGTCATGGAAGACCTCAACGAGTTGACGATGTTTGCGTCAATTGCCCGTCATGGAAGTTTTTCATCCGCAGCGCTGGCCTTGGGGATACCGAAATCTCGCATTAGTCGGCGGGTCGCCGCTCTGGAAACTCGCCTGGGCGTTCGGCTGCTGCAGCGCTCGACACGATCGGTCAACCTGACATCTGTCGGGCAAGAATTTTTGAAACACTGCAATGAAATGATCGACGCAGCGCGAATGGCCTTTGAGGTGGCCGAACGAGCTGGTGATGTGCCAGCGGGGCGAGTTCGGGTAAGCTGCCCGGTGGGCGTAGGTCACATGTTCGTCGCACCTGTACTTTGGAAGTTCATGCAAGCCTATCCTGCAGTCAAGCTCGATTTGGATCTGTCGAACAGACGGGTAGATGTCATCGCGGAGGGATACGATGTTGCCTTGCGTATTCGATCAACGATCGACGATTCGCAATTGATGATCAGGCGGCTCGGGATCAGCGAGCAATGGTTGGTGGCCAGCCCGGAATTCGTGTCAGCCAATGGCCCGTTGGATACACTCCAGTCGCTGCACCTGCAAAGAGGAATTGGACCGGCGGGCGTCCGAGGCGAAAGAAATTTCTGGCATGTTACGGCGCTGGACGGCGAGGCATCAAGCGTCGAGTATGACCCCGTGCTTGCCACCGATGACGTCTACATGCTTGGACGTGCCGCGATGTCCGGGACGGGCATCGCCCAGCTGCCACGCAATCTCTGCGGTAAGGCCGTCAGCGAGGGGCGCCTCGTAAGGCTCCTGCCAAGCTACACTTTACCCGCACATCAATTGCACGCCATATTCCCATCCCGCCGTGGCTTAGTTCCGGCGGTGCGTGCCTTTCTCGATTTTCTTGGCCATGAGTTGCCGTTGCTCACTGCAAAGAATGAGGATGGCTATCGAAATATGTCGGACAGCGATGGTGAGGATTTGCTGGCAACCTAAGAACAGGTTTTGCATAGTTCTTTGGGCAATTTTCAGCCGACTTTACAGGGCAATCACGTCCTAAACAGGCCTAAACCTCGCAATGTGGTTTCTGTCAGGAGCCATAGATCGTTTTCGTCCCGCACGACTTTAGAGAAGACGTTAAGACCGATCATTAGATTCTGCAGAGCAAGCGCCAGAGCATGAACATTGGCATGACTGTCAATTTCGCCGTGCTCACGCGCTATGGCCAATAGCTCTGCTATGCGCTTCGTTGAATTCGTAGCCAAGCTGGTCAGCATTGGCGCTGGTCCCTCCACTGATGGGCAGAGCTCGGCAATCGAATTCACGATGATGCAACCTTTTCCCTCCGGATCAGCAGCACGAATACGGCAAATGTTTCGCAGGACACCATGAAGGAGAGGCAGGATAGGTCCTTCCACCTCCGCATATAGTGGTGCGTCCGGCGCAGTGACTGCATATCGGGAGATGATTTCAGCAAACAGCTCATCGCGCGAACCGAAGGCGTTGTAGAAACTTGATCGCGGAATGCCCAGTCGCTCGGATAGAGACTTCACAGACGCTTGCTCGTAGCCACCTCGTCGGATGATTTCCGTGGCGATATCCAAAGCTTCATTGCGGTCAAACTTACTTGGTCGTGCCAATTTTCGATCTCACTTTTTAGTTTTGTACATATGTGGACAAAACACTCGAAATACAATATTCGTGCGGCAAGGCGGACATAGAGCCTTCATTCAGGAGATGAAAGTGACGGCTTTGATTATGGCTCAAGCTCGCCAGAAGGCCATCAGAAAACGGGTTAGGGTTTTGGCAGGTGCTCTCACCTGGAATTGCCATTGCCGACCGCGCAAGGTCGTGTTTCGGACCAATCACGCTCGTCGCCACGTGAAAGTGCGGTAATCCCACCTTTCCATCTTTTAAGGGCGCAGGCCTCCTCAATATTGAAATCGCGATGGAGTATTTTTTATGTTCAATCTCTTCCCACTAAGAAAAACTGCGGCGGTCGCCAGGCTCTTGGCGCTATCGTTGAGTGCGACCGCGGCGGTGCTTCCGACTTCGGCGTCGGCATCTCATAACGGGCCTGGAGTGAAGAGCATCGTCCTCGTGCATGGAGCATTCGCAGATGGGTCGAGCTGGTCCGATGTTATTCGATTGCTGCAGGCTAAGGGCTACCACGTGACGTCCGTTCAGAATCCCCTGACATCGCTGGCAGACGACGTCGAGGCAACGCGTCGCGTTCTCGCAAGGCAGAAAGGCGATGTTCTGCTAGTCGCGCATTCTTGGGCAGGGGCGGTTGTGACCGAAGCCGGGAACGCTGCCAATGTGAAGGGTATCGTTTATCTCTCTGCTCTTGCTCCGGATAGCAGTGAATCCGTCGCTGATTTACTGCAGAAGCGCAATGCGCCCATGGAAGGTCTCGCGCCGGACGCAAATGGTCTCGTTTGGCTCGACGATCCAACCGCATTTGCTCACGTCATGGCAGGGGATGTTTCTCGCAAACGAGTTGCCGTACTGGCCGCGACCCAACAGCCTATGACAGCGAAAGCATTCGGCGAAAACATCACGCACGCAGCATGGCTAGACAAGCCCACCTGGTATCTTGTGACTCAGGGAGACAATGCTCTACCGACCCACGTGCAGGAATGGATTGCTAAACACATCGGAGCCAGGACCACGACTATCAAGTCGAGCCATATGTCAATGATCTCCCATCCTTATTTTGTGGCGGACTTCATCGCCAAGGCGGCCAGAGACGTGAGGTGAGAGCCGGAAAAAGCGTCAGTTTGCGTCAGTTCACAGATTATTGCGAAGTTGACCGCGCCCCTTCCCGGTCGCAGCATCCACACTCGACTTGCAATCGCGCTTGTGGAGGAAGAGATGTATCGGATGCAATTGGCTCTGGCGTATGTGTCACCGACTGAAGCCTCACGGGTTCCGTACCGGACGCCAGCCGCGTTCCATCGTGCGGCGGATCCGCAAGGAAGCACCAACCCGCCCGCAGCGCCTTCCATAGCTGCTCGCGTGCGAAAGGCGATCTTTAGCCATACAGCTCAGCGACGGCAGTTTGGACACAAAATAGCTTTGCTCAACGCGATCTTAGCGCGCAACTTCGACAGCCAGTTGCGGGTCCACCGTAAAGTAACGTCGGGCTCGATTGGTGCTACCCGGTGACCATACGAAATTCAGATCCCGGCTGTAGCAAAATCGAATCTGACGGGCGAAATCATATCGAGGAAAACGTGTTTGGTCATTTGCCCACCCCAATCCCCCGCAAACCTGCTGACAGTTGCGTGGGGAGAGCCACTGGCCTCTCCACGACATATCTCGATCGTGGGCGTTGGGAGCGATGCGAAACCAAGTCAGCGTCGTTGCACAACTTGGCTATCTAGCTTTCCTCGTAGGCCCGCTTAGTTTTCTGAGGAAGCCCTCCGGAATGCGGAACGCGACGACGGTGATCTTCATCGTCTTGTTTGTTGGGGGAAGCATTCCGTCCCCGTAAGTCCAATCTTGCAGAGGCGGTTCGATAGTCGCCTAGCTGCCGATCCTTCTGGAGAGTTCCGTTGACGATTTCAGAAACGCAACGCGCGACGGAGCGCGGCCTAGATAGGGCAACCACCGCGACCCGTGTGGCGTTCCTCATTGCGGGTTTTGCAGTCACGACGTGGTCTCCATTAGTTCCTTTCGTCAAGGGCAGACTAGCGTTGGATGACGGCGCGCTTGGCGTGTTCCTGATGTTTCTCGGATGTGGTTCCCTGTTGGGAATGCCGGCCGGAAGCGTGTTGGCAAGCAGATACGGCTGTGGCAGGCCCATAGCGGTCTGCGTCCTCTTCATCTGCTTGTCACTGCCCGTCTTGAGCTATGCACCTTCGTATTTACCTTCAGCGGTCACGCTTTTTATTTTTGGAGCTGCCTTGGGTTGCCTTGACTGCGTCATGAACGTCCATGGCGTAAAAGTTGAACGGCAACGTGGCGTAGCGATGATGTCGGGGTTCCATGGGATGTACAGCCTCGGTGGCATCGTAGGCTCTCTTTTTGCATTCATATTGCTATCGGCTAATGTGCCGCCGGCTTTCGTGGGTTTGATTGTCGTTTTTCTAATCGCGGTGATATTTGGACCTGTGGTGAGGAACTTCTTGCCGGAAGCAGGAGGCGAGGCCTTCAGCTTGAGAAGACCCTCATGGGTCATTCTGTTCTCGGCGCTGATCTGCTTTGCGTTGTTTCTCACGGATGGTGTCATTCTAAACTGGAGTGCGCTTCTCGTCCTCGACGATTGGGGCGGCGATCCAAGACTTGCCGGCTACGCATATGTGATTTTCGCAGCCGTAATGACGCTTACCAGGCTGATGGGGAACCGAATAGTCACAGCTCTGGGCTCCAGAAACACCCTTGTGTTTGGGAGCGTCGTAGTAATTTCGGGACTCATCGTCGTCACGGGAGCACCTACTCAGGCGCTAAGTGCTTTCGGCTATGGTGTGATTGCCTTGGGTGGGGCAAATATGGTGCCGGTGGCGTTCTCCGCAGTCGGGAAGCAAACAGCAGTGCCACACAGCGCAGCTGTATCAATCGTGACGATCTGCGGTTACACGGGATCACTCATTGGACCGGCCATCATCGGGGCCCTTGCCCATCAAACGTCGCTAAGGCTTGCGAT
This sequence comes from Rhizobium sp. 11515TR, assembly GCF_002277895.1. Classification (NCBI taxonomy): domain Bacteria; kingdom Pseudomonadati; phylum Pseudomonadota; class Alphaproteobacteria; order Hyphomicrobiales; family Rhizobiaceae; genus Rhizobium; species Rhizobium sp. 11515TR. The sequence goes on along the minus strand of NZ_CP023000.1, from coordinate 311,252 downwards.
TCTCTCGCTGACGATCCTTATCGCCTCTGTCGGCATCCTCGCAAGTTTGCAGCGAAAGACGTAAACAATGGCGGGTCTAGCGCCGCCGCGGCGCCATCCTTTAGTCCAGCTCGAGCGACTAGGCGACACGCAATTGCCCTCGCTTTTTGCGAGACCTGTCGAACAGCTGGTAGACGACAGCGGCGGTGATTGCGCCACGCGAGAAATAGTCGATCCGCCAGATCAGCCCGCGCACTGCGCCGCCACTTAACGCGATCGCGAAGTATCTGAGCGCGGGCACGATTGAGCCGACGTTCACGAAACCGCAATGATGCCCGAAGCAAAACAAATTATCTCGCTAGTCACAGTCCTTTTGTTTAGCTGACCTTAACATCTCTTTAACTTAAGTAAATTTCCGCCAGACGCCTCGGTCTCTAAGCTGCAAATCAGGGAGGAGCTAATGCGAGGAGCGAAATTCGCGAATTTCATAGCTCGAACAGAGTAACCTTATGAGGTGGTTCGTGCATGTCGGCGTCGGATATTGAGCTCATCGCGGTGAGAAACCTTCATAAGAGCTTTGGCGCAACAAAAGTTCTTCGCGGAGTGAATTTTACTGTTCGTTCGGGACAGATTCATGCATTGCTCGGCGGAAACGGTGCTGGCAAAAGCACGATGATCCGCATCATAACCGGCGGCATCCGCAAGGATGACGGAGATATCAGCTTATCATCCCATCACGGGGCGGAACCGAAAATCGCCGTCGTGCACCAGGAACTGGCTCTTCTGCCGGATCTCTCCGTCGCCGAAAACATTGCCCTCGTGCATGCCGCATCCGCCGGCTCGCTCGTGCGGTCGAAGCGGCAGGCTGAAATCGGCTACGCAGCGCTCTCGCTAATCGACCCCCATCTCGCCAGACATGCGCTGCATCGCAAGGCATGCGAATTGTCCATGCATGAAGGCCAGATCGTCGAGATCGCTCGCGCACTGTCGACGGGTGCCGAAGTGCTGCTCCTCGACGAACCGACGGCAAACCTGACCGCGGGCGAAACGGAGCGTCTCTTCGTCGTTCTGCGCCGCCTGGTCACCGACAAGAATATCGGCATTGTCTTCGTCTCGCACCGAATGAAGGAAATTCGTCAGCTTTGTGATGTCTGCACGATCATCCGTGAGGGCTTGACGGTCGTCGATGCCGCACCGCTTTCAACGCTCAGCGACAACGAGATCGTCCACTGGATGGGCCAACCAGCGCATCGCGACGCACCGCGCGGCAAAGGTCAGGCGAGGACGACTGAAGGCAGCATCACGCTCAAGGGGCCGGCCGGAGACGTTACTGTTCGCAAAGGACAGATTCTCGGTCTCGCAGGGGCGCCGGCTGGGCCATCGCAGCTGATCGCTCTGCTCAACGGAACCGGACGGGCAAGTGGATGGAAGGTGGTGGCTGAGGGCTTGCCTGAACGGCCCGTCTCGCCGCGTCAGGCCGTGGAACTCGGCATCGGCTACATCTCCGGCGATCGGCGCGACAAGGGCGTGCTGGCGCAATTGCCCATCGTGGACAATGTTCTCGCCTCGCGCCGCATCCGCGAAGGTCGCCATCTGGTTCGCCGAACCGAGCGCGCCGAATGTCTGGATCTGGTCCAGCGCTTAAAGTTGAAAGCCGGCTCCATTTGGGACCTGCCTGGAACATTATCCGGCGGCAACCAGCAGAAGCTTCTTATCGCGCGCTGGCTTTCAATGCCGCTGAAACTTGTCGTCTTCGAAGAGCCGACGCGGGGCGTCGACATTGGCACGAAGCGCGACATCTACGATCTCATCCACGGGATGGCGGAGCAGGGGACCACGGTGGTTTGGTGGTCGACCGAAAACGTTGAGCTGCTGGAGCTCTGCGACGAGATTCTGGCCTTCGATACAGAGGGACATGCCAAGGGCCTTTTGCCCTCCGACCAGTTCAATGAGGACGCATTGGCAGAGCTCACGGGGATGGCAGCATGAACACGAAAGCACAATCAATGACTTCCAAAGATAACAATGCGCTCGGCCCCCGAATGCCATCGCTCCTTTCCGTCTATCGATCGGAACTGGCAATTGCGGCCGCCTGCGCGGCGTTGCTCGTCGGCGTCGGCCTGTTCGTGCCGGCTGCTCTCTCGCTGGGCAACTTCGCCAACATCCTGCAGGCTTCCGCCCCGCTCGTCATCATGTCGCTCGGCGTGCTGGTCGTGATCATAACGGGTGGCATCGACCTGTCGGTCGGCTCGATCTTCTCCCTGACGGGGATGGTGACGGCGCTTGCAATGGCCAGCGGCTTCGATGATGTGACAGCCAGCCTGGCGGGCCTCGGGGTCGGTATCGTCTGCGGCGCTATCAACGGTTTCCTGATCACGCTGGTCGGCCTTGCGCCATTTGTCGTGACGCTGATCACCTATGCAGTGGCAGCCTCGCTCGCCTTCATCGTCACCAATGGCCGCTCGCTGGGTGTCAATTCGCCGGATTACTGGCTGCTGAACAGCGGCGAGATGATCCCAGGCCTGCCGAATTTCGTGCTTTTCTGCCTGATCTTCACGGTGGCTTTGGAATTCGTGCTGCGCAAGGTCACGGCTGGTCGCTGGTTCTACTCGATCGGCAGTTCACCGATGGCGGCCTATCTCCTTGGCATTCCGGTCAAACGGACTCGGTTCGCGGCCTATTTGATCTCCGGCACGATGGCGTCCTTCGCCGGCCTGCTGACGGTCAGCTACATCCTGAATGCGGAAGCGACAGCCGGTGCATCACTCATGCTGCAGGCCATTGCCGCGGTCGTCATTGGGGGTGCGAGCCTCTCCGGCGGCACCGGCTCCGCCATTGGCGCCGTCCTCGGCGCCCTGATGATCACGATCATTCAGAATGGCGTCAATCTCATCGGCATCAACAGTTTCTGGCAAGGATCGGTGACGGGTTTGGCAATCCTCGTCGCCGTGCTTATCGACAGATTTAGTCATCGATAAAAAACGTCGATATTACTCAAGGAGGAGGAAGAAATGAAAAAAGTGATCAAGGCAATCATGGCAATGGCTGCCGGCGTGCTGATTGCACAGGGTGCCAATGCCACCGACAAGAAGTTAACGGTGGCGTATATCGCACCATCGCTCGACATCGACTATTGGCAATGGGTGGCCCATGGCGTCCAGCAGAGAGCCAAGGAGCTCGGCATGGACTATGTCGAATACACCTCGGAGAACTCCCCAGCGAAGCAGATGGACAATGCCCGCGTGATCGCGACCCGTGGTGTGAATGCCGTCGTTATCGGTCCGGTCAGCTCGACGTCGACGCCGCCGCTCCTGAACTTCCTCGCGCAGCAGAAGATCCCAGTCGCCTTTGCTGGCATCGGCCCGCAGCCAGGCCAGACAAACTTCACGTCGTCGGTCACGGCCAACAACTACGAAACCGGCCTCGCCCAGGGCAAATATACCTGCGAGCTCGCCAAGGAGCGTGGTGGCAAGGAGGTCGGCATGCTGTCGCTGCCGCAGGACCGTGAGAACGCCCAGAAGTACCTCAAGGGCGCGAAGGAAGCCTTCGAGGCGAACGGGTGTGAACTCGTCCAGATGCTCGAAACGAAGGGCCTGACGATCAACGAAGCCGTCACCCAGGCCAACGATCTGCTCACCGCGCATCCAAATCTTAAGGCGATCTATGGCATGTATGATCAGGCCGGTAGCGGTGCCGCAAAGGCTTTGTCGACCCGTGGCCTTACCGGCAAAGTGGGCGTGACCGTGGCCGACGGCAGCCCAACCACGATCCAGTTGCTGAAGAACGGCGCCATCCAGGGCATCTTCTTCCAGGAAGCCGTTGGCCAGGGCATCGACGCCACACAGCAGGTGTATAACGCCCTGACCGGTGCGCCGACCAAGCAAAATATGGCGCTCGTCATGCCGCTGGTGAAGGCTGCGGATATCGACTCGGACGCTGCCAAGAAGGTCATTGCGCGCGTCTTTCCGCAGTGATCAACTGGCTGGAGACGGCCAAGCCGTCTCCAGCCTCTCAGCCTCGATCGTGAACTCCATCTGACCGGTATTTCGATGAACGATATTCCGCTTATCGACGCCCACCATCACCTGTGGGACATCACCAACAACTACTATCCCTGGCTGAACGACGGAGCGAAACCTTCCGCGTTCGGGATTATTCCGCGATCATCGTGGACTACCTCATCGAGGATTTTCTGGAGGACGCTAAGAACCAGCACCTTGTGAAGTCGGTGCACCTTGATGTCGGCTACGATCCGAAGGACCCCGTAGGCGAAACCCGATGGCTGCAGGGCGTTGCCGATCGTTGCGGTTTTCCACACGGCATCGTCGGCTACGCCGATTTCCGCAAGCGAGACGTGGCCGATCTTCTCGACGACCATATGCAATACAAGAATTTCCGCGGCATCCGACAGTCAATGAACTACCATACGGACCCGGCAAAGACCTACCTCAACCGGCCCGAAGTCAGCCGTACGCCCGAGTGGCGGCGGGGTTTCAAGGAGCTGGTCAAGCGCAATCTCTCCTACGATCTCCAGCTCTACTACTGGCAGATGGACGAATTCTACGAACTGGCGAGAGACTTTCCCGATACTCAGATCATTCTGAACCATACCGGGATGCAGGTTGATGGCTTCGAACATTTCGAGGGCTGGCGAGCAGCCATGCGTAAGCTCGCCCAAGCCGAAAATGTCGCCTGCAAGATTTCCGGCCTCGGCATGGGCGATTTCATCTGGACGACAGCGTCGATCCGGCCCTATGTCGAATCCACCATCGAAATCTTCGGTATCGATCGCTGCATGTTCGCGTCCAACTTCCCGGTCGACAAACTGTTCTCCTCCTATGATGCGATCTTCGACGCATTCAAGGAAATCACTGCTGCCTATCCGCATGCGGACCGCGTGAAGCTCTTCCACGACAACGCTGAAAAATTCTACCGGATTTGAAGCGGGTCATCTGCTCAACTCACGCTCCCCGGCGTGACCTCGGTCGGCGCGTCATGCGCGCCGCCTTTATTTATGGGATGACAGGTCATGGATCACCCACTGCCAATCGGCTAAATTGACCACATGCGCGATCTCAATCTCAAAGCCACCGAATATTTCGAAGCCATTGCCCGGCTCGGCAGCGTCACCAAGGCCTCCGAGGAACTTGGGATTTCGCCATCTGCCGTCAGCCAGCAATTGTCGCTTCTCGAAGCGCAGCTGGGGGTGAAGCTATTCCGGCGCGAAAAGCGCAGACTGGTACTCACACTTGACGGTGACCGCCTGTTCCAGACGACGACCCAAGCCTTCGGCGCAATCCGCAACGCACGCTCGGCCATTTCCTTCCAGCGCGACCGCCGCAATTTCATCATCCGCGTCAGCCCAAGTTTCGGCGTCCGCTTTCTCGGGCCGCGGGTCGGCGCTTTCGCGGCCGAGAACGAAGACTGGAACATGCGCATTGACGCGACACCGGACTTTTCGGCTTTCGAGACCGAAAATGTCGATGTCGACCTGCGCTATGGCATAGGGACCTGGAGCGGGGTTTCCGTGACCCCGCTAATGCACGACCTCGTGCTTCCGCTCTGCAGCCCCGCCTATCTGGAGAAGCTGAAGGAGATCGATGCAGACCCGGTTCGCCAGCTTTCCAAGGCAAGGCTAATCGACAGCGTGAAAACCCTCTATCGCTGGGACCTCTGGCTCGCCTTCAACAAGATCGATGTTCCCAATATCAACTATCCCTTGCGTTTCGACCGGTCTTCCATGTCGATCGAGATGGCAAAACAGGGCGGTGGTATCGCGCTTGACAGCGTCACGCTTTGCCTGGGCGAACTGGAGCGCGGCGAATTGGTTCCGTTCTCCACCGCGTTCGACGTGATTGACTTCCCCGCATACTGGTTCGTCTGCCCGTCGAGACACCTCAGTCGACGGATTGTGCAGCGTTTTTTCAACTGGATGATGTCAGCCTGCAAGAACCACGATGACGCTGCCCGCGCCCATCTCGAGGAACTGGGATGCCGCTTTCGCCTCGGATCCCCAACGGATCTCATCGATGTAAAACCTTGGGGTCTGTGACATCAGGCTTATGTCAGTAGTTAAGTCTGGCTTCAAAGGTCTGTCACTTTTCTTAAAATCATTCCTCCTCGGCCAATGCTATCTGTAGCTGCATAGAAAAGCCGGGAGGACATCATGAACTTGGCAAGCCACTCCGTGGCCCGCTCCAACGTGTCGTTGGAATTGCGTGCATGGAATATTCGCCGCAAGGCCCTTCTGATGGGCCAGGTACAGGGCCAGGGTTATATTGGCCAGGCACTGGGTATCGCGGACGTTCTTGCTGCGTCGTATTTCCATGCATTGGAATACCGTCCAGAGGATCCGGAATGGGAAGCGCGCGATCGCTTCCTTCTGTCCATTGGCCACTACGCGATCGCTCTCTATGCGGTCTTAATGGAAGCCGGCATCTTGCCCGAAGACGAACTTGAGACTTACGGCATGGACGACAGCCGCATGCCAATGTCCGGCATGGCGTCCTATACCCCGGGCATGGAAATCACCGGCGGTTCGCTTGGACACGGCCTCGGCATCGCTGTTGGCATGGCCATGGGACTGAAGCGAAAAAACAGCACGGCGCTCGTCTTTAACCTAATGTCGGACGGCGAACTGGGCGAGGGCTCGACCTGGGAAGCGGCGATGTCGGGCGCGCATCACAAGCTCGACAACCTGATCTGCCTCGTCGATTTTAACAATCAGCAGGCCGACGGCAAGTCGACCGAAATGCTCTGCTCAGAACCGCTCACTGAAAAGTGGGAAGCCTTCGGCTGGCATGCACAGCGCGTGAACGGCAACGATCTCGCCGCTGTTGTCGCCGCGTTCGATGCGGCACGCGCCGTCAAAGATGCCAAACCGCGCGTCATCATTTTCGATACGACCATGTGCAAGGGCGTACCCTTCCTGGAGAGTCGCGAAATCACCCACTTCGTCCGCGTGGAAGCCAATGAATGGGACAAGGCGCTCGCAGTTCTCGAAGAAGGAAAGCCGGCATGACTCTCGCATCGATGGCTCGCAAATACGAAGCCCGCAAGGTTCCCGAGGGTGAACGCCAGGCAACTTCGGCGATGATCGCATCGCTGGCTGCAGAAGGCTACGACACCCTTTCGGCGCCGTTCGGAAATGCCCTGATCGATGCTGCCCGGAAGGACGAGCGCATCGTTGGCCTGACGGCTGACCTCGGCAAGTACACCGACCTCCACGTCTTCGCGAATGCCATGCCGGATCGCTTCTACCAAATGGGTATGGCAGAGCAGGTGCTGATGTCAGCCGCCGCCGGTCTGGCCCGCGAAGGTTTCCTACCCTTTGCCACGACCTATGCCGTCTTCGCATCACGCCGCGCCTATGACTTCATCGCCATGGCGATCGCCGAAGAAAATCTGCCGGTGAAGATCGTCTGCGCCCTCCCGGGCCTGACGACCGGTTACGGCCCAAGCCATCAGGCGACCGAAGACCTTGCGATCTTCCGGGGCCTTCCGAACATGACGATCATTGATCCCTGTGATGCCGACGACATTCTCGGCATGGTGCCTGAGATTTGCGCGCATGAAGGGCCGGTCTATGCTCGCCTCCTGCGCGGTAAGGTTCCATCGGTACTGAAGAAGCATAAGCCGGACTACAAGTTTCAGCTCGGCAAGGCGCAGATGATCCGGGAAGGTAAGGACGTCCTCGTCATTTCCACCGGCCTGATGACCATGCGCGCGCTTGATGCCGCCCAGAAGCTCACCGAAGACAAGGTTGATGTGGCGGTTCTTCATTGCCCGACCATCAAGCCGCTCGATCTTGAGACCATTGCGGCCGAAGCCTCCAAGGGCGGCCGGCTGGTCGTCACCGCCGAAAACCACACGGTCATGGGTGGCCTCGGCGAGGCCGTAGCCGCTGGTCTGCTGTCGCGCGGTATTGCTCCGCGCTTCCGCATGATCGGTCTTCCGGACCAGTTCCTGGAAGCTGGAGCGCTACCGACGCTGCATGAGATGTACGGGATTTCGGTCGGCAAGGTCATCGAACGGATCAAGGGTTGGCTTTAAGGAGCCTTCACCACATCCAGAACAACAGTTGGGAGGAGTAAGGCACATGGGCCTTCTGCAAGGCAAGTTTGCAATCATAACTGGCGCTGCTTCGGCACGCGGTCTCGGCAAGGCGACGGCGAAGCTGTTTGCCGAACATGGCGCAACGGTCGCCATTCTCGATTTGGATGCGGATGCCGCGAAGGCGGCTGCAGCCGATCTCGGACCAAACCATGTTGGCCTCGCATGCAATGTCACGGACAAGGCGGCCTGCCAAGCCGCGGTCGCTGAACTGGTGAGGCGTTGGGAGCGCGTTGACATTCTCGTCAATAATGCGGGCATCACGCAGCCGCTTAAGATTATGGAAATCGCTCCGGCCAATTACGACGCCGTTCTCGACGTCAATCTGCGTGGCACGCTTTACATGACGCAGGCCGTCATCCCCGCCATGCGCGAGCACAATTATGGCGCGATCGTCAATCTCAGCTCAGTATCGGCGCAGCGCGGTGGCGGTATCTTTGGCGGCCCCCATTATTCCGCGGCCAAGGCTGGCGTGCTCGGTCTGACCAAGGCAATGGCCCGCGAACTGGCGCCGTCAAACATCCGCGTGAATGCGATTTGCCCGGGTTTTATCGCAACCGACATCACCGCCGGCAAGCTGACGCCGGAAATGCTCGACAAGATCGTCGAGGGTATTCCAATGGGTCGCCCAGGTGAGGCTTCCGATGTTGCCGGCTGCGCCCTGTTCCTGGCCTCGGACCTTGCAGCCTATTGCACGGGAACGGAGGTTGACGTGAACGGCGGCTCTCTGATCCACTAAGCAATTTTCTTGCGGGCCGTTTCGCCGACGACTTGGGTCGATGCCGCGTCGCTCCGTCGGAAACAAGCTTAGAGGCGGCTGGTTCAAGACGGAACAGAATCCGGGCGGCCGTCACGGGATCCTTGCATTTTCGAAATCTGACGGTGGGAAGGATCCGCATTCCGTGGACCAAGGGCTAGCGGTTTGCCCATGCCAAAGAAAGCGAGCGTGATGCTCGACCGAGAAAGTGATCCGTTACGGGTTATGAGGAGGAAAACCATGAAACGCGACTATTCTATCAATCGACGCACATTTGTCACAGGTGCGCTCAGCCTGCCGCTCGTCGCCGCTCTGAAGCGCCCAGCGTCAGCGGCCGAATTCAACCTCAAATACGCTACCGGCCAAGACCCGACGCATCCAGTCAACAAGCGCGCGCAAGAAGCGATCGACCGCATTCGCGAAGCAACCTCCGGCCGCGTCGACATCAAGCTCTATCCGGCAAACCAGCTTGGCTCCGATACTGATCTGCTCGCGCAAGTCCGTAACGGCTCGGTCGATTTTTTCAACCTCTCCTCGATGGTCTTAGCCACCTTCGTGCCCGTCTGCGGCATCACCAGCCTTGGCTTCGCCTTCAAGGGCTATGACCAGGTCTGGGCCGCCATGGACGGTGATCTCGGTGCGCATCTCGCAAAGCAAATCGAAAAGACGCCGATCTTCGCCGTGTCGCGCATCTGGGACAACGGCTTCCGTCAGATCACCTCGTCGACCAAGGAAATCACCTCCCCGGCGGATCTGAAGGGCTTCAAGCTGCGCGTTCCGCCGGCGCCCTCGCTGACCTCGCTGTTCAAGGCCCTGGAAGCAGCGCCTTCGCCGATCAACTTCAATGAACTTTACTCGGCGCTGCAGACCAAGGTCGTCGAAGGTCAGGAAAACCCGCTGGCGATCATCTCCACGGCCCGCCTTTACGAAGTGCAGAAGAGCATCAGCCTGACCAATCACGTCTGGGACGGCTACTGGGTTCTTGCCAATAAGGCTTCCTTTGCCAGGCTTCCGACGGATGTTCAGGACATCATTTCCAAGGAGATCGACAAGTCAGGCCTGGAACAGCGCAAGGATATTGCGACCCTCAGCGAGAGCCTCAAGGCCGACCTTAAGGGCAAGGGCATCAACCTGATCGACGTCAAGCAGGACGAGTTCCGCGCCACTCTGAAGACGACGACCTTCTACGCCGACTGGAAGAAGAAGTATGGCGACGAAGCATGGAGCATGCTGGAAAAGATCTCCGGCAAGCTCGGTTGAATCGCCGTCGTTCTAAATAGCTGGAGACAAGATGCCCAGTCCTCCAGGGCCGGGTGTCGGGCGGGATTGGACATGAGGAACAGCCAGTCCCGCCGGACTTATCGGTATTCGACCAGCTTGCCTTGCATTCATACCGGTGGCGCGCGGCTGCTTGGGTTTGATGCATAAAGGGCGATTGCTCAACCCGCGCTAACCGCGATGATCGGCAAGGCACCTGGCCGGCCGAAACAGCTGCGCGACCAAGGATAATCAGAGGGAGGGAGCCAGGATGTCACAAGAGCATCACCGGGAAATCGAGGTCGACTATGCACTGCCCACACATACTGCCGCGAAGATCGCCGCGGTCATTGAGAAATTTCTGATCTGCCTCGTCAATATACCTGCAGCCTTGCTGGTCATCGTCGAAGTTGGTGTCCTGATGATGGGCGTCATCTGGCGTTACGTTCTCCACGAGCCGCTGATCTGGTCGGACGAACTGGCCGGCATCCTGTTTCTCTGGCTTGCCATGTTGGGATCCGTCGTCTCGATGCAGCGCGGCGAACACATGCGAATGACCGCGATCGTCGGCGCATTGGAACCGAAATGGCGGTCGGTCATCGATCTTATCGCGATCGCTGCAGCGCTCGCCTTTCTGATCATGACCATTGGTCCAGCCTATCACTTCGCGGCGGAGGAAATCTGGGTAACGACGCCCGCCCTGGAGATCCCCAATACGTGGCGAGCAGCGGCCCTCCCAGTCGGTATATTTCTGATGCTGCTCGTCTCCGTCCTTCGCCTGCTGCGGACTGGCGGACTGCGCGAGATTGCGCTTGCGGTCCTTGCCGTCGTTATCATCGTGGGCGTCATGACAGCCGTCGGAGGCTATCTGTCAGCCATCGGCAATTGGAATCTGCTGCTGTTCTTCGTTCTCGGCGTGGGCAGCCTCGTATTCCTTGGCGTTCCGATCGCCTTCTCCTTCGGTCTGGCGACATTCGGCTATATCGCGCTTACCACGACCACGCCAACAATGGTCGTGATCGGACGCATGGACGAAGGTATGAGCCATATTATTCTACTCGCCGTACCGCTCTTCGTCCTGCTCGGCCTGTTGATCGAAATGACCGGCATGGCGCGCGCCATGATCGGCTTCCTTGCCAACCTCCTCGGCCATGTAAGGGGCGGTCTCTCCTATGTGCTAATCGGTGCGATGTATCTTGTCTCTGGCATTTCCGGCTCCAAGGCCGCCGACATGGCTGCCGTTGCCCCGGCTCTCTTCCCAGAAATGCGCAAGCGCGGCGCCAGGCCCGGCGATCTTGTGGCGCTCCTGTCCGCCACCGGCGCACAGACGGAAACAATCCCGCCGTCGATCGTGCTCATCACGATCGGCTCCGTCACCGGCGTTTCCATAGCAGCGCTGTTTACCGGTGGCATGCTGCCGGGCGTGATCCTCGGCCTGACACTCGCCGCCGTTGTCTGGTGGCGCTATCGCAACGAAGATCTCTCCGGCGTGACACGCGCCAGCAAAAGCGAAATCCTCAAGAGCTTTGTCATCGCCATTCCTGCGATCGCCCTGCCTTTCCTGATCCGCGCCGCGGTCATTGAGGGCGTGGCAACGGCAACGGAAGTCTCGACCATCGGCATTGCTTACACAGTGCTGGCTGGACTGTTGATTTATCGCCGTTTCGATTGGTCCCGCATCTTTCCAATGCTCGTCGATACCGCAGCCTTGTCGGGAGCGATCCTGCTGATCATCGGCGCGGCGACCGCAATGGCGTGGGCACTCACGCAGTCTGGCTTCTCCACGGAACTTGCCATGTTCATGAAGAGCCTGCCCGGCGGGACGACGACGTTTCTCGCTGTCTCTGTCCTCGCCTTCATTATCCTTGGTTCCGTTCTGGAAGGCATTCCCGCGATTGTGCTCTTCGGGCCGCTGCTATTCCCGATCGCACGCGAGGTTGGCATCCATGAAGTGCATTATTCAATGGTCGTCATTTTGGCGATGGGCATGGGCCTGTTCGCGCCTCCTTTCGGCGTGGGCTACTATGCGGCCTGCGCAATCAGTCGCATCAAGCCCGATGAAGGCATGAAACCGATTGTCGGCTACATGATCGCCCTGCTGGTCGGTCTCATGATTGTTGCCGCCATACCATGGATTTCGATCGGATTTCTCTGATCCCACTTCAGATCGACAAGCCCTTCGTCTTGGAAACCGACGTTGGTGAGGTCATTCAGCCTTCCCAAAGTTGGCTTCCAAGAAGCAGCAGACATCGAACCTCACCTCTAGGCTGCGGGATTATCTGCCGGCTTAAGACCGGAGGTGTATTGCGAAGAGCATCGCTTAAGGATGGGCGCCGCCTTGGTGCGCGATTACCTCCAAACCCTTACCCCTTGCCACCACCGCTATCGTTGGCGGCAACTTAGGGCTTCGCGACACCGCTCTGATGGCCAGCAAAGCGCAGATATCCCGAATGCGAAAGGCGCAGGCCGACGAAGCCTGTCGTCGCGGGTCCGAGAAAATTCGGCCGATCGGCCACGTGCACCTCCGTCGCGCGTATCCATCATTCACTAAAAGCGGTCCGCAGCATCGCCGCGGATAACGAAACCGAAACGGTCGTGCAGAATTCTTCCGGTTTCCGTATTGCGGACGATGTCGCTCGGCCACTCTTGGCCTGGCGTCCGAGGACGTCCGGTAAGCGAGAGAGCCCCCTCAACGCCGGGAGGATCGATGATCGCGAAATTCTGAACGTCCATGTTACCGGCATTACCCCAGCTGTGAAATACGTTGCGTCCGATAATGATCACAGTCCCTTTCGGGCAGTCCGCCTTTACGCCGTCGAGGGTTGCCCAAGCGGTACCCTTGCTAATGACGAAAAATTCATTGAGCTGGTTATGAGCATGCTCCCGCACGGCGTTTCCGGGAAATAGTGTTTGCATGAGCACGCCGTAATGATGCACGTTCGAGGTAAAGGGTGCCATTTTGATCTCGACAAAGCCAGCACTCGGCTTGGCCTGCCAGAAAGACCGTCCCTCGTCCGGCAACTGATAGATTAATTCACCCTTCAAAACCTCGGAAAGAGTGCGGGCTTCATCTAAGGTCAACAACCCATGGATATTTCGCAGGTCAGGCGTCAGATCTAAATGGAGCAAGCCGTCCGGGCCCGCGGACATGAGATCCAACCTTGTTTCAATGCTGGGCCCAAACACGAAACTGAAAATCTGCTGTGTAATCGTGCCTGTGTTGCAAAGTGTCGCGTGATGACCCTCGCCGAGATGAACAAAAGCGCCTTCCGAAAAGGGCTTGCGGATGCCGTTCAAGGTCACGCCGCCGTCACCTTCGAGGCAAAAAAGTATCCGACCAGCGAAGAGCGTCGCATGGAGGTCGATCTCCGCGCCGGGTTCGAGATCGTAGCGAACCACCGAGAATTTGTAATGGGGATATTGACCAGGTGCCAACTTCACCTGAGCCGATACCCCTTCCTGGGAGAGACGATAGCGGGCTCCTTCATGCGGAAGGACAACGCCTTTCGGGCCGAACCGATGCTCCATTTCGTGATCGATGTTCATGCGCACTGACTCCATTCATTTGAGCGGGAATTTGCATACAAGGAGGATTGTTCGGCATCCGAACCAGCGTACAAGCATGCCTGACAGCGGCATTGCGACGATAAGTCCGACCAAACAAAAGCAGCCGGACTATTCCATCGGAAACTCTTTGAAACGGATATGAGGGTGCACTGCCTCCCACGTAGAATCTGAGTACAAAGAAGACGACTCCGGCGGCGATCGGCACCGAATTGTCGTGGTGCTCCCGGCCCGTCTGATTCTCTATAAATTCATCAAATGTTATCGGCACCAATCGCTAAAAGTGCGGCACGAGCAACCTGGAAGTCCTGTTCACCGCTGCCGGATCCAACGCCGATTGCACCGGCGAGCCGGCCGCCGAAGCGGATCGGCAGTCCACCAGGAAGCGGTGTGACGCCGCCCTGTGAGGCGATGCCAGCCGAGGTACCGAACTCGAATGCCATGGAGCCGGTTGCATTGTTGATAGATGCGGCCGTTCTCGCCTTGGCACGAGCCGTATGCATACTAAGATACTTCGCTCCGTCCATGCGCAGGCTCGCGAGCGTCTCTCCGCTCGCATCGACGATAAAAATGCATTGTGGCACGCCGATCGAAATCGCCTCGGCGACACCCGCGGCTACCGCCGAAAGTGCGCCTTCGTGGGTGATTGAAATCGCTTCTTTGTAAGCTGCCATGAGGCCCTCTTTGTGTGTCATTTCAATGGTGAAAACGGTGCCGGCGTGAGGATCCGGATGTTCTGTACGTCGATCAGCCCTTTGATGCTGGCGAGGTAGCCAGGCCAGCGCGGATCATTCAGCATTCTGGACCGCTTTGCGGATCGTTCGGCGAGATCCTCGTAACGCCACATCGATATGACATGGTTCAGCTCGCCGATATCGGAGGTGAAGAATGCATGCGGCTCACCGAGATGTTCCCGCTGGACGGGCAAGCCCAATGTCTCATATTTCTCGAGAAAAACTCCGACATAGCCGGCTTTAATCCGGTAGTCCCGTTCTTCAAGGATCATCGCCGCGTCTCCAACAATTACCAGGCTGCCGCGCCGCCATCGACGGTCAGCATCGAACCCGTCGCAAAACCGGATTCATCGCAGGCGAGGTAGAGGATGGCGTTCGCGATATCGCGCGGCTCGCCGTAGCGACCCATGGGAGCGCGTGCCTTGAGACCGTTGACGAATGCATCTGGATCCGGAACTTGGGTCAGCATCTTGTTGTAGTAGTTAGACCAGATAACACCCGGTGCCACCGAGTTAACGCGAATGTTGTCGCCGGAGTGGTCGAGAGCCATCGCTCTCGTCAGAGCCGCAACGCCGCCCTTAGCAGCGACATAGGCTGCGCGGTCCTTGATTGCGAACTGGACGATATTCGATGCCGTGTTGACTATCGCGCCTCCGCCGCGGGCCCGCATGGCGGGTATGGCATATTTCGAGCAGAGGTAAACGCCCTTCAGGTTGACCGCGATTATGTCGTCCCAATCGCGCTCTTCCATTGTTTCAACCGTGCCAAGGCTGCCGCGGCCCGCATTGTTCACGATGACGTCGAGTCCGCCAAACTTGCTGACGGCGAGATCGACCATCGCCTTGACCTGCGTGCTGTCACGCACGTCTACGGTGCAACCCACAGCGTCGTCCCCGAGCCGCGAAACGACCTCTTTGACCGCTTCGACGTTGAAGTCGGCGACGACAACCTTCGCACCCTCGTTGACGAAAAGCTCGGCCGTCGCAGCACCTATGCCTGCGCCCGCGCCGGTGACGATGGCTACTTTGTTGATGAGACGCATGTCGGATTCCTCATAGTTCGATGTTCTGGAAATGGCGCACGATGCATTGCTGGATGCTCAATGCCGCAAGCCACGATGTTTTGGGGTTTTCGGGTAGAGGGCGGTTCTCCAACACGATGGAAAATCGTCCGAACGCACCATCGGCTTCCACTTTATGCGTGTTGCTGGAAGACGAGGGGTCGGCCGCCAGGGTGACGCGCGTCTTTGCAAAACCAATGCCGGCAAGGGCGACAGCGGCGGTGACATTGGCATTCTTCGGATAGAGCTTGGCCGCTTCGGCCGCGCTGCCATCGAAGATCACCGTGCGCTCGGTAAGGGCAGCAAGGTCGAATGCTCCGTCTGCAGGTGTCCCCTTCCAGGCCGCCGGCGGCTTGCTGCCGGTGTAAACGACCTCGCGCAGTCCGGCGCTCTTGGCCGAGCGGAGCACGTCCAGGCCGCCGATCGCGCCCGAGGCGACCGTCAGCCGGCTACCTCCTCGAAGGGCGGCCTCCTCCAGTCGGCTGACGAGGCTCTCATCGGAAAGGCTGCCGACGGACACCACGACGACGTCGATGCCTGCCTCTAAAAGTGCTGGCACCGCGCTATGGACGGCTTCATGGCTTGCGCACTCGACAACAAGGGATGGTCGCCAGTCGATCAGCTCCTCGACGGCACCGAAGACAGCAACGTTTTCCGGCACTTCGACACCATGCCTGTATTGCTCGGGCAAAAGGGTCGCACCGATCAGGAAGCCACTGTCGGCCTGGTCAAGCGAAGTCTGCAGGCTGCGTGCCATGGCGCCGAAACCGATGATCGCGATTTTACGAGGGTTTCTATGCATATCCGTGCTCCACGAACTGGCGGACGATCTTTGCGAAACGTTCGGGATGCACCTTCGGGTAAAAATGTGCCCCGTCCAAAATAGTGAGCTGCGCTCCCGGAATAAGAGCTGCGAGCCGTTGCGAGTGGTAGAACGGGATGAGTGCGTCATCGGTCGCCCCGATCACCAAAGTGGGCGCTTTGATGGATGCGAGTTCACCTGCACGGTGATCGGACAGAAGCATCTCGATGCGGCCGGCCGCGACGGCAAGCGGCGACAGGGCTGCTTGCGCGCCACCGATGACGATACCGAGCTCCTCGCGGTGCGTGTCGAGATAGTCGGCCGTATATCCGATCGCGTGCGTAAGCGTCTGATACACCCTTGGTCCGGCCGCCAGCAGCACGCCGAGCCTTGCCTCGAACATGCTGCGGAACCGCGCATCCGGTCTCTCCCAGCTCCCGCTGATCACCAGATGCTTGACGAGCTCGGGATAGTCCAATGCTAGATACTGAGCCACCATACCGCCGGTCGAATGACCGACAACGATGGCGCTTCGTGCTCCTTCGTCCAGCAAAATTTCCTGAGCATCCTTGGCGATTCGCGCGATGCTATACTTGCCGTTTGGGCGGTCACTTCGACCGGTGCCCCTGTGATCGAAACTGATTACCTTGTAGTTCTCAGCCAACCGCGGAGCGATGGCCGCCCAGAACGATGCTGAGCCACCAAGCCCTGGAATGAGAAGCAAAGCTTCCCCGCTGCCGGAGACATCATATGTCACCCGGCATCCATCAGATGCCAAAATCATAGGCATTTCAAACCTCTAGAGGTTACTCCGGCTTGGCTGCAACAAACGCAGTCCGCGCCTCAATTTCCAATACATCGTCGGGCCGCGGGAACGGGGTCGGGTCGGTTTGACCGGGCTCCATCGGCCGTCCGATCTGCTCGAAGAAATCCTCAAGTCCGTTTGGCTGTATGAACCAGAGCCAATGCAGGTCCTGATCGGTACTCGTGTTGACGAATTTATGTTTACGATTGCGTCCAACGAATATGGTCACGCCCGGTTCGGCGTCATACTCGACACCTTCGATGACCGCCTTTCCGTGTCCAGAGATGAAATGCAGCACCTCGTCATGGATCGGGTGTGCATGCTCGCGAACATAGCCCTGCGGCGGTAGCGTCTGCGTCCCCAGGCTGAAAGGCGTCTCAACATCGACGATTCCCGGAGCGATTCGAACGGATATATGACCGTTGGCAGGTACGGGCTGCCAGAAATTCTTGCCCTCTTGGGGGCGAAGGATGAGCATATCGCCCTTCTCTTCGGTGTGGTTGGTCATGGGGTACTCCTTCATTCTGCTGCGGGCAGGTAATAGTCGGCTGCTTGCACCGGAAGTTTCTTTCCGAGAATATCGTCGGCAAGCTTCTCGGCCATCATGATAACGGGCGCATTGAGGTTTCCGCTGACGATCGCCGGCATGATCGAGGCGTCGATGACGCGGATATTTTCAAGTCCGTGTACCTTGGCGTGTGCATCGACGACCGACATGCTGTCCGTACCCATCCGGCATGTGCAGCAAGGG
Organism: Rhizobium sp. 11515TR; assembly: GCF_002277895.1. Classification (NCBI taxonomy): domain Bacteria; kingdom Pseudomonadati; phylum Pseudomonadota; class Alphaproteobacteria; order Hyphomicrobiales; family Rhizobiaceae; genus Rhizobium; species Rhizobium sp. 11515TR. Next base: position 293,431 of record NZ_CP023000.1, on the reverse strand, counting down.
TGGTAGTTGGTACCGGCCTCCTTGCGAAGGAAAGCGAGGATATCTTCATCCGACTGGACATCCTTGCCAGGTGTTACCTCCTCGCCGCGAATATCGTCCCAGGCTTTTTGGGACACGATGTGGCGAATAGCTCGAACCGCCTCGATCGCTTCCTTGCGATCCTCTTCATTCTCGAGGAAGTTGAAGACAAACTTCGGTGCGACGTCAGGATCGGCACTGGAAAGCCAGACACGGCCCTCGCTTTTTGGCCGCATCAGGCTGAAGAAATACTGAAAGCCGTTTTCCAGCGCGACGCTGCCGTGCTGCATTTCGCCGATCAGCGGCACGAATTCGAGCTGAATGTTCGGAACAGGGTGCTTCTTGTTGGTCCGCAGGAAACCCCCAACTTCGAAGAAGTTCGTCGCACCAAGGCCCTTTTTTGCAACGAGCCACTGAAGTCCGAGCTTGAGCTTGCCAAACCGGGTGAGCTGGCCGACGACCGAAACAGGTTTGGTGGCACGGTACTGCACCGGCGCCGCAACGTGGTCCTTCAGACCACGTCCGACACCCGGAAGATCGGCGACCACCGGAATCGACAGCTTGCGCAGGTCCTCAGCGTCGCCAATGCCCGAAAGCAGCAAAAGCTGCGGCGAATTGATCGCACCGGCCGCAAGAAGGACTTCCTTGCCGACCTTGATCAAGTAGTGCTTGCTGTCGATGCGCACCCTCACACCCACGGCGCGCTTGCCCTCGAATTCGATCTTCAGCACCTTTGCCTTGACGACGACGTCGAGATTGCCTCGTTCGGGCTGTGCATGAATGTAGGCCTGCGACGAACTCCAGCGGATACCGTTACCGACATTGCGTTGGGTAATGTGTATCCCTTCCTGCCTATAGGCGTTGTGATCATCGATATACTTGTATCCCGCTTCTTCGCCGGCCTTGAGGAACGCGCGATAAAGCGGGCTGTTGGCCTTGCAGGTCTCGATCTTCATCGGACCGCTGCCGCCACGATAGGTGTTGTTGCCCTTGTCGGAGGTCTCAGCGCGACGGAAATAGGGAAGAACGTCCTTATAGCTCCAGCCCTCGAGACCCATTTTGGCCCAATTGTCATAGTCCCAGGGGCTACCACGCACCCAGTTCATGCCATTGATCGAAGACGACCCGCCGAGCACGCGGCCACGCGCCTCCAGGATAACCCGGTTATTCAGGTGAGGCTCGGGCTCGGAATTGTAGAACCAATTGAAGCGGTCGTTCGCCAGAGGCAAAGGAAGGGCGGCCGGCATCCGGATATGGATATGCTGGTCCGACGGACCGGCTTCAAGGAGTAGCACGCTGTTCTTGCCATCTTCCGACAGACGCCCTGCCAGAACACTTCCCGCAGACCCGGAGCCGATGACGACATAATCATAGGTAGAGCGGGAGGGAGCCGTTGAAATCTTGCTCATTTTTTTCACCATCGTTGAGTTCGCCGTGCCGTCACCACCATGGCGGAGGATGTAACTGGCGTGCGTCAGAACCAAAGAGAACGCCATGTCATCCGGCTCCTAGTTCGGGGTTTTCCAGGTATCACCAAGCTTGTAGCCGGTCGGGAACGGATCGCTTGGATCGAGCACATATTGGTGAAGGGCCGTGATCCACGCCGTGCCCGTAATCGCGGGGCGGATGGCGGCCTGACCTGCAATCGTCGTCGTCTCGATGATCTCGCCGACGAACTCGGTTCCGATGATCGACTCGTGAACGAATTTTTCGCCAATCCCGATCACGCCCTTGGCATGAAGAACCGCAAGGCGCGCACTCGTGCCTGTTCCGCATGGCGATCGGTCATGGCGGCCAGGCGAAACGATCACCGTGTTCTTCGATCTCTTCACACCGTTCTCCGTCCGGATCGGACCTGCGAACAACGTCTGATTAATCGTATGGATGTCCGGATTTTCTGGATGGATGGCGGGAATCTGTTCGGCTGCGGCAAGCTTGATCTTCTCACCGACCTCGACAAGCTCGGAGGCCTCGTCCGGGGAAATCGAATACCCGAGCGCGGCGGCATCGACGAGCGCATAGATCATCCCGCCATAGGCGACATCGACGGTAATCGTCCCGATGCCAGGCACTTCAACATGCTTATCGAGCGCGATCGTGAACGATGGAACGTTCGCAAAGGTGACTCCCAAAACCTTCCCGTCCTTGCAATCGGCCCTGATCTTGACGAGGCCGGCCGGAGCTTCGAGCGTCAAGTTGGTCACCGGCTCGACCATCGGGATCATGCCGGTCTCGAGAAGAACGGTCGCCGTGCAAATCGTATTCGTCCCAGACATCGGAACGTAGTATTCCGACTCCATGATGATGAAACCTGCATCCGCATCGGCACGCGTCGGGGGTACGACCAAATTGACGCATTGAGTGACCTTGCCACGCGGTTCGTGCAGCAGGAACTGCCGGAGCTCATCGCCGTTCTTTTCCAGATACTGCATCTTCTGGAACATCGTCTCGCCTGGGGGCGGCAGCACCCCCCCCGTGATGACCTCGTTCAGTTCACCGGCGGCATGGGCGCCGACGACTGTCACCATTTTGCTGAAACGCATCCTGTTTACCCCTTTTTCCGCAATACGAGAGATCGCGGTTTCCTTGATTGGAACTATGAGTAAACGTTTTCTGAAAATGCGTCAAGCGGCTCTGTTAGAACCGCTTGGCGCTCTCGCAATCGAGTCGCGCATGATCAGGCTCGTATCAAACTGCATCGACGTCAGATTCTGGCCCTCTTCGAGATTCGCAATCAACGCTCTCGCGGCATAGCGACCCATATCGCCGGAAGGAACGGACAATGTCGTCAGCGGTTGATAAAGGAGCGCCGCAAAGCTCACGTCCTCGAACCCAGAGACGGAGATGTCTGACGGCACGTCGATGCCCATCTTCCGGCATTCCGCCAATACGCCGCACGCCAGCAAATCCGTATTACACATCACCGACGTAACCTTTGGGTTTTCTTGCAGAATTCGCCGAAACGCCTGCCCGGCGTCATTGATGGTATAGCCCGGCTGGACCACCTGAACGGTGGTCTTCAAGCCATTCGCTTCCATGATGTCTTCATAGGCCTTCAGCCGGGATTGCTGACGGTCGTTGCCCTTGGTCGGTCCCGAGATCAGAGCAATCTCGCGGTGGCCGAGCTGTAACATGAGCTGCGCGATCTTGCGGGAGGACGCGTAATTGTCGATTCCGACTGACGGAATAGGATTGCCCTCGAGATACGAGTATATTTGCAGGATCGGAACGTGGTTTTTCTCAATAAACTCAAGTAATTTCTTGTCATCGATTCGTCCGAATACAAGTAAACCCTCGGCACCGCGATTTAATAAGCGGAAGACGGCATCGAATATCTTGCTGTTGTCGTAGCCTGATGTTTGCAGGAATCCGACATAGTCGTGGGCGAAGAGCACCTCCTGTACTCCATGGGCAATTTCGGAAAAGATAGGATCGTCCAGGCGCGGAAGCAAAGTACCGATCGTTCGGGTGCGCGCCATTTTCAAGGCCTTGCCCGCAGAATTCGTCGTATAGCCAAGCTGAGCTGCCGCATCCATTACCCGCTTATACATGTCGCGATTGACATTTTCAGGCTTGTTTAGAACGCGGGAAACGGTCGCGATCGAAACGTTAGCGACTTTTGCGACGTCGTGGATAGTCGCGCGACGCTGGTTTTCTTGTGTTTTCTTCATCATGCTTCACGGCTCCTGGCGTGTGAGCGTGCGTTCAACGCACATCCGCTCGCGATTTATATTTGTCTAATTTCCGCGCGTCTACAAAAACCGGATTGACAAAGGGGAGTGCCGGTGATTTTCTGTAAACGTTTACTCGGCATTGATCAAGTTGGCCGGGTAGGTCCACCAAAATTCTAGGGGAACTGTCATGACACAAGGGCCATTTTCCAGTGAACTTTCTCGCCGTGCGTTGATGAGGACGCTGGCAGCAGGCGCTGCAGCTTATGCGTTGCTCCCAGCTGGCCGTAGTTTTGCTGCAGCCGCAGGCCTCAACATTCTAAACAGCAACGTCGCTTGGTCGAATGCTCTGACCGGCAGTGTCGCAAAGGCCTATACGGCTGCAAACATTAAGGGGGAATCCAACCCCTACGAGGCGCATTACGAAAAGCTGCTCATCGAACTGAGCCAGGGTTCGACGACGTTCGACATCTTCACGACCGACAATTTGTGGATCCGTCAGCCGCTGCGCAATGGCTGGGCGAGCTCCTTCGACGATATTCGCGCCGGCGATGCCTCATTGCCTCAGATTTCTGTTGAAAAGCTGGCGCCTGCATCGACCACATATACCGAATATGAAGGCGAGCGTTGGGGCCTGCCGCTCGTCATGACCACCCCGGTCTTCGTGTACCGCAAAGACTTGTTCGAGAAGGCAGGCATCACCAAGGTACCGCAAACCTGGGACGAATACCGCGATGCAGCACAGAAACTTCACTCGAATGACGTCGCGGGCAATGTCCTCATGCTAGGGGGCCAGGACGCTCATATGAGCGGTGACTGGGGCAGCCGTCTGATGGGTATGACCAAGATCTCCTCGCACGACGACGGCGTTCTCGATGAGAACAACAAGATGGTCTTCAACTCGGAAGGGCAGGGCGCGCGCGCCATCGAGCGCCTTCGTGAAGTTCTTCCTTTCTGCCCGAAGGGCGTCGACGGTTTTGACTATGCCGAAGGCTCGTCCGCCATGCAGCAGGGCAAGGCTGCAATGATGATTACTTGGTCGGACGTCATCGTCGGGATCGAAGATGGTCCAAACAAAGGCAAATTCGGCTATACCGTCTCGCCAACGGAAAAGTATCAGCAGCAGATGATCGGTGGCTGGTCGATCCTGATCAACGCCGCCTCTGAAAACAAGGTGGAAGCCTACAAATTCCTCAAGTGGATGAGTGATGGCGAAGCCTACAAACTTTTCCGCGAGGGCGGTGAATCGTCGCTTTGCCTGCAGGCCGACATCGACAGCGATGAGGTTCTTGCCAGGGTGCCGATGCTTCAGGCCTTCCGCGATTTTAAGTCGCGCGGAACGACGCCCGTCAGCATCCCGCCCTACCGGTTGACCAATGCAGTCGAGGTTCAGCGCGTTCTCTACGAGAACATTCTCGCTGGCGTAAATGGCCGTAAGAAGCCGCAGGAAGCTATGGACGACGCTGAGAAGGCGCTAGCCTCTGTTATCCGTTCCTAACCGCCCATCCTGTTCGGTCACGGCGTCCCCGAGCGTCGTGACCTTTCTATAAGGACAATCGCTATGGCCAAGGCTGGCTCGATCGCAGCGCCTCCAGCTGCAATAGGTGCGACGAAAGCAGTTCGCGCAGGCGAAAAGAATGTGCCGCGTCTACTTCTGGCGCCGACGCTCATCATCATGAACGTCGTGGGTCTCTATCCGCTTCTCCATTCGCTCTACATCTCGCTGACGAATTACAACCCCACTTTCGGCACGAGTTACTCGCTGATTGGCTTTGCTAATTATGCGCGCGCCTTTGGCGACACGCAGTTCTGGCATTCCGTCGTTTTGACCTTGCTGTTCACGGCTGTGAGCGTCACGATCTCCTTGACGCTTGCAGTGCTCCTCGCCCTTCTCTTCAACCAGAACCGGCCGGGCTTTCTCTTCCTGCGTACCTTCCTGCTCATTCCCATGCTCATCACACCGATCGCGGTCGGTATCGTTTGGCGCACAATGATGATGCCGGACCTCGGGATCTTGAACTATCTGCTGTCTCTGGTTGGAATTCCAGGCCTCGCCTGGGCGGGATCCTCAAGTGGGGCCCTTGCGTCAGTCATTCTGGTCGACGTTTGGCAGTGGACGCCATTCATGTTCATCATCATCTTTGCGGGCCTTCGCTCGCTGCCACGCAGCCCCTTTGAAGCAGCACAGATCGACGGCGCCGGTCATCTTAGCACGTTCATCCACGTGACCCTGCCGATGTTGAAGCCGGTGATCGTCATCGCTACGCTTCTCCGTATCGTAGATGCCTTCAGGACCTATGACACGGTCTATATCATCACGCGAGGTGGTCCCGATTTCGCAACCGATCTTCTCAGCGTGTACCTGCAGCGCATCAATTTCCGCATCTTCGATCTCGGTTACGGTTCGGCTCTTTCGTGGATCGCGCTCGTCATCATCCTGTTGATCGTCATCATCTTCGTGAATGTGACCGGCTTCCTGAAGCTCGTCGCTGATAAAGAGAATCGGTAAGGAGCGCGATGATGTCAAATGCACGACTTTTGAAGAAAGGCCTCAACGGAACGGCTGCCTATGTCGCAGCGATTGTCGCCGCACTGTTCTTTGCCTTCCCGATTTACTGGATGGCATCTTCCTCGTTCAAGTCCGAGGTCGACATTTCAGCTTATCCGCCGATCTGGTCGTTCGCGCCGGTGTTCGACAATTACCGGCAGCTTTTTACGGAACTCAATGCCTGGGACGCGCTCATCAACAGCGCCCTGATTGTCGGACTTTCAACGTGTCTTGCCATGGCTGCCGGTACAATGGCGGCGTATGCGCTTGCGCGCTTTGAAATCAAGGGGAAGGAATTCCTCGCCTTCGAGATCCTGTCGATTCGTATGCTGCCGCCGATCGTCTCGGTCATTCCGATGTTCATCATCGCACGTCAACTCGGCATATTCGACACGCCATGGCTGTTAACGGCCGCCTATGCACTCTCCGGCCTTCCTTTCGTCGTCTGGGTGATGCGCGTCTTCATCCAGGATATTCCGCAATCTATCGAGGAAGCGGCTATGATCGATGGCTGCAGCCGTTTCGAGACGTTTTGGCGGGTCACGCTGCCGTTGTTGCTGCCCGGTCTCGCGGCGACAATGGTCATTGTCTTCATGTTCGCCTGGAACGAGTTTCTGCTGGCCAGCATGCTCACTTCACAGGAAGCGAAGACACTGCCGGTCATCGCGGCAAATGCCATCAAGCCAAAGGCAATCGCCTGGGGTCTCGCCTCGGCAGCCGGCGTCGTGATGTCGCTTCCGGTCGTCGTTCTCGTTCTTCTCATGCAACGCTACCTCGTTCGCGGCCTGACACTCGGCGCGGTCAAAGGTTAAGGAGCCCAATCATGGCTATTCATATTGATACCGTCACAAAGCAGTTCGGACCGCTTCGGGTCGTAAACGGGGTGTCTGTCGACATCAAGGATGGCGAGTTCTTCTGCATGCTCGGACCCTCCGGCTGCGGTAAGACCACGACGCTTCGTATGGTTGCTGGCCTCGAACTTCCAACGTCCGGACGCATCAGCATCAACGGTGCTGACATGACCTATGCCGAACCACGGCATCGTGACATTGCTATGGCCTTTCAGGACTATGGTCTCTATCCGAACATGACCGTGTTCAAGAATATCGAATTTCCGCTTAGGATCCGGAAAATCGATGAGGCCAATCGCAAGCGGAAAGTCGAGGAAACTGCCGAGAAGCTCGGATTGCATGAATATCTTCAACGCAAGCCGTCGCAGCTCTCCGGTGGCCAGCGCCAGCGCGTCTCGCTCGCCCGCGCTCTGGTGCGCAATCCCAAAGTATTCCTCATGGATGAGCCGCTCTCCAACCTTGATGCAAAGCTGCGCGCGGTCATGCGCACCGAGATCAAGAAACTCGTCACGAATCTCGGTATTACGACGATCTATGTTACGCACGATCAGATCGAAGCCATGGCAATGGCCGACCGTATCGCCGTCATGAGCAAGGGCAACATGGTTCAGGTCGCCTCGCCACTCGAAGTATACGACCGTCCGAAGACCCGCTTCGTTGCCGAGTTCATCGGCTCGCCGCCCATGAACCTCTTCCCGGCAACTTTGAAGCCGGGTGCGGCCGTCACCTGTGTCATTCCAGGCTTTGCCCATTCGCTAACCGAGGAAGAGCGCGCCTTTGCCTCGAAAGTGGTGGATTCCAAGGGCGGACTGCTCCTTGGCATTCGACCGGAGCATTTGGTTGTGACGAAGCCCGGCCAGTCCGGTGTAACCGATGCTCTGGTGGAATTAGTCGAACCTCTCGGACAGACGACGAACATTTACGTCAGCGTCGGAAGCGTCCGGTTCGTCATTGTCACCGACCGCACGCAGGTACGGGCCGGCGACACGATCGGCGTGGCTGCCCCTTCGGAACTGCTGCGTGTCGTCGCCAACGACGATGCTCTCGTGCGCTGATCGGCGCGTCTGCAACTTTGAAGTAAAGGAAAGAAGATGACTGATGTCCGTGACTATGGAAACTGGATTGACGGATCTTGGGTCAAGACCTCCGGAACCGTCGAGCGCAGTTCGCCGGCCAATGGCAAACTGCTGGCTCGGTTCGCCGATAGCTCGGAAAAGGAAGTGGATCTCGCTGTCAAAGCCGCGCGCAAGGCGTTCGACGACCGTTCGGTCTGGTCTGCCCTGCCTGGCGCCGAACGTGCCAAGGCAATCAGCCGTTGGATCGAGCTCCTCGTCCGCGATACTGATAAGCTGGCCAAGATGGAGGCCGAGGAAGTCGGCAAGCCAATCCGGTTCGCCAGGGGCGAAACGGAGTGGTCCATCGAACTCGCCCGCTATGCCGCCGCACTCGCCTGGCAGATCCCAAGCGACCTCGTTTCAAATGCCGGCGATGCCAATCTCGGCCTCGTCATTCGGGAGCCGCGTGGCGTCATTGCGATGATCACGCCATGGAACTTCCCGCTTGTGACACTGTTCCAGAAGCTGCCTTATGCGCTTGCCGCTGGCTGCACCGTGGTCATCAAGCCCTCCGAGCTTACCTCGAGCACGACGCTTGAGATCGCCGCACTTGCAAAAGAGGCGGGCATTCCCGACGGTGTGATCAACGTCGTCACCGGCTCTGGAAGCGCGGTCGGCGAGGCCCTGACCGGGCATCGCGGCATCGACATGATCTCCTTTACGGGTTCGACCGCTGTGGGCAAGCGCATTGCCGCGCGCGCAGCGGAGCAGATGAAGCGCGTCGGGCTTGAACTCGGCGGCAAGGCGGCAAACATCGTTTTTGCCGATGCCGACATCGATGCAGCAATCGACGGCGTTCTGTTCGGATATATCCTGAACCAGGGCGAGGAATGCGTACAAGGAACGCGGCTTCTTATCGAAGAGAAGATTGCGGACGAGTTCGTCGGCAATCTGGTCGAGCGATCGAAGAAAATTCGCACGGGCCTCCCAGAGGACGACCAAGCCGATCTCGGTGCGCTTATTCACGAGAAGCACATGGAGAAGGTGCTCGGCTACATTCAGTCCGGCCTTGATGAAGGCGCAAGACTCGAAGTCGGTGGCAAGCGTCTGACCGACGCCACCTTCGGCAAGGGTTTCTTTGTTGCGCCCACCATCTTCTCGGGCGTGACGCCGGCTATGAAGATCTTCCGCGAAGAGATCTTCGGGCCCGTGCTCGCGGTCACCACTTTCAAGACCGTCGATGAAGCAATCGCTCTTGCCAACGACACCAACTATGGCCTCGGAAACGGTCTCTGGACAAAGGATATCGACAAGGCCATCCAGGTTTCGCGTGAGCTCAAGAGCGGGACGGTCTACGTCAACACCTTCTTGGAAACCACCGTACAGATGCCGTTCGGCGGCTACAAGGAAAGCGGTATCGGTCGCGAAAACGGCATGGATGGGCTTTTGGAATTTACGGAAGTGAAGTCGGTGTTCGTCAAGCTCGGTAAGCGTGCGCACGCACTGCCACATACGGCCGGCTAATCCGTCAACGGCAGAACCAGCCGCTTTGAAGCGTTGCACCTCCCAAGCGGCTGTAGCTGGTGACGGACGTGATCCTGTCACCAGCTTTCTTCAAACATGAGGTAGTGGAGAGATACATGGGCGAAACGTTGCTCCCCTCGAGCCCTTCCAACATCCGCAGCGAGTATGACTCCCTGGGGCCCGTCGAGGTGCCGGCGCAGGCCTATTTCGGCGCTCAGACAGCCCGCGCGATCGCCAATTTTCAGATCTCCGGCATTCCGATCGGGCACTATCCGCTCTTCATCAAGGCGCTTGCCTACGTCAAAAAGGCGGCCTCCGCCGCCAATTGTGAGCTCGGCGATCTGCCGGAAGACAAGTGCCGGGCGATCGCACTCGCATGTGACGATATCGCCGCCGGTCGATTGATCGACCAATTTTCGCTCGATGTCTTCCAGGGCGGCGCTGGGACATCAACAAATATGAATATCAACGAGGTCGTCGCCAATCGAGCACTTGAGCATCTCGGGCTACCGCGGGGCCGTTTCGATGTCATTCATCCCAACAACGACGTCAACCTCTCGCAATCGACCAACGACGTCTATCCGACGGCCATCAGGCTTGCGCTTCTTTTGAGCTATAAGCAGCTATCTGCCGCGATTTCGGCGCTGGCCGACGCTTTCGAAACCAAGGCGCTTGAGTTTGGCGACGTCGTTAAACTTGGTCGCACGCAGCTGCAAGATGCGGTTCCGATGACGCTCGGACAGGAGTTCATGGCTTTCGCCGTGACCTTGCGAGAGGATATTCAAAGGCTTGAGGATGCAGCTGCATTGCTTCAAGAAGTCAATCTAGGAGGCACGGCGATCGGCACCGGTATTACGGCTGATCCACGCTATGCAGCACTCGCGATTGCCGAATTGGCCAAAATCTCAGAGGTGCCACTCAAACCCGCGAGCGATTTGGTCGAGGCCTGCTGGGACACCGGCGCCTTCGTTCTTTTTTCCGGCACCTTGAAGCGCACCGCTGTCAAGGTCTCGAAGATTTCCAACGACCTTCGGCTGTTATCGAGCGGGCCTCGCGGCGGTTTAGGCGAAATCAGCCTACCCTCCATGCAACCAGGCTCCTCGATCATGCCTGGTAAGGTCAATCCGGTCATTCCGGAAGTCGTCAACCAGGTGGCCTTTCAGGTAATTGGCGCCGATCTCGTCGTGACGCTCGCGGCGGAAGCGGGTCAATTGCAGCTCAATGCCTTTGAGCCCGTTATCGTCTTCAACCTGCTGCAATCGATGACCTTGATGACCAATGCATTGCATACCCTTGACGAGAAATGTGTGCGTGGGATTGTGGCAAATGAAGAGCGTTGCCGTCAGAATCTGGAGGCGGGAACCGCATTAGCAACGGCGCTGACTTCGCTGATCGGTTATGAGCGCTCTGCGCTGCTAGCCAAGGAAATCCTGGCGGGCCGCACCATGCGCGAAGTTCTGGAGGCCGATCACACGCTTTCGCCTGAATTGATTGATCAGGTCCTCGACCCGAGGATGCTGACGCGTCCCTCGAGACTTCGACTTGCGCCAAAGACGGTCTGAGAAGCAAAAGGAGCAGAAGTTGGCGAAAGCGTTCGAACGATCACCGAAGGTTATCATTTTCGACTTCGATGGCGTTGTCCTTGATTCCGCGCAGGCGAAGACGATGGCTTTTGCCCAATGCTATCATGGTGAGGACAAGGAAAAGATCGCTGAAGTCATCCGCTATCAGGAGCGCCATGGCGGGATTGGCCGGCAGCAGAAATTCGAATATTTCGAGGAGCATGTTTTCGGAAGGACCGTTGATCCAAAAAAAATCATGCAGCTATGTGATCAATTCGCTTCGATCGTCGACAAGGCGATGGTGGAAGCGCCTTTCGTGCCCGGGGCAGCCCAACTTCTTGAACGTCTCTTGGGACGCATTCCGCTGCATGTCGTTTCGGGCATGCCCGACGCAGACCTGAAGGCCGTCCTGCGGCGTCGCGGCTTGGAGCACTATTTCGCCTCGGCTGCCGGCTCTCCGAAAACCAAACTTGCGGAGTTTCGGAGAATTCTGCGAAGTGAGGAATGCGATCCCAAGGATGCGCTTGCGGTTGGCGATTCCAGAACCGAGTTCGACGCTTCATTAGAACTCGGCATTCCTTTTCTGGCAGTTGTCGCTCAGGGCGCCCCCGACTTCTTTCCGTCTGACGTTACCCGTTGTCAGGACCTCACAGAATTCGACACACTCGTGGCTCTAAGGATCTGAGTTTTAATACGGCCTTCACGATCACCCGCTTAGAGCTGCAGTTGCATCTTTTGTCGCGCGACCTTCCCGTATTTTGGGAGGAGCATTCACCCCGGCCACCGAAATCTCCTCACTGATCGCATTGCTCGCGAGTTTTTCGGCTTTCCGTGCCTTCCGCGGGTTTCTTCCCCAGAGCTTGCCCCACAGGACTTGGTCCACCAATCTGCGAAGATAGCGAACCCGGCGTGCGCGTCGGCATCCCCTCTGCCGAGGCTATGAGTTTCACTCATAGCGAAAGAATTTCCAAGTACTTGATACGCTCTTTAAGTTGAGCGACCAAAGGAAAAAAGGAACTCTGGAGCCAGCCCGTGACGCTTGAGACTGTCGAACAGCAACAATATGATTTCATCATCATTGGAGGGGGATCTTCCGGTTCCGTTCTGGCGAGCCGGCTAAGTGAGCGCGGCGACCGAGTGCTCCTGCTGGAGGCGGGCGGATCGGGTCGGGAATTGTCTTATGACCTTCCCTTCCTCGCTGCCAAACTCTTTTCCTTCAAACGCAACAACTGGGCGTTCAACTGTGTGCCACAAGCCAACATGGAGGGGCGTACGCAATTTTTCCCTCGTGGCAAGATGCTCGGCGGGTCATTCATTTTCAACGGTGCTCAATATATCCGCGGCAACCCACACGATTTTGACACCTGGCGCCAGCTGGGCAACGTTGGATGGTCGTTTGAGGATGTCCTGCCGTACTTCCGCAAGTCCGAGAAATATTTCGGCGGCGACAACGCTTTCCACAGTTCTCGCGGCGTGCTCCCCGTTGTCAAGCCAGCTGTCGTGAACGAACTTTCCAAGGTCTACCTAGAGGCTTGTGAGCAAGCAGGATTCCCGCTCAACAACGACTTCAACGGTGCAATGCAGGAGGGATTCGGCGTCTATGATTTCAACATCGAGAATGGCCGGCGCGCGACCACGGCCAAGACGTTCCTTCGGCCGGCAATGCGGCGGCCGAACCTAAGGGTCGAGGTCAACGCCACTGTTCGTAAACTTGTCCTGAACGACAGAATGGTGGTCGGGGTAGAATACGAGCAAAAAGGTAAGGTCGCGATAGCAAGGGCTGGTCGAGAGGTCGTTCTTGCCGCAGGGTCGATCAATACGCCAAAGATATTGATGCTGTCCGGCATTGGAAACCCGGCCGACATCGAACCTCACGGTATCCGCATGGAGCATCGTCTGGACGGCGTTGGTGGAAATCTTCAGGACCATGTCAACGTCTCGGTCGCGCACAGTTCGACCAAGCCGGTGTCTTTGGCAAAGTCGCTGCGCGTGCACACACTGACGCTGGAGATGCTGAACGGCGTTTTCCTCAAGCGGGGCCAGGTGTGCCGGAGTCCGCTGGAAGCGGGAGGGTTTTTCAGCACGCAGCCCGGCGCTTCTGCACCGGAATGTCAGGCCGTCTTCATTCCCTATTATCCCGGCCAAGGCTTGAAGATCTGGATGCCGTGGGCAGACGAACTCGAAGGGCACTCCTATGTCGTTCATGTCTGGCCGAACCGGCCGGAAAGTCGCGGTAAGCTTTGGTTGAAATCGGCCGATCCGCATGAGCCTCCCGTCTTCGATCCGCATTTCCTGTCATCGGAGTATGACATGGCCGTCACCCGAGAGGCCATTCGTGTTACGCGCCGTATCTTTGCCCAGCCAGCCTTTGACTCCTACCGAGGCCCGGAACTGTCGCCGGGCGCAGATATCCGCTCCGACGTCGAGCTCGATCACTATATCAAAAGCACGTCGGGCATCGGGCATCACACCTGCGGGACGGCCAAGATGGGCCAGGACGATCTCGCCGTCGTGGACGAAAAGCTGAGAGTGCGCGGTATCGGTGGTCTGCGGATCGCCGATGCATCCATTATGCCAACGATGGTCAGTGGCAATACCAATGCCGGCACGATCATGATCGCGGAAAAAGCAGCGGATATGATCTTGGAAGGGTGAAAGATCGACGCTCTTCAGAGCAATTAGTGCCGAAAAGCTTCGGCATCCGGATTTTCATTGTGGAATGGATCAATAACGTGCCGTCCCACCTGTCTGAAAACGATTCAGCTATGACAGTAAGTCATGCAGGAATGAGTGCGTGCCTCTTGAGGCCATAAAATGGGAGGCATAGCCTCCAAATGCATGACACCTAGTCATGGCCTGCCCTGCGGTGAGGGATGTTTCGTTTGTGGGCATACCACCGAATGCCCAGCGTGAAAAATCGGGATGATTTGCTCATCCAACAAAAGGGGAATCAGATGAAAAGAATTCTAATGACAGCGGTTCTCGCCGCTTCTGCGGTCTGGTCGGCGCTGCCGGCGCATGCGGCCGATCCGACCGGCACGGTCTACCTTCTGCTGCCTAACGTAACCACCAATAGGTTTGATAAGTTCGACGTTCCCAATATCACGGCCGCAATGAAGAAGTACGCGCCGGGCGTCGAGGTCAAGGTGCTTAACGCGAACGATGATATGCAGCAGCAGGTATCGCAAGCGGAATCGGCCATCGCGAGTGGCGCGCTCGGCATCATCCTCGTCTCGGTCGACCCGCCGCGCTCCGCTAGCATTCTGGCCAAGGCTGAAACAGACGGTGTACCCGTTGTGACCTACGCTCATGATCCGGGACCGGGGCCAGTTGCCTATCACGTATCCGTCCCCTTCATCGATATTGGCGAAGCTCAAGGAAAATGGCTGAGCGAGCATCTTCCCGCACATCGCCCTGTGCGCCTTGCGTATATGCTTGGTGATCCGAAGTTCGCCTTCTACACCGAACAGATGAAGGGCTTCGACAAATACATGAAGCCGCTTATCGACAATGGCACGGTCCAGGTCGTCTGCCAGGCCGACGCGCTTCTCTACCTCGCCTCCAATGCCCAGAAGAACATGGAACAGTGCCTGACGAAGACCGACAACGGTGTCGACGCCGCGGTCGTCATGAACGACGACACCGGCGGTGGCGTGATCGCGGCGCTCAGCGGCCAGGACCTCGTCGGTAAGGTCAAGGTGTTCGGAGGCTATGACGCGACGCTCGAAGGCATCCAGCGCGTTCTGCTCGGCTGGCAGGCGGCAGACATGTCGCCTCCATACAAAGGCATGGCGGACGCTGCGGTCCAACTGCTGGTGTCGAAGATCAAGAACGAGGATGCACCCAAGGACCTGGTGAACGGTTCGTGGCCGAACCAGTTTACCGATGGCGGTGTTCCGGCCCGCCTCGAGCCCAATATCTTCATCACCGCAGACAATGTCCAGAAGACCGTGATCGATAGCGGTCTCTACACGAGGGACGAAATCTGCGGTGGCATCGGCAAGGATGCGGAATTCTGCAAGAAATAAAGCAACCGAAAATAAGGAGCTGGCCGATCTCGGCCGGCTTTAACAATAAAAGGGGTCCTATGATGGAACGAAATGAACCACCCATTCTCGATATTCGAAACATCTCAATCCGTTTTGGCGGAGTTGCGGCGCTGACCAATGTCTCCATGAGCGTCTGGCCGGGTGAAGTGGTGGCACTGGTGGGCGACAACGGCGCGGGCAAGTCGACGCTGGTGAAAACCATATCGGGGATCCAGTCACCCGACGAAGGCGAGATCCGCGTGTCGGGCCAGGCACTAGCCATGAAGGGACCCCACGAAGCTAATGCCGCCGGCATTCAGACCGTCTATCAGGACCTTGCTCTGTGCGATAATCTCGACACCGTGCAGAACCTTTTCCTCGGGCGTGAGCTTTATCATCCCTGGTACAAGGGACGGCGCCTGAACCGGGCGAAGATGGAGGCGCGCGCCAAGGAGGTCCTGGCAAGCCTCGACGTCAAGATCCGCGACACCAACGTCCCATCGGCCTCGCTCTCGGGCGGGCAAAGACAGTCAGTGGCGATCTGCCGCTCGATCCTGACCGATCCGCGCATCGTTTTGCTCGACGAGCCGACCGCTGCCCTCGGCGTGGCGCAGCGCAAACAGGTGCTGAACCTAATCGAGCGCCTGCGTAGCCAGGGCAGGGCGGTCATCGTCATTTCGCACGATCTGGGCGATGTGCAGCAGGTTGCAGATCGCGTCGTCGTCCTCAGGCTCGGACACAAGGTCGCGGAAGTATCGCGCGGCGCTTACACGCGCGAGGAACTGGTCGGCGCGATCACCGGCATGATCAGCAATGAAGAAATGTCGGCGATGCCGCGCAAGCCTTCGGAGGGCGGCCTCCATGCCTAATCATATTGCCACCGTCGCATCGGCGAAAATTCCCTCGCAGGGTTCCGATCCAATGAAGACATCCACCTCCATCGCTACCTTGGCGACCCGCTACCGCATGATCCCAGTGCTGATTGCGCTTGCGCTGATCTGGGGCTATTTTGCGTGGGCCAATCCGCTCTTCCTCAGCCCGCGGAACCTATCCAACCTGTCACTGCAGATCGTTGTCACCGGCGTCGTGGCGCTTGGCCTGATGTTCGTGCTGGTTATCGGAGAGATCGACCTGTCGGTTGCCGCGACGGGTGCGGTTTCAGCTGCGGTGACGGCGGGACTTGCCGTCAATAGCGGCTACGACACCACAGTCGCCGTCCTGATCGGGCTATTTGTCGGTGGGGCGATCGGTGCCATCCAGGGTACGGTCGTCACGTTCTTCAGGGCGCCGGCCTTCATCGTCACGCTCGGAACCTCGCTCGTCTTGCAAGGCATCCTTCTCGACATGCTGCCAGCCGGCTCCAACCTCATCTCGCTTGTCGGCCAGCCCTTCGGCAAGATCGCCAACATTTATCTCCCTGCGTCGCTGAGCGCCCTCCTGCTTGCCGCCGTCGTGATAACACTGGCGATTTTCTCCTGGCAGTCGTACGCCGCCAAGCGGCAGAACAGCCTGCCAGCATCCTTTGCGTCAGGCATCGCAGTCCCCGTACTGTCCGTCACCGTTGTCGGGATCATCGTTCTGACGGTTTTCAACAGCTATCGCGGCGTGCCGCTGCTGGTAGCCTCTCTGCTCGGCCTTCTCGGCCTGTTCGCCTATATTACAACCCAGACGCGCTTTGGCTTGCATCTCTACGCCATCGGCGCCAATGCCGAAGCTGCGCGACGCGCGGGCATCTCCGTCAAGTCGATGCGTATCGCCGCCTTCACGCTGACGGGCCTCTTTGCGGCGCTTGGCGGTATCATCGCATCGGGCCGTGTTCTTGGCGTCTCACCCGACTCGGCGAACACGACGCTGCTTCTCGAAGCGATCGCCGCGGCCGTCATCGGCGGCGTCAGCCTGTTTGGCGGCCGGGGCTCGGTCTGGGCGGCCTTGACCGGCGCGCTGGTCATGGGGTCGGTCTCCAACGGCATGCTCCTCGTGAACGCATCAACACAGACGCGGCTCGAGGTCCAAGGCGCGATCCTGACGCTCGCGGTCATTCTCGACGCGTTCCTGTCGCGCAAGGGCAATGCCTCGCGATGAGGCCTCAACCCCGGGTCATTTGTGGCCCGGGGCATTACCAGGACGGAGTAGCTGCAGCGTCTGTTCCTCCGTTCGTCGTGCTTCGCCTCTCAGCCAGGTCCGCAATTTCTGGACAGCCGGCTTGCTGCGCTTACTCTTTGGGTAGACGAAATAGTACCGCCATGGCGAGGGGATCGCGACGCTGTGAAGCGGAACGAGCCGTCCTGATTGAAGTTCCTCCATTACCATGAAGGGCGGCATGAGGATTGCACCGAGGCCGGAATTGGCAGCCTCTATCCCCATCTGATATTGTTCGAAACGCGGCCCGGTATTCGGATGG
This sequence comes from Rhizobium sp. 11515TR, assembly GCF_002277895.1. Lineage (NCBI taxonomy): Bacteria > Pseudomonadati > Pseudomonadota > Alphaproteobacteria > Hyphomicrobiales > Rhizobiaceae > Rhizobium > Rhizobium sp. 11515TR. The sequence goes on along the minus strand of NZ_CP023000.1, from coordinate 275,773 downwards.
GAATGGTCGATGCCCACCTCCTTGAACCATTCGCGCCAGGCGGTCGGGCGGTGAAGATGCTGGATCAGCGTCAGATCCATCAGCATACGCGCATCTGGCGGCGTACCCCTCTTCAAGAGGGTGGGCGAGCACATGGGCACGAGAACCTCGTCCATGATGCGTTCCGACATGCTGCCTGGCCATGCCTCGCTGCCGTAATGAATGGCTGCGTCCAAGCCGCTGCCTTCGAGATCGAACTGGCCGTTCCGTCCAGTCACGCTGATCTCGATCGTCGGATTCTGCTTCAAAAAGCGCACAAGGCGCGGCGCCAGCCATCGGCCGCCGAGACTCGGGAGTGTCGCAATGTTGAGCGTCTCCGAGGTTCGGTTATAGGTCGACAGACGGAGCGTGGCTGCACCAAGCTCGCTCAGGATCGTCGACACCTCCTCCAGATAGGCCGCACCCGATTCCGTCAGCACCAGCCCGTGTCCGGTGCGCTCGAACAATTGTGTGCCAGTTGCCTCTTCGATCGATCGAACCGCTCGGCTGACGCCTCCCTGCGTGATGCCGAGTTCTTCGGCCGCTCGCGAGAAACTTCTGTTATTGGCGGCAGAAACGAAGGCGCGCAGTGCCGTCAAAGACGGAAGGTTTCCCTCTCGTTCGATCGCATCTGGCGGTGCCGCCGATTGCATATTCTCCCGGTTGGACATGAAGACTTCCTATGACTTTTCCTCATGGAGCCACAACTCTCCCCGCCTTGTCAATTTCCTCCCTGTTCTGAAAATGGCGCCGGAAAGACAAGACGGAATACCTGAGACTGTCAGCAGCGCGGACTTTGCGGCGCACATCATACGTTAATGACGAGAAGTCATAGCCTGGAGAATAAGCACGAGCCTCATCGCATGCACCGGCGCGCGCTAGAATCAAATGTTCGCCTCCCGGCCGCATCGGCTTAGTACAGACGTCGCCGAAGGTATTTCCCCACAGAATTTTCGCCAACATTGCAACAGCGGAATTGATAACATGACATCGACCCTTTTGAAGAATGCCTCCATCCTTGACGTCGACCGGGGAGAGCTTCTTGATGCCCGCGATGTGCTCGTGGTCGATGGTAAGATCGCCGAGATCGGCCAGCCGCGGATTGAAGCCTCCGCCGAGCGCATCATCGATCTCAAGGGCCGGACCCTGATGCCCGGTCTGTGCGATGCTCATGTTCATGTCATCGTTCCGATCAACAGTTTCGCGCAGTTGACCAAATGGTCACCCTATTACACCGCGATCCGAGCGATGCCGATCCTGGAGGGCATGTTGATGCGCGGCTTCACGACGGTTCGTGATGCTGGCGGGGCGGATTTCGGGCTGGCGCGGGCCGTCGAGGAAGACCTCATTCCGTCGCCGCGCATCCTCTTCAGCGGCAAGGCCCTTTCGCAAACAGGTGGACATGGCGACATGCGGGGCGTCGGCGAGAATGATTTCGACCGGCACTACTACGTTCCGAGCCTCGGCCGTGTTGTCGATGGAGTCGATGCGGTCCGTCTTGCGGCCCGCGACGAGTTGCGCCGTGGCGCCCACCAGGTCAAACTGATGGTCGGCGGCGGCATTGCTTCCTATACGGACCCCGTTACATTCGTGCAGTTCTCGCATGATGAGATCAGGGCAGCGGTCGAAGAGGCTGAGAATGCCGAGACCTATGTCATGGCGCACGCCTATACATGCCGATCGATCCAGCATGCCGTCAACGCCGGTGTCCGCTCGATCGAGCATGGCAATTTCCTGGACGACGAGACAGCGATCCTGATGCGCGAGCGACAAGCGGTCCTGGTTCCCACACTTGCGGCCTATACCACGATGTGGGAGGAGGGGCTCGAGGTCGGCATGCCGGCCGAACTGCACGCAAAGATCAAGACCGTGCTCGACGTCGGTCCGGTCGAACTCGAAGTCGCGCAGCGCAACGGCGTCAAAATGGTGTATGGCACTGACCTCATCGGCCCGCTGCATCGCCACCAGTCCCTCGAATTTCGCATTCGCGGTGAAGTCTTGCCGGCCATCGAGGTGATCAGGTCTGCGACAAGCTATGCCGCTGAACTCTTCAACATGGAAGATGAGATCGGCCGGGTAGGGGTCGGAATGCGCGCAGATCTTCTGGTGCTCGAGGGCAATCCCCTAGACGACCTAAACCTCCTTCAGGATCCGAAGCTACTACAACTGATCATGAAGGACGGCAAAGTCTACCGTGACGCGATGACGGCCTGAAAGAGAGGTCCGGGATACCGACCGTGGTCCCGGGCCTTAGGCACTGTCCGGTTATCTCGACGCGAGAACCGTCCGGCATGGCGATCGCTGCCTCGTAATAGCCGTCGTCGGTCATTCGGGGCCTGAAATCAGAATCCTATCAGGATTGCACCGTGCCGCCATTTCATCAACCGCATCCGAACGTCCAAGAGGGCGATGTCCCCTTAACTTGAATTCGGATGCACGTTTGACGTTCGGCCTTCGGGATTGATCTCAGGCCATGGCTTCCGCCGCAGCTTTCCACTCTGCGGTCGCCTGGATGCAGTGAACCCGGTTTGGAATGCGGAGCGTTGTGAGCTGGGCGGGACGAAGAGGTTGCGGACAGCGGAGAAGACAAAGACGAAGCGCTGAAGGCCTCCCGGCGATCGGAAGCCTTGCATAATAGGATGCAGCAATGCCGCGCTCCAACAGCTGACTGGCGAAGTGCTCATGCACTTGTGTCTATCGCAGCCGATCCTTACAAGCCGTTACCGTGATATCGCCCCGCGCCTATGCTGCGATCGCCGCCGAAGGCCGCTCGATCACAAACTCCTCTACCGAAAGCCTGAGACGCAGGCATTCCTGCGCCAAAATCTGACTTGCCGCGTTGGTTTCTTCCACCATGGCGGCATTTTGCTGGGTGATTGTGTCCATCTGCGAAAGCGCGACATTGACTTCCGAAACGCTGCTCCACTGATCCTTGGTTGCCTGTGCAATTGATGCCACATCGCTTCGAATTGCCGCTACCTGCTCGATGATCGCGGACAGGGCCGAGCTTGTCTCTTCCACCAGTAGAGCGCCATCGCGTACCTCGGCTGCGGAACCACGGATCAGGCTCTTGATCTCCTGGGCTGCTTCGGCAGAGCGTTGCGACAACTCCCGCACCTCTTGGGCAACCACCGAGAATCCCTTGCCAGCGTCTCCGGCCCTGGCTGCTTCGATACCGGCATTAAGCGCCAGCAGGTTGGTCTGGAACGCAATATCGTCGATGACCTCGATGATACTGTTGATCTTGCTCGACGCCGCTTCGATCCTGCGCATCGCATCGACCGTGTCTGAGACAACCTGTGCGGATGAGTTCGCGTTCCGGTTCGTCACCTCAACGGCCCTGTCTGCGCGCGCGGCAATTGCGGCCGCCGCTTCAACGGTCTTGCCAATCGTTGCCATTGTCGCGACGGTTTCTTCCAGCGAGCAGGCCTGCTGCTCGGTGCGGTGAGCAAGTTCGATCGACGCGTTCGATAACTGACTGCTATTTGCCTGCATCGCTATGGCGTTTTGGCGGATGGAGGCAAGGCTTTCGTTGAGCTTTTCGACCGACGAATTGAAGTCCATTCGCAAAGTTTCAAGGCTTCCGACAAATGGGCGCTCGATCCGTTGCGAGAGGTCACCGGCCGCAAGATTGGCAAGCGCCGTGCCAAGGACCTTGACCGCCTCTCCGATCTGCTCCTGGACCTGTTGCCGGTCCGCCTCGTTTGCCGCCCTTTCCGCGTCGGCGAGCCGGCGTGTGCGAAGGGCTTCTTCCTCTGCCGTCAACTTGGAGATCGCATTGCTCTTGAAGACGGCAAGCGCGCGCGCCATGTCGCCGATCTCATCCCGGCGCTCACCGCCCACGACCTCCGTATCAATCCGGCCTTCGGCGAGCTGGCGCATTGCCCGCGTGATGGCGCTGATCGGCCGCCGCAGGGTCCACACAAGTCCGAAGCCCGCAGCAAGGGCGATCAGCGCGCCGATCGCCATGGCACTCACCGATATCGAATTGGCCAGCAGGGTCTGATCGTCGGCTGCCGATTTCTGATTTTCGGCAAAGGCCCGCAGATCGTCCCAAGCCTGATCGACAAGGGTACCGGCCTCGTCGAAAGCTTCGCTTCGCTTGGCGTTGACCTCGATCAACGCTTTCGTGTCCTGCTCCATGCCGTTCATGATCCTCAGCAGATCCTCGGAAACTTGCTCGAGTCCCTCTTGACTACGGCCGACGGCGCGCACGATCTGCATGTCGTTTTGAACCGCGTCGAACCGCTTCATAAGGTCTTGCCGGGTTTCGTTGGTCGCCGAACCGAGGAAGCGCGTGGCCGAGAGCTGGACGCCGTGAAGCGACGATTGGAGCTTTGCAACGCTCTTGGTCACGGCCTCCAGGCTCTTGCCGGAGTTCAGTGCGAGCTTCTGTTGGGCGAGGAGGGCATTGAGCTTGCCGAGGATCTGCTCCGGGGACACGCCTGCACGTGCCGATGCGACGGCGTCGTTGATCAAACCGTCTATCGGAGCCCTGTCGGTGTTGGCTTGTTTGATAGAAGCCTGCATGCCGGCCTTGAGCCGCTCATCGAGAGCGGTGAGCTGATTGATATTTGACGAAATCGTGGCGCGTAACTTCTGCTCGGATCCGTAGACTCGCCAGAGCACGTCGATGCCAGCGCTGATGAGGCCGGTCTTTTGGCGCGCTGCCGCCAGAAGGCTCGTGTCCTCCGCCTGCGCCATTGCCGAAGCGACAGAGTCAAGCGCGCCAGCCTGATCGACCAGCCGGGTCACGACTGCGTCCTTGTTGGCCTGTGTGGTGTTACGCAGGAAGCCGGTCATGTCGGCGTAGGAATTCTTGAACCCCGTTAACGCGTCTAGGACATTGCTTGAGACAGTGAGCCGCGAACTCAACATGCGCGATGAATAATAGCCCATCCCACCGAGACAGCCAATCGTTGCGAGGAGGGGAACCAGGAACAGGATCACCTTGGTCTGAATGCTAAAGCGCGACAGAAATGCTTCCACGTGATGTCTCCTAAACAATCTCTCGCAGAGCCAGGTTCACCAGCCAAAAGCCGTCAATGAGCGATACTCCTAGAGTAAACGTATACTCGCGTTGAATGATTAAAACTTGATGAGTCGCGAAACTGTCAGCTTAGCAGGGCAAATGGCACTAATATTGCCGTCATTACCGCATTCAATCCCATCCCAACGCCAGAAAACGTTCCCGCGATCGGGTGGACCTGGAGTGCCCTCGCCGTTCCAATGCCATGCGCAGCAAGGCCTGCAGCAAAGCCTCGCGCCCGCCAGTCACGAATGCGCAACAGGTTCATGAGCGGCGTCACCGTCATCGCACCGATAACGCCGGTCAGAATTGTAGTAACAGCGGTCAGCGACACGTCGCCTCCGAGCGACTGGGCGATGCCCATCGAAACCCCGGCCGTGGCTGATTTTGGCGCAATCGACAGGAGAACATCCCGTGGTAGCCCGAAAAAGTGGCTCAAGGCAATGACAGAGCCTATCGCGACGCTGGAGCCCACCAGCAGCGCAATCCCGAGCGGTAAAGTCGCCATCGCGATCACTTGCCGATGGCGGTAGAGCGGTATTGCTAGGGCGACCGTCGCCGGGCCGAGGAGGAAATGGATGAACTTTGCGCCCTCGAAATAGGAGGCGTAGGAGGTCCCGCTGATAAGCAGGATGAGGGCGACAAGGAGAACGGAATGGAAAACGGGATTGGCAAGTGGGTGCCGGTCAGCGCGCCTCGATAGCGCATCACACAGGCAGTAGGCGCCGAGCGTGATTGAAAGCCAAAGGAGCGGAGTTCGGGAGAGATAGGCCCAGAGCGAAAAATCGACGTCAGTCATGCGGCTTCGCCCCCGCCAGCCATCTGCGCGACAATCGTGCCCCAGCCAAAAAGGCAAGGACGGTTGCCATCAATGTAAGGAGCGTCGAAACGACGATCACGATGCTAAGACCGATGCCGTGCGCCAAAAGCACATCCATCTTCTGGATCACGCCGACCCCAGCAGGCACGAAGAGCAGGGACATGTTGCGCAGGATGAATTCGCCGCTGGTCGTTACCTCCGGATTGCGATCCACAAAACCCTTGCCGCCAATCCTGTCCAGGCACGCAAGGACGATGATCAAGAGCATCATTCCGAGAACCGGACCCGGTACGGGAAGCGAGGCTTCGTAGGCCAGAACCTCCCCGACCAGTTGACAGGACAATATTGCAAGCAGTCCAAGGAGCATCTGGGCCAATACCAGTTGGGGTTCATCGGGCGGATCAAGTGGTCGCAGAGAGTGCGGGTTCAGCAACCTTGCACTCAGTACCTGTACGGTTACTCATAACGCACAGGCCTTCCAGAGTGGATGGCCGCCATCATCGCGGTCGTCCAGACTATCAGTAAACGTTTACTAGATATCCGAGGATTTCATCTGGCGCAAGCTCAGGATCGCTGATAATGCGGCATGCATGATGAAATGACGTTTTCTGAGCGGGGATCGGGGGCGAGGGTTCCTCTTCCCCTCATGCAGGCGATCTCCTTGCGATCAACGGCATGGCAATCAAAGACCTCATTGCGGCGACGGCTAAGTTTTGTCGCGAGCTGCAGCCCTTGACGGTTTCAGCCAGGTTCGGAAGGTTTATGGCGGCGCGGTGCTTGCCAATCTGGCCACCTCAACGCTGCCGACCTCCACGATCGCTCCTGTCGAGGCGGGGTTGCGGCTTATAAGAAAAATCAAAGCGTCTACCTCGGCAAAAGTGATGAAACAATCGCCCTTGCCAGCGCGCTGTCTCACTGAGCAGGCGCGAGCTTGGCGTTGTCTGCGCATACTCGTGTGATCTTTCTGGGCGGTCTCTATGATTTCAAACATTCGGCGACGCTTGGGAGCGCCCCGATGGCACTGGTGCGAAACTTCGTTTTGGCATTTTGGTCCTTGGCGATTGCGTCGTTGATATCGAATGCGGACTTGCCGGCAGCAGTTTCCAGATAGCCGAGCTCAAGTTGGCGGTGCCGAAAGGTCAAAAGCCATAGCACTCCTGCGCGCCGGCTCCGCGCTTGAGGCAGCACCCTTGACGATCGCCTCGATGAACAAGGTTATATCGTCAGCACGCATGCGCCGGACGCACGCGTGCTTGGGCCGCTAGCCGGGGAGGGCATCCGTCTTCAGAGCGGCTGACAGTTCCGGCCGGATCTCGTTGCGATCCCAGTAGGGATGAGGACCGTAAACGCGCGCGAGATAGTCTATGAAGGCCCTGACTTTCGACGGCAGGAACTCACGAGTAGGATAGACTGCCGATACGGTGATATTATGTGAACCTTCGATTTCCGGCAGCACGCGAACAAGCCTACCCTTGCGCAGTTCCTCACCAATATCCCAGGTCGACCTCAGGGCAATCCCAATCCCCGCGATCACCGCCTCCCGCACAACCTCGCTCGAATTCGTGACAAGCCCGGCCTGCGGCCTGACCACAAAACTGCCCCTCGGACCGACAAGTTTCCACGGATCGCCATTTTGCGAAGGAAGGCAGCAATGTCTCTGTAGATCGTCGATCGACCGGGGCGCTCCGTTCGTTGCGATATAGTCGGGTGAAGCGCATAATATCCGTCGCACAGAGGCCAAGCGGCGGGCAATGAGGCTGGAATCACTCAACTCGCCAATTCGGATAGCCAGATCGTAGCCCTCGGCGATCAAATCGGAGAAGCCATCATTCAGTGTCAGCTCCACGACAATGCTCGGATGTTTATCCATGAAGCCCTTGAGATGCGGGGCGATATGCATCCTACCGAAGGATGTCGGGGCTGACAGGCGCAATGTGCCGCTCAGATGTGTCGTGCGGCCGGAAATATAGGCTTCTGCCTCTTCGATTCCCGCCAATATATTGATGACGCGCTCGTAGAAGCCCCGACCGGCCTCGGTCAGGGTCATCTGCCGCGTCGTCCTCTGCAAAAGCCTTGTTTCCAGCCGGTCTTCCAGCCGCTTAATACGCTTGGATACGACCGCAGGCGAAAAGCCCAGAAGCTTACCCGCCAGCGACATATTGCCCGTCGCCACGACCTTCGCGAAAACCTCGAAATCGCCCAGATTGGTCATGCTTATTCTTTCCGAAAAAGTTATATGTCTCTAGCGTTTGCGCCAAATCGAAAAAGATAGTAAACGTTTTCTCCGATAAAGAGGAGCGCTTTTTGCGCCTGGGGGAATGTCACAGAATTCGATTTCTTTCTTGCCGCAGAAACAGCATATCCTGGCAAGAAGGACAGGATTGTCGCCGATCTCAGGAACTTGTTGCCACCTCCTGCGTGATCAGCGATGAGCGCGAACTCGTCGCCGAAATTACGCGCAAATTGAGAGGCGGCGTTGCTCGTTGTGGAAACTCTACGCCCAGAAATTCTGATACAACTCGCCGACGACAACAATAATAATAGGCATTGACACCAAGAAAGGGGGCAGGCGTCCGCCTAGTTTCTGCGCATCTGCTTCGATGCCTCCAGCATGGGCGTGGCCTGCGCCGAACGCATGCCTCGAATGCACCAAACTGCATTCAAAATAGGCAGAAAATCGCCTATATCTTCATCAACGCCAGATCGGAGAGATGAACATGAATATTCGCGAACGCGTCAAGAAATACGCCGCCCAACGCCGTGCAATCCGAGAACTCAACGGTCTCGACGACCATGCGCTGGCTGATGTCGGCCTGCAGCGTCAACAGATCCGTGCCGCTGTCCTTGGCCGCTGATCCAAGCGCGCTGCGTTTTAAAAAACTCCGCTTCGGCGGAGTTTTTTATTGTCATTTTGCCCGCCTCGCGAAGGCCGCTTGTGCTATTGCCGTTCTCAATCCGAGCGTGACGGCGTACCCGAGTTCCCGCATGGTCATTTCGATAGTCGCCAGCCCTCCGAGACCATCGTATCCGTAGTCGAGCCGAGGCGACTAATCCCGAACGCCCTGCCGGGCATCCAGAATCTTGTCGCCAGGCTGCAGCGTATTCTCGATCGCAGTCTCCCCAGCCGCCGGTACCAGTGGATGGAAAGGCACGGACAGAGCCCTTCGTCGCCTTGAATACAGTCTCAAGATCCTGAAGCAGGCTGACGAACTGACGGAGATCAGGGTGCGTGGCTGGGCGCTCGATGACGAGGAGCACGTGCCGGGCATGCGCTGCGTGGCGGCTCCGATCATGGAGCAGGTTGGTCATCGACGCCGCGCAAGGCGTATCGGGTGCATTGCGCGGCTGGTGACAAGGTGACGGTCTTGCAGTTGAGCCGCTTTCCTCAAGAGAAGAGGTGCAAGGGCGACAGTCGGCATGAGGCGCCTCAAGTCCTCGGCGATCGTTCTCTCGCCAGTTTTCCGCATTTTTGGTGTTTCGCGTCGGTAAAGTTTCGCGTAAACGTTTACTACTCATAAAATCGCGAAAGGAATCATTGTGTCGATCATCGATCTCGCCGGAGCGCAGGAACTGGTCAAAGCCGTCCTGCAGGCGGCGCGCAAACGTGACCTGAAGCCGATGGCGGTTGCGGTTCTCGACGAGAGAGCAAGTGTCCGGGCGCTTGCTTCCGAAGATGGCGCGGCGATCGGCCATCCCAATATCGCCGTCGGCAAGGCAAGCGCGGCGCTGGCGGTAAACATTGGCACGCGCGCGCTTGCCCAGTCAGCGGCCGAAAGACCCTACTATGTAGCCGGTCTTGTTCAGGCCGTTGGTGCTTTCATCCCACTGCCGGGCGGCGTCCTTGTAAGGGACAATGGGAAGATCATCGGTGCGGTCGGCGTGACCGGCGACAGTCCCGACAATGACGAGGTCGTTGCGGTTGAGGGCATCAAGCTCGTCGGGTTGACGCCCGATACCGGCGTCTGAGGTTCAGCCTACCGAGCTATCACGCCGGATGGTCGGCCTTGACGAGACACACGCATCCGGCGCGCCGCTCCATTCGGGCCACCAAGCGATCGCGTGACCCAGTTCCGAGAGTTCCACGCTATGGATTGTGCAAAGCGCCTTTCGAGGGTCAGGCAGTTCGGAAAATGGTCGTTGCGAAGATAGAAAGGCTAACAATATCGATGTGTCAGTTCCATAATGTATGTTATCTGATTTTCGGCTGTAGCGGGGTACATTCTATTTTCAAGTGCAACATGCCAATGATTTCAATGGCTTCACTTTGGAGACTATCGCCAAGGAACGGCGCCGATGCTTGAGAAAGCTGCGACGCCATCCGAATCTGCGTCGCATGGTCATCGAGAACTGGAGGCTTATTGGTCGCCGGAACAGATTGTGGACGTCTGCTGGCCGACAGCATCAGCCTTGTTCGCATCTGCAAGGAGACAATCTACCGCTTCATCTACGGCAAGGAAGATTACGGGCTCGGTCTTTATCGCTATCTGCCCGAGGCCCGCCGCAAGCGCCATCCACGTGGCTCCAGAAAGCCGCGAAACAGCGTGTTTCCGGCTAGTCACAGAATATCGCAGACCCTGATTTTATTAGTGATCGCTCCAAGCTCGGCCATTGGGAGGGTGACCTTTTGATCTTCGAGCGTAAGCTCGGCCATGCCAACCTCACCTCATTGGTCGAGCCCAAAAGCCGCTACACCGTGATGATCAAGAACCAAAGCCGGCACACGCGCCCGATCATGGACAAGATCATCAGAGAGTTTTCTCCACTGCAAGCCTTTGCGCGCCAGAGCTTCACCTTTGACCGTGGTACCGAGTTTGCCGGGTTCAGGGTTTTGGAAGATGGTACGGTGTACGCAGTTGGTTCTGCGATCCCAGTGCACCCTGGCAGAAAGGTGCTGTTGAGAATGCAAACAAGCGCATTCGCCGATTCATGCCAGGCGATACGGATCTTGCAACCATCTCCCAGCAAGACCTCACTCACCTTGCCCGCCACCTCAACGATCTGCCGCGAAAATGCCTCGGCTCCAAAACACCAGTCGAGGTGTTCATGGCGCATTTTCGCGAAGAAGGCTGGTCCCCTACCCTAGACGCCGGCATGATGCACTTGCGTGAGCTTCTCCAACTAAATGTCGGAAAGCCCAAGGAAGTGGACCGCTGCACCAGCGATGCGCTACCGCGGCATTCATCATTCTTTCACGGCACCAGTCATCGACGAAACGTAGTAATCGACGAAGAAAGAGTAGAGGATGACGACCGGCAATGAACCAAATAATGCACCGGCCATGAGCGAACCCCACTCGAAGACATCACCGCGAACCAATTCCGTCAGAACACCCACAGGGATCGTTTTGTTTTCCGACGATTGAATGAAGGTGAGCGCATAGATGAATTCGTTCCAGGACAGCGTAAAGGCGAAGATGCCGGCCGATATCAACCCAGGCACCGCCAGCGGCAGAATAATCTTGACAAGAATCTGCCAGCGACTGGCGCCGTCGACCAGCGCGCTTTCTTCCAGCTCGAAGGGTATCGACCTGAAATAGCCCATCAGCAGCCATGTGCAGAATGGGATGAGGAAAGTTGGATAGGTGAAGATGAGCGCAAGTCTGGAGTCGTAAATTCCAAGCTTGAAGACGATAAAGGCCAAGGGAATGAACAGGATCGAAGGTGGAACGAGGTAGGCTAAGAAAATCAGCAATCCGATCGAACGAGAGCCCGTAAAACGCACCCGCTCGATTGCGTAGGCGCCCAAAATCGACGCCAGCAGTGATAAAGCGGTCGATCCTACCGCCACCAATATCGTGTTCCAGAGCCAACCCGGATAGGACGTTTCAAAGAACAGGTACTTGATATGATCAAGCGTCGGCCCCACGACCCAGAAGGGGCTGTAGTTATTGTAGTCGGTCAACTGTGCGTTCGGCTTGATGGCCGTTATGGCCATCCAGTAGAAGGGAAACAGAAGCACGAAGACAAAGACCGCCATCGGCAGGTAGAGCATGACGATACGGCGAGGCAAGCGGTTCAGATAGCCCATGCCTTGAATGTCATCGGTCAGAACGGGATTGGCCGTCTCGGTTTTGATGATCATGGCGTTCTCCCGATCTCAGTCTTGTCCGCCCTGCTGCCATTTGCGGCGCTGCAGACCGAAAAAGCTGAACATGATGGCACCGAGCAGGAACGGGATCATGGCCACCGCGATTGCCGCGCCCTCGCCGAGCTGCCCTCCGGGGATGCCGCGCTGAAAGGAAAGTGTCGCCATCAGATGCGTCGCGTTGACCGGCCCGCCTTTGGTCAGCACGTAGATCAATTGGAAATCCGTGAATGTGAACAGCACGGAAAACGTCATCACGACGGCAATGATCGGGGTCAACATCGGCAGCGTTACATAACGGAAACGTTGCCAACTCGTAGCACCATCAAGGGATGCAGCCTCCTGCAGGGAGGCGGGAATCGTCTGCAGGCCGGCAAGCAGCGAGATCGCGACGAAGGGAATGCCGCGCCAGACATTGGCGATGATGACCGAAATCCGCGCATTGGTCGGATCGCCGAGGAAATTGATCGGGCCATGGATCAGGCCAATCTTCATTAGGGACCACGAGATAATGGAAAACTGTGAGTCGTAGATCCACCAGAATGCCAATCCCGAAAGCACCGTCGGCACCACCCAGGGCAGAAGCACGATCGCCCGGAAGAAGGATTTGAATGGCAGGTGCTGATTGAGAAGCAACGCCAACCAAAGGCCGAGAACGAATTTCAGGGTCGAGGCAATAAAGGTGTAGAGCAACGTATTGAAGACCGACAGCCAGAATACGGAATCATCGGCCAGAAATTGATAATTCTCCAATCCGATGAAACTGCCGGCACGCCCGATCCGCGTGTCCGTGAAGCCGAGCCAGACCCCCAGTCCCAGGGGATAGGTGAGAAAACAAACCAGAAAGATGGCCGCCGGCAACATGAAGAGGAAGCCGAGCATATTATTGTTCTGCATGAGCGATCGGATCGGACTGCGCGTCGTATCGCCGGATGTCACGGTCGACATGGCATTATCTCCTGATGGACAGTCGCAGCATGCCGGCGCCGGCATGCTGCAGATCTTCGCGGGGATCAAACCTTGTAGTAACGGTTTGCGCGGCGCTCAGCCTCTTTCATCGCATCCTCCGGCGTCATCTGGCCGGTCACGGCGGCGGCGAACATGTCGACGAGCACGTAATCGGCCATCACACCTGCCGAAGCATAGCCCAGCGGACCGGCATAGCCGTTCGGGCGCAGGGTTTCCGAGGCGCGTGCATAGGGTGCATGGACCGGATCGGCGGTCCAGACAGGATTGTTGGCAAAGGCCTTCAAGGGTTGGCAGCAATAGGCGCTCGATCCTTGGATCCAGGCGTTCATCTGGTCGCCTTCCATCATGAACTTGATATAGGCCTTGGCTGCTTCCGGATATTTGGTATGGCTGAAGAGAAGCAGCGAGCTCGTCTGGTGCAGTTCGACACTCTTGCCGACCGGGCCGATCGGGAAGTTTGTGGTTCTGATATCGGCCGCGATTTCAGCAAGCTTAGGGTCTTTTTTAGCGGCATAGTAGACGGAAACGCCGTTTGCGATCAGCGATACCTGCCCGGCAAGGAAGGCCCGGTTGTTGTTGATGTCCTGCCAGCTTTCCGTGCCGGGGATGAAGGTCGCATAAAGGGCTTGCGCATAGTGGATGGCCGCCAGCGTTTCAGGGCTGTTGATGGTCACCTTGCCGCTTTCATCCACCATCTTGCCGCCATGGCTCCAAAGCAGCCAATGGGCGTAATTGTTGCCGTCACCGACAGCCTTGCCATGCGGGAAGCCGGCAGGCGTACCCTTGGCCTTCATGGCCTTGCAAAGCTCAAGGAATCCCGCGGTGTCCTTGGGGAATTCGCCGAAACCGGCGGCCTTTACATGGCTGTCACGATAAACGACGGCATTGCCGATCGCCGTCAGAGGCATGGCGATGAACTTGTCGCCGCGGGTTGCATAACCGCGCACACCGTCATACCAGCCGCCGTATTTGTTGCCGAGATAGGTGGCGAGCTCCGTCAGGTCGACGAGTTTGTCAGGATATTGATGAGCATCGTCGAACCAGCACATCACCATGTCGGGGCCGGAACCGACATTGGCGGCGACGGCAGCCTTCGGCCGGATGTCTTCCCAGCTTTCCTTGTCGATACGAACCTCGACGCCCGTCGCCTCGGTAAATTTCTTGGTATTGGCAAGCCAGGCATCCTCGTCTCCCTTGACGAAGGGTGTCCAGCGAAGCAGCCGGAGACTTGCGCCCTTTTCGGGCGTGTAGCCGGGTTCGGCCTGGGCGAAAGATGGGCGTATTCCGAGTGGCGAGAGGCCGGCGATCCCGGCGGCGGCCGCCGATGCGGCAAGAAAGTCACGTCTCTTGAATGGCATGATACTCCTCCTTTGAAAACGGGAGCAAATTCCCCCGGCGCCCACCTTCCCGTTTGGTGAACGACGACTATCGCATTCGAACCGGCCGAATGCTTCCGCATCGATGGGTGAGCAGGAAGACTCCTCTTCTTCCGGCTCCGCACCGAAGCGGCATCAAATCGTCAATCTCTGACCGCTTTCGGCGTCGAAGAGATGGACATGCGGCACATCGATGGAAATGCGCAACGTATCGCCGGGTTTGGCATTGATCCTCTCCCGGAAGATGCAATTGACATCGCTGCCGCCGAACCGAACCGTCATCTGCGTCTCATAGCCTGTTGGTTCGATCACGATGATTTCCGCGGGTAGCCCATCGGCATCGAGCATGATGTATTCCGGACGCAACCCATAGACGAGATCCCGACCCTTTGCGACGGCGGGCGGATTTGCAACCGGCAGGACAGTTCCGTCCGACGCGATGAACCGGCTATCGCCCTCCGTATCGAGGCGGCCTTTGATCATGTTCATCGCCGGCGAACCGATGAAGCCCGCGACGAAAAGATTGGCAGGTGTGTCGTAGAGATCCAGCGGCTTTCCCACCTGCTCCACGACGCCGTCATGCATGACGACGATCTTGTCGGCCATCGTCATGGCCTCGATCTGGTCATGCGTGACGTAAACGGTCGTGGTACCAAGACGTTGGTGAAGCTCCTTGATTTCCGCGCGCATGGCGACCCGGAGCTTGGCGTCAAGATTGGAAAGCGGTTCGTCGAAAAGGAAGACCTGGGGATCGCGCACGATCGCCCGGCCCATGGCGACACGCTGGCGCTGACCGCCGGAAAGCTGGCGGGGATAGCGATCGAGCAGTTTGGTGAGGCCAAGAATGTCCGCGGCCTTTTTGACACGCTGATCCATGTCCGCTTTCGGCGCGCGTTTGAGCATCAGCGAGAAAGCCATGTTCTGGGCCACCGACATATGCGGATAAAGCGCATAATTCTGAAAGACCATGGCTATGTCGCGGTCGCCGGGGGCCACTCCATTGACGATCCGATTGCCGATACGGATCTCGCCCGCGGAAATATTCTCCAACCCGGCAAGCATTCTCAGGAGCGTTGATTTTCCGCATCCGGACGGTCCGACCAGGATCACGAATTCCCCGTCCGCAATCTCGATGTTCACACCCTTGATAACCGGGAACGCCCCGAATGATTTCCTGACATCGACAAACTCGACACCTGCCATAAAAGTCCCTCCCAGAACCTTTCACTTCCCTGAATTGCGGTCGTCCCCTCCTCCGAAGCTCTAACCGCGAGAACGCACCATTCCGGTTTCGACGTCCTATCCCCCGCCGGCGAACGATATCTTTGTCTTCCTCACGTGCATCTCAGACAGATCTCCTCCTGCTGGCCAGATCAGACCGGATTGCCGCTGGCCAGTTGAACCTTGGTCGTGTCATAAATACGTGTCAGATGATACTCGAACGCCGCAACGGCGGCGTCTCGATCATGGCGGGCGAGCGCCTCGAAGATCGCCAAATGATCGCTGTAGCTCGCCTCGATGGCACCAGGCTTGGCCATGGCGTGCCGGCGATAATTCATCATATAAGTATATAAATCGGTGACGAAGGCCGCCAGCAGCGGGTTTCCGCAGGCCCGATAGATGGCGACGTGGAATTCGCGATCGCAGATGAGGAAACGCATCGCATCGTCGCCTCCGAGACGCTGGGCCTCCAGCAGGGCCTGCAGTTTTGCCAGAGTGACGTCATCGATGCGCCCGGCAGCGTCGCCGACAACCTTGAGTTCGATATGAAGACGCGCAGCGTGGACGGATTCCAGGTCGTAGCCGTCAATTGCATTGGGAGAGGCGATCGTCACCGTGATGTGGCTGAGATCGACCTCACAGACACGGCTGCGGCTGCCATGTGAAACTTCGATGATGCCCTGCGCGGCGAGCGCCTGGATAGCGCCGCGCACCGTTTCGCGGCTGACATGAAGAACGTTGGCCAATTCGCGCTCGCCCGGTAGCTCGTCGCCCGGTCGCAGCATATTGGTGGCGATCAAGACCATCAGCTTCTCGGCGATGACATCACGCGCCGTTCGGCGGGCGAGACTACGCGCGATATTCGGCACCTCGGTCAAGATCGGACTTCCGTCCATCGCACCCCCCGGTCCACTGGTTGGTCCAGCAGATCAGTCAATTAAAGATCGTTGAGGAAATCCGTCAAGACAAATTCATTGGCAACCGAAGACACAGAGTTCTAACTGTTGGTTCCACGATCTATCCCGGAGTTGGAGTGAGCCTGAGCAGTTGTCTAGCGCCCTACCGGTCGTCGCGCGGCATATGCGAATGATCAGCGCAGTTGATGGGATCCGAACTGGCGGCCCGTTGTTACAAAATTCTCTATCTCCGGGATATTCAGGTTAGCCAAGAACTTGCCTAGCCCCGTGACTGATTTGGGGCCGGAACTGGCTTGCCGATCTGGTCAGTTGAGGCTGAATCGCTGCCATAGAGCGGCGCGGACCTCACCTTCTTCTGCAAGAGTCATTCAGACCCTTCCGGGTGAGCCCATTTCTATCGGCGCTCGCCTAGCTCGCGCCAAGGCAATCGGAAACAGGTTTTGGGTGAGCCTTGAGCGCCCCGACGCCACCTCCAGACACCTGCACGACCGTGCAAGCTTGGCGGCCGTAAGCGGCCCTTTACAATATATGAAGCCAACCTTTACAGTTTACCTTCATTTATGGTAGCGATACTGCCATGATCGAAAACGCTGCCAAATCACCCCTCGCCTCCACAGTCGCCGAAGAGCTCAGAGGCTTCGCAAGTAAGCTGAAGCGCAAGCTGCGTGAGCAGGGCCATGCCGGAGACCTGACGTCAAGCCAAGCGTCGGCGCTCATCCGGCTGGAAAAGGAGGGGCCGATGACCACCTCGGCGCTGGCGCGCGCCGAGGGCATGCGTCCGCAATCAATGGGCACGCTGCTCTCGGCGCTGGATGCGATGGGTCTCGTCTCGGGAATGCCCGACCCTTCGGATGGCCGGCAAACCATTCTCTCGCTGACGGACCGATGCCGCAGGCTGATCCAGGAGGGCCGCGCCGCCCGCCAGGACTGGCTCAGCCGCACCATCGAAGCCAGGCTTTCACCCGAAGAGCAAGGCCAGGTGCTGGCCGCGATCGGCCTGCTGCAGCGGCTGGTCGAGCAGGATTAGACCGATCTTTCCCTTCCCCACTCCAGGATATTCCATGGCCCTGACCGCGTTGGATCCACAAACCGCCCTGATGGTCGTCGATCTCCAGAAAGGGGTCACGAGCGCAGCCCTGATAGAGTCGATCACCCCCATCATCGACCGCGCCGTAGCGCTTATCCGCGCTTTCCGGCAGCACAATCTGCCCGTCGTCCTCGTCAATGCCGCCGGCACCGCGCCGGGACGAACGGAGCAGCCCGGGCGTCACACCGGACCGCTGCCAGACGGCTTTACGGATTTCATTCCCGAGCTCGACCGGCAGCCGGGCGATATCGTCGTGACGAAATACAGCTGGGGCGCCTTTGCAACGACCGATCTCGACGCCCGTCTCAAGTCCCTCGGCGTCACGCAAGTGGTGGTCATCGGCGTCGCGACCGGAACCGGGGTCGAGGCGACCGCGCGGCAGGCCTTTGAGGCCGGGTACAATGTCGCGCTCGCGATCGACACCATGACCGACACCCGGCCCGAGGCCCATGCCTACAGCATCAAGAACGTCTTTCCCCGGCTCGGCGAAACCGCCACGACGGAAGAGATCATGACCGAACTCGCAAAGCGGAGCGCCTAGGATGAACCTCCTCCATACTCTCTCACTTCTTGCCGGCGGCGCCTTTCTGATGAATGCAATTCCGCACCTCGTCAGCGGCGTTCTCGGCCGGCCCTTCCAATCGCCCTTCGCCAGGCCACCCGGTGAAGGCTTGTCATCATCGACCGTCAATGTGCTCTGGGGCTTCGCCAATCTCGTACTGGCCTATCTGCTCCTCATCCGTTTCGGCAGCGTGCAGTGGGATGGCGCCACGGATGTCGCCGCCGCGGGCTTCGGGGCTTTCGCCATCGCCCTATTTTCCGCGCGTCATTTCGGCCGGTTCCATGGCGGGAATGCGCTGGAACGGCAATGACGCTGCGGACGTTCCGGTCGCTCCTCCACTACAATTACCGGCTATGGGCGGCGGGGGCGCTCGTGTCGAACATCGGCACCTGGGTCCAGCGAACCGCACAGGACTGGCTCGTCTTCGCCGAACTGACGCGGCATAACGGCTCGGCTGTCGGCATCGTCATGGCCCTGCAGTTTGCGCCACAGTTTCTGCTGCTTCCCTGGTCTGGTCACGCCGCCGACAGTCTGAACCAGCGCAAGCTCCT
Organism: Rhizobium sp. 11515TR; assembly: GCF_002277895.1. Classification (NCBI taxonomy): domain Bacteria; kingdom Pseudomonadati; phylum Pseudomonadota; class Alphaproteobacteria; order Hyphomicrobiales; family Rhizobiaceae; genus Rhizobium; species Rhizobium sp. 11515TR. The sequence goes on along the minus strand of NZ_CP023000.1, from coordinate 257,139 downwards.
GATGGCGACGCAGGCGACGATGGGCGCGCTTGCCGTGGCGCTCGGCATTCTCACGGTCACGGGCCTCGCGCAGCTCTGGCACGTCTATGTCTTCGCCTTCCTGTTCGGCAGCGCCGCCGCGCTCGACGCGCCGGTCCGTCAGACCTTCGTCGCGGAGCTGGTCGGCGACGACGATCTGCCGAATGCGGTTGCGCTGAACTCCATGTCGTTCAATCTCGCGCGGATGATCGGTCCGGCCGTTTCGGGTGTCGCGATCGCCACCGTCGGCACTGGATGGGGCTTTCTCGCCAATGGCGCATCCTTCCTTGCCGTCCTGATTTCTCTAATGCTGCTGCGGCAGTCAGAGCTGCGGCCGAACAGACGGGCGCCCCGCGGCAAGGGCCACTTCGTCGAAGGCCTACGCTATGTCCGCGGCCGCCCCGACCTCGTCGCGATCCTGCTCATGCTGTTCTTCATCGGCACCTTCGGCCTGAACTTTCCGATCTTCGTCTCAACGATGGGCGTGCGCATCTTCCATGTCGATGCCGCCGGCTACGGCCTGCTGTCGTCGATCATGGCGATCGGGACGATCACGGGCGCATTCCTAAATGCCGGCCGCGATCGCATCGAATTCCGCAATCTGATTGTCAGCGCCACGGTATTTGGCTTCGGCTGCACGCTGGCAGCACTCGCGCCCTGTTACTGGTTCTTCGCGGCGGCGCTTGTCGTCATCGGCGTTGCCGCACTCTCCTTCACCAACGCCACCAACAGCCTGATGCAGCTTTCGACTGCGGCTACGATGCGCGGGCGGGTGATGGCGCTGCGCGTCGGCATCGCGCTCGGTGGCACGCCGATCGGAGCGCCCATCGTCGGCTGGGTGGCCGATCATGAAAGCCCGCGCTGGGCGATGGCCATCGCGGCACTATCGGGGATCATCGCCGCGGTGATCGGCGTATATGCCAACAAGAAACAGGTGGGAATTAGGTCATGATCGAAGGCAATCTGTGCCTCCGCAAGGTAACGAGGTTTCGCGATGTTCTCGATCATCGCGTCGGCCAAAGTAAAGTCATCGCCGCGTAGCCCTTGCAGCCTTCATAGAAGGCTTCGATGAGGAGCGCGCGTGTCGGCCGCCTGCCAAATAAGAGTGTTTAGGAGGCAGCTATCTTTTCTTCAGCGGCGAATCTCACATTAAGTGCGCAATTTCAATTTAGCTGCCGCGCTATCATTTTGAAATTATAGCATGCGGAGTCTTGCGACTAAATGCAAACTGACAGACGATACAAAAGCTCTTATGGATTTCGCGATCAAGAACGAAGCTAGTCTGATTTAATCAGCCGCTGGCCCCAATCGCCGGCTCAAGTCGGCAAACTTCTACCGAAGGAAATAAGAGTGCGGAGTTGGTGAATTGGAGGTAGCCTGCTTGGCTCTACCTCCAACTCCAATCCGTCCATACTCGACAATTCGGCGGCTGGCTGGATTACAGCGAGATTTCGCCTACGAGGCTGCGAGCAAATATCCCTCCTGCGGATCATCGATTGCAATCCCATTGATCGTGACCGAATATCCCCTTGTCGCGTCAATTCTCGAAACGGAAATTTCGTATTTGCCGCTGGGCAGTTCCAGCGCAGCCGAGTAGCCGTCCCATCCGGCCGGCAGTACAGGCTTGACGTGCAACCGCCCGCCCTCGGTTCGAATACCGAGGATGCCTTCGATTGCAACGCGATAGAACCATCCGGCCGAACCGGTATACCAACTCCAGCCACCGCGGCCCCGGAGGTCGCCTTCTCCATAAACGTCGCCGGCGATTACATAGGGCTCGACGCGATAGGTCTCCGCAGAGGATTTGTCGAGTGCGTGGTTGATCGGATTGAGCATTTCGACCGCGCGCCAGGCATCTTCGCCGCGGCCCATCCGGGCTAGGGCAAGAGCCGTCCAGGTGGCTGCATGAGTGTATTGGCCGCCGTTTTCACGGACGCCCGGCGGGTAAGCCTTGATCACACCCGGATCATTGACCGGTTTGACGAATGGCGGCGTCAGCAGGCGGATGAGCTTGGCCTCATCATCAACCAATTTATCGAGGACCGCGTTCATGGCCATGTTGCTGCGGTCGGCCTCTCCCTCGCCCGAGAGCACGCTCCAGGATTGGGCAATCGAGTCGATCTTGTCTTCCGTCGACTGGCTGGAGCCGAGAGGCGCGCCGTTGTCGTAGTAGCCACGGCGATAATATTCGCCATCCCAGCCGGCCGTTTCGATCGCGGCTTTGAGCTTTTCAAGATGATCCGACCAACGGCTGACGCGTTGCGTATCGGTGCGCGTTTCCGCATAGGCGATGAAGCGGCGCAAGGCACCTGCGAGGAACCAGCCCAGCCAAACGCTTTCGCCGCGGCCGGCGATGCCGACACGATCCATCTTGTCGCACCAGTCACCGCTCATCATCAGCGGCAGACCGTTGACGCCCGTGCGCTTGATCGCAAGATCGAGGCCGAGAGCGGCATGTTCGTAGAGTGATGCTGTCTCGTCGGAAACACGCGGCTGCAGGAAGGCGTCGTACTGGCCGGGGCTGAGCTGCGCACCTTCGACAAAGGGCAGCATCTCGTCCATGATCGAGGCGTCGCCGGTCACCGTGCAATATTGGTCGAGGGCATAGGCGAGCCAGACCGGATCGTCGGAGATGTTCGTGCGAACGCCGGCACCGCTATCTTCCAGCCACCAGTGCTGGAAATCGCCTTCCGGGAACTGACGGCGGCCGGTATTGAGGATCTGCTTGCGGGCGATCTCAGGCGAGTGCAGCAGGAAGGCGAGCGAATCCTGCAGCTGGTCGCGCAGGTTCCACGCACCGCTCGATTGGTAGAAGGCGGTGCGGGCCATGATGCGGCAGCTATAGGTTTGATAGGGCAGCCAATTGTTGACCATGAAGTCAAGCCGCTGGTCCGGTGTCGAGACACGCGTCTTGCCGGTGAAGCTCTTCCAGAACTCACGCGTCTTCTCAAGAACCTTCGCAAAACCGATGGAGCGGATGTCGGCGATGAGGGCGGCGGCTTCCTCCTGCGAGGCGGCGTCACCCATATAGAAGCAGATGTCGCGCACTTCGCCGGGTTCGATCGTCAGGTCGAATGCCATGGCAGCTGCCGGATCACCATCGAGATCGACGGCATTGGAGAGCCGCGAGCCGGCCGAGACCGTGCGCGGCTGCTGGATCGTTCCGTGCCGGCCGATGAACTCGCGGCGGCTGGTGGAAACGCTCGATGGTGCTTCGCTTGCAGCAAATGCCGCAACACGCGTCCCGAAGTTTACGCTGAACGGATTTTTCGCAAAGACCGCTCCGCTCACGCTGTCGAAGTTCGATATAATGAAGGGCTTGCTCTTCGTCGGGTTGTTGCCGAGAATCCATTCAGCATAGCCGTAAAGACGCAGCTTGCGTGCTTCACCCGCATCGTTGCGGATGCGCAATTGCGTCAACTTGACCGGCTTTTCCACGTGGAGGGTCTGAGTGACTTCCAGGGAAATCTCATCCTGAACCGTCGAGAAGACCGAGTAGCCGAGGCCGTGGCGGGCTTCGAAGCGCGTGTCTGAGCGCTGTGCCAGCGAGGCATAGGGCACGATGACGGAGCCGCGGTCGAGATCCTTCAAGTAGAAGGCCTCGCCTGGCCGGTTGGTCACCATGTCGTTGGTCCAGGGCGTCAGCTGATGGTCGCGGGAGTTTTGGCTCCAGGTGAAGGCAGCACCTTCCGCCGAGACATGGAAGCCGAAGCTCTCGTTGGCTACGATGTTGACCCACGGATGCGGCGTCTGTTCGCCGCCGGACAGGCGCACGACATATTCGCTGCCATCGGCCGCAAAGCCGCCATAGCCGTTCCAGAAGGCAAGATCGCTGCCATCGACCGGGGAGATTCCGGCAGTGTCACGAATCATACGCGGCACCAGGGTGGAATCGCCCCACTGACCAAGCAGCGCAGGCGAACCGGCAACGGAACGAGCCTTCTGCACCTGATCGATGAGGCTGCCGTCGCGACCGCGCAGCACGACGCGCGAGGCGGCGATGATGGCGTCATAGGCCTCCGGAGTCGTCAGATCCTTGCGCAGGACGTAGATATTGCGCTGGATGCCGGCGACCTCGCTGGCGTGACGCGCCGCGTCACAGAGCTGATCGATGGTCCGCTGCATTTCGGCAGCCGCCTCACCGGTGCGCTCGTTGAAGATGACGAGATCGACCTCGACTCCGCGCGACTGCAAGAGGCCCTGCGCACGCAGCAGTTCCTTGACAAGATCCGTGCCGAGCTCGTCGGTGATGCGTAAAGTCATCAGGGGTGAATCGCCCGACAAGGTAGCGCCCCAAAGAACGGACTGCGAATTCAGCCCCTTGCGGACCGCCTCGTTATCGGCACGCAGTGCCATGTCGGGATATATGATGTAGCGGGCAAAGCGTTGGTAGCCAGCCGCCTCCTTCGAATTGACGCCGATCTGGCGCAGCTGGCTCTGCGTTCTCGTCCAGGCCTGAACAAGACCTTGGGCAAAGCTTTCCGGCTGGCGATAGTGCTCGACCGCCGCCTCGAGTTCGGCGCGTTCGGCGGCAGCAATGGTCCAGAAGGTTACGCTGACCTTCTCACCAGCCGGCACGCGAAGCGTCCGACGCAGCGACAGGCAGGTATCCATCGTGAAGCCGCTGGAATTGGAAAGTTCCGCACCGGCGTCGAAGGCCGCCGCCTCCGTCAGCGTGCGCCCCCGCCCAAGGAAGCGCATGCGATCCGTCTCATAGTGTGTCTGCAGGCTCTCGCCCGATGTATCGACGATGAGATGGGCGATAGCGACCTCGGGATCCGTCACGCCGCGCTTCTGCCGCTCGACGAAAATCGCATCGCCCTTCGCAGCGATTTCGGTCTTCAGGAACATGCGGGCAAAGACGGGGTGACCCGTATCGACGGCATCGAGAGTGGCGACAGGCTCCATGTAGGAGGTCACCTCGATCACTCGATCTTCCGTGCCGGTGTTGCTGATCGTCAGGCGACGGCCTTCCGCATCGTAATTGCTTGCGACGAAGACTTCCATTTCGCTTGTCAGCTCACCGACGGTCTTGATGAACTCCGCCTTGTCGTCGCTGAAGCTTACGCGAACATGCTCGTTGGCAATCGAGCGCGGCTCTGCCGTCGCAGACCACCATTCGTTCGATGCAGTGTCGCGCAGAAAGACGAACGATCCCCAGCGATCCTCGGTCGGATCCGCACGCCAGCGGTTGACGGAGAGATTTTTCCAGCGGCTGTAGCCGGAGCCGGTCGCCGTCAGCATCGTGGAGTAACGGCCGTTCGACAACAGCAACAGCTCGCGCTCACGTGACGCCGGATCTTCCAGGCGCCGCACTTCCGGACGCATCAGGTCGCCTTGGATGGTCGCGGGTGCATCTGTTTCGTGCTTCGAGGCCATGACGGGGATGTCACGCGGCGCCTTTTCCTGCAGCAGCAATTCGGCTGCCTCGATTACCGGGTCCGCATGGAACAGCTCGCGCAGTAGGCCGTCGAAAGCCACGTTGGCAACCGCGGCAATCGACATGCCGTGGTGGTGCGCATAGTAGTTGTAAACCACTGCGCATTGCTTGCCCTCGGGTACGCGGCTTGCCGTGAAATCGACGGCATCGTGGAAACCATACATGCCGAGCGCGCCGACGGCCCGCAACCGCTCAAGGTTTTCGAGGGCTGCAACCGGATTGTACTGGCTGGCGAGCAACGAGGCATAAGGCGCGATGACTGCGTTCTGTCCGAGACCGCGTTTGAGGCCGAGCGTCGGCACCCCGAAGTTGCTGTATTGATAGTTCATCTGATGATCGCGGGCGTTGAAGGCCGCTTCCGAGATGCCCCATGGCGTGCCAAGCTTGCGCGCATAGTTCATCTGCTCGAGAACGATCAGATTGTTGGTCTGGTTGAGAATCCCGCCGCTGCGCTCCTGCATGACGAGAGGCGGCATCAGATATTCGAACATCGAGCCGGACCAGGAAACCAGCGCACCGCGTGTGCCGACAGGCACGACGTGGCGGCCGAGCTTGTACCAATGCTCCGTCGGCAAATCACCTTTTGCTACGGAGAAGAGGCTCGTCAGACGCGCTTCCGAAGCAAGCAGATCGTAGCAGGCGGCATCCACTTCTTCCGTCTCGACGCGGAAGCCGATCGACAGCAGCCGGCGTTCCGGGCGATAGAGGAAGCTGAAATCCATATCGAAGGCGATTTCACGGGCGCGATTGCCGATCCGCGTCAGCCTTTCGCTGATATCAGGTGCTTGGGCGGGATCGAAAGCCTTGTCTACCTGATGGAGTTCGCAGGTCTCGACCAGCTTCTCCGCCCAATGGACGACTTCCTCGCTCCGCGAGGTCTTGACTTCCCTGTCAAGGCTGCCGGCAAGTTCGCGGATTTCCCGAGCTTGCCCGGCGAATCGCTCGATGAGGCCCGAGGAGAATTCCTTCTCGCGTTTGCCGGTCGCGACCGCCGCTTCAAGCTCGGCGATACGGCCGTCGAGTCGGTCATGAAGAGATCGGTTCGAGCGCGTATCGTCATCAAGCTCTGAAAGCACCTCGCGCAGAATTGCCGCGACATCGCCGATGCCGTCGAGATCAGTATGGATATGGGCGAGCGGAGCCTGGGCCCAGATGCGGCACGCCGATGAAACGGCAATCAGATGGCCGGCAAAATTTCCGCTATCGACCGAGGATACATATTTGCGGCCCAGCGGCTTCAGCGTGTCGGTATGATACCAGTTGAACAGGTGGCCTCGATATTTTTCCAGCTTCTCGACCGTCTCGATCGTCTGTTCAATGCGCTTGACCGCGTCTTCGAACGAAATCCAGCCGAAACGACGCGCCGAAATGACCGACAGCAGATAGACGCCGATATTGGTCGGCGACGTACGCATGGCAACGACGGCGTGCGGCGTTTGCTGAACATTGTCTGGCGGCAGGAAGTGCTGATCGGGAACGACGAAGTGGTCAAAATAGCGCCAGGTACGTCTCGCAATCTTGCGCAATTCGTTGCGAACGTGGTCGGGCACAACAAGCCGATCTTCGGTTTCCGCCGTCTGACTCACCAGCCAGGCGATGGCTGGCGACAGCACCCAGAGAAATACGAAAGGAAGCCCGACCAGCCAAGCGATGTCGCCGGAAGAGGCGGCGAAGACCAGCGCCAGAATTGCGAGCAGCGGCGCGCGCCACATGACCTTGTAATGACCGAGGATCGTCGTCTGGGCCATGGCCTGCGCGCTTGCGGCGGTGCGCCATTGCAGCATCAGCTTGCGGCTGACGAACATGCGATAGAGCGAGCGGACGATCGCGTCGGCCATGACGCAGGCGATGTCGGCGATGAAGATAATGCGCAGCGCCACCTGGGCATTGGCATTCTCAATATCTTTCCAGACGGTATGAAGATGCGCCCGCAGGATGATGTCGCTAGTTCGCGGGATGATGCCGTTGATCAGCGACAATGTCGGGGCAACGAACAGGCTGAAGATCAGCAGGATCTGCCAGATGAGCGCGCCGAAAGGATCCATCCAGTACCAACCGAGCACGGAAGCGAAGAACCAGGCGATCGGCGTCAGCGAGCGACGCAAATTGTCGAGCATCTTCCAGCAGCCGAGCGCGGTAATGCCACGGCGCTCGTCGAAAATGTACGGAATAAGCTGCCAGTCGCCGCGTCCCCAGCGATGCTGACGCGAGACTTCGACTTCGTAGCGAATGGGGAAATCTTCAACGAGCTCGCAGTCCGTCACCAGGCCGCATCGCGCCATCGAGCCTTCGAGCAGGTCGTGGCTCAATATCGAGTTCTCGCTGATCCGCCCCTTCAGCGAGGCTTCGAAGGCGTCGACATGATAAAGTCCCTTGCCGGTGAAGGTACCCTCGCCGGTGATGTCCTGATAAACGTCGGAGACGGCGAAGACGTAAGGGTCAAGACCGCGATTGACCGAGAAGACGCGCTGGAAGGTCGATGCGTCCTTGCCCGTCGTCAGCGACGGCGTCACGCGCGGCTGCAGCACGCCATAACCATCGACGACGCGCTGCTTCTGGTCGTCGAAAACCGGGCGGTTGATCGGATGATGCATCTTGCCGACGAGTTTGACGACGGTATCACGCACAACGCGTGTATCGCTGTCCAGCGTCATGACGTACTTGACGTCGGCCGGCACGACATCGAAGCCCGTAATAAAACTCGTGTCCTGGCTGCCGCGCAACAGCATATTGAGCTCGTGCAGCTTGCCGCGCTTACGCTCCCAACCCATCCAGACGCCTTCGGCCGGGTTATGCTGCCGACGGCGATGCAGGAGATAGAAGCGCTGCCTGCCTTCTTCCGAGTAGCGTGATTCCAGTTCGGCGATCTTGCTGCGCGCGTAATCGAGAACGTCGAGATCGCGGGCGGTCTGTTCTTCCTCGGCATCCGGCCAGTCGGTCAGGAGTGCGTAGTAGATCTCGCCACGAGCATTGGCAAGGTAATGTACCTCAAGATTGCGGACGAGCTCATCGACGTGCTCGCGCCTGCCGATTAGAGAAGGAATGGTGACGAGCGTGCGGGCGTCGGCAGGCAAGCCCTTCTTGAATTCATAGCCGACGAGACGATCCGGTGTGATGAAGAATGTGGCGAAGAAATTGAAGAGGCCGGTTGCGCCCTCGGATGCCGGGAGCGCGAACATCAGCAGCAGAACGATCGTCGCAAACAGCGGCATTCCCGCGTCGACGAATGCCCATTCGACCAAGACGAGCGCCAGCAATGTCAACAGGAGTACCGGGATGGCGATCGATAGCCAATTCAGCTTGCGGACCATCCGCATGAACCGCAGGCCGAGCGTCGGCCGGAAGCCGATTTCCGCCTCGAGTACCGGGCGCCCGTTGCCGACGAAATAGTAGCCGATATTGCTCGCAGATCCGTCCCTGCTCTCATTTTTTGCACGGTCGGTTAGCCGCACGGCGGCCTCGGCGATATCCATCTCCGTCTTGTCGGAGCGCTTTGCAAGCTTTTCGATCTGGCGGCGGTAGCTGTTGCGAGATCCGGCATCGAGCTCTGCATAATCCGTCTGCTGCCAGAGCAGTTTGTCGATGGTACTGACCTCTTCGACCCACTCCGACCAATCAGTGTCGTTGATCTCGCGCAGGCTCTTGATGATACTGCCCATCAGCGCATTGGCCGCGCCGAGGCGGGTCTGCTCGGCCGACATGACGGCTTCCGCATCCGTTCCCGTAGCGGAAAGCTTGGCCTCCAGCCAGTTCAACGCAGCTTCGGTCGGCTCCAGCGCATTGCGAAGCCGATAATGCAGCTGCGTGACGAAGGTCGTGTCGTCGAGATTGGCGGCCAGCGTCTCCAGATATTGTGCTGCGCCGGCGTCACCGAGCGAAATTGCCTCGGTGGCCGCTGCATTGGCCGCCGCGCGCATTTCGCGGCTCTTGTCGATCTGCGATGCCACCCGGCAAAGATTGTCGATCAACACATAGCGCACCAGCGAAGGAAGCGCCCAGAGTTCGCCGATCCGCAAGGTCTCGCGGTCCTGGAACCCTTCGGTGATCGCGGTCATGCCGGCATTGCTGATATTGCTGTGCGCATGCGCCATGTAGAGCCAGGCGAGCGCGAGGGTGCGCGGCACCTCCGTGCCATCAAGATTGATCTTGCGCAGTTCGCGATAGAATTTCTTCGGGAAGTCGCGGCGAACTTCCTGGATTGCCTCTTCGACGATGTAGTGATTGTCGAGCAGCCATTCGGCAGCCGGCGTGATGCTTTCGCCAGCGTCGACATCCGCGGCGGCGGCGCGATAGACCCGCAGGATCTCGTTTTCGTTCTCCTTATGCCGGAGATAGAAATCGAAACTATTGAATTTAAGGAGATCAAGCGTGCGAGTTTCCGCAAACTTTGCTGCCATCGCTCTCAGCTGATCGTTGGACAAGAGAGTGGCGCGAATTCCGAATTCGCGATCCAGATGAGCCATCTGAGGAGTTGGAGCAGAATCGTTGACAGTATCTTTAGATGACATGTGTCTTTCGCTTTTGTCTCGTCGTTTCTCGAATGCAGAGTTTCAGAAACGAGAACCCGGAGCCTGAGATCTTCGTTGCAGCACCCCAGTTGATCGCAACTGGAGCAATGATTGCCGCTTAACTAGCCGCACCACCCTGAACGTAGGATTAATTATCTGGGCCGGCGACCATGGCGGCCGTCGGAATTGCCGTCTTGAAGCAACCGTCGTGGCTGAGCTTTCGTGCAAAGCTCCTTAGAGGCAAAGCTAGACAGCAGCGCTGACCTCCAGCGTCGCCTAGCATATGCTCTTCAAACCGAACATGGGAACTGGCTCTTCGCACCGATGAAGTTTTGTGCCTATAAGGATATGACCGCGAAGAAATACGATGATAGACGCGATGGGCGTCGGGCGGAAAAGCAGCTGCAGTCCTGGTTCACCTCCGTGCCTCAAGCCGATCATCTTAACCAAGAGTTGACGGAAGCGCTCACGACATTTCTTGCCGGCTACGGCAAATCGCCGAGCACGGCCTGTCGGATCAGCGTAACCAGCGATTTCTACCAAAGCCAAAACAATCGATCGGCAGATGATCATGTTTTGACCCATCTCTTGATTGCTGTGGCAAGTCGCCTATCACCTGAAGAGCGCGTCAGACTGAGAGCCGCCCTCTAGGCGCGAATCCTCACGTATCCTGCAGTTTTCAGCCGAACTTCGTGCCACTGCGTAGGCTTACCACGCAGACGCCGTCGAAACATCCACAATGCGATATTACAATATGTTAGAAGAAATAGGATGCAGGGTGCAACTCCCTTCAAGAGCCAAATGTGTTGAGATTATCAGCGCTGATTTGTCCTGTCTGGTGTAGACCGCAAATTCATTGGGCTCGTTCCGGTCTGTCGCCGGAACATCGCGATGAACGCCGAAGAACTGTTATATCCTAGGACCTTTGCGATTGATTGCACTGATCTGCCGTCTTCTATCAGCGATAGCGAGGCGATCAGCTTCAGCCTTTGTCGCCATTCGGTGAAAGATATGCCGAGATGTCCACTGAACCGGCGTGACAGGGTTTTTTCCGTGGTTTGAAGAGATCGTGCCCATTCCGAGAGAGAGCGGCGGTCGCTCGGGTCAGCCTGCAACGCGTGGATCAGCGGCTGCAGCAGATCGTCGTCCGAGATGGGCAGGAAGCTCTCACGCCTTGGCGCGTTCAGCAACTGGTCGATCAGGACGAATGCAAGCCGCCGATCCGCATCCGTCTCCGGCACTGTTATCCGACGCGCGGCAAAATCTGCAAGGATCGCCTTGGTCAGTGGGCTGAGCTCGAGCGTGCAGGCTGTTTCGGGCATGCCGACGCAGAGGTCGCGGTCGATATAAATCGAGACGAATCTAACGTTTTCGCGGTTATGGCAGGCGTGTAACGCGTTAGCGGGTATCCATGTTGCGTAATGAGGCGGACAGAGAAAACGCCTCCCCTCAACCCGCGCTTCCATTACACCGGTGACAGCATAACCGACCTTGCACCAGGGCTGCCGTTTCTCCTCAAAGACAGCCCCGGCCCCGTAGTTTTCTGTCCGGAACGACAGAGGCGCCGGGTCCTTGCCGACAGGAATGACAGTCTTCATCCTTCGTCCTATCGCCGTAATTCAATGTCCTTTTATCGCTATATATCGCAAGAGAGACATTTGCTAGGCAGGAGCCAATACGAACAAGGAGGCTCGGATGCCTATCAAATATCTGCTCTTCTCGTTGCTGGCAGTCCTGATCTGGGTGGGGAATACCATCGTCAGCAAGCTGGCCGCAGGCACCATTGCGCCCGGCACTATCGCGTTCGCGCGCTGGTTCATCGCATTCGTCATCCTGACACCGCTGGTCGGACGTGATGCTTGGCGCCAGCGTCAGACGATCGCATCCCACGTGCCCAAGCTCATCCTGCTCGGCCTGCTGGGCATGGCTGCATGCCAGGGCCTCGGATATTACGCCGCCGGATTCACTACGGCCACCAACATGGCGATCATGCTCTCGCTCGTACCGATGCTGACGTTGATCCTCGGCGCGGTTTTCTTCCATGAGCGGCCCTCCAGCCTTGCGGTGATCGGTGGCGTTGTTTCCTTGTCCGGCATCTTTGTCGTTCTCAGCCACGGCGATCCATCCAGGCTTCTGTCGGAGGGAGTGGGACGCGGCGATGCCATGATGCTGGTCGCGGTTCTGGCTTATGCCGCTTACGGCATTCTTCTGAGGCGCTGGGCCATTCCGCTTGCCACCTGGACGTCGATCTATGTGCAGATCGGTGCCGCGGTCGTGCTGCTCGTCCCAAGCTATCTGCTGTCGGCCCCGTCCGGCTTGAACCTGTCAAATACTGCCATGGTGCTTTACGCGGCAATCCCCGGTTCGATCCTTGCGCCATTCGTATGGATGTCGGCAGTAAAGCATCTCGGCGCAGCCCGCACAGCGATCTTCATGAACCTGATCCCGGTACTCACCGCCATCGTTGCGGCCATCTTTCTCGGCGAGACCTTGTATGTCTACCATCTCATTGGTGGCGGCATGACAGTGGCCGGTATCATCCTCGTGCAGCGGAAATCTGTCCGCGAACGATCACACCAGAAAACAGTGGCGACGAGAGCTCAATGAGGAGCGGCCGAAGACCGTCGCCGTAAGATACTGGACTACTCGCTTCACCTCGACCATATGGTTCCTTGCCTCGTGGTTTCATTTGCAGGGCTCCTGCCGCAGACGATATCTCCAGCCTGCAAAGATATTCCGGTCTTGCTTGTGCACGGACAGAACGACACGACGATACCCCGATGGCTTCGACACTCGCTGCTGCTTAGCTTGGCGCCACGGGTTTCGAAGTCGAATCGAGGTCGAGTCGGGCGTCGGTCACACCATTTCGTCGACAGGCGCGGCTACCTCAATCGCAAGCCGGGATAGATCGCCCTATTTTCGGGCAGCTTTGAATCATCTCCGGGCCGCTCATCATGCGGTCGCATTCACGAGATGGTCCGATACGGTCGAGATGAACGCACGAAGACGCTGAAGACGTCGTAGGTCTCGGTGATATCCCATCCAGATGTCTCGCGCTGGCGGAGGCGTCGGCAGTTCCAGTCTGCGGATACCCGCGATCTGATCGCCGACCACGCGGGGCAGGACGGCGATTCCGATGCCTTGCCGACACATGCGCCCCTGGACGTTGCGGTTGTTCGATCGCAGAACGGGTCTCGCGTTGGGGAAGCTCTCGATGAGCCAAGCGATATCGGGGAACTGCCCGGTCGACGTATCGTGAGTGATCAGCCGGAAACCAGTCCCGTCGCCATATTTGGGATCGGGCGACTCCTCTGCGACGTAAACACCGTATTCGAGCCTGAAGAGCCGTCGCTGAACGACATCGGCGGTGTTGAACGGAACGATACGAAAAGCGACGTCGGCCTCGCGCTGAGCAAGGTTGAACAGGCGCGTGCCGGTCAGGATCTCGACGTCGACATTGGGGTAGGCGTTGGAGAAATCCGCCAGGATGGGAGGCAGTACGTAGGCCCCGAACCAGTCCGCTGATGAAATGCGCAGACTGCCTTTGAGATTCTGCTCCTGCCCCGCAAGCCGGCGCTCCATGGCCAGCGCGCCTTCTTCCATCTGCTCCGCCAGCGCGATGATCCCGTGGCCCTCTTCGGTCAGAACAAGACCGTCCGCCGTCCGCTGGAAGAGTGTATGGCCGATCGCCTGCTCAAGTGCGCGCAGGCGCCTGCCGACGGTCGGATGACTTGTCTGAAGGGAACGCGCGGCGCCGCCGAGCGTGCCGGATCGCGCAACAGCGAGAAAAATTCTGACGTCACTCCATTCCATCACGACACCTTACAAAACTGAACGCCGAAAATACATTTTTGTCACTTAAAGAACAAATCTAAGAACCTAGATTCCCACCATCGGACCATCTCTCGTGTATCACCTCATGTCCTTTGAAAGGATCGGCAAATGTCTCTCAAGTCTCTCTATCTCGGTGCTGCGGCTCTTGCAGTGGTGTTCGGCGCGCCCTCCGCTTTCGCGCAGCCGGCCCAAAATGTGATTTTGGTCCATGGGGCGTTAGTCGATGGCAGCGGCTGGAGGGGCGTTTATGAGCGTCTGGTCGCCAAGGGCTTGAAAGTCACGGTCGTTCAGGAGCCGAACACTTCGCTGGCGGATGACGTTCAGGCGGTTCACCGCGCTATCGAGCAGCAAAGTGGGCCGGTCGTCCTCGTCGGCCACAGCTATGGTGGTCAGATCATCACCGAAGCTGGCGTCGACCCGAAGGTTTCGGCACTTGTCTATGTCGCGGCCATCGTCCCGGATGTTGGCGAGGGCGTAGGCGATCTGTTTGAGAAGTGGCCGAGTCCGACCGCGGACGCGTTCAAGCCAACTTCTGACGGCTTCCTGCTGTTCGATCCCGCAAAGTTCCGCGCGGGATTCGGCGCTGACCTGTCCAAGGCCGAGACGGATTTCATGACTGACTCGCAGGTGCCCGTTTCGGCAAAGATCCTCGGAACCAAGACGCAGTACGCAGCCTGGAAGACCAAGCCGAGCTACGGCATCGTGGCCGGGCTGGACATGGCTGTCAGCGCCGAGGCAGAGCGGTCTATGTACAAGCGGGCAAGTGCGAAGGTCACCGAGGTGCCCGGTGCCAGCCATGCGGTTTATATCTCGCATCCGCGCGAAGTCGCCGACGTCATCGCCGAAGCAGCGAGCAAATGAAGCCGATGCTCTGATGGTCAGGCTCAGGGCTGCGGATGTTTCGTGACATGCGCCGAAGCCACCCCTGTGGCGGCATCGCGACCGGCCAACTCATCGGCGCGGGTCTCGGTCTGACGATCGCCCGGCGGCCGGGTCCGACCCTGCGCCAAGCTCTCATCCGAACAACAGGAGGTGGCATGAAAGATGCCGCGCCCATTGAGAGAACGGGATCATTGAGATGCAGGTGATGATGGAGGGACAGTCACACTTCCAGCCTTTCAGCGTACCTTATTGGGGTCGGCAAGATCTCAACAAGGGAGTTGGAAGCATGACTGCCTCTTATGAATATCATATCGGGGTCGACTACCACAAATCCTACAGCCATCTGGTGGTGCAGGATTCGGCTGGCAAGACGCTGCGCTCTGGCCGGGTGAAGAACGATCGTCAGTCGCTGGGTGGCTTTCTGGAACGCTACCGCGAGAACTCGCATGCGGTTGTCGAGGCGACGCGCAACTGGATGGTGATCTACGACTGGCTCGACGACATTTGTGATGATGTCGTTCTCGCCCATCCGCTGAAGGTGAAGGCGATCGCCGACGCCAAGATCAAGACGGACAAGATCGACGCGACGGTGCTGGCGCATCTGCTTCGAGCCGATCTGGTTCCGGAGGCCTGGGCTCCGAGCGACAAGGCCCGAGAGCTGCGTGTCGCCCTGCGCGAGCGGATGTTTTACGTGCGGCTGCGCACGATGGTGAAGAACCGCATCGTCACGGTGTTCGATCGCTATCCGGAGCAGACGGCGCAGCTGAAGAAGCTCGGCGACCTGTTCGGCAAGGCTGGCCGCGTCCAGCTGGCTCAGGTGAAGGTCTCGGAGATCGACCGCATCCAGATCGACCGTGGTCTCGACTTCATCGGCGACATCGACGTGCGCATCAAGCAATCGGAAGCAACGATCCGGGCGATGACCAGGGCCAATGGCAATGTGAAGCTGTTGAAGACGATCCCTGGCATCGGCGAGTTCTTCGCTCGGCTGATCGATGCGGAGATCGACGACATCAAGCGGTTCCGCAATCCGAAGAAGCTTGCCGCCTATGCCGGCCTGGTGCCGTCGACCTATTCGAGCGGCGGGAAGACCTTCCACGGCAAGATCATACGGCAAGGCAACAAGTGGCTGCGCTGGGCCTTCGTCGAGGCGGTTACGCCCGCCATTGTCACCGATCCGCAGCTTCGCGCCCAATACGAGCATCTGAAGCTCAGAGGAGTAAACAAGGCGCGCGTCGCGATCGCGCGCAAGCTTTTGACGATCGCCTTCCAGATCCTGCGTGACCAGCGCGCTTACGAGCCGCGTGGCGAAAGCACCACGGAAGGCGCGTCGACGATATCCCGGCTGTCCTGATGACAAACTAGCGAGCCCGGCAGGACTGGGCTGCGCTCTTCCAGGAGAATGGGAAACCGGGAGCCGAACGCCACTCTGTGACCGAAGCCGCGAAGGCATCAGGGTCACGCATTGGAGATTGGTTCGAGAACCGAAGGACACCTTTGTCCTGCGGAGGAGAAGTTTTAGCCGATCGGCGAAGTTGCCGGTCAAAGAACAACCGAACCCAAGGAAAGCACGCAAACGCTGGTGTTTTACCCCTTGTGTTCTTTCATTGGAGATAGAACATGCAGATCGGATTTATCGGTCTCGGCAGTATGGGCTCGGCGATGGCCTTGAACCTAGTGAATGCAGGCCATGATGTTCGGGCCTGGAACCGTAGCAAGGTCGCCCAGGATAGTGTCCCCGGGGTGACGCTTGTCGAATTCGCGGCGGATGCATTCCAGGCCGACGCAGTCTTTACGATGCTGTCCGACGACGCTGCCATTCGCGAGGTGATCCTCGATGCCGGCCTGCTCGAAAGCGCGCAACCAGGGCTGACCCATGTTGTCACATCGACGATTTCGGTCGCCTTCGTACGAGAACTGGAGCTGCTGCACGACGAGGCTGGCCTTGGCTATGTGTCCGCACCGGTTCTCGGCCGACCCAACGTAGCGGCGAGCGGCCAGCTTAACATCCTGGCGGCCGGGAAGGCCGATGCAATTGCCGCGATCGAGCTGCTGCTCGCTCCCCTCAGCAAAAAGGTCTGGAAGTTGGGGGAGAACCCCGCTCGGGCGAATGCGGCGAAGCTTGCCTGCAACATGATGATCGCCATGGCCATCGAGGCGATGGCTGAGGGTGTCGTACTGACCGAGAGCGTCGGCCTCGACCGTGCGGATTTCTTTGAACTCATCCTGGGCACCCTGTTCTCGGGCCGCGCCTATGAGAGCTACAGCGCGCAGATCACTGAACGATCATTCAAGCCCGGTTTCAAGGCCAAGCTCGCCCTCAAGGACATGCGCCTGGCGGCCGAGGCCGGCAACGAGATCGGACGCATGCTCCCGATGCTCGAAGCTGTCCGCGAGGGGCTCGGCAAAGCCGTCTCGGCGGGCCACGGCGAGAAGGACTGGTCGATCATGGCCGACATGACGGTTCGTGGCCGCAACAGCTTGGCGTCGTCTGAAAACAACTCGGAGAAAAAGTAATGAAAACTTGGCTCATTACAGGCTGCTCGAGCGGCTTCGGTCGGCGGCTCGCGCTCGCTGCGGCGCAGCGCGGCGATCGGGTCATCGCAACGGCCCGCAATGTCAACGCGATTGAGGAAATGGCTGAGCCTTTCGGCGGCCGCATGATCACTTTGCCACTCGACGTGACCGATACGGCGGCAGCTCAGGCAGCGGTCGCAAAGGCGGTCGAGACCTTTGGCGGGTTTGACGTACTCGTGAAGAATGCCGGCTACGGACTGTTCGGCGCGATCGAGGAAGGCACGCCCGAGGAATATCGGCCGATGTTCGAGGTGAACGTGTTCGGTCTGATCGAAACCACCAGAGCCGCTCTGCCTGTCCTGCGACGTTCGGGCGGAACGATCGTCAACATGTCGTCCGGCGCAGGCATCGCCGGCAGCGGCGGTGGCGGATATTACAATGCCGCCAAATTCGCCGTGGAAGGGATTTCCGAAGCGCTCGCTGGCGAGCTGAAGCCGTTCGGCATCCGCGTGCTGATCGTCGAGCCTGGTCCGTTTCGCACCGATTTCCTTGGCCGTTCGATCACCATAGCGGCCAATGAGATGCCGGAATACGCCGCGAGCTCGCGCAAGCGCTATCGCGAAACCAACAACGGCAGTCAGGCGGGTGATCCCGACAAGGCGATCACGGTGATCCTGCAAGCAGTCGATGCCGATGACGCCCCGCTTCATCTGCCGCTCGGCCCGATCGCGCACGCGATCGCCGAGCGAAAGCTGGTTGCCTTCCGCAGCGATATCGAGGCCTGGCGCGACATCACCATCGCCACCGATTTCAACCAGCCTTGAGCGCCGACCGCGAACTCTGTTTGAACGCCAACATCTGACTGGAAAGTGATCATGATCGCAACTTTGAAGGGGTTTACCCAGCAGCTGGTGCCGGTGAATGGCATCAAGATCAACGCCATCACCGGGGGCTCCGGTCCGCCGATCCTTCTGCTTCACGGCTGGCCGGAAACATGGTGGGAATGGCACCATGTGATGCCGCTGCTGGCCGAGCATTTCAGCGTCGTGGCCATGGATCTGCGCGGTGCGGGCTTTTCCGACTGCCCGCTTGACGGCTATGACAAGGCGACGATGGCGCGCGACGCGCACGAGGTCATGGTTGCACTTGGGCATGAACGCTACGCCGTGTGCGGCCATGACATAGGTGGAATGGTAGCGTTGCCGCTGGCCGCTATCTATCGAGAGGCTGTTACCCACCTGGCCGTCCTCGATGTTCCGCTTCCCGGCTGGACGCAATGGGAGGCGACGACCGCGAAGATCTGGCACTTCGGCTTCCATATGAACCGAGATCTACCCGAGCGTCTGATTTATGGCCGTGAATATGATTATGTTTCGGCCTTCATGGCAGAGCGGTTCTATGATCACAGTGCCTTCAATCCGGAGGACGTCGAGATCTACGCCAAGGCGATGGCTTTCCCGGGCCGCACGCGCGGCGGCATGGAATGGTATCGCACCCTCGCTGCCGACCATGCGGCTGCACTCGAGTACAAAAGGCGACCGCTCGAGATACCGGTGCTAGGTCTCGGCGGGGAGCAGCGCTTCGGTGCGCATATGGTTCCGATGCTCAAGGAGTTCGCCAGCAATGTGACGGGCGGCTCGATTGCGCGGTGCAGCCATTATGTCGCGGACGAGCGGCCGGATGAAGTGGCGGCCGCTCTGATCGATTTCCTCAAGGCCAGTTGAAACTCTGCGACCACCCCGTCGTGGGCCGGATCGCGACACTGCGGGCGAGTTGCGCCCGCGCGCATCGCGTTCGATCGATTAAATGAGAAAGGAAGACTATCATGACTGCACCTAAAGTTCGCGGAGTCAATCACATCGGCATCACGGTGCCGGATATCGAAGCAGCAAAATCTTTCCTAGTGGAAGCTTTCGGCGGCCAGGTGATTTATCAGTCCTTCGGGCCGCAGGATCCGCCGCGGCACGGACCCGAATTCGAGCGCGCCACTGGCGCTTTCCCTGGAACGGTCGTGCGTGCACAGGCGATGGTCAAGATCGGAACCGGACCTGACATCGAGCTCTTCGAAATGCACGGCCCCGAGCAAGCCCAGCCGGCCCGAGCGAGCGACTTCGGCATTACGCACTTTGGTGTCTACACCGACGACATCGACGCATCGGTTGAGCGCTTCGAAAAGGCCGGTGGTGCGTCTCTTACCGCGCCACGCGCTATTCCCTACGCAACCGAAAAAGGTCCTGGAAACAAGGTCTGCTATTGCCGCATGCCATGGGGCACGACTGTCGAATTCATCACCACGCCCGACCGCATGAGCTATCACGACCAGACGGATCTGCGCAGATGGCAGGACGAGGACTGAGCGTAAGCTTTGAAAATACAATGTCTCGCCGCAGCTTTCTGACCCGAAGGGCGACCACGATCCGCACCGAGAACGGCCAATTCGCCGCTGGGTGAAAGTTTCATGGCAGGTCAAGCTCTACAAACCGCAAGTTTAGTCAGCGCCTGCCCTGACCTTGCGAAATTCCACGCCAGCTAATTTGGCCAGTGCAAAGCGGCGCTTAACGCTGTCTCGTACGAAAACTACCTCGCCAGCATAATTCGGCGGGCTGAAAATATTACGACCCAACAGATTTTTGAATGCTGGGACGACAAGCGACGGACCCGCGAATTTGGACCGCTCGACATCAAGGATATCTGGGTCTTGGAGAATATGTAGGACATGGTAGGGCTGATAATCTGTTCATCCGTAAATCTCTGCTTCTTTATTCGTCCGTCCTCTATTAAGCCGGACTCTTATCTAGCTTGGAGGAACCTACCCGTGGCTGCTCGGTGCAGCCTACCGCCTTTCCCACCAATATGACCCGGCTTCGCCGCATCCGACCACCTCCATCGCGAATTTTTGGAAAGGTACTAGACGTCAACGGTCAATCATCCAATCGGGCGTATTACCGTGTATTGCCCCCTTTCCAGTTTCATCAAATGGAAGGTACCCAATTGAGCGAGAATAGCGAAATGCTCAAGCGCTTTTACACGCCTGATGTTTTCGAGCCGTCGTATGGGACTATCCAGGCCGACTGTCGCAATCGCTGGAAAGTAGCCATAGCATTCATCTCGCTCCAACCGGCCGTAAGACGCTATACAGCGATCGAACATAGGCTTGCCTTGAGCGTCGAATTCCTCGTAATCTCTGCGATCTGATACAACTAGCGAGCGAGCGAGGATGTTTGGATCCGAGCTGCGTTCCCGCTTTTCGAACCCCGGGGGTGGGATGAATTTCGTTGGGGCGAGCTTGCTGGATGTCAATCGCAGATCAACAAGATCGATCTCGAAATGATCATGTCGCTCAGACCAGCAGATAAGCCGACCGAACGCGGAATGGGCGACCACGAAGCAATCTTTGTGACTAAAATCCGAATCCGCACCGAAAACCAAAGCAAGGATGGGCGAGAATTCCGCAGGATCACAATATTGTACCTTTCGATCGAAATAGTCACCCAGCCCGTATGCGCGCAAGAAATCCATAAAACTGCTCGGCAGGCATTTAGAAAGGCGGGCATCCTGCTCTGCCGTCAGTGGAAGGCATCTCTGTGGCGGCCCAATTTCGTCGATGGTGTCTGCAAAAAAAGATTCTAGCATTTACCATCCATGCTATCGTTATTTTTCCCCACATATTTTAGTTCGACACTCAATAGGCTTCCCGCCTCTCCCTAAATCCATAACACGCAAACCGCGGTCGCACGTCAGCTTAAGTTGCTCACCGCACCGCTCGCTTCGCGAGGACTTGCGAAAAGGCTATCGCGGCCCTATCGGGCGCACGACCACGGACTGGCCATATCCTTGAACGTCGATAAGATTGTATTCCATAGTCTGCGCGACGATAGCAAAATGCTCGGACGCCTTTAGGCGCTTGAGGTGGGCGATATCTGAAACTCCTCCGAGAGCCAAAGCAGGCACGAATCCGTAACATTCTCCAGTTTCGAGAAATCCGAGCTTCTTAGAAGCTCGCTTGAATAGTGGTTTGCCGACTCCGTCCTCAAAATCCAGCGCCTGATCCGATAACCAGAACGGTACTGAAACCGCATTGGCAGCCGTCGCTCCTGCAGGCTGCCCCTTCACAAAATTCTTCTGCGTCAAACGGCCTTCATAAACACTGATATTGCCGTATCCATAATCTTTCATCCAAAAGAAAATAACTCCAAAAGCAGAATAAGCAAAAGCATGGCAATTATCGTGTGAAAAATCCCGGTCAGCGCCGAAAATAAGCGCTAGGACTCCCCTCATATCATCGGGATGGCACGATTGAATAAGCCCTTCACGCAACACCGACCGACCAATGTCAAAGCAAAAATCGGCGACTTGGTCCGGAAAAGATTTCCGAAGTGCCAAACGTTCCTCCTCCGTAAACGAGGCGTTCGAAGCCGGTTCTCCAAATTTGCGTATTATGTCTTCATAAAGCTTGTTCATATCAGATATACCTTAGCATTTCTTTAGATGTACTTTCATCTTTTCTTTTCCAAGTCCATTTTCTTTCATTTCACGAGCATAATCCTCGAGAGATTGTGATCTACGCCCCTTCCACTGCGAACCTAGAGAAGAATTAACTCCTTTGTCTCCCAATCCAGAAATATCGCTGGGATCACCGCCGGCGATAATATCAAGCCGATGTGTTGCCGCAAGTTGCGACATCTCGTCAGCAACCTTGTCTGCTGCCTCCTGACCAACAATACCATCCTGTGCAAGCTCTTCCAGTCTGCTGCTTTCGTAGTCGCGTCGCGCCTGTGTTTGAGCATTAAGATCTCTAAGCGGTGATGTACCGCCTGCGTCTCGAATAGCCTGCCGCCGTTGGAGCAATGTATCAGCATCGATGTCTTTGAGTGCGTCCATTTGCTCATTAAGTTGTTTATCAAATTCTTCATCGGAGAGGTGCGGCGGCTTCTTAAAGCATTCAACGTCTTTCTCTGGAATTACACGCGTACTCCGCGCTCCATCCTTCCCCTCCTCCTCGGCCTTGCGAGCTCGCTCCGCCTGCGTTTCCTTCTCCCTGATCTCCTCTGCTTCTTTCCTGAGTTTTTCGGCCTTTTTCAGATCGCCCAGTTCCTCCGCAACCTCGGCGGCCCTCTCAAGCATCTTAAGCTTTTTCAATGGGTTGACGACCTCGACTGCGAGGCCCACGACAGCACCGGCTGCACCGGCAATACCGTGCTTTTCGTACCCTCCTTCAACTCCATGCCAAGCCCCGACGGCTTGATCTTTCACCCAGCCACCCGTCGCTTTTGCGCTGCCAACCGGATCGTTCCACACCTCACCAGCCACATGCGCCGCGCCACCAGCAATATTTTTCGTGCCCTGCCAGATCTCCGAGCCTGTGGGAATACTGTCATAGGCGGATTGCGCGTCCCTGCCGATCTGAGATGGGTCGTTCCACCATTCGCCAACCTTGTTGACTATTCCCTCGCCGGTGGATGCCGTACCAGACGTTGCCGTCATCCCCTTCCAGAAATCGCTACCCGTGTCTTTCGCGGCATCCCACCAGCTTCTGTCTTGTTTATCGAGACCATCCGGCGGTGCATGCACCTCTGTTGATTTAACATTGACATATTCGCCAGGGCAGTTGCCGTTGTTCAACGTACAACGATCCGTATGGCGCTGTACCGATATGCCGTTTGCTCGCACGATATTGGACGAAGTCACCGGCGTTACGACGTTTCCCACAGTGCCTGATTTTACACCCAGTCCCGTTCCAGGCTGATCTCCATAAGTTGCTGTGAATTGTGAATCGGAGCGCTTGATAATCTTCCCGTTGGATTTCACATCCGGGGAGTAATTCTGTTTATCGTCGGCCTTGCCCCATACCATGTAGGGCACGGGTGCAGTTGGTGAACGACAAACATCCGGCGACAGGCAAACCGCGATCGCGGAACTATCATCGGGAATGAATTCCGGGGGCGGTGGAACGGCTGCCGTAGGGCTTATTCGAGGGCCTTTCGTGGCTTGCTTGCCGTTGTCCGACAGCAAACTACTATTGGGATCGATCCGTACATACTCCAGAGGCTCTGGCTCTGGAGGCGTTTCTGCAGGCTGATTGCCGGCCATTAGCTGACACCTTCAGAAAGATTGACAGCAGTCATCCTGGGCAGCCCGCGACGCTCCGGCCAGGGAAAGCCGATCCGCCAGGTCAGGAAAACGCGCCCCACACCGGGCCTCATGTCGAAATGGACGCCGTCGAGCACCATGGGGCCACGCGCCGGGCCTGTACCCCGATCGATTTCAATCTGAAGACCAACGCCAGGCAGGCGACCATGGAACATCTCTAATCCCGGCAGGAGGTGATCCAGCTCAAAGGCTTCGTCGCCCTGCAGCCAGGGATTTGCCACCAAGTCCGGATGCGCGGCCTGCCAGAAGGAGAAATCGAAGTCATGGGGGAGCAGAGGATGCCTTTCGTTCAGCCAGCCTTCGTCATAGGTTCCGGCTTTCCGTATCCGATCCTCCCAGAATGGCGAAAGCGGACCAAGACCTGCCGGCGCCGGCCTGTCGTCGACGGAGCGAACCGGTTCGTCTGCATCCTCAATCTGCGGCGCCGGCCATTCCGATCTTTCACGGTATTGGTCCTGATCGACAAGCCCGATCCCAAGGGGGTTCCGTTCGAATATCTCGCCGTTCTCGATCCTGCCGCCGAACGCTAATCGCCAATCAATGGGCACATAAGTCACAGGCTCTCCCGTGGTCAGATCCCACCCGTCAAGCGCATCCTCTTTCTCCTTGTCGATCAGTCCACGCCACGTCTTGCGAGTCTTCGCCCGCCAGACACGAGGCCCATGGACGCGCAGGCGCTTTTGCACGGACCCAACTTTCAGGCCGCAGGTCCAGGACGACACCTCGACGCGGCCTGGCGCAAAGGCAGCTCCGACAAAAGTTACATCCGTACCTGGCTTGAATGGCGCCAGATCGGTGCAGGCCACCTGCGGTGCCTCATGCGGATCGCCGTCATAGACATCCGACATGACCAATGGTTGCTGATTGTCGTCTAAGACCAGCGGACCGTCACTTGCCAGTTTGAACGTGCCTCTGGCGACAACAACCCCTAGCAAATCCCCCGCCAAATTATACTGCCGGAAAGCGAGTGCCGGAAAAGGTGTGCGATTGTCGACCGACATAGCGCCTCAGCCCTGTGCTGTGGTATCCGACGATGACGGGGAGGCTTCGGCGAAGCCGCCGCCCGGCTTATTGAGATCGACGACCTTGCCATTGATCTGCGTCGGCCCCGATGCGGTGAAGTTGAAATGTGTTCCCAGAATGATGACCGTGCCGTCCTGGCGCATGATGAATTTGGAGGCGCCGCATTCAATGACGAACTCGTCGCCCACGATCACCTTCTTGAATTTTCCGACCTTTTCGAGCGACGTTTGACCAACGTGCGTGACCTTGCTAACACCGATCTGTTCGGCTCTTGCAATGCCGATAGTGTCCGATTTGAATGACCCCACGACAGTGTTCATGATGCCTGGGAGCGGAAAGAGGCCGCTTGCCGCTTCGCCCAACCCACTGCCGGAACCGGACAGATTCGTCCCCGCGTCCGCCCTCGGATTTGGCCCCGAGACCACACCTTCGCGGCTACCAAGCCCTCCTAATCCGAGGAAGCCCAAGGCGGAGGAGGCAATGGTCCCTGCGAATGCGGCGAGCCCTTCACCTCCCCCGCCCGCGATCTGACCCGCCTGAGAAAGCAATCCGGCCGTCTGCCCCGAAAGTCCCTGCACGGCGCCCATCAGCGCCATTGCCATCGGTCCCGTACCGCCGACCACCGTGTTCACCGATCCACCGATCTCATGCTTCTGGTTGCCGCTCACTTCGACCGCGCGATTGCCACCGATGGAGGCGACCTCGTGGCGGTCGACGCGTTTGGTGCGGTCGTTGCGCACGCGCGTCGTCTGGTCCTTCTGGGCGTGGAAGAACATGTTTTCGCGGCCGGCATCGTCCTCGAAGGTCATCTCGTTGAAGCCGGTGCCCTTATGCGTATTGGAGCGCAGGACCATGCGGGTTTTGTTGGCGGGAAGGTCGTAGGGCACGCCGTTGCTCGGGTTCGGCACCACGCCCGTCACCAGCGGCCGGTCCGGATCGCCGTCGATGAAGGCAACCATGACTTCCATGCCGATGCGGGGGATGACCTGGCCGCCCCATGTGCCGCCGGCCCAGCTCTGGGCGACGCGCACCCAGCAGGTATCCGATCCATCCTTCTTGGCGCGACGATCCCAGGGATACCAGAGCTTGATGCGGCCATATTGGTCCGGATGGATTTCTTCTCCGGAGGGGCCGGCAACGATCGCCACCTGCGTGCCGCGGATGCGTGGCCGTTCGGTCTTTCGATGCGGCGTCATCGCGACGCGCGACGGCACGGCTTCGAATTCGTTGGTATATTCCGGCTGATCCGTGTTGGTTTCGTAGGACGGATCGACCGCGAAATGCGTCGCACGCACGATGACATGCTCTTCATAGACATGCTCGGGATGGGCCACTTCGTAAGGCGTAAATCGCCGGCCGGCCTCCAATATGCGCGATGACGATCGCCCCACGACCCGGTTGTGATCGGCCTCGCTCGCCTGCATGCGCAGCTTCTGCGCCCGTTCGGCCTCAGCGACCGATGAAATGCGGGCCGGATATTCGTAAAGCTCGCTTTTCATCGCCCCCGGCATCTGCACCAGCGAAGGTGTCGCTGTGCCTGGCACCATCTGTGGCGTTTCGAAATTCCAGTCGGCGCCGGCGCGCTGTCCGGGGACGTAAGCGTAATGCTTCATCCAATCGTTGATATGGTTGCGGTCCGTCGAGCCCTGGGCAAGACGCACTCTGCCTTCACCCTGCGCAGAGGGGGACGGCCCCGCCCAGGAATTGGCGCCATCGGCAACATGCAGCCTGTGGCTGCCTTCCTCATGCGAAAACCAGTAGAAGAGACCGTCTTCCTCGAAGCGGCGCGTCAGATAATCCAGATCCGTTTCGTTCCACTGGACCGAATAATGCTGTGGCGGCGGCGGTGTGAGGACGCCGGAAACATCCGGAGCGGGAATTCCGTGCTCGGAAAACAGCGTCTCGACGATATCGATGCTGGTCTTGTCCATCCAGATGCGGCAGTCCGAACGCTGCGACAAAAGCCACATCTGCGGCTTCAGCACCATCGAATAGGAGCGCAGGCCACGCGTGATTGGCGGCCCTTCCTGGAGTGCGGTCACCAGGCCGTTGAAGGGACGGCGAACACCGTCGCCCCCATCTTCGGCCTGCTGAACCTCCAGCGAGATGTCGATCAGACGACCGATCAATTCCTCCGGCTGAATGACCTCGCGCTTGGCGCGCACGGAGAGCCTGATGTCGAAGAGCGACGATACACCTTCCGTTATCATCACCCGCTCCGGCAGGAGCTGGTCCGTACCAAGCGGAGATGAGACCCGAAGATTTCGGGTCGCCTGGATGAAATCATTGGCCGAAGGCTGATCGTTCATCTGCGCTTATCCTACGAGTGAGCTTGCCGAGCCTACAGTGCCGGCGCTGCCGATCTGCTGTTTGCGACCGCCAACGAGATAGACGATTTGGAACAGGGTGCCGTTCGGCAGCGTCTCGTGCATGCCCGGGCCGTAAAGCACCTGCGGCGTCAGGATCTTACCGATATCTGCACGCTTCGGCACCGTGCCAAGCAGATATGCGCCGCGCGCCATCAGGACCCGTGTTTCGCCATCGCTGACGGAATAATTGAATTGCGCAACGAACACCGAATGATGGTTGGTATCCATTTCGCGGATGATGTGCGCTTCATTGTTGCGCAGCCATCTCTGGAGCCAATGCGTGAGCGACATCTCGTTGGCTTTTTCGGAAAACATCCGGAAAAGCGATGCGGCGGCACCCATGACCTGGCCGCGTACCGCGAATTCGCGCGGACCGCTCTGATAGGAAAAATAATCATAGGATGGGCCGCGGCCTGCACGGCGGACGGGCGGAAGATCGGCCTGCTTGACCGGCTCCATTTGCAGCGCCGGCGACGAAACTGAAAAATCTACCATGGCGACCTCGATTAATGAGCGTTTGCCGGCACATGACAATCGCGGCCACCGCAGCGATTTGGCACCGGACACGATTCCGGCGCGCTGATGCCAACGCGCCGGAATGCGATGCTAATGTTAGGCAGCCTTTGTCGTTGCCAGGTCGTAAGACGCGATCATCGGCGACTGCGGGGTCTGCGAGTCGTCGTAAGGCGTGTACTTCACTTCCATCTTGGTGAAGTTGAGCTTGATCGTTTCGACCGGGCGGTCGCCGTTGGAATCGACCGAGTAGCTGGCGATCAGCGTGTTGGTGAGCGTGTACTCGATGTAGGTATCGCCCGGGTTGCCGGTCGTTACCAGATGGATCACGGCCTGCTTGCCGGTGCGGCCCGAGCATGCTTCCTGGAACAGCTTCGTCGACGAGGAATCGCTGACCTTGGTCAGGATAACTTCCGAAACGGTCGGCTCGGAAGCTTCGCGGTTCGCAGCCGAACCGGCTGACGTCTTCATGTTACGCGAAACATTCCAGTGGATGACTTCGATGTCCATCCACTTCTTGTGCTGCTCGTGGGTCGCATCGCCCTGAATTCCGTCGATCTGCAGATAAATCGGCATGCTCTGAACTCTCCTGTTGAGATTTGAATTCGCCCTGTCGCTGCAGGGCGGGGTTACCCTTCCGTCTAATGCCGCATCCGGGCGCTGTGTTCGTCCGGGGCTGCTTTATTCGCCGTGCCGCCTTCCTCGGGGCCAGCGAATTCATGATCGCCCACCGGATTCTCCTCGATGAGAAAGCGGTGATCGTGAAAGCTGATGGTGATGCCGCCAACCTTGCGTCCCGTCGCAACCGCATCGAGGAAAAAGGTCGAAAGCTCTGGCAGAAGATCGCGGCCGATCATCGTTTCGATGGCACGCGCGCCCATCTCGCTCGCCTTGGCGCGGCCGACCAGCGCCTCGCGGGCTTCCGGAGCAAGCGAAACGCTCGTGCCATATGAGGCGGCGACGCGATCACGGATGCGGCCGATCTGAATGTCGACGATCCCGCTCAGCGTCTCGCCATTCAAGGGCATGAAGGGCAGAACGGTCGTTCGGCCGACAAAGGCGGGCTTGAAGTGCTTCTGCAATTCGGGAAGCAGCAGTGCTTCCAGCGCCTCGCCATCAGGCATGGTTTCCGGATCGGCCGCCAGGGCCGCCAGGAGTTCCGAGCCGGTATTGGCGGTCATTACGATAGTGGTGTTCTTGAAATCGATGTCGCGGCCTTCGCCGTCGCGCAGCGTTCCCTTGTCGAAAACCTGGTAAAACACTTCCTGGACGCCCGGATGCGCCTTGTCGATCTCATCCAGCAGAAGAACGCCATAAGGGCGACGGCGGACGGCCTCGGTCAACACGCCGCCCTCGCCATAGCCGACATAGCCGGGCGGCGATCCGAGCAACAGCGAAACCTTGTGCTCCTCCTTGAACTCCGACATGTTGATGGTCGTCAGATACTGGCTGCCGCCATA
Source organism: Rhizobium sp. 11515TR (assembly GCF_002277895.1). Classification (NCBI taxonomy): domain Bacteria; kingdom Pseudomonadati; phylum Pseudomonadota; class Alphaproteobacteria; order Hyphomicrobiales; family Rhizobiaceae; genus Rhizobium; species Rhizobium sp. 11515TR. The sequence goes on along the minus strand of NZ_CP023000.1, from coordinate 228,425 downwards.
AAGAAGATCGGCCAGCGAAAGCGCGGTCTCGGTTTTGCCGGTTCCCGACATGCCGACGAGCAGGAAGACGGCAGGCGGGCGGCGCGGATCGGAAAGACCAGCGCGTGCGGACCGCATCGCGGCCGAAATCCGCGCAATTGCATTATCCTGTCCGAGCACGCGCTCCTTCAGCCTTGCATCGAGCGTCTTGACGGTCTCGACCTGATCGGACAGCAGTTTGCCGACGGGAATGCCGGTCCAGCGTGCGACGATTCCGGCGATCACTTCCTTGTCGACCACACGGGGCACCAGAGGGGTTTCTCCGGCAACGTCGGCAAGGTTGCGCTCGGCCTGCACGAGGGCTGCTCGAGCAACGTCGACGGATGAGCCATTGGGCTGGAAGAGAGCGACATTGTCGCCGCGCGGGCGAACGCCATCTTCGGCTTGCGGAGCATTGGGATCGGCAAGCGCGGCTTCGATACGATCCGCCTCACCCGACAGCTTGATTTCAGCATCAAGCTTGGCTTGTAACCGCTCGATCTCGCTTGCCACTTCGCGCTTTTCACGCTCGATGACGGCAAGGCGCGCGATAATATCCGATGTTGGCGGCTCGGCGGAAAGTGCGGCGGCTTCGACCGCCAGCATCTCCTGCTCGTTGCGTAATCCCTTCAGCGCTTCGGGAATGGTCTGGCGCGCCAGAGAAACAGCGGCTGCTGCGGTATCGATGAGGCTGATCGCCTTGTCGGGCAGTTGCCGCGCAGGAATATAGCGCGCCGAAAGACGAACGGCGGCCGCCAGCGCCTCATCGCGAATGCGCACCTTGTGATGGGCCTTGAAGCTGCCAACCACCCCGCGCAACATGCGGATTGCCGTTTCTTCGTCGGGCTCAAGCACCTGAACGACCTGGAAGCGTCGGGTCAGCGCCGCATCTTTCTCGATGTAGCGTTTGTATTCGCTCCAGGTTGTCGCGGCGATTGTCCTGAGCTCACCGCGCGCCAGCGCCGGCTTCAAAATATTGGCGGCGTCGCCCTGCCCGGCCTGTCCGCCGGCACCGATCAGGCCGTGCGCCTCGTCGATAAACAGGATGATCGGTTCCACTGAAGCACGCACGGCCGCGACAACGCCGTGCAAGCGACGCTCGAATTCGCCTTTCACGCCGGCGCCAGCCTGCAGCAGGCTGAGATCCAGAAGGAGAATCCGCACCGGCTTCAGCATATCCGGCACGTTGCCGGCGGCGATCTCCAGTGCCAGCGCCTCGGCAACGGCAGTCTTGCCGACACCTGCCTCGCCGACCAGCATCGGATTGTTCTGACGGCGGCGCATGAGGATATCGATGACCTGGCGCAGCTCACGATCACGACCGATGACCGGATCAACACGACCGAGCCTTGCATCCGCCGTCATGTCCCGCGTGTACAGGCGCAGGAATTCATTCTCACCGGCAGCGGCAACGGCTTCGGAAGTCTGTGACGGCGAGGATGCGCCGTTCGGAAGGGAAACCGCATTCAACTTTTTTTCGAGCGTTGTGCGATCAACGTTGCGCAGCGAGGGCGCCATGCCCCGAGCCATGATGCGCAGCGACTGATCATCCGTCAGCGCAGTCAGAAGATCGGCGAGCGCGATGCTGCCTCGCCCACATTGAAGCGACGCAACAAGCCATGCCTCGCGCATCAGAGCGAGCAAATTTTGAGAGAGTACCAGCGTGGCACCGTCGCCTCTCGGCAATTCGGCGATGGCGCTATCAAGCTCAGTGCGGAGCACCGCAGGGGGAACGCTAAGTTCTTCAAACAAAGAGCAAACTTCAGATACATCCAGCAATGATAGTATCCAATGTGCGACATCGACATTTACATGTCGATCACGTGCTGCAAGCGATGCCGCAGCCTCGAGACCGACGCGCAATGCGGGCTCAAGCGTTCTGATCAGACGATTGAGATCGATACTCGACACCTAGAAGTTTCCTCCTTGTGGTTTCATTTCAATTGCACCCTCCAAATCGCGGCAACAACTAGGGCGGTTATTCCCACACGTCCAGATGGACTACAAAAATTTTTTCATGTGGTCAAAAAATGGAATCGTCATAAATCTGTTGCAGAATAGACATGGTTGACAAAGGAATATATCGATCTAACTATCACGCCCTCTAACGATGTAGTTCATGATATGGAGTTAATTCCCTGCTGAACGTTCGCGACATAGAAAATCCATTTGAAGAAAACGCGCCTTGCGGAGAAAATATTCGCAACAATACGTCTACGCGCGAAATATACTATAGAATAAAGGACGCAAGAAACCAGGCTCGCGCTGCAGAACGAGGTATATCCCCAGGCGAAAATATTAGCCTTTCTCCTCTTTGGACAGATGTCAGCAATCTTGGATTGCAAATCATTTCTTCGAAAAGTAAGGATCTCGAAGTATTAGCATGGTTGGCTGAGGCGGAATTACGTCTGCGCGGTTTCGAGGGGTTGCGGGATGCCTACCATGCAATCGCGTCGCTTTTGGACAAGCATTGGGAGAAATTTCATTCCGTCGGCGCTGACGATATCGAAGAGCGCCTTGCGCCGCTTTCGGGTCTCAATGGCATCGGCGGCGAGGGAACCATCATCCAGGCGATCAGGCTGTCGCCACTCGTTCCGGGCGCGAAATTCGGCCAGTTTTCTCTCTGGGATTTTCAGTTGTCGCAACGTCCCAACGAGGTGAAACGGCGTGACGAGCTAAGTCAGGCGGCCCTGGAAGCCGGGACGGTCGCGATGAGCTCGCATCTCGAAATGGTCATTGGTTGCCTTGCTGCTTTTGATCGGCTCGTGTCCATTCTGAACGAACGCTGCGGGCCGATGGCGCCGCCGAGTTCCAATACGCACAACGTCCTGCAGGAGGCCGCTTTGGCGCTGCGCGCTCTTGCCGGCATCGAATCGCCGACGATCGAGACCGTGGCGGAGCCCCAACAGCAGGAAGGCGCAGGCGAACAGACACAAGGCCGGCCCCGGCCCTTGAGCGCTGAACAGATCGGCTCGCGCGAGGAAGCCTTCGAGCTGTTGCTTGCCGTCGCGCGTTATTTCCGCCGCACCGAACCGCACTCCCCGATCTCGATGTCGATCGAGACGATGGTCAGGCGCGGACGCATGGATTTTTCAGAACTACTGGCCGAATTGCTGCCGGAACAGCAGGCCCGCAATGCCGTGCTGACGGCGGCCGGCATTCAGCTGAAATCGAACAAGAGCGGGTGAGAAATACAACCGATCTTTCGAACTTTTTGCAACCGGCCCTTTCCAAAGTTGAGTTGCGCCACATGTGAAGAGCGAATTTGCCGCTGGCATTGAAGGAGAAATTTTATGGCGAGTGTTCACGAAAAGCTGGAGCGAGTGCGCAAGCCCAGGGTCCACATCAAGTACGAAGTGGAAACTGAAGGCGCAATGGTCGTGAAGGAATTGCCGTTCGTCGTCGGCGTTCTCGGCGATTTCTCGGGCAACCCGACACAACCGCTGAAACCGTTCGGCGAGCGCAAGTTCGTGCAGATCGACCGTGACAATTTCGACGACGTGATGCGCCGCATGACGCCGGGCCTGAACATCTCGGTCGAAAACACGCTCGAGGGCGATGGCTCGCAGCTTCCCGTCTCGCTGAAATTCGAAAGCATGCGGGATTTCGAGCCGGGTTCCATCGTCAGTCAGGTCCCGGCGCTCAAGGCGCTTCTCGATGCGCGCAACCAGCTTCGCGACCTCATGAGCAAGGCCGACCGTTCCGAAGAGCTGGAGCGGCTGCTGGAAGACGTCCTCCAGAACAAGGCTGATCTTTCCAAGCTGATGTCCGAGCTCGGATTGGCCGAAAAGCCTGCCGCAAGCTGATCGTCGTCGGCGATCAGCCAAAGCCGATCGCCCAGTTCCGTTTCACGCGGCCGATAGCGACGGATTTGAAGCTGCATCGATATCGCCCGCATTTCCGCAAGGATCGAAAAATGAGCGCTGAAAGCCAATTGAAGACCAAAGAGGCCGAGTTTGCGCCCGAGGAAAATCTGCTGTCGCAGATCGTGGCCGCCACCAGGCAGACCGAGCCCGATCGTGCCCAAGATCTCCTAAGGACGCTGACCGATCAGGCACTCAAGGGCACCGTCACCTATGACCGCAACCTGACGGTCACGCTCAACAAGGCCATTGCCGAGCTCGACCGGAAAATCTCCCGTCAGCTTGCCGCGATCATGCAGTCGCCTGAATTCACCAAGCTGGAAGGCAGCTGGCGCGGCCTGCAATATCTCGTCAAAAACAGCGAGACGAGCGTCAACCTGAAGATCCGTGTCCTGAACGCCTCCAAGCGCGACGTTTCCAAGGATCTCGCAAAGGCAGTGGAGTTCGACCAGTCGCGGCTCTTCAAGTCGATCTACGAAGACGAATTCGGCACGCCGGGCGGCGAGCCCATGGGCGCCCTGATCGGCGATTACGAATTCGACAATTCCTTCGATGACGTGCAGACGCTGCAGGCGATTTCATCGATCGCAGCCGCCGCTTTCGCGCCGTTCATTTCGGCCGCAAGCCCGCGCATGTTCGGCTTCGATGACTATCGCGAACTCGCCCGTCCGCGCGACCTGGAAAAGATCTTCGAAACCGTCGAATATGCGAAATGGCGCAGCCTGCGCGAGAGCGAGGATTCGCGCTTCGTGACACTCGCCCTTCCCCGCGTGCTTGCCCGCATGCCCTATGGCCCGAAGACCAATCCGATCGATGACTTCGCTTTCGATGAAACCGATCATTCGAAGACCGGCGAACTCGAGCACAATTCCTACTGCTGGATGAATGCAGCCTACGTGATGGGAACGCGGCTGACGGACGCCTTTGCCCAGAGCGGCTGGTGCACAGCAATTCGCGGCGCGGAAAATGGCGGCAAGGTTGAAAACCTGCCGATGCACATCTTCTCGAGTGACGATGGCGACCTCGATCTCAAGTGCCCGACCGAAGTAGGCATCACCGACCGTCGCGACGCCGAGCTCGGCAAACTGGGCTTCCTGCCGCTCTGCCACTACAAAAACACCGATTACGCCGTGTTCTTCGGCGCGCAGACGACGCATAAGCCAAAGGTTTACGACAAGCCTGAAGCAACGGCAAATGCCGCAGTTTCGGCGCGCCTGCCCTACATGATGGCTACCTCGCGCTTTGCCCATTACCTGAAGGTTATGGGCCGCGACAAGATCGGCTCCTTCATGGAAGCACAGGACTGCGAAAACTGGCTCAACCGCTGGATCGCCAACTACGTCAACGCCAATGACGACGCCGGCGAGGAATCGCGCGCCAAATATCCGTTGCGCGATGCGAAGGTGACCGTCCAGGAAGTTCCGGGCAAGCCCGGCTCCTACAATGCGGTCGCCTGGATGCGCCCCTGGCTGCAGATGGAAGAGCTGACCACGTCGCTTCGCATGGTCGCGCGCATTCCGAGCAAGAACTAGGAGGGGGCGGCACGGCGATTTCCTCGCCGCGCGCCTTCAGTCAGCGCCATGACCGCGACAACGACGGAACCGAGAGCAACCTGGCCGCGTCAGGTGCATCGTGTGATCGCCATGATCGACGATGCGCTCAACAGACAGGTCAATGCCATCCTTCACCACCCGGACTTCCAGGCAATGGAAGCGCGGTGGCGCGGGCTTGCCATGCTGATGCGTCACACCGGCCGATCGGAAGAGGTGAAGGTCAAGATCCTCAGTGTCAGCTGGGCCCAGCTGACACGGCATCTCGAGCGAACGACGGAGTTCGACCAGAGCCATCTCTTCGAGCTGATCTACAGCCGCGAGTTCGGCATGCCCGGGGGAGAGCCCTTCGGCCTGCTGATCGGCGACTACGAGCTTTCTCCGCAAGATCAGACCGGCGGCGATACGGTTGGCGCGCTCACGCAGATCGGCATGGCTGCCGCCGCTGCTTTCTGCCCGTTCGTAGCCGCCGCGGCACCACAGGCCATCGGCCTGCAGGATTTTGACGAGCTCAATCGCGTCCAGGACTTTTCCTGGCTCGCCTATGATCCCACGCGTATCCGCTGGAATGGGCTTCGCGCACGAGAGGACTCCCGCTTCCTCGGGCTGGTCGCTCCACGGATCCTGATGCGCGCGCCCTATGAGGCGTTTTCGCGCGAGCGCGACGATCAGTTTCCCTTTCGCGAAAGCATCGCAGCCGATGGCAGCACCTTGGTTTGGGGCAATGGTGCCTTTGCTTTCGCAATGATCGTCATCCGCAATTTCATCGAAACCGGCTGGTTCGCCGATATTCGCGGCGTGACACAGGACGCCATTGATGGTGGCATGCTGAGCACGGAGGAACTCGCCCCCTATGATCTCGGCATCGAAAGCAACGGGTTGTCGCAGCAGGCTCCCGTCGAGATACGGCTGACCAGTGGACAGGAGCAGCAGTTGTGCGAGCTCGGCATCGTTCCTATTGCAACGACATATCTCTCCTCATCGGCGATCTTCAATTCCAACCAGTCTCTGCACGCGCCACCGCATTATTCGAGCGAGCACGCCCGGCAAAATGCCCGCATTGCCGCCATGCTGCAGTATGTGCTCTGCGCATCGCGCTTCTCGCATTATCTAAAGGTCATCATGCGCGACGACATCGGCAAGCTGGCCGACAGCGCCTCCATCGAACGCAAGCTGAACGATTGGCTGTCGACTTACACGCTAGGCAATGACGACGCCGACCTGTCGCTGCGCACGCGCTTCCCGCTGCGCTCGGCCGGCATCAGCGTCGATGAAATTCCCGGCAAGCCGGGCATGTTCGCCTGCACGGTGCGGCTGCAGCCGCATTTTCAGCTCGACGACGTCTCGACAAGTTTTCACCTCATCGCGGAGACGGCGAATGCGACCTATGCATTCTCCCGCCCTGCGAACATGCAAAGGATGTCCGCATGACGCTCTCCGCCAGGATCGCCGAAGCTCTTAGCGAAAACGCGCTCGATGATGCGATCGAGCAGGCGAAGGCACATGTCAAAGCAGCGCCGACGGACAAGGACGGCCGGCATATCCTGATCGATCTCTTGATCCTTGCGGGCGACTACGCTCGCGCCGACGCGCAGTGTAACCTTGCGACGACATTCGCGCCGGAAGATACGATGGGCTTCGCCATGCTGCGCAATCAGCTGCGAGCGATGGCGGCGCGTTCGGCCTGGTTTGACGAGGCGGCCGCACCGGACTTCCCGAACGGACCGACAGCCCTCGACCAAGCGGCACTGAAGGTGGCGATCGCCCACCGCGACCATGCCTCGGATACGGCCGCGGCATTGCAGTCCCTGGAGGAGATCAGGGGTGAACGGCCGATGCGGTGGAATGGCCAGCTTGCTTCGGACCTTCGCGATCTAGACGATCGGATCCCGCATGCTCTTGAGGTCATCATGACCGGCGGCTCCTATCTGTGGATCGACTTTTCCAGGATTACCGCCGTCCGTATCGAGCCGATCGCCCGCCCCCGCGATCTCGCCTTCCGCCGGGCCGAGCTCGAACTCGTGGACGGCGCGAGCGCGCCCGTGCTGCTGCCGGCGATCTATCACGGCACGACAGGCGCCAAGCTGCTGCTTGGCCGCGAAACCGAATGGGTCGACGAGGCGACGGGCATTACGACCGGTCGTGGCCAAAAGTGCTTCCTGGCGGGCGACGATCTAGTTTCCTTCCATGACCTGAAATCGCTGGAAGTCGCTCCGAGCTCTGCCGAGACGAGGCGTGCCGCCCATGGCTGATCCGTTGGAGCGCTACAGGCCGCGGGAAAGGATCGTCGCGAGGTCGATCATCGATCGACTGATCGACGGGGACCCCGATCGCCTGCAAGATCCACTGCTGACGGCGGTCGAGCAACTGCGCGAACTGCGCGAATGCATTCGCCGCGATCTCGAAGCTCTACTCAACACGCGCCGCCGGCCGACTGCTCCTCCATCGATCTATGAAGAACTCGGCGATGCGCTGGTGTCTTTCGGCGTCGATGGCATGGTCTCGGCAAATCTCGTCACCGACGAAGCCAAGAGCCGTCTCGCACGCCTGATCGAGCGGCGCATCGCGCTGTTCGAAACGCGGCTTTCCGACGTGCAGGTGAGTATCCTCAAGAGCCGCGGAAATGGCGAACGAGCCTTGCGGCTGCGCATCCACGCGACCTTCCGCGTGCATGAGGGGATGCCGCCGATCAGCTTTGAATCGACGATCGATCCGTCCACGCAGCGCTTCCTGGTGGAGGCCAATAATGGCTGACGGCTTCCTGCAGCGTTACAACGACGAGCTGGCTGCGATCCGTCGGCGTGCGGCACGTTTTGCCGACGCTTTCCCTAAAATCGCCGGCCGGCTACGCCTGACCGGCGAGGTTGCGGACGATCCGCATGTCGAACGGCTGATCCAGAGCTTCGCCTATTCGGCCGCCCGCGTACGCCAGAAGCTCGATGACGAGTTTCCGGAACTGACGGATGGCTTGCTGGAAACCCTTTATCCGCACTATCTGGCGCCATTGCCCTCGATGAGCATCGTGCGCTTCGTACCAAGCAGCACGCTGACATCGGTGCAGACGGTGCCGCGTCACACCGAAATCTTCGCAGAGCCGATCGGCGGCGAGAGCTGCCGTTTCCGCACGACGCAGGATACGCAGGTCGCGCCGATCGAGATCGTTTCCGCATCGTTGACCGGCCACCCGATCAGCGCGCCGCCCTCCTCTCATGCAGGTGCGGCCGGTTGCCTGCGTCTATCGATCCGGGCGCGGGATGCAAACAAGCCGCTCGGCGAGATCGGCCTCGACAGGCTGCGGCTTCATATCGGTTCGTCCTGGCAGCAGGCTGTCGCCATCCACGAGCTTCTCGTCAATCACACGCTCGGCGTCGCCCTTGCCCACCACGCCGATGACCGTGCTCCGATCATGTTGCCGGCCAAGGCATTGCAGGCTGTCGGTTTCGAGCCGGATGAAGCGATCCTGCCCTATCCAAGCTCAAGCTTTACCGGCTATCGTCTGCTGACGGAATTCTTTGCCTTGCCACAAAAATTCCTCTTCATCGACATCGTCGGGCTGAAGGCCTGGCGCGGCGAGACACTGGAAATCTTCATCTATCTCGATGAAACCAGCGCAAAGCTGGAGCGTATCATTTCCACCCGTGATTTCGTCTTGAATGCCACTCCGATCGTCAACCTGTTTCGCCAAAACTGCGAACCGATCGCGCTCGACGGCACACGCACGGAATATCGCGTGCTGCCGGACGCCAGGCGGCAAAAGACGCGCGAGATTTATGCGATCGAGAAAGTGGTCGTATCCGCGCGCACCGGAGACGAGGAACAGTGCCAACCCTTCTTCGGCCGCAGCCTGAAGGGCGGAGCCTCATCGCTTTTCTGGCAGTGCGCGCGCCGTTTCGATGCCGACGACCATACCTCGGATATGGAAATCACCTTCGTAGACCGTGCCCGCCGGGCAAGCGGTCCCCTCGACAAGATCGCCAGCATCGACGCCCTGTGCCTCAACCGCGAACTGCCGGAGCAACTGCCTTTTGGCGGTGGCCATCCCTATTTGCAGCTGGCGTCCGGCAGCGAGGCAGTCGGCTCAGTCGAAGCCTTGATGGCACCTACGCCTTCTGTGCGAATGAACGAGCAGCAAGGGCGCAACTGGCGGCTCATGTCGCATCTCCAGCTCAATCATCTTTCCATTTTCGACAATGATGGTGCCGCGCTGAAGGATATTCTTGCGCTCTATGCCTTCAGGGACAGCCGCGAAACCAGACTACTTGCCGACGCTCTTGTGCGGGTCGACGCAAAAAGCTCGATGACGCGACTTGGCAGCGGCGGGATGGTGACGGGCACGGATATCCGGCTGGAATTTGACCCGGCCGCCATCGACAGGCCTTCGGCCTATCTCTTCGGCAGTGTCCTCGACCGGTTTTTCGGGCTTTACACCTCGATCAACAGTTTCACCCGCCTTTCCATCTCGATGAAGGGGCAATCGAAACCAATCGCCGTCTGGCCGGCCCGCGCCGCCGAGCGGCCCTTGTTGTGACGAAGAGGTGATCGGAAGCGATGGACCAGTTCCGGCCAAGTGATAGCGAAATGCTTGCTGCGCTGCTCGAACGCGACCCCGGTCGCTTCGAACCGTCGACGGCGTTTCGCGTTGCCCAGCACGCAGCTGGCGATCATTTGACAGTGTCCTCACCCGTCGGCGTTTCGCCGGCTCCGCTTGCCGTCAGCGATTTCAAGAGGAAGGGCGCGACGGGATCGGTCAAGGCCAGCATGGCTGGCTTGCTCGGCCCGCTCGGCGCAATGCCGCCGAGTTACAACGAGCTGGTCATCCGCGAGCAGCGCAATCGCGCTCATGGCCTCTCGAGCTTCTTCGATCTCTTCACAAGCCGTCTCGCCGAGCTGTTCGTCGATGCAAGCGAGAAATATCGCCTTGCCCGGCGGCTGCGATGGAGTCCGGACAGAAACGGCAATGCCTTCATCAAGACGCTGTTTTCGCTGGCAGGCTTCGGTACGGCGCGGTTGAAGGAAAAGGTTCGCCCCGACGACGAACTGATCCTCAGATTTTCCGGTTTCTTCGCCGCGCGGACCCGCAATGCGGTCAACCTGCAGGCCATGCTGCAGGAGTTCAGTGGGCTGCCGGTCGCGATCGAACTGTTCAAGGGCAGATGGCTTACCATTCCTGAAAGCGAGCGCAGCCGCATGGGGCAGCCGCAGGGCGTACAGCTGGGCATCAACTCAATGGCGGGTGCTGCAATCCATGATTTCGGCGGCAGCTTCCGCGTCGTTGTCGGGCCAGTCGACTATGAGGATTACCGGTCTCTTTCCCCGGGCAGCGCCAATATCGATGCGCTGTTTGCCCTGACGCGGCTTTATGTCGATCCCTCGCTCGAGTTCGACATCCAGGTGGTTCTGAAGAAGGAACATATCCCCTTTTGCCGGCTCGGGGAAAGCAGTGATCCGCCGAGACTTGGATGGAACAGCTGGGCACGCGTTGCCGCGGCAGACCGCGATAGCGGCGATGCTATCGTCGCGGAGCCACGTAAGGCGCAAGGACAATCCGACCGAAGAGACCTCCATGCGGCTTGAACTACGGCAAACATCTGGAGAAGGTTCCAGCAAAGGATGGTTCTTCGAGCGTGGCAAGCGCACGCTCGGGCGGTCGCCGGATTGCGATTGGCAGATTACCGATCAGCAGCGGTCGATCTCGAAGGTTCACTGCGTGATCGAACGTGATCGTGCCGGCTTCCTCCTGCGCGACCGGAGCGCCAACGGGACCCGCGTGGATGGCGTTACCATTCTGGAAGGCGAGACGGCACGGCTGGCCGATAAATCCAGGATCGCATTCGGCAATATCGCCTTCAATGTCGTCATCACCGGGGAAGCCGACCGCGATATCGAGGATCCGGCAGACGACCTGCGTCTCAGCGATGAAACCATGACGATCTCGTCGATCCTTGCTGACATCGCGCCTGGCGGCGGCTCGGCGACTGGCGTGCTCGGCCAGCGGCCCGGTGACGATTGGATAACCGCACTTCCGCAATCGTCAAAAAAGGGCAAGTCGCCAAGCAGGAACGTCGATATCGGATGGAGCGGCCCGCCCGATGTCAACGGCATCAAGCCGATACTTCCGGATGATTGGAATTCGGACTTCGATCTGGGCAGCCAACTGGAACATGGCGCGGCAACCCATATCTCCGTCGCTGTTGCCCGCAGTTCCGGTTCCGAGACGGTTGAGACTGCCAAGACGATCGTCCCGGCCAATGATGCGCGAATTGCCGACGGGACGGATCAAGGCGCGGAGGATACGACTTTCGCACTGCAATTCGACCCGTTGCGCCAGCTTGAAGCGCTCATCTCGACCTTGGAGCAAACGCTCGACGACGAAACCTCCATCTTCGGAATTGAGGACAGCCGGGTCGATGCGTCCGCTTCACTGTTCAGCCGCGAACGCACGGAGCGGCTTGCCGAACGGCTTCGATCGCTCATTTCCAGGCAAGCCGCTCTCAATTCAGGTCTTGAAAACCTTCTTCGCGAGGCCAACCGCATGTTCGAGCCGCGCATGATCGAGGCGCGCGTCGATGCCTCCCAGCGCAAGGCTCTTTGGCGTGGCAATGGCGATTATTGGAAGGCTTATCGGGCCCAGTTCGAAAAGGGCGGCAAGAACATTTCGGTCCGCGATCTGCTGGCCGAGGCGTTCAGTGCCTCCGTCAATGATCGCGACGAAGACGATACCACCAGTTTGGCAGAGAGGACGGGCAACACCCGATGAAGAACGAAAATCGCGTGGCTTGGAGCGAGGGCATGTTCCTTCGCGTGCAGCATTTTCAGCAGGCCGACCGCTGGACGGAACGACTGGTTCGCACGACCGCGCGGGGGCTCGCGCCCTACCCCTGGGGTATTGCAGAAATCGGCATTGATCGCAGCGCGCTCGCGATCGGCCAGTTTGCTTTGTCGAACCTGCGCGGCATCCTGCCCGACGGCACGCCATTCGAGGCGCCTGTTGATGCGGATCTGCCTGCGCCGCTGGAGCTCGACGATTCCACAAAGAACGCCGTTGTTTATCTTGCTCTGCCGTCGCGTCAGCCTGGAAGAGCCGACGTCGCCATGAATGGCAGCGCCACGCGCAATAGCGTGCGCATCACCGCCTCGCAATATGAGGCGCCGGATGCGAATTTGGAGACAGACTTCATGGCGCCGATCGATGTCGGCCGTCTGAATCTGCGCTACCTGAAAACCGGCGACGAACTCGCTGGATACGACCTGATTGGCCTTGCACGCATCATCGAGGTTCGCTCGGACCGTTCGGTCATTCTCGATTCGGATTACATCGCCCCATCGCTGAATTGCGCGGCCGAAGCACGTTTGAATGAGCTCATTACCGAACTGCTCGGAATCGTACGGCATCGGGCCGAAGCGATCGCCGAGCGCATCGGTGACCCGACGGTGCGTGGGACTGCCGAGGTCGGCGATTATTTTCTGCTGCATATTCTCAATCGTACCGATCCGATGCTGCGGCATATCGCGGCGAATGCTTCGCGGATGCATCCGATCATCTTCTACGAGGAGTGCATCCAGCTAGCAGGCGAACTCGCCACGTTCACAACTGATCGCAAGCGGGCGACCGATTTCCCGCCCTATCGCCATGACGATCTGAAGGCGACATTTGCCGCTGTCTTCAACGATCTGCGTGCCTCGCTTTCCGCAGTGCTCGAGCAGGCCGCCGTTGCGATCGAACTCATCGAACGGCGTCACGACGTGCGCGTCGGTACCATCAACGACCGCTCGCTGCTCAGGGATGCGGGCTTTGTGCTTGCCGTTCGCGCCGAGATGTCGGCCGAGGACGTGCGACGCAAGCTGCCCGCGCAGATCAAGATTGGGCCTGTGGAGCGGATTGCCGAACTCGTCAATGTCGCGCTGCCCGGCATTCCCGTTCGGCCGCTTCCTGTATTGCCACGGCAGCTGCCATATCGGTCAGGCACGATCTACTTTGAACTCGATACGAAGAATCCGCTTTGGAAACAGCTTGATACCTCCGGTGCGATCGCGCTGCATCTTGCGGGCGACTTCCCTGGCCTTGAGATGGAACTGTGGGCTCTCAGAGAATGAACACAACGCGCTCAACACCCTGGCACGAGCTGCCGACAATCATCGAGCTGACCGAGGACGGCGCGCGCAAGAACGAAGCCGCCCGCAAGATGGCCGATATTCTCGATGAAGAGCTGGATAAGCAGCCAAACGACAAATCGGGCAATGCAGCCGGCGGCTGGTCCGTCGATGCGTTGATCCGCGGCTTTCGCTTCGGCGGTGATGATGTTCCAACCATCGTGCGTTCCGCCGCACCATTGCTCAATCTCGCCCACAGCCTGCGCAACACCGAAGAACAGCCCGACATTGCCGAACTCAGGCGCGTGACGATCGACGCGGTCGGACGTTACGAGCGCGATCTTGCAAGCGCGCGCATCAGCCCGGAACGGGCACGCGCGGCGCACTATGTCATCTGTGCGACGATCGACGATGTCGTTTTAAGCAAGCCTTGGGGCGTGCGCGCCGGCTGGGCGCGATCCGGCCTGGTCTCGACCTTCCACATGGACGTAACCGGCGGCGATCGGGTTTTTGATCTACTCGATCATTTCCAGCAGAGCCCGGGCACCAACAAGGACCTGCTGCTTCTCATCTATCTCTGCCTGTCGCTCGCCTTCGAAGGCCGCACGCGCGTTTCGCCGCGCGGATCGCTGGAACTCGGGCGCATCCGTGACAGCCTCTATAAGACCTTGTTGGGCCAATATGGGGTTTTCGAACGCGAGCTATCGCCGCATTGGCGCGGCGTTTCGGCGCGCCACAAGCCGTTGCGCACGGCTGTTGCGCTTTGGACGATCCTTTCCGTCCTCGCGCTTCTGTTTGCGCTCGGCTACATGTTCTTCACGCTGTCGCTCAACAACGCCTCCGACGCAACATTCGAGCGCCTGGCCAATCTGCCGCCGCGCGATATGCCGAGCGTTCTGATCGACGCGCCCAAGCCGAAAGAAGTCGCACAAACGCCGCCGCCTGTGAGGAAGCAGCCGGAGACACCGCCGCCGGTCAAGCCGCAACCGACGCCGCTCGACAATCTGCTCGCTTTCCTGCAGCCGGAAGTCGACCGCAAACTGGTCACGCTGTCGAATTCCAATGGCAGGCTGCTGGTGCGCATCAACAATTCCGGCTTGTTCGACACGGGCAGCGCCGAAGTCAGCACTAAATTCCGCGATCTCCTGCAGCGCATCGGCGGGGCGTTGGCATCGGAAAAATTCCGGGCCGTCGTCGTCGGCTATACCGACAATGTGCCGATCCGAACTGCTCAGTTCCCGTCGAACTGGCATCTTTCGGAGGCACGCGCCCGCGCCGTCGGCGATATCCTTGCCGCCTATACAGGCAAGGATGCCATCCTCACGGAGGGACGCGCCGACAGCGATCCGCTGGCGGGCAACGATACGCCGGAGGGACGTGAGGCTAACCGCCGAACGGAGATCCTGGTGCTGACCGATCCGACACAGCGCCTCGGCGATGCCGCTCTTAATCCGCAGGCAACGCCGCAAACGCCAAGTGCGAATGCACCGGCGACATCTGCGAGGACGGGAGGAGCCCGATGAATCCGCTTGGCGCATTTTATACGCTTCGCTCCTATGTCTCGGCCTATGCCGGTCTTCTCGGCCAGCGCTTCATCTCGCTGATCTGGGTCGTGGCGATCTGCGTCGTCATCTGGTTCTATGGTTCCATGGCCGGCTATGGCAGTTTCAAGCCGCTGTCGAGCACAACCACCCGCATGATCGCGATCGGCGTTATCATAGCGGGTTGGCTGATCTATATGCTGGTCACGACCCTACGCGCGCGCAAAAGGGACAAGGCGCTCGTAGAAGGTATTGCCGACGATGCTGCCAGCCAGCAGGCGGAAGTCGGCGAAATCCACAGTCGCCTGAAGGAAGCCCTGCTGCTTCTGCGCCGTATCAGCAAGAAGCGTTTCGGCTATATCTACGAGCTGCCCTGGTATGTCATTTTCGGCGCGCCGGGATCGGGAAAGACGACGGCGCTGACCAATTCGGGGCTGAAGTTCCCACTTGGCGATGCCATGGGCAGCAATTCCGTGCAGGGCGCCGGCGGCACCCGCAACTGCAATTGGTGGTTTGCCGACGAGGCGATCCTGATCGACACCGCTGGCCGCTATACCACGCAGGACGATTTGAATGGTGCGTCCAAGGCCGGATGGGAAGGCTTTCTCGGACTGTTGCGCAAGTACCGCCGCTCGCAGCCGATCAACGGCGCGCTCGTCACGCTCTCGATCGGCGATCTTCTCAGCCGCGATCATGAGGCACAGCTCGAAGAGGTGCGTTCCATCCGCAAACGCCTGTCGGAGCTCGACGAGTTCCTGCATGCGCGCGTGCCTGTTTATGTCGTCCTAACGAAGGCCGATCTCTTGACCGGCTTTGTCGAGTTCTTCGACGGTCTTGCCAAGACCGACCGCGAGCAGGTCTGGGGCACGACTTTCGATCTCGACGAGAGCTATAAGGGCGAGAACCTACCCGAGCGTTTCATGGAAGAGTTCGCGCTGTTGCAGCAGCGGGTCGATGCCATGTTGATCGAGCGCCTGCAGCAGGAGCCGAATATCGAGGTTCGCGGTCGTATCTTCCGCTTTCCCGCAGAGCTTGCCTCATTGGGAGAGCGCCTGCAGGAGCTGTTGACGGAGCTTTGCGCCTCTTCCAACCTTATCGAATCCCCCCTTGTTCGCGGTGTCTATTTCGCCTCCGGCACGCAGAGCCGCGAGACGGATACTCCGCGCACCCGGCGCAGCTATTTCCTGTCGCGTCTGTTCAAGGAGGTCATCTTCGGCGAGGCGTCGCTGGTCGCCCGCGACAGGCGCCTTTCGGGCCGGCAAGCCATGATCAGACGGATCGCTTATGGCGCAGCCGCCATCGCGCTGGCAATCGTCTTCACCGGCTGGACGGCAACATATTTTCAGAACTCGCGCGCGATCGCGGCAGCAGAGCGGCGGATCGACAATTATGAGAAGCTCGCCAGCGGCATTCAGGTGCGCGATGTCACCGATGCGGATTTTCTGCGGATCCTGCCGGCGCTCGACAATCTGCGTTCGGTCACCAACGGCTTCGATGAGGCACGCGTCTGGCCGACGAGTTTCGGCCTCGACCAGGGGGATAAGATCGCCAGCCGCCAGCGCGGAGCCTATCAGCGTGCCTTGAATGCGTTGCTTCTGCCTCGCATGCTCGTTGGAGTTCAAAATGAGCTCAAGCAGACATCGGACGTTCAGAAGACTTTCGACGCCTTGAAACTGTACGGCATGCTGGGTGGATTGGGGCCGTCCGACAGGGATTTCGTCTCGCAGCAATCGGAAGACATGTTTGCAGCACTTTACCCCGGTGAAGGGCGCTCGGCCACGCGCAAAGCGCTGGCTGCCCACGTAGAGGCCATGGCAGCGGGCGGCCTGCCCGCAATCGAGCTTGACAATGCCCTGATTGCCAAGGCACGGGAAACGATCCACTCGCAAAGTCTTGCAGCCCGAGCCTATGATATCCTCATCCATTCCCGGCAGGCTCGCCAGCTTGATCCCTGGCTCCCTACCGACGCATTGGGCCCGCTCGGAGCCCAGATTTTCCAACGCAAATCTAAATCAACGCTGCGGGAGGGCATTCCGGGAATTTTCACAGGCAAAGGTTATCGTGACGTGGTGCTGCCGATGGTTGCGACTGCAGCCTCGGAAGCGCTCAAGGAACAATGGGTCCGCGGTGACGGCGGAGCGGCTCCTTCGACAATGACCACGGACGCGATTTCCCAGGCGACGCTGCAGCTTTATTTCGACGCATTCCAGCAGCAATGGTCTTCGTTGCTGGCCGATCTTCAGGTGCGCCCGTCGAGCAACCTTGCCGATGCGACCGAGACGGCGCGCATCCTGGCGGCCAATCCAAGCCCGGTGGAGATGGCGTTGAAATCCATAGCAGCCGCCACCGACCTGCGCCCTGTCGCAGGTGCCGAGATTGCCTCGGTTGACGATGTTCCGGACGCAGCGCTAACGGCTGCCACCACAGGCACGGTCAGCGCGCCCGATCCTTACGGTCCGTTGCGGGCCGCGCTCGAGGCGAATGCCGCCAATGCGCAACCGGCATCCCAGGACGGCAACGCCAATGCCAGTGATAAGCCGCGCTCCCAGATCCAAGGTCTCCAGCCGATCCTCCAGAATATCTACGGCCAATTGTCGCGCGCAGCGAACTCGACGGCAGAAGTGGCACGCGTCTTCGACGCCGGCGGCCAACTCGCCAATGCCAATCAGGACTTGCTGCAGCAGGCGCGCGGGCTGCCGGCGCCCGCCGATGCATGGATGGTGGCAGTTGCCGCCGATATCGGCTCGCTGGCGGTCAAGACGGCCCGCGCCCGCATCAACGATCTATGGGCTGCGGAAGGCGCCGATCTCTGCGCTCGCATCGTTACCGGTCGCTACCCGTTCGACCGGAAATCCAGCCAGGACATCGCCATGGCGGATTTCATGCGATTGTTCGGACCGCAAGGCCTGTTCCAGTCTTTCTTCAAGAACCGGCTGGATGCATTTGTCGACACGAGCGCTCAGCCTTGGGGCTGGCGTGGTACGTTCGGCGGCGACAGCATTCCGAGCCAGGCAATCGCGCAGTTCGAAAATGCCAGCAAGATCGAGCATGCCTTCTTTCCGGCCGGCAGTGAGAAACCCTCGATATCGATCAATATCAAGCCCGTTTCGTTGTCGGACAATGCCAATTCAGTGATGGTTGATATCGTCGGCGAGCATGTCCTTTATAATCATGGACAAATAGTGCCAAAATCCATTGCCTGGCCACCCGCTGGCGCAGTGAATCAGTCCAATGTCAGATTTTTCCCGGGAGATCTGCAACCGGCCATCACACAGACCGGCGACTGGTCGCCCTTCCGCCTGTTCGATGCCGCCAAGGTGACGGTCCAGGCCCCCGACCTTTTCCGGGCTCGATTTGAAGACAAGGGCCAGACGGCGGAATTCGACGTGCAGTTCGGTTCCGTGCTCAACCCCTTCCGGCTGCAGGCATTGTCCGATTTCAGCTGCCCGGCGCAATTCTGACGGTCCGCCGATGAACGAACCGCTCGCCCGCACTCAATCGCCGATGCAAGCCGACACGATCGGCTTTTTCGGAAAGTTGCCGACGCATGGAGATTTCGTTTCCGCCGCGCTCGGCTCGCGTCTCCAGAGCGAACTCGACCGATGGGTTCACAATGGCTTGATCGCACTGGAAGCAACATTGGGATCGGATTGGCGCCGGCTGTTTCATGCGACGACCGCCTGGCGCTTCGTCGTCGGGAAGGGCGTCTGGGCGCCATCTGCTGTCGCAGGCGTCCTTCTGCCCAGCCGTGACCGCGTCGGCCGAAGTTTTCCTCTGATTATCGCCGCTCAATTGCAGCGCTTCTCCGGACAGTTGCGTGATCTGTGCGAAGACGATAATTGGTTTACCGCTGCCGAAGCCCTGGCGGAGACCTCCGACAAGGCCGATTTCGAGATGCAACGTTTCGTCGAGGGCATCAAGCGGCTTCGCCCGCCATTCATCGACAAGCAATCGACCGTGATGCAGTCCGCCGCAATGAGCAATGCTCCCGCACCGGGCTCGCTTTGGTGGCGTATTAATCCCGGCACGCGCCAAGGTAAAGGATTCCGCACTGCAGCCGCTCCCACCGCACAGGATTTCGTCAAGCTCGTCACGGTAGAAGCCCCGAAAATCCCTGTCAGCGTCGAGCCGGATATATACTCTGCTGCCGTCGCCGCAATCGAAGCGCCGCAAACGGCGAAGACTGGACCGTCAGATTTTGCGATAGCGTATAGCGATGCCAGCCATGCCGGAACACGTCTCTCATTGAATGCCGATGCACTTCTTATAAGCGCCGCACCGCATATCTTCGCAATAGCGGATGGTGTCGGCGATGGCATCGGCGCCATCGAGGCGGCAAGAATAACGACGGGAATCCTTGCCGGTATTCCGCAACGTGAAGCGCTGCAGCCGCTGGTACAGGATATCAAGAGCAAGCTCAGCCATGCCCATGCGATCCTGCGCGCCAAGGCTGCCACCGCCGAACGCGAGCCTCCTGTCGCCAGCGTCGTGACCGCAGCCTTGCTGGATGGCGATTTTGTGGCGATATGGGCGGGAGATGCACGCTGCTATCTGCTTCGCGACGGGATGATGCGGCTGTTGACCCATGACCATATCGACATAGGATTGCGGCGCACACTTGGCCGAGCCCTGGGGCTGAAGGATCAATTCGTCTCGGAAGCCATTGGCGACCAGCTTAAAACCGGCGACCGGCTCCTGCTTGCAAGCGGTCCGCTTTCGCGCACGCTGACCGATCGCGTCATCGCCGAAATCCTGATCGAGACGCCGCTGGAACAAGCGGCCGCGGCGCTGGTCCAGGAAGCACTCATCGCCAATTGCCGCGAGAATGTCAGCGCGATCGTCATCGGCGCGACATGAGTGGCGATACCAACGACGAGGGTATCAAAAGGATTGCGGCCAGCTTTGCTGAGCTGCTGCATCTCCTCACCCATGATGGCAACGTCGAGCGACCGAAGATGACGCGCGATCTTCTGATCGATCGATTGCGCGATGCATTGGACCGACGCCTGCCGTCGCTTCCCGAGGGTGAAACGGTTTTCATCGGAAACACCTTTCTTGTCGAAGCGATTGTTCACCGCAACGGCCGGACGGAAATCAGTCGGTTGCGCCATCGCGATCTCGGCACCTTTCATGCCATGAAAACCATCCCGCCGGATCGGGCGAATGAGGCAACCGCCAAAGCCTTACTGCTGCGTGAAGCAAGCATCGGCATGGCGCTACGCTGCAACGACCTTGCCTCTACTCAGTGTGCCATCCGCCTGCCCGATGGACGCCCGGCGCTCATTATGGAATGGATTGGGCCGTCCTTGTCTCAACGATTGGCGGAAGTTTCTCTGTCGGAGGCGGATGTCAGGGCGGCGGCGAAATCCCTGCTCGCCGGACTGAGCGCGATCCATCACGCCGGTTATGTCCACGGAGATATTTCGCCGGCCAATCTTCTGCTTCGAAATGGCGATCTCAATCAGCTGAAAATCGCCGATTTCGGGACAACGGTAGAATGTGGAAGCCGATACAGCGATCTCGATATTGCCAAAGCGGTAACACCAGGCTTCACCGCGCCAGAAGTTTCAGCCGATGCCGCCATGCAATTCAGCGCCGACCTCTTTTCGGCCGGACGCGTCATCAACCTGCTTCTGCAATATTGCGACCCGGCCGAGCAATCGATCGCCGCGATAAAGGCGGCCGCTCAACATCTAGCAGACCCTGCTCCATCCCGAAGGCCGCCAAACGCATTGGCGGCTCTTGCTTTGATAGAAACAGTCTAGTTCGAACCCCGTCAGTTCGACGATGAACTGCCCGGCAGCGGGGCGGCAGCGGTCGGCGCGCTCTTCTGATAGACGGTCAACAGCTTGGCAAAATCGACGGTGTCTGCATTGCTGGCGAAGATCGTGTCGCCATCCTGCATCTTGAACTGCTGCATCAGCACGAAATTTGAGACTTGCTTAAGATTGACGCTGTAGATGACTGGCTTGATTGAAACGACAGTCGGCGCACCGGCGCTCTTGGCTTGGCTCGACGCAGCCTGCGAATAGATCTTCTGGTTTCGGAAAAGATAGAAGTTGCGGGAGTCCGCGCGGTCATCGAGCAGGCCGCCGGCGCGGGCAAGCGCCTGCGCCAAGGTGGTCTGGCCAGGTTCAAGTGGGAACTCGCCGACGCTCTTGAAGGCGCCGAGTGCCGTGAAGGTCTGCAACGAGCCACTGACGAATAGCTGATCGCCAGGCAGGAGGCGCACGTTCTGCTTGCTATCCTGGAGGATGCGATCCAGCGGCGCGCTTGCTCTTTGCGAACCGCGCGTCAGCGTCACCGTCGTGTTGGCCGGCGCAGACGATGCGCCGCCGGCAAGCGCAAGAACATCAAGCACCCGCTCCCCCCGGGCGGTCAACGGGAAGCGGCCGGCAGAACGGACCTTGCCATCGACCGTTACGGCACTGGACGGCTTGTCGACGACCGTGACCACGGCCTGAGGGTTGACCGAGGAGCCTTTGAGGGCGGTGACGATCTTCGACTGCAGCCCTTCCGGCGTGGAATCGATGACGCGCTGTTTGCCGACATAGGGCATGGTGACGAAGCCGCGGGAATCGACGGTGAAGCGACCGAGATTGAGGGACTTGCTTTGGGTGGCGGACAGCAATCCATCCTCTCCCGTATCCAGCACCGTGACGTCGAACACGTCGCCCGGACGCAGGCGCGCATCCGAAAAGCCGCCCGAGCGCAGGCTGGCCAACCCCTGATCCGTCGCGGCATAGGACGGTGCGGCAACCTGAGCACCCATCGGAGCCTCCGAGAGCGGCACGACCGGAATCTGCCGCTGCGTGTCGGGCATCCTTGCATTGCGGATATTGAGGGCGCTCGGTCCATCGGACGGCCCTGCGCAGGCGCTGAGGACAACCAAGGGTAAAATCGCCGCCCATTTCCGCATTCCGGAATCTCCTTCGGATGTTAGAAGCAAGGCAGAAATATCAACCAGAAGGCGGGAGGCAATATCCGGACCTAACAAATAGTGAATTGTGACAGTTCGGTTGTTTACCATTGTGTCCAAATGGCAACCGAAGGGCAGTTCAGCACCTCTCTAACCGCTCTCGTGGCAGCCGAATTCAGGGCTCCTGCGCGCCTGAAATATGAATCGCCAGAACGAATCGAATTTCAAAAATCACGTGAGCGTCGCTTATGCGGATGGGCAGCCCAGCCGCTCAATCGGTCGGATTTTCCAATCGGCCGGGTATCGTTTTTCGCGTATTGGTAACATCTGAAGTGCTGATCATTGCCGTATTCCTCTCATTACGGTCTTGAGAGCGCCTGCTACCAAGGGATGTCGTTGACCTGATCGTTTTTTGCAGTTGATGGGATTCGAGCCGGAATGCCACCTTTTACGGGAAACTGTGTGTGTCCGAGAACTTATAAACCACCCGGCCTCGGCTGAAATGAAACCCTTTTGAAGCGGCAGCTGGCAAAGACTCACGATGACGCTTAGGATCGTCTGCAGGCGGGGCGAAATACTAAGCTAAGGCTTTGGCCAGCGAGATTCCGCCCGTAAGATTGACGTGTTCTCCACGAGCAGAGACTACCGCGGCGGAGTCTTACCGAGTATGGCAGCGATGGCCCGGTCAAGCACAGCGCGAAGACCTTGCGGCGGTTTTTCCTGGCACGACAGGCGTTGACCGTCAGGCTTCGATAGCCGCGCTGCTTGAGCCGCGACTCAAATATCTTTCATATCGCCGAGCGGTAATATTGATATTAAGCAGACGCATGGATAGTGATATCCCTTAGGTTCATGCGACAGTCGCATGCTCAATCAAGTGAGCGACCTTCTTCTGGTAGACTGTGGGCAGCCCAATCCTTTTCTATGGTTCGACCGTCTGCCCCGAAAAAGTGAAGCTTGTCTGGATCAGCTTTAATGCGGACTGTGTCGCCGGGCCCGATCCCCCGGTGATCATCGCAGAGAACGAGGCATGGGGTCTTATCCTCCAAAATCACGTGCATCAGTGTCGTAGCCCCCGTGTATTCGCACAGCGTCACGGTGGCCTTGGCTGAGGTATCGTCGTTATTGACGATCTTCAGGTGTTCTGGCCGAACCCCGATCTGCGCTGCGTTGCTGGAAAGAGAGACATGCTTCACGAGAAGCTGGGCATTCGCTGCTGGCACGATGTTCATCTTCGGGCTGCCGATGAACTGAGCCACGAAAATGTTGGCGGGGTGTTCGTATAGGTCGCGCGGCGAACCGACCTGTTCGATGCGGCCGTCGCGAAGGACAACGATCTTGTCGGCAAGAGTCATGGCCTCGACCTGGTCGTGGGTAACATAGATCATCGTCGTCGATAGACGCTTATGCAGCCCGGCGATCTCAGAGCGCATATGGACTCGCAATTCGGCATCGAGGTTCGACAACGGCTCGTCGAACAGGAAGACGTCGGGTTCGCCGACAATCGCACGGCCTATCGCGACGCGCTGGCGCTGGCCGCCCGAAAGCTCGCGGGGATAACGGTCGAGCAGCGCTTCGAGCTTCAGGGTCGCTGCAACATCGTTCACGCGGCGCTGCCGTTCCTCGGCCGCTACTTTCCGTACCTTCAGGCCGAAGCCCATATTTTCGCGAACGGTGAGATGCGGATAAAGCGCGTAGGACTGGAAGACCATCGCGACGCCGCGTTGAGCGGGCTGAACTTCGTTGACCAGGCGTTCGCCGATCCGCAGCTCGCCATCGCTGATATGTTCCAGGCCAGAGATCAGCCGAAGCAGCGTGGATTTGCCGCAGCCGGACGGGCCAACGAAGACGACGAACTCGCCATCGCGGATATAGAGATCGACGCCACGGATTACGTCGACAGAGCCGAAGCGCTTTTCAATTCCCTTGAGCGAGAGACTGGTCATACGAGGTGCTTTCTCATCCTTTCACGCCTGACAGCGCGAAGCTTTCGATGATCTGGCGTTGGGCGATCAGATAGACGATCAGGATCGGCACCACGGCCAGGCTGGTTGCGGCGAGCTGAAGGTTCCAGAGCGGAAGTCCATAGCTGTCGTTGAAATTCGAGAGCGCGAGCGGCAAGGTGAACATCTTGAGCGAGCTGACGAAGATCAGCGGCTCGAGGAACAGGTTCCAGGAATGCAGAAAAGTGATGATTGCAACGGCGGCAAGCGCCGGCCGTGACATCGGCAGGGCGACCTGCCACCAGATGCCGAAGCGGCTAAGACCGTCCATCTTGCCCGCTTCTTCCAGTTCCTTCGGCAGCGCCAGGAAGTATTGCCGCATCAGGAAGGTCGCCATCACGCCCTGCGGGCCGAAGGTCGGCAGCAGGATGAGCGGCCAGTGCGTGTCGACGAGACCCAACCAGCGCATCAGGAAGAAGTTCGGAATGATGGTCACCTCCTCGGGAACCATAAGCGCCGAGACAAGGAACAGCATCAGCAGGCCAGCGCCGGCAAAACGCAGGCGGGCAAGCGCATAGCCGGCCAGCGAAGAGATCAGAAGGGTAAGGCTGGTGACGACGATCGCGATATAGAGCGAATTGAAATACTGCCGGGCGAAGGGCTGATAGGTGAAAACCTCGATATAGTTCTGCCAGCGCCAGACACTTGGAATGAGCGTCGGAGCGCCGAAGATTTCGGTCACGCTCTTGAAGCCGGCCGAGATCATCCAGATGAACGGGAAGACGAAGGGAACCGCCGCAACTAGGAGCGCGAGCGTCCAGCAGACACGGTAGAGGATGACAATCGGGCGGCGCGTCGTCGTCATGCCGATCCCTTCCGTCTCAGTATTACCTGCAGCAGCGTCAAGACCATGACGATGACGAACATGATCAGCGCCAGCGCCGAGGCATAGCCGACATTGAAGAACTTGAAGCCCTGCTGATAGATGTAGAATGCAAGGACGAGCGTCCCATTTTCAGGCCCACCGCCAGTCATCTGGTAGATGTGGTCGAAGACCTTGAACGAGCCGATCGTGGTGATGACCATGATGACCAGCGTCGCAGGCGCCAGCAGCGGCCAGGTGATCATGCGGAAGACCTGCCAGCGCGAAGCACCCTCCAAGAGGGCAGCTTCTTCGTAATCACGCGGGATGGCCTGCAGGGCGGCGATGTAGAGGATCATGTTCAGGCCGACCATCTTGATGACGCGGGTGACGATCACGGCCGCCATCGCCCAGTTCGGCTCGCGCAGCCAGTTCGGCCCCGTGATGCCGACCAACGCCAGCACCTGATTGATGAAGCCCCCCTCCCCCTGGAGGATGAATTTCCAGACGATCGCCCAGGCGATCGCCGAGGTGATGACGGGGGCAAAGAAGACGGTGCGGAAGAACACGACGCCGAAGAAGGGGCGCGAAAGTGCTAGAGCGAGCGCTAGGGCAAGCGCCATGTTGAGCGGTACCAGCCCCAGAGCGAAGATGACGGAGTTTCGCACGACATGCCAGAAATCCGGGTTTTCTACCAGTGCGTTCTGAAAGTTCTGCAGCCCGACGAACGTCGCCTGCTGGGTGAGCAGGTTCCATTCCGTCATCGAATAGTAGACGACGGCGCAGAGCGGCCCCAGGAAGAAGATGAGGAAGCCTATAAGAGTGGGGCTGACGAACAGCCACGCCTCCATCGTCTCCCTAATCTTCAGCGTGAGCCAAGGCCGCTCCCCGCTTTGCTTCGTGCCGCTTGCTATCTCGGTCATGATCTGTCGCTTAGAGCAGGGGTTGAATCGCCGCGCAGATGCCCTTGACGGCGGCATCCACATCGGCATCGGACTTCCACAGCGCGTCGACACGCGGCGCCATTGCCGCCTGGATCTGCGGCGCCTTTTCATGCGCGGGGTGGACACGACCCTTGGCGATGGCGTCCGCCACGTACTTCATCTGCTGGGCCGAGACGAGCTTGTTGCTGTTGACGAAAGCATCGCTGGCGAGAACGCTCTTGCGCGCCGGCGGGAAGAACTGTGCCATCGTGGCGACATTCTCCTTGTTGGTCATGTAGGCGACGAACTGCGCGGCAATCTCGGTGTTCTTGCCCGAGGCGAAGACAACGAGACCGGCCTGCCCGATAACAGGAGATTCACCCGCTGGCCCTGCCGGCAGCGGTGCCAGACCCCACTTGAAGCCGGCTTCCGGCATCTTCGATGCGCGCGAGATCTGGTTGATCGTCATCGCCGAATTGCCGGAGAAATAGTCGCCCTGCTCACCGGGCGGCACGATCGACTTGTCCTTGAAGACCATGTCATGCAGCTGCTTGATCGCCTTGACGGCTTCCGGTTTATCGAAGCCGCACTGCTTGTTGGACCAGATGTCGCCGCCATAGGCGCGGATCGGCGGCACGAAGGCGTGGGTCATGCGCGAGGCATAGCCTTCGCCGTCCTTAAACTCGAAGCCCCATTTGCCCGGGTTGGCCTGGGCAAGCTTCTTGGCGACTTCCTGGAACTTGTCCATGTTCCACTCGCCCTTGGCATAAAGCTGTTCGGGATCCTCGATGCCGGCTTTGTCGAACATGTCCTTGTTGTAGTAGATCAGGAAGGGTGACGTCGAAAACGGAATGCCGTAGACCGTTTCGTCCTTCTGCCAGAGCCCCATGGCCGGCTCGGAGAAGTCGGCAAAATCATAGCCTTCGGTCGCCTTGAGGGTGGGGCCGAGATCCATCAAAAGGTTGGCGTTTTCGAAGGCAGGCGCTGCGTCTTCCATCATCCAGGCGATATCGGGCGCGTTGCCGCCGGCGATCTGGAAGGTGAGCTTCTGGGTATAGTCGTTGACCGGCACGGTCTCGAACCGGACATTGACGTCGGGGTGGGTTTTCTTGAAGCCTTCGGCGATGCCGTTCAGCATCTTCAGATGCGCGTCGTTACCCGTCCACACGGTCATGCGCAGATCGGTCGCGAATGCCGCGGTCGTCGTCAGCAACAGTGTCAGTGCAGATGCGGCAATACCTGCTAGTGCGGCCTTCATGGTTTCCTCCCTTGGTCAATGGGTTGTCAGGCTGTCCGGGCGATTGGTTTCAAAGGCCGGACTGCCGCGGCAGAGCGTTCTGCCTGCTTGTCTTTTCTCTCCTCATGCCGTCCCCGGAAGCGAACCGGGTGCATCGCCAATCGGCCATCCTCCGTCGACGGGAATGTTGGCGCCGGTAATGTAGCTTGCGGCATCGCTGCACAGAAAGACGAATGCTCCGACCAGATCCTCCGGCTGACCATGCCGGCCGACGGGAATCTTGGCGGCAACCGCCTTGCGAAACGCGGCATCGCCATAGCGCTCTGCATTCGCCTCGATCTCGATCGCCCCAGGGGAGACGACATTGAGCGTCACTCCATTGGAACCGACATCGCGCGCAATTGCCTGGACAGCCGTCAGCTGCGCCGCTTTTAGCGAGGCGTAGACGAGCGTCTCGGCACGTGGCCTTGCAGCCATGACGCTGCCCGTCGCGACTACCCGTCCCCAGCCACGTTCGGCCATCGGCGGAACCAGTTTGCCGGCGAGCGAAATCAGCGTCGCGAAATTCGCGGTCATATGCTGGGTGATCTGCGCCATATCGACATCCGTCCATGGCATGCGCCGCTCGATTGCCGCATTGGCGATCAGGATGTCGATCGGGCCGCAGTCACGCAGCGCCTTTTCTGCAAGAGCTTCCGCCGCGCCGGGCATTGTGAAATCCGCCTCCAGGATCGGCACATTGCCGCCGATTTCAGCCGCGGTTTTCCGCGCACCCTCCGCATTGCCGAAGTGGTGCAGGACGACCTCGGCGCCGTGCTGAGCAAGGCCGAGCGCGACGGCCTGCCCGATGCCCGAACTAGCGCCCGTCACCAGCGCGCGTCTCTTCGCCAGGGAGAAGCGCGCCGCCGTCATGCCGGATCACCCGAAAGCTTGTCGGCGACCTCGAGCGAAGCGATATCCGCGGCGTCGAAATGCGCCCGGATTTTCTCCTCGGCAAGATTGGCGTCACCGGCCGCGATCGCATCATAGATCGCCTGGTGGCGGGCGATCGTGGCACGCCAGTCGGCATCGCTGCGGTTGGCGCGCCGCGAGAACAGCTCGGACACTTCCCGCTGAACGGAGCGCATGCCTTCCATCTGCACCCGGATCATGAAGTTGCCGGTCGCCATGGCAAGACCGAGATGAAAGAGAATATCGGCGTCCGTAAAGCCGGCCGGATCGAGAAGCGAAGCCGACATCTGGGTAAGGCCCTGGCGCATGGCGGACAGGCCATCGGCGTCGCGCCGCTCGGCGGCTAGACGCGCAATGCCGGTCTCCACGACGCGGCGCATCTCATTGGCCTCCTGCAGCCGCTTCAGGCTGGAGCGGACTGCGTAGCCATAGATCTTGTCCATCGGCTCGCCGCTCAGCGTCTTTGCCCGGGCGACCTTGCCCTGCTGCGTGAAGATCAGGCCAGCCGCCGTCAGCTGCCGTAGCGCTTCGCGGGCGATCGGCTTTGATACCCCGAACTCCTTTGCGATCTCGCCTTCCGGCGGCAACGGCTCGCCGGGTGAGATACGGCCATCGAAAAGTGCGGCCGCGATCGCGTCGGAAACGCCATCCGCAAGGCGCGAGGGGCTGGCTGGCTTGGCAGCAAACACGGTTTTCCGTCCCTGGTTTTCTGTCATTTTGTCCTCATCGACCTCAAGGCTATCATTCAGTCTCCAACTTAGCAACTAGGTTTATCAGTTGCCAAGATGAAGATCTGTGGCTAGAACTAACAGAGACAGCCGGAAGCGGCTAGAAAAACATCAAGCGAGCAGGCCAATGGACGACGGGAACATCGGCATGACCAGCGCGATCCGTATTACCGATGTGATCGCCCATCCCCTGACGCAGACGCTGCCAAAGCCGACCGTCACCTCGTGGGGCACCTACAATCAGGTGTCGATTGTGCTGGTGGAAGTCCGCACCGCGGACGGCATCGTTGGCATCGGCGAGACGCTGGCGCGGTTTTCCCCCAAAGCCTATGCGGACCTGATCGACACTTCGCTGAAGCCCAGGCTCGTCGGGCAGGACGCGCGCAATATCGGTGCGCTGTGGCAATCCATGCGCCGCGCTCTTTCAGGACGCGCCGGCGGGATGCTGATCGAGGCAATTGCAGGTGTCGACATCGCGCTCTGGGACATTCTCGGAAAATCTGCAGGCCTGCCGGTCGCCAAGCTTCTGGGCGGTATCGGCCGCGAGCGGATCGATGTCTATGCCGCAGCCATCAACTGGGTGGAGGATGCCGAAGCCGACCGGGAGCTCGAACGCTATACGGGCGAAGGTTTCCCACGCATCAAGGTGAAGATGGCAAAACCCGTCAAGGAGGCGTGCCGCCGGATCGAGAGACTGAGAAAGCGCGCCGGGGACGACCTTGCCCTCTGCGTCGATGCCAACTGGGCCTATACGCTGGACGAGGCCGTCGAAGTCGGCCGGGCGCTTTCGGCCAATGGCTATTTCTGGTTCGAGGAGCCGCTCGCGCCTGAAAACGAACTGGGCTACGAGGAACTTCGCAAACGCTGCGACGTGCCGCTCGCAGCCGGCGAGAGCAATTTCACCGCCGATCAGGTGCAGCGCCTCGTGGCAAACCGCACGCTGTCGATATTGCAGCCGGATGTCGCGCGCGCCGGCGGGATCAGCGAAACGAGGCGGATGGCGGACTTTGCCAGCCTGCACGATGTCGCTTATGCACCGCATATCGGTATGTCCGGCATCATCTGCGAGACGGCCAGCATTCATCTGGCAGCGGCGATGCCAAACTTCCTGCTGATGGAATGCGAATGCGATCTCAGTCCCTTCAAGCGTGATCTCGCAAATCTCGCACCGGGCTGCCTGCGCCAGAAGAACGGGACGCTCGATGTCCCTTCCGGGTCGGGCCTCGGCATCGAAATCGATTGGGACGCCGTCAAGCGGCTCCGCATCCAGTGAGGACCTGAAACAATGGCCACATCCACTTTTCCGACGGCGGCCGAGATGACCGAGGCGATGCGGCTTGCCATGCTACGTGCAGACCCGGCGCTCAGCCGCTTCGATCCCTTGCCACGCATCGTATCGTTCGACGATTTCGCGCGCGGCCACTGCGGCTGGTCGCAACTTGTCGGCAATTACGAGGATACGCTGGATTCGATGCTGCCCGGTTATGCCCAGCACTCGAGCGCAATGCTTTCGACGCTTGGCCATTGGGACGCCGGTTCGCATGGCGGCATGGATTCGTCCTATGCGCTGAAGATCGCCACGAAGCCGAAGCCGGGCGCCCAGAATGTCGCAATAAAGCGCCACACGTTTCGCGCTCGCGGGCCCATCCGCTTTGAAGTGTTCTTCACGTTCAAGCCAGAGGCGACGGAGCTGAAGCTTTCCGAGACCGATGTTCGCTCGATCGGTTTCCTGTTCGATCTGCAATGTGGTGACCGGGATGGCGACGGCGAACGCGTCATGCCGCACCTTCGTTTTCTCAATGCCGAGAATGGCAGACATATCCAGAAGTGGCAGTACAAGCGCGAGACCACAGCCTTGAAGCCGATTGGCAATGAAGAGAAGACCGTCAGCCATTACCACCTTGCGCCTGAGGGATGGCTGGACCTGCCCGGCGGAGACCAGCGGCTCTGTTACAATGAGATCCCGACCAAGGTGAACTGGAGCTATCTGCGCTTCGACTTCGATCTGGCCACGATGAAAGCCACCGACTTTCAGTGCAACGATCGCCGCTTCGATCTGTCCGGCTTCGATTCCATCCGCATTCCAGCCATGAAAAATCTCTGGTGTATGCTCAATTTTTGCATGTTCGCGGAAACAGACGCGGCCAAGCGCGCCTTTCTCTATGTTGATTCCGTCTGCATTTCAGGGGACTTCTGATGCTGCCCGAAAATATTACCGCCATCATTGCCCGAAACGAGCGCTGGAGCGGCGAAGCGGCGAGCGAACCCTACGAAGCGGGCTGGGCGCGCGAGGCGGTGTTTTTCCTGCGTGCGCTCAAGGCGCCCATTGGTCGGCCGGGCAAGGCTTTCGTCGAGATCTCGCCCGACGGAATGCGCTGGGTTCGCGAAGGGACGGAATTCGACATGCCATCGGAGATCGACGGCCTTGCGGCGGCCCGCATCGCCCATTTCGGTAACTGGCTCCGCGTCGCCGCTCGTTTCGAAGACGGCGCCGAATGCACCGTCCTTTTAACGCTCCACCTGAAGGCTTGAGCGAGCTGCGGTGCAATCGCCCAGGCGAAGCTGCTATCAGCCGAGATAGGCGCCTTGCGCCAGGAGTTCTCTCCTGAGATCGGCATAGTCCACGTGCCGCGGGCTAGCCCGGTTGCCGATCGAGAGCGCCGCGCCCACGCCTGCCGCCTGGCCCAGCGCGAAGCAGGGCGGCATAACCCTGATGGCGCTCAAAGCTTCATGCGTCGCCGAGACCGCCCGGCCGGACACCAGCAGACCCTCGTGATGACGAGGTACCATCACGCGGTAAGGAATTTGGTAGGCGTTTGCGGTCGCCGGTGCATCGCCGCCAGTGCCGCCGCCCGATCCCGTCGGATCATGAATGTCGAGCGGATAACCACACAGGGCGACCACATCATCGAAGGCACGACCACTGCGCAGGTCTTCGAGCGTCAGCTCGTAATCACCCTCGATGCGCCGGGTCTCGCGCACGCCGATCTGCGTCGCCGTGTCCCTGAGCTCGACATTTTCGAAACCCGGCAGATTGTTGCGGAAGAAATCGAGAAGCGCCACCGTCTGCTCACGGCCCTCCATCTCTGCAAGCGTAAGCTCCTGCGCGTCCGCTCCGTTGCGGCGAAGCACGCGGCCGGTGTTGATACGCCAGACACCAGGCTCCATCGTCTTGTAGAGCCCGATGCCGCGCCGGGGCGCAGGAAACCGTCCCTCGGCCGTCGCCTTTGCAACGATCGAGGCGAATGGGCGGTAGTCGTCAGGGTGGGAGCGCACATAGTCCTCAACCACCTGGTCATCGACATTCTGCACCCGGAAGAACAGGGTCTGCGGCTGCGCGAGTCCGTCGCTGTCGCGGCCGTGCCGCGTATGGACGCCGGCAAAATGCGCAACATCCCCGTCAGCAGAGCAATCGACCACGACCCTCGAGCGGGCCGCCTTCAGCCCGCCTTTACCGGCGCAGACAACGCCGAGCACTCTCGGATTTCCCGCCTCATGATCGACGATCGCATCAACGGCCATCGTATGCAGCAGAAGATCCACCCCTGCCTCGACGCACATGCGCTGTGCCACCACCTTCGCCGCTTCGGGTTCGAAGGGCGTGACCTTGTCGTGACCATAGACGATAAAGCCGCAATAGGCCGACCCGGCGGGGATGGTGCTCGGGTGCATCGCGCCACCGAGGGCCATCATCCGGTGCACGAATTCCTCGTAGATGCCGCGGATCAGCTGCTGACTGCCGTCGAGCGAGTAAGAGGTCATGCAGGGTCCGACGAGCCCTGCGGTGAGATTGCCGCCGAGAAAGCCGTAGCGTTCGACGAGCCTGACCTTTACGCCGAGACGCGCAGCAGCAACAGCAGCTGATAGGCCCGACGGTCCGCCACCGACGACGAGAACGTCGACGTCATCGTACTCAGGAATATCGGCCGCATAGGAATAACGCCGCTTTGTCTCCGTCATCGTATATCCTCCCTAGCGGAACATCGAGCCGCCATCGACATCGAGCGCAGCGCCATAGACGAAGCTTGCCGCATCGGAGCAGAGAAACATGATGCCAGCTGCCATGTCGTCCGGCCTGCCCATGCGGCGCATCGGGAGGTTCCCGGCAATCCGGTCCTTCAGTGACTGGTCGATATGCGAATGCATCGGCGAATCCGTCGGCCCCGGGTTGAGGCTATTGATGCGAACCTTCTTGCCGGCAAGCTCGCGAGCGACCGATTTGACCATCGAAAGCGTGGCAGCTTTCGAGGCCGCGTAAGCCGTATCGGCGATTAACCCACCTCCCCCATGAACACCGGCGTCGGACGCAACGCAGACGATGTTTCCACCGTCCGGGTTATCAAGCATGCGTTTGACGCCTGCCTGAACGGTAAAGAAGGTTCCGAGCAGATTGATGTTCAGCACCTTCTGCCAATGCACCCAGTCCTGTTCGAACATCCGTTTCGCCGTAATGATCGCTGCGCAAGTGACCACGTTGTCCAGCCTGGCGAGATTGGTGTCGCAGTAGTCAAAGAGCTTGCCAATGCTCGCCTGGTCGGAGATATCGACCGGCACCGCATGCACATTCGCGCCACCATCCAGCAATTCGCGGGAATGCCGTTCGAGACCTTCCTTATCGCGATCGGCCATGACGACTTCCGCACTTTTGGAGGCAAAGGCACGTGACGTTTCCAGCCCCATGCCGCTGGCAGCGCCGGTGACGAGTACCGTTTTTCCAGCGAAAGCGTCATCTGCGAAGACGGAGTAATTCGGAGACATTAGCGATGTCCTTGCGTGTCAGCGGGAGAGAGACCGCGATCTAAACACAGACAAGACAGCTTAGCAACTATGTTTAAATGTCTTGAAGAATTTCAGCGTCTGTTGGAAGGAATGTGCAATGGAGGATACCCAAGCTCTTGAATGGATCAGAACCTGCGACACCCCACCCAGATAGATTAAGTACCTGATTAGGCTTGTCAAAGCTGATTAGAGACACGGCGCCGCCAGCCAGTTTGGCATAAGCCGTCATTATCGAACTCGGCCATGAAGCAATCCTACGTGTTCTCTCTCGATGGCCATACATGCATGCAATAGGCAAGCGAATTCACTGGCTTCTCAGACATCGTGTTCATGAGCGAAGGCGCGTCAAAGTCGCCTCAGGACGTCGAGGTATATCAATTGCAGAGGCCATGCCGCTGGCGTCGCGTGACCTTGCGCCTCATCACGCAAATTTCGGCATAGAGAAAGCCGTGTGCACGCTCAGTCAAAACGGACTGCACAGCTGGACGCGACGTCTCCGCAAGTATCGGCCATGATGAACCGGAAAGCCAAGAGGAGGAGACATGCGTTTCAAGAACAAGACCGCCCTGATCACCGGCGGCGGTACGGGCATCGGCGCGGCGGTTGCGCGCCGCATCCGGCAGGAGGGCGGCAATGTCGCGCTCGTTGGGCGCCGTCCCGAACCGCTGCGTGCCGTGGCCGATGAAATCGGCGCGACCATCGTCGCGGCCGATGCCGCCGATGGTGTGGCGATGAAGGCAGCCGTCGAGAAGGTTGTCGAGATCTATGGCGGCCTCGACATTCTGATCGCCAATGCCGGCGGCCATGGCGTCGGGCCGACGGTCAGCATGTCGGACGAGACGTGGGACCTCGCCGTTCGTCTCAACCTCAACACCGCCTTCGTCAGCGCTCGCGAATCCCTGCCCCATCTTATCAAGAGCCGGGGCAACATCGTCGTTCTTGCTTCGATTGCCGGGCTCTTTGCGGGGCCGGATGCTGCAGGTTACGTAACCATGAAGCACGGCTGCATCGGCCTCGCGAAATCGCTGGCGCGCGACTATGGCCGCAAGGGCGTTCGCACCAATACCGTCTGCCCCGGCTGGGTCACGACCGCCATGGCCGATGGGCAGATGGAGTTCATTGTCGAGAAGTACAAGTTGAACAGCATCGAGGAGGCCTATGTGCTCGTCACCAAGAACGTGCCGCTTGGCCGGCCGGCAACTGCCGAAGACGTCGCCAATGCCGTCTGCTTCCTCGCCTCGGGCGAGGCTTCGATGATCAACGGCGCGGTGCTGACCGTCGACGGCGGCGCCGGCACTGTCGATCTGCCCACTCTCGCCTTCGCAGAATGATCAATAGGAGGAATTAGCGATGAACCAAAATCCGAAGGATTGGAAAACCTACGACGAATTCGCCTATGGCATCGACACGAACCGGTTGCCAGCAACGGAGGCTTTGACCGGCACGTCTCACAAGATCACGTTCGATGACGGTCGCACCCTGGAGCTTGCCTTCGCCAAGGGCGAGGTCAAATGGTCGGATGGCAAGGACGGCGGAAACGATTTATCCGAGGTGATCGAAGTCGCGCCGAAGACTTATTTCGTCGAGATCATCTTTGCCGGCCGGCCCAGGGAAGCCGAGACGCTGATCCTCAATACCGAAACGCGCCGCGTGCTTTCCATTTACTCCGTCGTTCGCGAACCTAAGGAGTCCATCGGCGAACCGCAGGTCGCCCAGATCTTCCGTCCAGGCATCATCGAAGGCGGTGCGGCAAGCGGACCGGTGCCGCATGAGAGCCGCGACCTGATCGGGCTGAGGGCGCATTTCACTTATAGCCCCAACCACGTTTACGAGCACACCTACCTCTCGTCGCAGCGCTATGCCTGGCAATGCCTTGTCGGCGTGCAGCGTGGCCACGGCGATGTCGACCTGACCACGACCTATAAGTTCGGGGACAATCTCTACATCTTCACCTTCCGTGAATTCAAGATCGCGGTTGCGTCCACATTTTTCTACAATTTCAACGACATGCGCTCGACAGGCAAGTTCCTCGGCATCACCGGGGATGGCCGCATCCAGAACAGCCCGGCCGGCGCCTTCATCCGCAAGGCCTCGATGACCTATTATCTGCCC
This sequence comes from Rhizobium sp. 11515TR, assembly GCF_002277895.1. Lineage (NCBI taxonomy): Bacteria > Pseudomonadati > Pseudomonadota > Alphaproteobacteria > Hyphomicrobiales > Rhizobiaceae > Rhizobium > Rhizobium sp. 11515TR. The sequence continues at coordinate 192,908 of NZ_CP023000.1, read as the reverse complement.
AACCAAGAACCCGTGTGAGGGCCCCATGCGCACAGCATTCGATATCGTAAAGGCGCATTACGACGCCAATGACCGCCACGACATAGATGGCATGCTTGCGGACATCGCCCCCGACTGCCGCTGGACGGAAATGGATGGCTTTCTCTGCGCGGGCACTTATATCGGCCCGCAGGAGATCTTCGAGAACGTCTTCCAGGCACTTGGAGAGGCCTTCGACGATTACACCTTCAAGCTCGAACGCCTGCTCGACGCCGGCGACGTCGTCGTGGGTGTGGGGGACTATAGTGGCACTAACAAGCAGACCGGGAAAGCTTTCAAGGCCCGCGTCGTACATGTCTGGGGCGTGGCGGGAGACAAGATCCGGCGTTTCGAGCAGTTCACCGATACGCTGAGAGTAGCCGAATCCATGCGATGAGAACCCTGTTGGCTCGGCTTTGACCGGACTACCTTATCTCGTCTAAGAGTCCCCGGCCTTGCGCCATTGCGACGGCGAAACGCCATATCGATGGCGGAAGGCGCGCGAAAAATGCGCGCTAGAAGAAAAGCCGAGCGCAAAGGCGATCGCGGCTATTTCTCCGGCATGACCGCCGGCTTCCCGCAGCTTTGCCGCGGCTTTCTGCACACGCAGATCCCATATGTAATCCGAGGGCGTCAGGCGCTCGACCTCAAATGCACGGTAGACGTAACGCACCGAGCAGCCCATACGGCGCGCGATCAAGGTGACGGACAGGTCCGGCCGTTCGAGATTGATCTCGATGAAGTCCTTGATCCGCCGCAGCAACACATCAAGCGGATTAGCAACAGGCTTTGCTTGCGACAGATCGGCGCCGATCATTGTGCGCACAAGCTCGATCATGGTCTGGCCGACGCTTGAGCGCCGCGCCTCGTCAAGATGGTCGATCTCATGGATGGTCGAATCCATTAGAGACAGGAGTATCCGGCACATTCCGTCTCGCTCGGCATGCGCCGTGAAGGGCTGAACCAACCGTTCCACGGCGGTGGCGGGCAGCGCATGACGCGGCAATTGCAGCAACAGTTGGCGGACTTCTGTGCTGTTCGTCAGCATATAGGGGCGGCTTGGATCGTAGACGACGACTGCATCCCGCGAGAGGGATACATGTAATCCGCCCTGCGTTAGTGACGCGCTACCCTCCGTCTGCACGATCAGCTTGATCGCGTCGGGATCTTCCGGCGCTGCCGCCACATGCTCGCGGAAAACGACATGCTGATCCGCCTCCAGTCGCGTCAGCCGGCAGGTGCCCAGCATGGCGGAGGTCATCCGGCTCTTTTCTTCATCTGCGATACCGAAATCTAGCCGGACATTGCCGAAGAGATCGCGCGCTAGTCTCGCGAACGCCCGTCCGCTGGCGCTATCGACATGTCGGTGAAGCGCTGCAACCATCATCGATGTCCTCAGGAGGTGAGATAGCCGCCATCGACCGGCAGGCAGGCGCCAGTGATATAGCGCGCGGCATCGGATGACAGAAAGACAATTGCATCGGCGACGTCTTCGGAAGCCCCCCATCGCCCGGCCGGAATTCGCCTGAAAATCGGCGTTGATGCCTGTTCGTCGGCAAACAGCCCGCGACTCAAGGGCGTGACGATCCAGCCGGGCGCAACAGCGTTCACGCGGATGTCGGCCTGCGCATATTCCTGGGCCAGAGACTTTGTCAATTGGACGATCGCGCCTTTGCTCGCCGCATAGGCCGGCCGATCGGCAGCGCCGAACGTCGAATACATCGAGGCGATGTTGACCATCGCCGACCCCGCCCGCATGCGTGGACGCGCCAGGCGACAACAATCCATGACCGATGTGAGATTGATTGCCATCACCTCATCGAATGCAGTCTTCTCCCATTCGCCTCTATCGCGACTGACACCAGTGCAATTCACGAGGATATCGATCGCCTCGACCGAGGAGAAGAAAGCTTCCATCGCACCGGGATTCAGTACGTCAAGCTCGCGATTTTCGATCCGGCGGCTCGGCGGCGCCATTGCGGCACCAAGCCCAAAACTTACGACGCGGGCGCCGAGATCGACGAAACGTTGCGCGGTTGCGGCCCCTATGCCTGATGTACCGCCGGCAACGATGACGGTTCGTTCGGCAAAAAGATCGGCAGAAAATGTCATGAAGGCCCCTCGCTTCAGCTTGCCAGATAGGCGCCATGCAGAATGTCCGGTTGCGTCTTGAGCGTCGCGGCAGCGCCTGAAAAGACCAGGCGGCCGCGTTCCAACACGAGAGCCCGATCGGCAAGATCGAGCGCGAGATTGGCAAACTGCTCGATCAGCAAAACGCCGATGCCGCGCGCAGCGGCAATTTTCAATGCCTCGGCCAATCGCTTGACGACGGCCGGCGCCAGGCCAAGCGACAGTTCATCGACGATCATGAAGCGCGGCTTGGCAATGAAGGCCTGCGCCATCGCGACCATCTGCTTCTGGCCGCCCGAAAGATCCGATGCCGATTGACGCCGCCGCTCCGATAGTTCGGGAAAGATCTCATAGGCATGGGCCAGCCCTTCTCGCCGGGCAGCCGCCGATCCCTCCAGCGCCGCCACAAGAATATTGTCCTCGACGGAAAGCTGGCCGAGCACACGATGCCCTTCCGGCACAAGCGCAAGACCGGCGCGGCGAACGCGATCGGGCGAGAACCCTTCGAGCGCCGCGCCACCGAGGCTCACAGAACCGCCGCGCGGCAGGACGCCGGCCATGGCCATGACCGTGCTCGACTTTCCGGCGCCGTTGGCGCCCAGCAATGTCGTGATCTTCCCGGCCGTGACGGAAAAGGAAACGTCATGAATGACGCGCTTGCCGCCACGCTCGACGACGAGATTTTCGACGCTGATTTCCGATGCGATGTCCATGTCAAAACTCCCCCAGATAGGCGCGCCGCACATTGGGATTGGCCAGAACCGACTGCGTCGGGCCGAGCGCCAGAAGCTTGCCGTAGTCGAGCACCATGGTTTCGCTGCACATCGAACGGATGAGGTCCACATCGTGGTCGATGATCAGCACCTGCGCCCGGAATTCCACCGGAATGCGCAGCACCAGCTCGCGAAAGGCCTTCCCCTCCTCCTCGGTCAGGCCCGCAGCCGGTTCGTCGAGCAGAATGAGCTTCGGTTCGCCGACGACGCATTTCGCCAGCTCGACAAGGCGGCGCTGGAAGAGATTGAGGGATTGACCGAGCCGATCGGCAACATCGGTGAGGCCGACGAAGGCGAGGGCCTGATCGACGGTATGGGACCGGTGTCCCGCGCCAACGACATGATCGGCGATCGCCGCGACATTGCCGGCAACCGTCAAATCCTCCACCACCTGCTCGGTCTGGAACGAGCGGCGCAAGCCGGCACGCACCCGCTGCAGGGGCGACATCGGCAGCAGCGCCTGCTCACCGAGCGAGACCGAGCCCTGGACCGGTTTCACGAAACCGGAAAGTACGTTGAGCAAAGTGGTCTTGCCGGCTCCGTTCGGGCCGATGAGACCGGCAACCGGCGCAGTCAGCTTGGCGGTGAGCTCATTGATCGGCCTGATACCACCGAACTGAACGATGAGGTTGTCGATCTTGATCATCCCGCCTTCCCCCTGGAAAGTGCCGCATTCAGCCGTGTGACGAGAGCCGATATTTGGCCGGCAATGCCTGTGGGCGCCGTCGCCAGCGCATGGAACAGGGCGACGCCGAAAATCCCGATTGTCACATAGCCGTCAATGCCGAGATCGGTGAGCAACGCCGGTACTGCGCGCAGCAGCAGGCCGGCGATGACGGCGCCGTACCAGTTGAAGACACCGCCGACGATGGCGAGCGCAAAGAGATTGAGGCTTTCGAAGGCGCCGAAAGCGCGCCCATCAAGCTGGCCGACATTGCCCGCCAGCAATCCGCCGGCAAGGCCGGCGAGAAGGCCACTCAAAGCGAATGCCCAGGCATTGTAGATGAGTACATTGACGCCGCTTGCAACGGCAACCGTCTCGCCCTTGCGGATCAGCGCCCATGCCCGGCCGGGGCGAGCAAGCTTGTGCCATTGTGCGATCAGCAGGCCGAGCGCCGCCACCGCGCAGACATAGAAGAAGTAAGGGATTTCTCCATCGGCGACTGCCGGTCTTGCGAGCATGGCGCGGCCGGCGCCGTCGGCCCGTCCGAGGAAACCGGGACCGCCATCCGGAAAGCCCCAGGCGCTGATGACGATCTGGAAGGCACCCGCCAGCATCAGCGTCACGAGCGCGAGATAGAGGCCGCGCAGGCGCAAGGCGGGTACGCCGAACGCCAATCCCACCAACGAAGCGGCGACACCGCCGGCAAGCAGGCTCAATTCGAATGGTGGATGAAAGGCGTGGCCGACGCGCAGCGTCACCCAGCCACCGACGCCAACAAGGGCGAACTGGCAAAGGGAGACGAGGCCGAGCTGACCATAGAGAATGGCAAGCCCGGCGACCGATAGAGAGAGTGCGACGGCCGAGGTTGCGGCAGAGAGCCAGAAGGAATTGGCAAGGCAGGCAACGACGATGGAAAAGATTGCCATCGTCACAGGCACATGAAGAAGCTGCTTGGGCAGACGCACCATCGATATGCCTTCGGCTGTTGGGGCGATTGTTTGCTCCTGAACGGTCATCGGTCCTTCAACGCGACTTTCGCGGTGCCTCCCAGGATAGTGACCGCGACAAGCGCGATGATGAAGGGAGCTGCTGCGCGATAGGGCGATATCCAGGCGACGGGCGTCAGCACGGCCTCGGTGATGCCGATCAGAATGCCGGCAACAGCGGTTTGCCACAGCGACTGCAATTGGCCGAGGATCGCCGCGGCAATCGCCGGGATCACCAGCAGAGTGAGAAAGGTGCCTTGCAGCCGGACGAGATCGGCCAGCAACAGGCCGGCGAAGCCGGAGAAAACGCCGGTCATGATCCAGGCTGCGGTTTCCGTGTAAAGGATGCGCACGCCGAGGATGGCGCTGAGATCGCGATCATTGGCAAGCGCCCGCATATCCAAGCCAAGGCGCGTACGGGCTAGAAGCAACGTGACTGCTACGACCATGACGACGGCGAGGCCGATAGCGATGATGCGCGTGAAGGTCAGGCGCACGGCAAAGAGCGAGACGAACATCTGGTCGGTCGGGAACTGCAGACGGCGCGGCAATTCACCCCAGATCACGCCCATGATTGCGATCAGCAACAGGGCGGGCGCCAAAGTGCCGACGGCGCGAACGACGATATCACGATGCGACAGCATGGGCGCGAAGACCCGCCCATAGAGGAAGCTGATCACCGTCGACACAGCAACAGCGGCAAGAATGGCAACAGCAAGCGGTACCTTCCACTCCAGCAGCTGCCATGCGCAATGTGCACCGATCGCGCCAAAGGCACCGAATGCGAAATTGAGAACACCAGTCGCCCGAAACAGGACGACAAGACCGACACCGGAGAGCGCATAGACGGCGCCGATGCCCAGGCCGGAGATAACGAAGGGTAAGAGATTCACGGATCGATCCTTTCGGGTCGTTCGGTTCCGCGGATTTGCCGCGGAACCGATGGTGCCAGAACTCAGTTGATGCCGGCGGACTTTTCGAAAGCACGCACGTCCTTCAGCTCCGGATCGGGCGACGGTGCGCAGTCGGAAACGACCTTCCACTTTCCGCCCTCGGAGACGGCCATGCGGGTCGTCGAATTGGCGTTGTGGCGCGGTTGGCCATCGCCGAAATACCAGGGAGCGCAGAAGATATCGCTCTTAAAACCTTTGATCTGGCGCACGGCGGCAGAGGCGGTCTCGCGGTCGATCTTGGCCGGATCGAGCGTCATCAGCGCCTTTTCCGCAATACGCGCCGCAAGGTAGCCGGCCTGGGCGAAGGTATCGCGCGGATCGGACTTCTGACCGTACTGATCCATCACTGCGAGCCAATTCTGATTGTCCGGTGTCGTCGCCTGGAGATCGTTGAATTCCATGTTGACATAGAACTTGCCGTCCCAACCGGAACCGATGGTGGCTGGAACCGAGAGATCGTAGGCGGAAGCGGCGCTGAGGAAGGTGATCGTCTGGTTGAGGCCCTGCTCTTCGGCAGCCGTCAGCAAAGGCACGGTCACGCCCTTCGACAGGCCAAGTACGATGACATCCGGCTTGCTTGAAGCCGCCTGCAGGATGATCGACGTGGCGTCGGCCGAGCCCGGATCCATAAGGATCGTCTGGGCGGCAAAACCTTTTTCCTTGGCAAGCAGCATCACGCCGTCGCAGGACCAGGTCCCGACATTCGGGATGTTCGGACCGATGCAGACGACGGATTTCGCATTGAGCTTGTCTAACGCATAGCCCATGGCGCCGAGCATGGAGACGCGCGGCCCGGCATTGGCCGGGGCATAATTCTCGGCAAAATAGCATTCACGCGGCACGCCGACGCCGGCAATGACAAGGATGCCGGACTTCTTGTAGAAATCGGCGTTCGCTCCGCACTCGACATAGCTGGAATTGCCGACCATCAGCACGGCCTTCTCGTCATTGACAAGCTTTGCGGCGAGTTGCGCGGCGATCTCCGGATTCCACTGATCGTCCTCGACCAGATATTTGACCGGCCGGCCCTTGATGCCGCCATTGGCGTTCAGGCAATCGAAATAGGCCTTCGCCGCCTTGGTGGAATTCGAAAAGTCATCCGGCCCGGTCTTGCCGGTGATGGCGCCGATGATAATCGGCTCGCCGGTTGCCGGTTTGCCGCTATTGTCGCCGCAGGATGCTGCCGCATGGGCACTGAACGCAGATGCGAGCGTCAGCAAAAGGCCGATTGCCAGCCCTCTTAGATTGATAGGCATTGTCTCCTCCAGTTTGTTGTCCCGCTCCCCACGGGCTCTCTGCTTCTCAATATCCGGCTCAGCCGGAAATCGCCTTTCCAGTCATGAAGGCCGCAGCCTTCGCCGCGATCATCATCGTCGGGGCATTGGTATTGCCGGATACAAGCGTCGGCATGACGGAGGCGTCGCAGACGCGCAGCCCCTCGATCCCGCGCACCTTCAGGTCCGGGCCGACGACCGCCATGCGATCGTCCGCCCGCCCCATGCGCGCCGTTCCCGCTGGGTGAAACACCGTCTTGCAGGATTGGCGGATGTAATCGCGCAGGGCTTCGGGATCCTTCTCGACGCCCGGCTTCGGCAGCACGCGGCGTTTAACCAGCTTGGCAAGGGCCGGCGCATCGAGGATGCGGATCGCCGTTTCAACGCCACGCACCAAGGTTTCCAGATCGGCGGGGTCGGAAAGCAGACTGGCGTTGAAATCCGCCGGTTCTGTCGGATCGGCACTCTTCAACCGTATCCAGCCGCGCGAGCGCGGTCGCAGGTAGCATGGGCCGATACTCAAACCATGACCAGGTTCCGGATCGCGATCGACAAAGCCGATCAGAACTGGCAGGACGTGGAACTGCACATCCGGCTGCCCCGTTCCTGACGTATCGACGAAACCGCCGCACTCGACAACATTTGATGACAACAGACCGCGATGCGCCGTCAGATAGCGCAGCATATGGCCGGCGGCGCGCAGCCCCTTGTCATGGCCGAGGATCGAGATCGGCTCGCGCGTCTCGCCCTGCACAGGCACTTCCAGATGATCTTGGTAGTTGCTGCCGACGCCGGGCAGATCGGCGACCACCTCAATGCCAAGCGAGGTGAGGTGCTCACCATCGCCGATACCCGAGAGCTGCAGAATCTTCGGCGTTGCGATGGCTCCCGCGGTCAGCGCGATTTCCCGGGATGCCTTGAATATCGTGCCGTCGAGCAGCTCGACACCGACAGCCTTCTGCCCTTCGAAGAGGATACGGGCGACCTTGCGCTCCGTCAGCACGGTCAGGTTCGGCCGCTTCTCTGCTTCGCGGAGGAAGGCCTGGGCTGAACTCCAGCGACGCCCGCCATAGGTCGTACTTTGATAGAAGCCGACGCCGGCCTGATCCGCGCCGTTGAAATCATCATTATGGGGAATGCCGATTTCAGTTGCCGCCTTGATGAAGGCCTCGCTCAAAGGGTGGCGATGACGAGGGTCCGAAACGCGCAGACCGCCCCTTTTGCCGTGGTATTGGCCGTTCAGCCGCTCATTATTCTCAAGCGAGCGGAAAGCCGGCAGCACGTCCTCGTAGGACCAGCCCTGGCAGCCCATTTGCGACCAGGTGTCGTAGTCGTTGCGATGACCGCGAATATAGATCATCGCATTCACGGAGCTGCCGCCGCCGAGCACATTGCCCTGCGGCACGATGCTCGGGCGCCCATTCAGGCCCTTGTCGGGGTTCGAGGCATAGGGATGGATGTCGATGCTCTTGCCCAACACCTTGAAGAACGTCGCGGGGATGTGGATCCAGGGATCGGAATCGCGCCGGCCGGACTCGATCAGCAGTACCTTATGCGCCGGATTTTCTGAAAGCCGGTTTGCGAGCACACAACCCGAGGAGCCTCCGCCGACGATGATGTAGTCGTACGTCGTCATGGCTCAGCTCAATACGGTCTGAATTGTGGTGAATTCCTTCAGCCCGTCCGCGCCAAACTCGACGCCGATACCGGACTGCTTCACCCCACCGAAAGGCGCATTCGGCTGGATCGTGCCATGCTTGTTGATCCAGACCGAGCCGCATTCGAGCTGCACCGCATAGCGCTTCGCCTTCTCGGCATCCGAGGACCAGACAGAGCCGCCAAGGCCCGCGGGGTTCTGGTTGGCGCGCGCGACCACTTCATCGACGTCGCTATAGCGGATGATCGGCAGAACGGGGCCGAACTGCTCCTCATCGACCAGGCGCACACCATGATCGACATCGGCAACCAGTGTGATCGGATAGAAATAGCCTGGGCGGTCCATCGGCGCACCACCTGTCAGAATGCGGCCGCCATTGGCACGCGCGTCTTCGACAAGTTCGCGCACCTTGTTGAACTGCATCTCGTTCTGTACAGGGCCGAGAATGCTTGTCTCGTCCAGCCCGTCACCGACGGCGATCTTGCCGGCATATTCCGCAAGCCCACGGCAAACCTCCTCGTAGATGCTGTCGTGCACGTAGAGCCGCTTCAGTGCCGCGCAGGTCTGGCCGTTATTGATGAAGGCACCCCAGAAGAGGCCTTCGACGATGGCCTTCGGATCGGCATCGGGCAGGACGATGCCGGCATCGTTGCCGCCAAGCTCCAGCGTCAGTCGCTTCAAGGTGGCGACTGCCGAAGCCATGACCTTTTTGCCTGTTTCCGTCGAGCCGGTGAAGGTCATCTTGGCGATGCCGGGATGGGCGGAAAGGGCAGCGCCAATGCTGTTTTCGCCGGTGACCACATTGACGACGCCGGGCGGAAGAACCTCGTTCATGAGTTCGACGAGACGGATGGTCGAAAGCGGCGTCAATGGCGACGGCTTGATGACGACGGTGTTGCCGGCGCGCACCGCCGGAACGATATGCCAGCAGGCGATCATGACGGGCCAGTTCCACGGCGTGATCGATCCGACGACGCCGACCGGCTTGCGATGCAGCTCGACGCGGCCTTCATTATCGTCCTGCAAGATCTCGACCGGCAGGTCGAGTTCGGCGGTGTGGCGCGTCCAGGCGAGCGCGCCGCCAATCTCGAAACGCGAGCCGAGGCCATTGAGCGGCTTGCCCTGTTCGCGCGTCAGTATCTGCGCAAGTTCCTCGCCATGCTCGCTGATCTTCTCTGCGATAGTGCGGCAGGCTGCGGCGCGCTCTTCGCTGGAGGTCTGCGACCAGCCCTTGAACGCTTCGGCCGCCACGGCAACTGCGCGGTCGAGGTCCGCTTCGCTGGCAAGCGGCATATGGCCGACAATGTCACCATTCGACGGGTTTTTAACCGGTGCATGATGAGACGTGGCAACAGGTTCGCCACCGATGAGCAGGGTATACTGCTTCACGACATTTTCCTCCCGTGACTTTCGAGAGGACTATGGTCTTTGCCCTAAAGCCCGTCTTGGGGAGAAACGCGCCTCGTCTTGGACTGGAGCGCAGTCTCGCGCTTCAGTCCAATCTACGACCGGTCCCAGCGGTGTGCAGCAACTCGCTTGGTGCACAATCGAACAGTTCCTTGAAGCTGCGATTGAAGTAGGAAATGTCGTTGAAGCCGGCGGAATAGGCCACTTCCGCTATCGTCGTGGGGTTGCGCTGTTCCCTGAGCTGCTCGATCTTCTCCCGCGCAAACCGCAGCCGTTTGTCCCGAATGACGGTCGTGCAAGTAACGCCCATGCCCTGGAAATCCTGCTGCAGCGTACGGATCGATACGCCGAGCCGTGTCGCCAGCCATTTTGCGTTGAGATCGCTGTCGGTCAAATGCTTGTCGATGAGAATGTCGACCATCTGCATCCGCCGGCTCGCGCAGTCATGCAGCGAGTTCAAGCTCGCCGTCTGGCCACCCGTGGAGATGAAGGCCTGACGCGTCGTGTCGAACATCAGTTGGCGTAAATGCGGGGATGCGATGTCATTTTCCGGCGTCGTCATTAATTTGCCGATCAGCGCGCGCAGCATCATTGCCATAGGGTCACTGGCCTCAAGTTTGCGGGCAACGTCAAAGTCGATCTTGCTGTTCGAATACATCAGCTGACGCGGCAGATGCAGTGACAGATGGTTGGAAAAACGACCTCGAAAATAGAAGGTTGTCGGTCGCGTCGAGTCGACAAGAATGCATTCGCCGACATCGAGAATATTCTGGTGCCCGGAATGCTCGACGCCACAGGCACCCTCCAACTGCAGGATCAGGAACAGGTGCTCATTGGCATCGCGGCGGATGTCATCCCAATCGCGGTGGACGTAATCGAGATCATTGGCAACATGGGCGAACTCCATGCCGCAGACGTCGATACGGCTGGCGCTACCGATCACATTGGCGCCGTGCTTCATAGTGTGAGGATTGAAATTTCCGCAAATGCTTTGAAGGTTGTCCACCCATTGGTCGTAAGGCGTCGGTGACCAAGCCCGATCGACAAGACTGCGGTTCTGCAACAGATCCAACTCTGCCTCCCAACAGTGCCAGCATAAAGGAAAAGTGCTACACTTCCTCTCGATCGTCAATTGGGATAATTAACAGATTAACTAATCTGCGATAAAGGCGTCACTCCTCAGCAAACGGTGCGTCCTGAAGCTTCCAGGACGCCGGCTCTTCAAGCAAGCCGAGAAGCTGCTTCATCCGCTTTCTCAGATATTCCGGTTGCCGGGCTGCAACGCCACTTTTAAAGATCACGACCCACGGTCAACAAAATCGGATTCGTTAATGTGAAGGGATTTGAACCGCTGGCCCGATACTTTCCAAGCATTAAGCTAAGGTGCTTGATCGACAACTAGCGACAACACGGACCCGCGACGATTATCGCAGAGGACGTAGAGGATCCGCGTCAAGCTAGAAACTCAACTATTTGGCAAAGTCTCTGGCCATTCTTGCGAACCATGAAGGACGCGAAGGACACGAACTGCTGTCTCCGTAACGACATATGCCGCGATATAGGGCGTTCCGTTGATCACCAGTTCGCGCGTCCCAGCAATTCTCCCAACGCGGCCGCTTGCGGGAAAGTCGATCAAGCGGCGAGTGGCAGCCATAATCCGTTCATCAATCATGACAGCGGCTGAAGGATTGTCTGCCTCGGCATCGTAAAGTTAACGACCGAGAAGCAAAAGGGTGACGCCCGCCTCGTGCACGGCTCATGCCCGAGCGATTTTCGCCCACAGGTTCATCGCCACTGCGCGCAGTTCGCGATGGTGGTTGGAAGGGATGTCGTGGCGCGGGATGTGGAAGAGGTTGGCAATCGGATCATGGATAGAAACGAAGCTTTGCAGATGCCGCTTTGACTTGAAGCGCTTCATGATCCGCTCTCGCCGTCGGACTGGCTGGTGAGAATTCTCCGCTCGATTGTTCAGGCCTTTATGGGAGCGGTGCTCGACACCGGGCATGACCTCGCATTTTGCGGCGTCATAGGATCGGAGCTTGTCGGTAATCATCACACGCGGCGCACGGCCTTGCCCCTTCAACAGCTTGCGCATCAGGCGCTTGGCCGCCTTTGCGTCGCGGCGGCCTTGCACCAGAACCTCCAGGACGAAACCGTCCTGATCCACTGCACGCCATAGCCAATGCTTCTCGCCTCGGATTGAAATCACAGCCTCGTCGAGATGCCATTTATCGCCTAGCCGGCCGCGCGAACGTTGACGGATTTGTTTGGCGAAGGTCCGGCCAAATTTCTCTGCCCATAACCGGATCGTTTGATGCGAAACAATAATCCCTCGCGCCGCCAGCATGTCCTCGACCATCCGAAGGCTCAATGGAAAGCGGAAATAGAGCCACACGGCATGGGCGATGATTTCGGCTGGAAAGCGATGGCGACGATATAGTGGATCACGGTCTGTCATGCCCCTTCATCGCCTATCAAGCTCCAAGTTCCGTTAACTTTACGATGCCAGCAATACAGCTATGCAATCGACAACAATATCATCGGTCTGACCTATCTCAATGCCGTCAATCCGACACCGAATGTTTCATTTATCTACGATCCTTATTTCGATCGTCTTGCCTCGATGACCGACGGGGTGGGAACGACGACCTACGCCTACAATCCGTCCTACGTCAATGGCGCTCAGCAGCTTGCTCAGGAGTGCTTCACGGCAACCGGCGCTTCGAGTTGCTCGCACACCATCGCCTACGGCTACGACGCCCTGGGGCGGTCTGCGAGCCGGCAGATTTCCGGCAGCGGATTGGAGACCGTTCAGTACGATGCTATCGGCCGTATGATCAATCATTCCAGCGACCTCGGCGCCTTCCAGATAAGCTATCTCGGACAAACGCCGCAGATTGCGGTTCGGCAGCTGCTGCCGGTAACGTCAACACTTAAGACCACCTGGAGCTATCTCGATAACGCACACGATCGTCGTCTGTCAGGCATTGCCAACACAGGCCTGACGACCAGTCAGTACACCAACTTCACATTCCAGACATCGCCTGAGAATTTTATCACTGGCATCACGCAGGACAGCGATGCAAGCATCGCCGAACCGAATCCTGCCGCGCAGGCGGTTTCTTTTAACAATCTGAATGAGATCACGGAGGTTTCCGGTCAGGCTTATAGCTATGACGCAAACGGCAACCTGGTGTCGGATGGCGCCCAGAACTATTCCTGGGACGCGGAAAATCGTTTGGTCGGTATCACGTACGCCGCCCAATCGGGAAAGAAGACCCAGTTCGTCTATGATGGACTTGGCCGCCGCATTGAGATTGATGATACGCCCGCCGGTGGAGGTAGCGCCACCACCTCTAAATATGTTTGGTGCGGCGACAAGCTTTGCCAGGCCCGCGATCCTGCCTACTCACCAAAACAGAGCTACTTCACCGAAGGTGAATTTAAGGTTGGAGCGGCAGGTCCTTCACTTTTCTACGGTGTCGATCAAATCGGTTCCGTTCGGCGCGTGTTCGCAAGCCCAGCAACCGCTCCTGCCTACGATTATGATCCCTGGGGTGCTGCATTGCAGACGGCGCCCTCGCTCACAGATTATGGGTTTGCCAGGATGCTAGGCAGAGCCGACCTCGGATTGACTTGGTATCGAGGGTACGACCCATTAACTTCCCGATGGTTATCGAGGGATCCATTAGAAGCGATTACACCATTGCGATCGACTGAGGTCTTGTCACTGTATACCTACGCGGCCAATGATCCAATTCGCAGAATCGATCCACTTGGCCTCGTTGACGTTATCGGCATTAGCCCACATGCTATGCGCAGAATGCAGGAGCGATTGATCACTCCTCGCGCCCTCATGGACGCTTGTTCAAATCCCATCCGGACACAGGTCCAACCTAATGGAAATACCGTGTGTTACGGTGCAAGTTGTACTGCAGTAGTGAGTCCGAATGGTTACGTTGTCACAGTCTGGTGAGATCATGACAGTTTTGCAGGAAGTCAATGAAATTCTTTTTCGGAGTTGGGACCCTATTGGGATACAAGACATTGCACCGTCTGACGAATATCTCGATATCGCGGCTGAGATCGTTGAATTATTCAATGAACAAGCCGATGCGCATCTCATTGCGCAAATTTTGACGGCAAAACGAACCCAAGAGATGAAGCTGCGCGCGGATAACTCGGCTGATGCCAAGATTGCCGAACATCTGGCAGCTTTGCTTGGAGCGAAAAAAATTCGCTAACCGAACCTGGGGTAGGCGCAGGATACGTGTAAAAACCAGTCGTATTGCGTGAGACCGGTAACTTCTCTGGGGTCAGGCGGCGCGCAGGAGGGGTGGCTTGGGTTTGAATATCGAAGGCACGTTCAGTTCTGGCTGTCGGAACGGTGCCCTCAAGCGATCACGAAGTTCGCCGTTCAACGCGGCCGTCCGGACCTGCATGAGCATGTGTGCGCCGTGGAGATGACCCGGTTGCATATTCGAACTATCCATCCTTTCAGGGTGTTATATCCATCCGGGCGGGTTAGGGCGAAATTGCAATCGGGGTCAAAATCTCCCGCAACTCAACAAAGGAATCCCCATGCCAGCAACCAAGTCGCTGAGCGGTGGCGTCGCCTTAACCGATCTATGCTGATCGGGACGATGTAGCGACATGACCGAAGCTTCGCCCATCCGATATAAACGCCATCGCTTTCCCGCGGAGATCATCGCCCATGCGGTATGGCTCTATTATCGGTTCCCGCTCAGCTTACGCGATGTCGAAGATTTGCTGGCCGAACGTGGCATCAACGTCTCATTTCAGACTGTCTCGGAATGGGTGGCGAAATTCGACTTGGAATTTGCGCACCAGCTTCGGCGGCGCTCACGAGGGCATCGTAAAGTTAACGGAACTTGGAGCTTGATAGGCGATGAAGGGGCATGACAGACCGTGATCCACTATATCGTCGCCATCGCTTTCCAGCCGAAATCATCGCCCATGCCGTGTGGCTCTATTTCCGCTTTCCATTGAGCCTTCGGATGGTCGAGGACATGCTGGCGGCGCGAGGGATTATTGTTTCGCATCAAACGATCCGGTTATGGGCAGAGAAATTTGGCCGGACCTTCGCCAAACAAATCCGTCAACGTTCGCGCGGCCGGCTAGGCGATAAATGGCATCTCGACGAGGCTGTGATTTCAATCCGAGGCGAGAAGCATTGGCTATGGCGTGCAGTGGATCAGGACGGTTTCGTCCTGGAGGTTCTGGTGCAAGGCCGCCGCGACGCAAAGGCGGCCAAGCGCCTGATGCGCAAGCTGTTGAAGGGGCAAGGCCGTGCGCCGCGTGTGATGATTACCGACAAGCTCCGATCCTATGACGCCGCAAAATGCGAGGTCATGCCCGGTGTCGAGCACCGCTCCCATAAAGGCCTGAACAATCGAGCGGAGAATTCTCACCAGCCAGTCCGACGGCGAGAGCGGATCATGAAGCGCTTCAAGTCAAAGCGGCATCTGCAAAGCTTCGTTTCTATCCATGATCCGATTGCCAACCTCTTCCACATCCCGCGCCACGACATCCCTTCCAACCACCATCGCGAACTGCGCGCAGTGGCGATGAACCTGTGGGCGAAAATCGCTCGGGCATGAGCCGTGCACGAGGCGGGCGTCACCCTTTTGCTTCTCGGTCGTTAACTTTACGATGCCCAGCAGCGTTACGGTGCCATAAACCAGGCCAAAGGCGACCAGAAGACAGACAGCGGCGACAGGCAGCGACCCGCCCGTCGCCTCATTGTGGTCGACGTAGGCTTCGCGCCGTTTGCGGCCAGTGATCATGGCGCCGATGAGGTCTTCGCGCTTGACGAACTGATAGTACAGGTTCGCAACGATATGCAATCCCGCCAGAACGAGGATGGCGAAGTAGAACCACGCAGCATGGATGGAAGCGGCCCAGCTCGAAGCGGCTTCCCCTACCAGTCCGGCAAAAGGCCCCGCGGCGGTCACTCCGTCACTGGAGAATAATCCAAGCAAAACCTGCACACCGCAAACGACAATGAGACCGATGACCATCAGACCACCGGCTGGATTGTGGCCGAGATAGTGCCCCGCACGGTTGCGCCGCAGCGCCTGCAGGTAAGCCCATACAGCGGTGGGCGAGCGTACGAAACCGGAAAACCGCGCCGTTGAACTACCGAAAACACCCCACAGGAGGCGATAAACCAACAGGACGAGAACGCCGTAACCGGCCGCTTTGTGAACGGTCATATCCGGATCGTTGAAACCGCTCGACACCCAGGCCGTGATGATCAAGGCGACGAGCGACCATTTGAACAGACGCGTGGGAAGGTCCCAGGCACGCACGAGATCGCTCTTGGCAGATGAAATCTTGCCGCCATTTTCGGCGGGTGGTTCGCAATAGGGTTCGTAGGCGGATCTTTGTTCGCTCATGGGGAATTTCCTATTCTGGAGGATTGCAGCAGCTATTTGTAAGCCGTGTGGCAGGACTTGCATTCGGCTGCCACGGCCACGAATGCCTTGCGAAACGAGGCTTTGTCTCGCGCCTTCTGGCTCGCGGTACCGGCAATCATGGCCATCTTGCTGAAGCGAGCATGGAGATCCTTCTCCTTGGCGCCGCTCTGGTTGGCAAACATGGCGTCGGCGGCCTCGGCGTCGGCCGCGTAGCGCTGCAGGACCTGCTCGGCGGCTTTGCTGTCGAAGTTGGCAAGCACGGCCTTGGCTGAAGTGGTGTTATCGCCCATGCTGCCCATGATACTTTTGAGCGAGGCAGCCACGGCCGGCCCCGCCAGCACGGCAAGGACAAGGCCGGCTCCGATAGAGCGATTAAGCTTGGAGGATGATTTTCGCGGATCTGTCATGGCGCTCAATTTTCGTTGATTTCCAAAAAGGGGTTACGTTTGGCTGCAACCACATAATTGACGGCGACGACCAAACAGCAGCTCCTAAGAGCCCTGACATCTAGGGGAGCAATTGCGGCGAAATGCACGGCCACATCTTCTCGGCAGACTGCTTTCGTCTTCCCATGACAGGCTTTTGACAGGTTCGTCGATCGCGATCCTGTTGATTGGAAGGTCAAAGGTCAAACCATATGCCTTGAGATCGATGGCCGTGAACGGCCGCAACATACGCCCTCTTGCCCACGCTTGTACGATCGGGCCTCCAATGCGAGGACGCAATCCAGCCTTTGAATAAGTTGGATATTTATTGTTTCGGCGGCGAGGGAATCCGATCGATGTGAACGGAGCATTTCGCATGGTGGACAATGTGGTCGACGGTGGATCCAAATACCCGATCGAAAACATCGATGGTATGAGCAGCGACCACGATCAGATCGGCCTTTGTTTCGATCGCAATGGCGAGCACCGTGTCGGCGGCGCGACCGGTGCGAACATGGACAAGCGCTGGCATTGAAAGCTCTCTGCAAAGCAGCGACAGCTTTTCTTCCGCCTCACTGATGACAGAGACCGCCCATTCATCCGGCCCCTGCCGGACAAGGGAGGGAAAGCGCTCGACGGTATGAGCGACATGCAGGGTTCCATCGGCATCGAGAAGCTGCGAAGCCGTATGCATCAGATGCTCGGCTTTCTCCTTCGATCCGAGGCCAACCGCACAAACAACCGACTTATACATAGCTCCACCTCAGAACAGATCCTTGCCGCCGGTGCCGACAAATTCGGTTCGAAAGCCTAAGGCATGGACCTGCTTCAGAAAACGATCCGCACCCAATATATCTACCTTGAGGCTATCACTCAGACACTGGCAGAGGGGATTGCACAATTCATCATGAACCCACGCCTGAGCGCGGGACGACACAATTGTAATTTCCCATTTGTCTCTGTCTGCTCTGTCGAGGCGAAAGTCACAATCCTGGTGGTGCGGGAGGGGATATCCGGCACCGGCAAGCAGAGCTTCTTCCGTTCGTGTGAAATCCGTGCTCATGGTTTTACATCCCTCCTTCTATCGAAAGTCGATCAGCCGATGGACAGTTGATCATCGAGTGCGTAGACGCCCGGCGCCGACCACGCGGCACGTTCCGCTGCGCGCCGCTCGAACAAGGTCCTGACCTTGCCCTTCAAGGTGACCTTGCCGCCGGAGACATCGACCTGAATCGCCTGCGCCTCCAATTCCGCATCGCGTTCCAATGCATTTTCGATGCGCTTCTTGACGTCACCGGCGCTGATGCCAGGAACGACCTCTATGAGATTGGAGACGCCGACGACGCCGGCGAGATCCCTGACAGCGGCGGCGGCGGCATTCTTTTGGTACTGCCATTCCACCTCGCCGGTAAGCGTGACGACGCCCTTGCATACGCGGATCTGCACCATTTGCTTTGGAATGGAGATATTCCAGTCTACCATTTTGACAGCCCGTCGGGCGATGTCGTCGTCGTCTGTCCGCCGCGGACCTAGGATTTGAACGTCTATTTCCTGGGCTATGGCGCGGACGCCTTTGACGCGCCTCGCGGCTTTCTCGGCTGCGTCCTTCTCGGCATATGTGGCAACGCGTCCGGTGAGAGTGATGACGCCGTCGCGGGCGGTCACACCAATTTCGGCCGCATCCACTTTCGGCTCAAATTCCAGTTCATCCAGAATATTTTGTCTGAGAGCAATGTCGTCCATGACCGTCTCCTTGAGATTCCGTTAGCGGAAAAAGGATAGGACTAGCCAAAGGCTGCGGCATTGATCGAGGTCAAGGAACTGGTGGAGCCCTTCTAAAGAAGGCCGAAGCTCAGTAGCCTGAGCAAAGGAGTTGCATCAGCAAGTCCGACGACGGCCAAGCCTCGGCGTTCTGTCACGATAATCTCCGCGGAACATGAAAGCTCCATTCTCAGATCGCTTTCTGATGGATTGGAAATTCCATTGTCGCGGATGCTCCGCCCTCCGGCAAATTGGTGAGTTTGAGATCGCCTCCGTGAGCAATCATCGTCTCCTTCACGATCGACAGGCCAAGGCCGAGGCCACCCGCTCCGCTGTCGGGTTTGCCGACGACCGCCACCGGCTCGAGCCATCGGGCGGGATATCCTGGGCCGGAATCAGAGACCGTGATGCCGCATCGAAAGATCGTCACCGTAATCGTCGTGCCCGGAGGCGTATGGTTCAGTGCATTCTCAATAAGATTGCGCAGGGCTCGAAAGATAAAATCGAACGCGCCGCTAATCACGACCGGCTCTAAGGGTGACTGCAATTCGATGTCGCGGCCCTTGGAAAGAATGACCGGCGCAAGGAATGCCGCTGCCCGCTGTCCGATATCGCCGAGATCGACCCGGTCGCTTGCCTCAAAATGCAGGCCACCGACCCTGACGCGATCGACCAATTGACTGACCAGCCGCTCTACACCGTCGAAATCCTCCTCGACTTTCCGTGCGATTGCATCTTGCGAGAGCGCAAGGCGAGCCTTGATAATCGCGAGCGGCGTCCGAAGCTCATGGGCAAGATGGCTCGAAAACTGCTCAAGTGACAGAAAGCCCGCCTGCAAGCGATCAAGCGCCTCGTTGACCGCGCTCACCAATGCCAGCACATCCTCCGGCATCCTGGTTTCCGTCAGTCGCGCCGCTATGCTGGAGGGCCCGATTTGCCGTGCCTCTTCCGCCGCCTGGCTCAATGGCTTCAGTGCGAATTTCAGCACGAGGATGTTGACCAGCAGAAGAAGACAAACAAATGGAATCCATATCCACGCGATGTCGGTAACGAACTCCTCCAATACGGTATCGAAAATGACGTGCTCCCGCGGGAAGGCGATTTGCACGAAATGCACGGGATTAGTGCCATCAAGCTGCATTGAAATGCCAAAAAGGGCTCTGACTTTGTCGTGACCCGGGAGCAAAAAGTACCGAACCTTCTGGTTTGACACAGGAACCAGGGGCTGACCCAACGTCTCAGAACTGGCAAGAACTCTCCCTGTATCGGTCACGATGGCGAATTGTCCGCTCAGTTCCTTGATTCGCGTTTTCAAGGCAGTTGCGGACCCACTGGTAAGTTGCGGATCTGAGGCGAACTGGCGCTGCATGTCTTGGGCGAAAGTCGAGAGCGTCTCTTCACGAAAAGCATCGTTGGCCGCTTGAAAACGGACGTACAAGAAAACAACACTCGCACAGACTGCAACCAGTGCGACGATAGACATAGCAACGACGAGGCGCCTGAATAGCGTCAGCCGGCCAAATGTCATGAACGTCCCTCCGTCAGCATATAGCCGACACCTCGCATGTTATGGATATCGATCGCGGCACCCGCAGCCTGGAGCTTTTTACGCAATCGGTGGATGAGAACCTCGACGGCGTTGGAGCTCAGTTCCTCGCCGAAGCCATAGATCGACTCCTCGACCTCGCCCTTGGAGAGGACCCTGTTGAATCTCCGAAGAAACAATTCCAGCGCGGCGAACTCGCGGCGACTGAGCTGCAGTTCGGTCTCCCCGACCTTGGCGACATGCTGTGAAAGATCAAGATGGACGTTGCGCTCGTTGAGGATCGTATCATGGCGTAGGGCTGGGCGACGCATCAAGGCACGGACGCGCGAGATAAGCACGCCCATAACGAAGGGCTTGACGAGATAGTCATCGGCACCCCTGTCGAGCGCATCGATAATCGAACTTGCGGCATCGCGTGCCGTCAGGATGAGAATAGGCGTCGAGGGCGCCCGGCGACGCACAGGTTCG
The DNA here is from genome assembly GCF_002277895.1 of Rhizobium sp. 11515TR. NCBI lineage: Bacteria > Pseudomonadati > Pseudomonadota > Alphaproteobacteria > Hyphomicrobiales > Rhizobiaceae > Rhizobium > Rhizobium sp. 11515TR. Next base: position 172,406 of record NZ_CP023000.1, on the reverse strand, counting down.
AGCAAGGACAGGCCGTCGCGATCTGGCAAGCCAAGATCGAGAATGACCGCCTCATAGCTGATCGTGGACATAGCTTCCTCGGCGTCGCTGGCTGAACTGACCCAATCGACGGCAAAACCATGCGAACGCATTGCCTCGCTTGTCAGTGAAGCGAGCTTGGCATTGTCTTCAACGAGCAACACACGCATGAACCAGTCCAAAACTTTCGCGTTGATCCCGTAGGGCGATTTTAACGCAAAGGCCTCCTTGTTCTTGGCGAATTCGAGGCGGCGCCTATTCGCATCCGTTTTGCCGCACCTGCCTTGATCCTGCCGCTTCGCGCGTCGCGATGTCCCATTCGATATCCCGGCGGCGGACGAACGAGGAAAGCCTCCGTATCACTCCCGCTTGGGCGATGAGCTGGGCACTCCAGCTAAACTTGCCCCAGAAATCTAACCTGAGGGCTATTTTCACTTTTTTGACAAGTTTCTGTAAGCCGTCCGTAAGCCAGGCCAAACAATGTCCGCTCCGACAAACACAATCGCCACCATTCTTGTCGGAACGAGCGCCTAACATGAATGACAAAGATCTTAGCGATCTTCCCCTGAAGACTTATCTCATCAATCTCGACCGTGCCGCTGATCGCCTGTCCGCCATGCAGGATAAGCTTGATGGTATACGACTGCCGTTCGAACGAGTTGCTGCCGTCGACGGGCAAGCGCTTGAATTGCCCATCAGGCACTTCCACGAGGGAACCTACAGGCTTCTGCATGGAAGAAGGGGCAATCTCGCGGAGGCGGGCTGCTACCTTAGCCATATTGACTGCGCAAAGCGCCTGCTTGCCTCGCAGTCAGAATTCGCCCTGATACTGGAGGATGATCTCGAATTTCCCGCCGACTTGAAACAACTCTTGAGGGCCGCAATCGAGGCGCAAGCCGATTGGGACATCTTGCGGCTTTCGACGGTCAATCGCGGTCGCAAGTACCCGTTTGCCGACTTGACGTCCCAACGTTCCCTTGCCGTGGCGCTTACTCGCGAGAAAGGATCGGGCGCCTATTTGCTCAACCGTCGCGCGGCAACCTGGTTTGTCGAAAAGCTCGTCCCGATGCGTTTGCCATTCGATCTTGCCTTCGATCTTGAATATCTGGCGGGCCTCAAGGCCGCTTTTGTCTTCCCTGTGCCGATCAACCAGGATACCGGATTGCCGTCCCAGATCCAGGCCAAACGCCGAACCTATCATTTGCCGCGATGGCGCTACGTGACTGTTCAGCCCTATCGCGCATGGCTAGAAGCATCACGTTTTATCTGTCGTCTTCGGCAATTGGTGTGGCTTTTGCTAAAGCATGCCCTCTTACGAAGAATGGACAACCTTTCCTCAGGAATCCGCACAAAACCCCTGTCATTGACGGACGGGAGCAGAGGTGACTGATCAATGGTTGTTTTGCCCGAGAGCCTCGGTGTCTATGTCATTAACCTGGCCAGATGTGTTGACAGGTGGAAAGCTATCCGCTCGCAGGCGCTCGCCCATGGTATTCATATCACACGGGTTCCCGCCATTGACGGGCGTAACGTCGCTCCCATGAACCATGTCGACGTCGATCACGCCGGTTTTTTCAGACATGGCGGTAGACAATTGCTGCCGGGCGAGTACGGCTGCTACCGAAGCCACCTGCGCGCCGTGGACATGTTCCTATCCAGCACATTCGAGGCATCCATCGTTATCGAGGACGACGTCGAAATCGTCGGCGATTTGCTGGAGCGGACCTCGCAGATACTTGCCGCGGTGCCGACTGCAGGCATCGTCAAGCTCTTCAACCACAGAATCCGTGGGTTCCGGCGGGTCGTCACGACGATTTCTGGAGATGAGATCGGCCGTTGTTTGCACGGTCCCCAGGGATCCGCTGCATGCTACATCGTCACCCGCAATGGCGCGCACGCGATTACCTCGGCAATGCGGACCATGACCCTCCCCTTTGATGTCGCCTTGGAACGTGGATGGGACCACGGCGCCAATATTCTTACGGTGAGAGAAAACATCGTCGAACTCAGCAAGCATAGTCAAAACACGCAGATCGGAACCAGAGCCGACTATAGGGCGATAAAATTCTCGGGAGCACGACGATTATCGACGCATGTTCTACGTGCGCTCGACTATTCGCGGCGGATTAAATATGCGCTCGATATTTGACGAATACGCTGCGAACCGCCGCAGAGCGGAAGACGCGATCATCCGCTCTTTTTTAAATTCGCATGTCTCTCGGAACGGGCCGCATTGAGGCGGATCAATGTCTGTTCGATGGAAACGGTTCTAATCAGCTGATCGAGCGCACCAGCATAGCGGATACAAACTCAGCCACCGGAGCCAATCATGATATTCTCCAGCGTGACCAGCACGGTAGGTTTCCTGGTAAAAACCAGTGGATCATCTTTGGTGCTGATTGCAGCATCCGGGCTTTTGGCAGGCATTACCTTCGTATTGGTCGATAACGTCGCGCTTGCCTCCCTTGTCTGGGCACTCGCCACCTTGCCGATCCTGGGCGCGTTGTTGCTTCAGACCTTCCGTTCCTTGCGTCACGGCGATTTCGGTTTGGATATCGTCGCAGCCCTGTCGATGGCGTTCGCCCTTTCCTTTGGCGAAAGCCTCGCAGCCAACGTCGTCGCGCTGATGTATGCAGGTGGACAGATGCTGGAGGGATATGCGTCCGGCCGCGCCGCCCGTGAGATGACATTACTGATGGGACGGGTGGCACGAACCGCATTTCGCTATGTTGGCGATCGGTTGGAACTAACTCCCATCGAGAAGATAGTTGCTGGCGATCACATCATGATCCGCCAAGGCGAAGTGCTGCCCGTCGATGGTATTCTTCTGTCTCCCCGCGCTATTCTTGACGAGTCTGCGTTAACGGGAGAGCCACTCCCTGTGGATCATCGGGCTGGTGAAGAGGTGCTAAGCGGCAGCGCATCGATCGGTCCCGTCTTTACTGTCAAGGCACTTCGCCCCGCCTCTGAGAGCACATATGCTGCGGTCGTACGCCTCGTCGAGGCGGCACAGAAGAGCAAGGCGCCGATGGCACGCCTTGCGGACCGCTATGGCCTGGCATTTTTGCTCATGACGGTAACGATAGCATTGTCGGCCTGGTTGCTGTCCGACGATCCGCGACGTGCTCTTGCCGTTCTCGTCATTGCCACGCCCTGCCCGCTTATCCTGGCCGTACCGGTCGCGCTTATGTCGGGTATCTCGCGCTGTGCCTCGATAGGCTGCCTGGTGAAAGACGGTAGCGCCCTTGAAGCCTTAAGCCGCGTGCGGGTTGCCGTCCTCGACAAGACCGGCACACTCACACACGGCAAAGCCCAAATCATAACAGTCGGCTGCAGCGCTTGGATCGATAAGGACGAGTTGTTGCGTCTTGCCGCTTCGTTGGATCAAGCATCGAGCCACGTCATGGCTGCCGCTTTGATCGCGGGAGCGCAGGAGCGCAATCTGCGGCTGTCGCCACCAACCAATGTCGAGGAAGTTGGCGGAGCCGGGCTTGAAGGAATGGTCGACGGACGCCGCGTCGTGATCGGTGATAGCCGCTTTGTGAAAAGCCGAAGTTCTCGAAGTGCTTCCCATGTCTTCGAAAATCATCACCGATCTGGTGAAGTTGCGGTGACAGTCGCAATCGACGGTATTGTCGCGGGAAATATCATAATGTCCGATCCGGTGCGCGCCGAGGCGATCAGCGTTCTGCAGCGATTGCGCAGCGCCGGAATTGCGAAAATCGTTCTTGCTTCAGGCGATCGCCTGGATGTTGCCTCGAACGTCGGCAACATCCTCGGTATCGAACAGGTGCTTGGCGAACAGACACCGGCTTCGAAAGTGGAGGCCGTTATCGCGGCGAAAAGCTTCGGTCCGGTGATGATGGTGGGTGACGGCGTCAACGATGCGCCGGCACTTGCGGCGGCCGACGTAGGTGTTGCATTAGGCGCGCGTGGGGCGGCGGCCTCTTCGGAGGCGGCAAGCATCGTACTGCTCGTGGACCGACTCGATCCTTTGGCAACCGCCCTGGTTGTCGCCCGCCGGACCGTTGCGATCGCCCGCCAGAGCGTGGTTGCTGGGATTGGCCTTTCAGTTGCCGGCATGATCGCCGCGGCATTTGGCTATTTGCCGCCGCTGCACGGTGCTTTACTTCAGGAAGTCATCGATGTCGCAGTTATCCTGAATGCATTGCGTGCCCTTGGGCCGTCCAAATCGGAGGGCAGCCCATACAGCCAGTCAGCGAATATAGCGACCAGACCTGCCTCTAAGACGCAAACATCCTGAAGCACGGATAGTCGGATCACATCACCACGTCGCTTTGCGTCTGGTCGGGAAGATCCTTCCCCTCATTGATCCTGATCAATGCCGCGGCGGCAAATATCCGCAGACTGCTTCCTGCTACCAAACCCATGAAGGAGCAAGCTAATGCTGAGAGCCAGACGCGACAGCCTGGGCGGTGCAGCCTCTAAAGCCATTCCCTCCCTCGGCGAGGTGGAAGGGCGCATGATGGTCCTTGAACTCATCGCGCTGACGGCGCTCACCCGTCTGATACGTCTTCACGATATCGGCGAGAGAGCAGATCTCATCAAAGCAATGCGGCACGCCATTGATCGCAAATGCCATGACGCCAGACTGTGCGGAACCGACACGAAGTCCGCTGAGGAATATGCGGAAGAACTGCTGGCCTCGGCCCAAGAGCAGGCAATCGTTCTGGAATCGATCCGAAACGACGCCTGACGATGACATCGAGCGCCTTTTGGCGTGCCTGGGATTCTATAGGCGCGGCAATAGCGCGAATACCTAAAGTAAGTGAAGATGGAGAGCCGTCGTGCAAGCCAAAGACATCATGACACGGAATGTCATCACAACCACGCCGACGATGAGCGTCCGAAACGCGGCGCTGCTCTTGCGCGCCAATGATATCAGCGGCCTTCCCGCGATTGGCGACAACGGCGAGGTCTGTGGCATCCTCACCGAAGGGGATCTCCTGCGACGCGTCGGCGATAACTGGGCGTCGTCGGCCAAAGACAAGTTCGAGCAAGACGATCGGCATGGCTTGAACACTTACATTCAAATCTACGGGTGGTCGGTCGGCGAGGCGATGCACCGCGAGGTTATCAGCGTCACCCCCGAAACGGATGTCGGGCGGATTGGTAACCTGATGCTGTCCCACAGAATCAAGCGAGTTCCGGTCATTAGCAACCGTCGTCTTGTCGGTATCGTCAGTCGATGCGATTTGATCAATCTGGTCATCGATGCACCTGATCGACACGTCGCTAAAGGTGATGACGCCATGCGGCTCGCCATCAAGACCCGGTTGGCCGTGGATCTCGGGATTGGTAGCAACAAGGTCGACGTCATCGTCAAAGACGGCCAGGTACAGGTGAAGGGAATCCTCGAATCCAATATCCAACAAAAGGCGATCCGAACGCTTGTGGAGGGAATTCGAGGAATCAATGGATATATCGATCGGACAACGCTCCCGCCTTCGGACGCCATCAGCGTTTCAACGACGCGAGACAGTGGCCAATGAGTCAGGAACTCGCCACTATTGGACAATCCTCGTGGCGATCGCGATTGTCGGGTCGCCTTGCTCGCCTGCGAGAGCACCCACTCGCGAGTGTGGGTCCAGGCCTGATCACCGGCGTCGCCGACGATGATCCGAGCGGTATTGCCACCTACTCCCAGGCGGGAGCGCAATTCGGTCTGAACATGCTTTGGACAATGCCGGTGTCATTTCCAATGATGGCGGTCGTCCAGGCGACGTGCGCTCGGATCGGGCGTGTGACCGGACAGGGCCTGGCGGCGAACATAAAGACCGCATTTCCACCCTTGGTCCTCTATGCTGTCGTTTTCTCGCTTCTGATCGCCAATATTCTGAATATCGCCGCCGATGTTGCCGCCATGGGCGAGGTCGCGGAGCTGGTGACAGGCTTCAACCGACACCTGATGACAATGTTCTTCGTTTTCGGGACGCTCGCGCTTCAGGTCTTCATCCCTTATCACCGCTATGTCGCGTTCCTGAAGTGGCTGACAATTTCGCTCCTGGCTTATGCGGCGGTCCTCTTCACCGTCCATATCGACTGGCAGCAAGTTGCCTTGAGGACGATCTGGCCGACGATCACCCCGACGTCGACCTATGCTGCGGTCGTCGTCGGCGTCTTCGGGACGACGATCAGTCCTTACCTCTTCTTCTGGCAGGCATCGGAAGAAGTGGAGGATATGAATGCCGCTCCCGATTCAGTGCCTTTGTCCAGAGACAGCGCGACAGCTCCCAAGGAACTTCGTCGCATTGGCTGGGATACATGGAGTGGCATGCTCTACTCCAATCTCACGGCCTTCTTCATCATATTGGCGACCGCCGTGACGCTCAATGTCGCCGGCATCACCCAGATCGACACGGCCGCACAAGCAGCAAGCGCACTGCGGCCGCTGGCCGGACCCTTTGCCGCACTTATCTTCGCGCTCGGAATTTTAGGCGTCGGTCTCATCGGCGTGCCTGTTCTCGCAGGTTCCGCCGGCTATGCGCTTGCAGAGGCCATGGATTGGAAATTCGGGCTCGAGCGCGCTCCCAATGACGCCCGGGGCTTTTACGGTGTGATCGCCATAAGTGTGCTGCTCGCCCTGGTCATTCAGTATTCGCCGATCAATCCGATGAACGCACTGTTCTGGAGCGCCGTTATAAATGGGCTGCTGGCCGTTCCCCTGATTGCCATCATCCTGTTGTTGGCGACAAACCCGAAGGTCATGGGCCCGTACACGATAGGGATATTGGCAGCATATATCGGCTGGGCCACGGTCGCGTTGATGGCGGTCGCAGCCGTGATGATGTTCGTCTCATAGCGCCTCCCCCGCGGTTCTCCCGCTGTGGCCGTTTGAAGTTGCAGCGCGGCTTTCAAGCAAATGGTCTGCGGTCCATCGTCGCGCAAACAAAACTTGCCAATGACCTCAACTAGCCCCGCTCATTTGATGTCGATCAAAGCATCGCAATCGTGCGCTCTGTAACCTTCTCGGCATGGAACAATCCAAACCCCTATCGGCACCACAAACCAAATCCATCGCCAGGAGACGACCATGCTCATTCAAGAAATCATGAACGCACCAGCCATCACCGTAAGTCCCAAAACATCGGTGGTGGATGCGGCAACGATTATGCTCGACCGTCACGTCAGCGGTCTTCCAGTCGTTGATGCCAACGGAAACATCGTCGGCATTGTCAGCGAAGGCGATTTCCTTCGCCGCTCGGAATTGCAGACGGAGCGCAAGCGATCCTGGCTGCTCGAGTTTCTGACCAGCCCGGGCAAGCTTGCTGATGAGTATGTTCTTTCGCACGGCCGCAACGTTGAAGAAGTGATGACGTCGGAGGTTGTCACGATCGCTCCCAATGCGACGCTCGCCGTTGCCGCCGACCTGATGGAGAAGCATGGGATCAAGCGCTTGCCTGTCGTCGTCCAAGGCAAAGTGATCGGTATGGTCTGCCGATCAGACCTGTTGCGGGCGCTGGCGAACATGCTGCCAAAGGAGAAGGTCCAGGCCAGCGACGATCAGATCGCCGAGGCGGTCATTGCCGAGCTGTCCCATCAGAGCTGGAGCCAGAATGGCTTCATAAAAGTCAGCGTTCAGAACGGCGTTGTCGAATTGTCCGGCACCATCTTCGACGAAAGAGAACGACTGGCCGCCAAGGTTGCAGCGGAGAATGTGCCGGGCGTCAAGTCCGTTACCGACCAGATCACATGGATCGATCCCTATCTCGGTGTTGTCATGCCGGCGCAGAGTGAAGTGGTCTGAACAACACAATCGCCATAGGCACAAAGGCGATATTGCGGGCGGCGAACGACTGGCTCGACGCGCCGTTTTGATCGCCATCTAGATTCCTCAGACAGCCCAAAAACCAGCTGTTGGTGACGACCGAGCTTTTCCCGCACTGGCGGAGACCCTGCCTGGCGATACCGTCTCTCATAGTTTCTCGAAGTTGATCTAGGTCAAAGCCGGAGCGTCGCAGGCGGATTACTAAAAGTCGAGTTCACCGTGCAGACAGTCCAGACCAACCCAAAAATCTCGCACCGAACGAAGTGCATCTAGAATTGTCTAAAGGCACTGAAGCGACGGAAATCACCATGAGCCCTGCGTCTCTCGTCCAATCCTTCCTCATTCATCTCGTGCTTGTCGAGGCAGCGAAGACGCGCGTCGTTTGCTCGACGGCAAGCGCATGAGCGCCAACCCCATCGACAAGAGGCAGGCACGATGACCACCGCATTCTTCGATACGGGATCGGAAGTCAGACGAGAGGCAGAGACCGACGTCACCGACAGCTCAATCCAGCCGTCTTCCCCAAAAGACCGGTCGCCAAGGACAATGCGCGCCAAATTGTCACCGGCCGCTCTCGTGCAAACGCTGGCGTCGCTCCTCTGGATTCCTCAAGCAGCCTTGCTTGCCACCGGGATAGGCGCAATCGCTGATGGACATAGCATAACGGCAACGGCGGTACCGGCGCTGTTCGTCTTTCTCGTTGGCGCCTTGCGTGCCGGGCTGGATGCCTTGGGCGGACGTTTGGCCTTTCAGGCCGCGCGCGCAGAACTGAGCCGGCGGCGCGAGATTGCCGTTACAGCACTCGCCGACCGATCGCCACTGGACAGCGATCGTCCAGCGTCCGGTTTTGCCGCAAGCCTCATCGCCGAGCAGGCTGAAACCATCGTGCCCTATCTCGCCCGCTTCCGGCCGGCGCGGCTGAAAGCAAGTGCCGTCCCACTGATCATCCTCATCTGCGTTGCACCGGTCTCCTGGGTTGCAGCCCTCATTCTGCTCTTTACGGCGCCACTGATCCCCATGTTCATGGCCCTGATCGGCTGGCGAGCCAAGGCCGCAAGCGAAAAGCAACTGGCCGAGACCGGCGGGCTCAATGCTTTTCTCCTCGAACGGCTGCGCGGCCTTGCCACTATTCGCGCGCTCGGCGCCGTCGATCGCACCGCCTTGCGACTACGGGCTGATGCGGAACAGCTCAAGATGCGAACCATGGCTGTGCTCAAGATAGCCTTTCTATCCTCGGCAGTCCTGGAATTGTTCGCCGCACTGGGCGTAGCCGCAATGGCCGTCTATGTCGGCTTCAATCTGCTCGGCGCAATCGATGTCGGCACGTGGTCCGGCAGATTGAGCCTGACCCAAGGTCTGTTCATTCTCCTGCTGGCTCCGAGCTTCTTCGAGCCTCTGCGGGAACTATCGGCAGTCTGGCACGACCGGGCAGCCGGAGAGGCAGCCCTGGACGCTCTCGACGCACTATCCAGCACTGGCGTGACGTTGCCGGGCTGGCGCGATGAAAAGGTGGCGGAAACCAGCCGTGATCGTACGTTGCCGTCAATCGATGTCGATCGGCTCTGTTTCCGGCACCGGCCCGAGCAAATGCCTGTTTTCGACGGTTTCAGCCTGGCGATCGCAGCCGGTGAGCACGTGGCTATCCTGGGAGAAAGCGGTGCCGGCAAGACGACCATGTTGTCGTTGATTGCTGGACTTGCTCGTTCAGAGAGCGGCACGATCCATGTCGGCGGGCAGCGACTAAATGATATTTCCGCGTCCGCACTGCGACGGCGCATGGCCTGGATCGGTCAACGGCCGCATATTTTTGCCGGCACGATGACCAGCAACATCACGCTCGGCCGACCCGAAGTCAGCACGCACGCGGTGCAACAAGCGATTGACCTTGCTCATCTGCGGCGAACTGTGACCCAGCACCGCGCCATGTCGATCGGCGAAGGCGGAGCGGGCCTGTCCGGCGGCGAGGCGCTCAGATTGGCGATTGCCCGTGCCGCCGCAACCCCGCATGTTGACATCATCCTCGCAGACGAGCCGACCGCGCATCTCGACACCGAAACCGCACGTGAGGCCACGGATGCGTTGTTGGCGATTGCTCGCGGACGGACACTCGTTGTTGCCACCCATGACCCCGTTCTGGCCGCAAGAATGGGTCGGGTAATCTATATCGACGCATCGGTCCGGGAGGAAGCGGCATGATGTCGATAGTCTCCGCTCTTTATCCCATCTGTCGGCTTTTCCTAGCGGCGCGGGGACGCCTATTGTTGCTCGGCGCGCTGCTGTCGGCCCTTACCGTGCTTGCCGGCGTCGCTTTGCTCGGGCTCTCTGGTTGGTTCATCACGGCGACTTCGCTTGCCGGCCTGACGGCAACGGCCATCACCTTCGATGTCTTTGCCCCGTCTGCCGGCATCAGGCTGCTGGCGATCCTTCGCACTGGCGCACGCTACGGCGAGCGCCTGACGACCCATGACGCGACGCTCGGCGTTCTTGCCACACTTCGCGAAAATCTGTTTCGCGGTTGGGCAGCGCCCGGCGTGGCAACGATTTTGATGCATAGGCCTGCCAAGCTGCTTTTTCGGCTGACGGCGGACATCGATGCGCTCGACTCCCTCTATTTGCGCATTCTGGTGCCGGCCGCGGTCGCGATTGTCTCCGCTCTGGCGGTCAGCATCGCGCTGATGCTGCTCTCGGTCCCGTTCGGGCTGCTCGTCGGCCTATGGCTTGTCGCTACCGGTCTTGGCATTCCGGCCCTTGCAGGACGTCTGGCGCTGATACCGGCACGGCGGCGGGCGCACGCGATAGAAGCACTGCGCTCACGTGTCATCGATCTCGTCGCCGGACAGACCGACCTCGTCATGGCTGGCAGACTGCAGGCGCAATGCGCGGCGCTTGCTGCCGCCGATTATCGTTTGCGAGAGGCAGATGATACGCTGAACCGGATCGAAAGCGGTGTTGTCGCCGGCTTCGGCCTCGCCTCGGCCACGTTGCCGTCCGGCACTTTGCTGACGATCACCGCCTTGGCCGAACGCGGCCTTATCGGAGCGCCGGTTGCCGCTCTCGGCCTGCTGGTGGCCCTTGCAGCGCTCGAACCCTTTGCAGCGCTGCGCCGAGGAGCGCTGGAGCTCGGCCGCACCGTGCTTGCTGCCCGCCGCATTTCACCGCGTCTGGTACAGGTTGCACGGCCCCCCGCACATCAGATGCCGCCAGACGGCCTGGCCGTCCAAGTCTCCGGCGTCTCCGCCCGATATGACGGAGCCGCGATGGATTCACTCGAGAACATCACGCTTTCCCTGGCATCGGACGAGCATATAGCGGTGATCGGCCCGAGCGGAGCGGGAAAGTCGACCCTGTTTGCCGTCCTAGCCGGTGAACTCGCCATCGAATGCGGCGTGGTCGAAACCGCTCCGGCCACGACGCTGACACAGCGCACCGCGCTTTTCCAGGACAGCCTGCGGGATAACTTGCGTCTTGCTGCGCCGGATGCAGACGATGAGATGCTCTACACCGCCCTTGCGGATGCCGGCCTCCTGCAAGACGTACTGGCCCTACCGAAAGGCCTCGACACCCGCCTCGGCGAAGGCGGTCTTGGTCTGTCCGGCGGACAATCCCGTCGCCTGGCACTCGCCCGTCTGTTCCTGCTTGGCACGGAGCTCTGGCTTCTCGACGAGCCGACTGAAGGTCTCGACCGCGAAACCGGACGTGATGTCATGCAGCGCATTGCCGACCGCGACCGCGGCCGTTCGCTGGTCATCGCCACGCATATTCGCCGCGAAGCCGAGATCGCCGACCGGATCGTCGTTCTCGAGAGGGGCCGGATCGTCGCGAATGTGCGGCGGGGAGAAACCGAATTTGATGCAGTGCTCGCCCGGCTGAGGCAGGACTGAGACATCTGACCGATCAATCATAGCCAAGGCCGTTCAAGGCTGCGGTGCATCAACCACCTTTTGGAGCGTGGGAGAAAGACTATGGAACTCGATATCGTGGCGCTGTCGCGCCTGCAGTTCGCCATGACGGCGCTGTATCACTTCCTATTTGTGCCGTTGACGCTCGGCCTTTCCGTGCTGCTTGCCATCATGGAAACGACCTATGTCATGACCGGTCGTCAGATCTGGCGGCAGATGACGAAGTTCTGGGGGACGCTCTTCGGCATCAACTTCGTGCTCGGTGTCGCCACCGGCATCGTGATGGAATTCCAGTTCGGCATGAACTGGAGCTACTACAGCTATTATGTCGGCGACATCTTCGGCGCGCCGCTGGCGATCGAAGGATTGATGGCCTTCTTCCTCGAGGCGACCTTTGTCGGTCTGTTCTTCTTCGGCTGGGACAAGCTGTCGAAAGTCGGCCATCTGGTCGCCACCTGGGCGGTGGCGCTGGGATCGAACTTCTCGGCGCTGTGGATCCTGATCGCCAATGGCTGGATGCAGAACCCGGCAGGCTCGGCGCTCAACCCACAGACCATGCGCATGGAGATCGTCAGTTTCTTCGATGTCGTCTTCAATCCGGTGGCGCAGGCGAAGTTCGTTCATACCGTCTCGGCCGGCTATGTCTGCGCCTCGGTCTTCGTGCTTGGTGTCTCGGCCTGGTATCTCCTGAAGGGCCGCAGCGTCGAGCTCGCGAAGCGTTCGATGACGGTTGCCGCATCCTTCGGCCTGGCTTCGGCGCTTTCGGTCGTCGTGCTTGGCGATGAAAGCGGCTATCTGACGACCGAACATCAGAAGATGAAGCTCGCGGCAATCGAAGCCATGTGGAAGACCGAACCGGCGCCGGCCGCCTTCACCGCCTTCGGCTTTCCAGATCAGGAAGCACGCGAAACGCACTATGCTATCCATATCCCCTGGGCCATGGGTCTGATCGGCACACGGTCGCTGACGACGGAAATCGCCGGCATCGACAAGCTTGAGGCGCAGGCCAAGAATCATATTCGTCAGGGCATCAAGGCTTATGATGCCCTGATGAAGATCCGCGCTGCCAAGCCGGCAACGCCCGGCGAAGTCTCGCAGGATGTAGCCACTGCCCGCTCCTCCTTCGAGGATATCGGTCATGAACTCGGCTATGCTCTGCTGCTCAAGCGCTATGTCGACGATCCGCGCCAGGCGACGGAAGAGCAGATTGCCCAGGCCGCTCGCGATACCATTCCGAATGTGCCGACGCTCTTCTGGTCCTTCCGCATCATGGTCGGCCTCGGAATGCTCTTCATCCTGCTGATGACGGTCTTCTTCTGGCTCTCGGCACGACGGAAGCTGGATCGATATCCACTGCTGTTGACGATCGCGGTCTTCGCCATTCCGCTGCCCTGGGTCGCTATTGAGCTTGGCTGGGTCGTGGCGGAATTCGGCCGCCAGCCCTGGGTTATCGAAGGCGTGTTGCCAACCGCCGCTGCCGTTTCCAATCTTGGAGCAGTTAGCGTGCTGATCACGTTGCTTGGTTTTGCGGCGATCTACACAGCGCTGATCGTTATCGAAATGAGTCTGATGGTGAAAGCCATTCGCAAAGGCCCGCAACTGGGCGACGAGCCAGAAGCCGACCTCACCTCCAAAACTCTCATTCCTGCTGCGGAGTAACCACCATGATCCTGCATGAATTGATCGATTACGAAACCCTGCGCGTCATCTGGTGGCTGCTTCTCGGCGTGCTTCTGATTGGCTTTGCCGTCACCGACGGTTTCGACCTCGGCGTCGGCACGCTGCTGCCATTCGTCGCCAAGACGGATACGGAGCGACGTGTTGCCATCAATTCCGTCGGCCCTACATGGGAGGGCAACCAGGTCTGGCTACTCCTTGGCGGCGGCGCGATCTTCGCCGCCTGGCCGCCGCTTTACGCGGTCTCCTTCTCCGGTTTCTATCTTGCGATGTTCGCAATTCTCTTCGCGCTGATCCTGCGGCCGGTTGCGTTCAAATACCGGTCCAAACGCGAGAGCGCCCGCTGGAAGGCAGGCTGGGATTGGGCGCTGTTTATCGGCGGCTTCGTTCCCTCGCTGATCTTCGGCGTTGCGGTCGGCAACGTGCTGCAAGGCGTACCCTTCCGCTTCGATAATGATATGCGGATCTATTATGAAGGCTCGTTCTTCGGCCTGCTCAATCCCTATGCCTTACTCTGCGGCCTCCTCTCTGTCGCCATGCTCGCCATGCACGGTGCGGCATGGCTGCAGCTCAAAACCGGCGGCGCTGTCGCGGAACGCGCACGCAGCTATGGCAGTCTGGCGGCACTTGCGACAATCGTGCTTTTTGCCCTTGGCGGCCTTGCTCTCTGGTACGGCGTCGACGGCTATCGCATTACCAGCCAGATCGACCCGATCGGTCCGTCCAATCCGCTTCTAAAGACGGTCGATCACAGCGCTGGTGCCTGGTTTGCAAATTACGGCAGCCATCCGTGGATGATGGCCGCGCCGATCTTGGGCTTCATTGGTGCCATCGCCACGCTGCTGTCGATGATTGCTCGCCGTCAAGTCGCGCCGCTGCTCTTCAGCAAGCTCGCCATCTTTGGCATCATCTCGACGGTCGGCGTCTCGATGTTCCCCTTCATCCTGCCTTCTTCGCTCGACCTCCGCTCCAGCCTCACGGTCTGGGACGCGTCCTCAAGCCATATGACGCTGTTCGTCATGCTGATCGCAGTGCTGATCTTCCTGCCGATCGTGCTTGCCTACACCGCCTGGGTCTATCGCTTGCTGTGGGGCAAGGTCGACGAGGAGATGGTCAACGACAAGAACGGCCACGCCTACTAACCCCCATACAAGGAGAAAGAACATGTGGTATTTCGCCTGGCTTCTCGGCTTCCCGCTTGCAGCCGCCTTCGCCGTTCTCAACGCGATGTGGTACGAACTCGTTGACGACAATAGCGAGAAGAACAAGCGTGGATAGTGCCCCGGCGGCCGGGCACGTCGCCCGGCCCATGCCCACCAATCGATCCCTCTGCCTGGTCTATTGAAGGACGCCTCCCGTGTTCACCAGTTCACTTGCCCGTTACGCTCAACCCGTGCCGCGTTACACCAGCTATCCCACGGCGCCGCATTTTCACGAGGGGATCGACGGCGCCCGCTATGCCGAATGGCTAAGCGAGACGGATCCACATAAACCCGTTTCGCTTTACTTGCATGTGCCCTTCTGCGATCAGCTCTGCTGGTTTTGCGGCTGTCATACCAAGCAGGTACGACGCTATGATCCCGTTGCCGATTATCTGGACGCGCTTGGGGAGGAGATCGCACTTGCAGTGCGGATCCTTCCGGGTCGGCGGCGTGTGAGCGCCGTCCACGTCGGTGGCGGCTCGCCGACCGTGATCGAGCCTGACGACATCGACAGTCTTCGTGCGAAACTCGATGACACTTTTGATCTGAATCCGGATTGTGAGATCAGCGTCGAGATGGACCCGCGCAATGCGGACCATGATAAACTCGAAGCCTGGCACCGCTTTGGCATCACGCGTGCAAGCCTCGGCGTCCAGGATTTCGATCCCGACGTTCAAAAGGCAATCAATCGGCCACAAAGCTTCGAGCAGACACAAGCCGTCGTGGGAGCCTTGCGCAACGCCGGCATCGACTCAATCAATCTCGATATTCTCTACGGTCTGCCGCTGCAAACAATGGAGACGCTACGACGGACTATCGATCTTGCGGTGTCGATGCGGCCAAATCGTATTGCGCTCTTCGGCTACGCGCATGTTCCCTGGGTGAAAAAGCACCAAAGCCTTATCGACCAAGACACCCTTCCCGGTCCGGCCGAGCGGTTCGACATGGCAAGCGCTGGGGCCGCTCAATTGGCGGAAGCCGGCTATATCGCACTCGGTCTCGATCATTTCGCCGACCAGGACGACAATCTTGCCACTGCTGCCAGCGATGGAAGGATGAGACGCAATTTCCAAGGATACACGACGGACGATGCTGAGACGCTGATCGGATTCGGAGCATCTTCGATCGGCAGGCTGCCACAAGGCTATGTCCAGAACTCCGTTTCTGCTGTGGACTATATCCGCAAGGTCAGAGCCGGCGAGCTTCCTACTATGCGCGGCTTCGCACTGTCGCCTTCCGATCGTATCATCGGTAGGTTGATCGAGAGCCTCATGTGCAATTTCTCCTTCTCCATCTCCGATCTGAAGCGAGCTTTCGGAGCCGAGGTCGACTCCCTGCTCGTCGAGGCGGCGGGAATTGCCGCTTTGGAAGGCGCCATGGTTTCCTTCGACGGAGATACGTTCTTGGTGAAACCAGAAGGACAACCTTTCGTTCGCACGATCGCTTCCCGCTTCGATCGCTACCTGACAGGTGACAATGGAGTTGCCCCTTAAAAACCGGACCGGATCAGGTTTCTGTTTGACGGTTTAAGAACTCACGAGGCGAGCAATACCCCAATGCCTTATGCGGGTGAAGGGTGTTGTAGTGTTCGAACCATGAGGGCAGTTTCGCGATGACGGTTATGGCGTCCGGCAAGGGGTTGACCGAGACGTAATCGCGCTTGAAGGTTTTGACGAAGGCTTCGGCCATCCCGTTGGACTGGGGGCTGCGAACAGGCGTTGAACATGGCTCCATGCCGATATCGACGAGCAGCGACCTGGTATCCTTTGCGATGAAGCAGGAGCCGTTGTCGGTCAACCATTCGATTGGCTTTGGAAGGGTGTTGACGAGACCGAAGCGGTTCTCAACAGCCGTGATGACAAGGTCCTGGACGTCCTCGCTCTTGATGCCCTCGGTTGTCGCTACATGGGCAATGGCCTCGCGATCACAGCAATCGAGAGCGAAGGCAACGCGCACCTTCTCTTTATTGTCGCAGCCGATTTCGAAGCCGTCTGAACACCAGCGTAAATTCGACTGCTCGACAGCAACACGGCCATCGTGGCGACGGGTGTCGATTGCACCGGTGTGGCGCTGAAGGAGCATGCCGTGAACCTTCATCACCCGATAGACGCGCTTGGCATTCGGCCATGGACGGCTTTCGCTGCTGGCTTTACGGCGCAGGATCGCGTGAACCCGGCGATATCCGTAGGTCGGCATGTCGTCGATGATCGTCTTGATCTCATCCAGCAGTGCCTGATCGGCGAGCGGCGGCCGCCCTCTGGCTCTGGAAGGACGTTGCTTCACACGTTCCGCAATGTTGGATCGGGCGACACCAAGGGTCTCGCACACCGCCGTCATCGCGAACCATCCTTCGGCAACGAGAGCGAGCGCAACAGGTGTTTTTTTGACCCTGATGCTATCTCAAGCGCTTCTTTGAGGATTTCGCCTTCCATCGTCTTCTTGCCGAGGAGGCGCTGCAGCTCTTTCACCTGGTTCTGAAGCGCTCTGTATTCGGATGCTGGGACGACCTCTTCCTGCGATGCAGTGGCCGTCAGTGCACCCTGCGCCGCAAGTTTGCGCCAGGCGAACAACTGGTTCGGCTGAATCCCATGCCGTCGCGCAACGATGCTGACCGTGACGTCAGGCTCGTAGGTCTCCTGGACTATCGCGAGCTTCTCCGCTGTCGACCAGCGGCGGCGGCGCTCAGGGCCGGACAGCACTTCTATCTTAGGTATGTGATTGGTCATAATGGGCACATTACTCCTAACACTTAACAAGTGGGAGATCGTGTCCGGGGATTTAGGGGGCCACTACAGACAAGGCGCGCCACAGCGCTGCCGTTTGAGGCAGACCATCAATCAAGGAGCTCACGCAGGCGGACGGCGAGCTGGCGGGCGGTGTAGGGTTTTTTCAACCAACTGCCAGCCTCCGCCAATTCGCGACCGGCGATCGTGGGTTCGGCATAGCCGGATGTGAATAGCACCTTGATTTCAGGGCGCATGGCCCGGATTTTATGTGCCAGTTCATCCCCAGCCATGCCGCCCGGCATCACGACATCAGTAAACAGCAATGCGATGTCGTGATTCTCCTGGAAAAGGGCCAGGGCCTCGGTTCCATTGCTTGCCTCGAGGACACTGTATCCGGCATCGAGAAGCCGGGAGACGGTGACGCGGCGAACACGAGCATCGTCCTCGACGACGAGGATACGCTCGAAGCCTTTTGGAATCATGTCAGGCTTCTTGTCGTCTGCATGAATTGGCTCCATTTCCGTTCGTGCCTTTTGGGCAGGCAGGAAGATGCGAACGCTCGTCCCTTGGCCGATCTCGCTATACAACTGGACAAGACCACCTGACTGCTTGGCAAAGCCATAGACCATGCTAAGGCCAAGCCCAGTACCGGCCCCCATGCCCTTTGTCGTAAAGAACGGCTCAAAGGCACGCTCCTTCGTCTCGCTCGACATGCCAACACCGGTATCGGTCACCGCAATCAACACGTATTCACCGGTCCGGACCTCCGGATACATGCGTGCGTAGTCAGCATCGAGCCGCTGGCGAGAAATCTCGATCGACAAAAGCCCCCCGCGAGGCATCGCATCCCGTGCGTTGATGGCGAGGTTAAGGAGAGCATTTTGCAATTGGGAGCCATCGACGAGCGCTTCGTTCGCCGAACCGGTAATGACGGTTCGCAATTCGATGGCCTCGCCCAATGTGCGGCGCAGGAGATCGGAAAAGCCGGATACGAACCTACCGACGTCCATAAGCTTGGGATTGAGAGGCTGGCGACGACCAAAGGCAAGGAGTTGAGCGGTTAGCTTGGCTCCGTCCTCGGCCGCTGCCTGTGCCTCGGAAACCAACGACAGCAACTTCGGATCCTGCAGCCGCGCCTCGATCATTTCCAGGTTGCCGCTGATGACGGTGAGCAGGTTGTTGAAGTCATGGGCCAGGCCGCCAGTCAATTGGCCTATGGCTTCCATCTTCTGTGATTGTCGAAGTTCCTCTTCGATCTTGTGGCGGCTCGTCAGGTCACGGACGAAGCCGGTGAATATTCGTTTGCCGTTGGCGATCGCCTCGCCAACTGACAATTCCATCGGAAAGACCGTGCCGTCTTTGCGTCGGCCACTGACCACGCGGCCGTACCCGATGATGCGGCGCTCGCCGGTCGTCAGATAATGCGAGAGATATCCATCATGGGCCTCGCGGTCTGGCGAAGGCATCAGCATCGAAACGTTTTTTCCCTGCACATCCTCCGCCGAATATCCAAACAGCTTTTCCGCAGCGGTGCTGAAGGACGCGATCACTCCTAATTCGTCGATCACAATCATCGATTCGGGGACGGTCGCCAGAATTGACCGCAGATGAGCCTCACGCTCCGCCAGATCCGCCTGTATCTGCTTTAAGTGACTGATGTCATTATTCGTTTGAACGATGACGTGTTGGTCTGGATCGGCAGAGGATGCCGCAACCCAACGGCTCGTCACGACGATGGGCCTGCCATCCTTGTGTAGATGCACAAGCTCCCCCTGCCAAGCAACCTGCCGGGCGACCTTGCCGCGGATTTCCTCGAGAGGCTCCGGGAAAATAGTCGACAGCAACTCATGAACCACCCGGCCAATGGCCTCCTGTTGGGTCCAGCCGTAGAGCCGCTCGCATCCCGACGTCCACCTGCGGATAATTCCGTCGAACGTGTGCACGACAATATTCGCGCTATCGAGGATCTGGGCGATTTCGTCCAACCTGGTTTCCGCGGCTTGCTGTCCTGAGGACTGATCGATCATCGAACTTCCATTTGCATTCGGTTAGTGGCGCCGCCGGACATTATCCAAGGAAATGACGGGCGAATAGCGATCGTCGCATTCATCACCCTCTCCCGCCAGATGTGCAAGCATCCTGGCCTTTAAAATGCGGATGGAATGGCGACCCGCAGGGCCGACGATACCCTTGTTTGTCAGCCTCGTCATGGTTCGGGAAACTGTTTCGATCGTGAGACCCAGATAGTCGGCGATATCGAGACGGGTCATCGGAAGATCAACGACACTGCATGAGCGATCCTGTTCTCGTTTCCGCTGCAGCTGCTGCAGCAAGAAGCTGCAAAGCCGCTCTTCGGCATTTTTGCAGGACAGCAACACCATTTGATCCTGGGCTGCCGCCATTTCGTCGCAGAGACGGGCAAGAAGTTGCGGCCTCAGTTCCGGCGAATTGCCGACCGTATCCTCGAAGGCTCTCCGGGAGAAACGGCGCAATCTGACAGGGGTTACGGCTTCGGCGCTATAGAGATAGTGATTTCTGAGGGAAACGCCGACAAGATCGCCCGGGTAGAGGAAGCCTGTGATGACGCGCCTGCCGTCCGCCATGATCTTGAAAATGCGCAGAACCCCCTCCACCAGCTCAAAGAGATGTTTTGCCTGGTCGCCCTCGAAGAACAACGTTCCGCCGGCATCCAATTGCTCCAGTGGTTGCTTCGAGAACAGTGATTGAAGACAGGTCGGTTCGGTATCGAAGGCAACGACAACCTCATTGTAACTCTGAGCTCGCTCAGCGCTATTTGCCGACAACATGACAATCCCTCTCAAATGTTGTTCCGATGCCGTGTAGATTGTTGCCTTCCGAGTGACAGCCGAATGTTACGCGTGTTAGAGATCGTGCAATTTTGTAACGGATTGTCACAGGTCGCAGCCCGTCTTTACTGGAACCCTTGCAATGGCACTCGATCAGCAGCGGCGTGAACATCTTCTGGTCGTGGACGACGACCCCAGAATCCGTCAGATGCTGACACGCTACTTCGAGGACGAAGGGTATGTCGTAAGCACTGCATCGAACGGCCCTGAGATGCGAGCGTCTCTGCAGCAAGACAATTTTGATATCATTCTATTGGACTGGGTCCTGCCCGGCGGCGAGGACGGATTGGACCTTGCCCGCGAAATCCGCAGCCAGTCGGACATTCCGATCATCATGCTGACCGGTCGCGACGATGTTGTCGACAGGATCGTCGGAATTGAGGTTGGCGCCGACGATTACATCGCCAAGCCCTTTCATCTCAGAGAAGTGCATGCTCGCCTCAAGTCCATTCTTCGCCGCCGACAACCGGCGGCAAAAACTCGGGAAAGCGAACCCGGTGACGTGCTTCGTTTCGAGGGCTGGCAGCTCGATATCGGCAAACGGCAGCTTCTCTCACCGGCCAAAATCGAAATCGAATTGACCACTGGCGAATTCGACATGCTGGTCGTGTTCGCGCGCCATGCCGGGCGGGTGCTTAACCGCGAATTCCTCATGGAATCGACGCGCGGCCGGAATCTGGAGGTGTACGATCGGACGATCGATGCCCAGATCGCGCGACTGCGCAAGAAGATCGAGGCCGATCCCACGCATCCACAGTTGATCAAATCGATACGCGGTGTGGGTTACGTCTTTACCGCAAAGAGATAAAGGCGACCTCGCTGCGAACGAATCCTCATCGGTCCCTTTCGTTGCAGAACATCATAAGCCCGTGATCCAATCGATAAACGCGCTCCTCGTTGTGCATCTGTTCCCAATTGCCCGGATTTTGATTCCAAAATCTAATTTGGTTGCACTTGAGTTCCCTCGCGCGCGATCGAATGCTCGCCAATAGGGTTTGCGCAATGCCACGTTCATCAGCTGCACTTGCGACAATCAGAAAAGTGACGTCAAGCAGCCGCCCGACGGCGGGATGATCGCAGGGCCTATAGATACTTAGGCCCTGAATGTAGCCTCGAGGGTTGACCGCGACGAGGATTTCGTCGTGGCGATTGGTGTGGGATGCCATCCGGCGCCATGCCACCATGCCAAGGTTTGGAACTGCTGCCTGGACAAGAGGATAGGCTTGCACGATCTGATCCGGCCGCAGCGCGGCGATAACATAAGTGCCAGCCATTCTTCTTCCTTTCCAAGAATAAAGGCAATCGACTACGCCTGTCGGCGGGGTCATGAGCCAATTGGGTGTCAGCGTGTCATCATCAACGGAACGGGTGTCTGCTCGAGCATGGAGCGCGTCGTCCCTCCGAAGATCCACTCACGCACCCGCGAATGCCCGTAAGCACCCATGACAATGAGTTCGGCACCGATATCGATCGCATGCTGACGCAGCACGTCCGCGACCGCACGCCCGCCGCTGGGCAAGACATCCACCGAGACCCGGATTCCATGCCGTGCGAGGAAGGTTGCGACATCGGCTCCAGGCTCTTCGCCATTGCTGCCGATCGTCGCGGATGGATCGACCATGGCAACACACACGCTATCGGCCGCAATCAGCTGGTCCATCGCAGCCCGTACGGCCATGCTTGCCTCGTTGCGAGAGTCCCACGCAACCAAGACCGTTTTCGGGCGAAGAGAAGCGGCATGCCCTTTGGGCACAAGAAGGATCGGCGCCGGCGACCGAAACAGGGCTCCGTTCAAGATTTCTTGCCGCATGTCGTCATGGGCCAGAAAGCCGCCGCCGATCAGCGTCAGGTCGACATAGCGCGCCCGGTCTCCGATTTCATTCTCCGCCCATCCGTATTCCGTAAAGAGGCTGGTCACGTCGAATGAAACATCATCCGCCTGCAGAATGGCGTTGGCAGCAGCGACCTTCCGACGAAGATCTTCCGTCTGACGCTCACGCTCCTCGAACCATACCGTGGACGTCACTTCGCCATGTCCGCCGATCGGCGGAGCAGCAAGTGCCGTCACCAGCACGGACAAATGGGCTTTCGCCTCCCGGCACAATTCGATTGCGGAATGCAGGTCGTCATCGTTTTGATTGACGCCGATGACACTCAAAATGGTCTTCGCTTGCATGGTCACACCTCCTGTTTGAACTCGTGTTCGATGGGGCTGAGTTTAAGCACCGGCGGGCGCTGCGCCTTGATCTTGGTCAACACTACGGATCGAAGATCGATCGCGAGCGTCACACAGCTTGATGTTGGTCAATGCAAAAGGCGGAGGCCAGCCTTAGAAGCGATGGCGGTATTCAAGCTTGGTCAAGCTCTCCGGATTGGGTGGAAACTCGGCGCAACATTTCATCGCAGCCGACTGTCTCGGCTTAATCCTTGGGCAGCTGATTTCCAACCGAAGGAACCATGATGACTGACGCCAAGTTGCTGCTCACATTCAATGCGGGCTCGTCAACACTCAAGATCGGTTTATTCCAATGTGATGTGAACGGAGCACGTCGCATCGGCAAGGGTTTGGTCGACTTCAGCAGGCGCCCGCTGTCGCTTCATCTGACGGAAGGACCGGCAGTCTTCGACACGTTCATACACGCCGAAGGCGGTGAGGATCTGCGCAATGTCATCGCCGAAACATTCGAAACACTCGGCAGGCATTTCAACATGGATGCCGTGCGGGCCGTCGGTCATCGTGTCGTACATGGCGGCGAGCGGTTCGTCGGTCCCATTCGCCTCGACGAGACTAGCATCGGCGATATAGACCAGTTGACCGCGCTCGCGCCTTTGCACCAGCCTCAGGCGCTCCGCCTGATCCGTGCGGTCAAACATCTACGACCGACGCTAGCGCAGACGGCCTCCTTCGATACAGCCTTCCACGCAACCCAGAGCGATCTAGTTCGCCGATTTGCCTTGCCCCGTGCACTGCACGATCAGGGGATCAAGCGCTACGGATTTCACGGTCTCTCCCATGCTTTCATCGCCACGGAACTACGAGCGCGCGCACCGAAGGTGGCCGCGGGTAAGGTGATTGTCGCGCATCTTGGCAGCGGTGCCAGCCTCTGTGCTCTCGATGGCGGCGAAAGTCGTGATTGCAGCATGGGGTTTTCAACGCTCGACGGCGTACCGATGGCAACGCGCTGCGGCGCGATCGATCCCGGCGTGCTGTTGCATCTTCTCGGGCCGAAAGGCCGGACGCTGCGCAACCTTGAGGAGATGCTCTATCATCGCTCCGGCCTGCTCGGCGTTTCGGGCATTAGCGGCGACACGCGCGATCTGCTGAAGGACGGGCGCATTGAGGCGCGCGAAGCGATCGATCTCCTTGCCTTGCGCATTGCGGGGGAAATTGGCCGCATGGCGGTAACGCTGGGCGGTCTGGACGGCATCGTTTTTACCGCCGGTATCGGCGAGCACCAGCCGGAAATTCGGGCTGCGATCTGCGGTCGCCTGCGATGGCTGGGCGTCGCCCTCGACGATAATGCGAACGCCACTAGCGGGCCCATCATCAGCACATCGGCAAGCCCTGTCGCGACCTTCGTCATCGCAACGGACGAGGAGCAGATCATCGCCAATGAAGCGCTGTCAGTTTTGGCGGCTGAGTGATCCAGATCAACCGCCTATCGCGTGGTTCGCGGTAGGCTGACGAATGACCATATTGAATTGGAGCGACCACATGGATAAGCAGCCAAGCGCAACTTTTGCGCATCCACTCAACGCCGCCGAACTCGACCTCATCGATCGCTATTGGCGAGCGGCCAATTACCTCTCGGTCGGCCAGATCTACCTGCTGGACAATCCGCTACTGCGCGAGCCGCTACAGGCCAGGCATATCAAGCCGCGCCTGCTTGGCCACTGGGGTACGACACCAGGGCTCAACTTCATCTACGCCCACCTCAACCGGATCATCCGCGATCGCGATCTCGATATCATCTATATTTGCGGGCCTGGCCATGGCGGCCCCGGCATGGTCGCCAACACCTATCTCGAAGGCACCTATAGCGAAATCTATCCGGACATTTCCGAAGATGCGGACGGCGTGCGCAAACTGTTCCGTCAGTTTTCCTTTCCCGGCGGCATTCCCAGCCACGCCGCCCCCGAAACTCCGGGATCGATCCATGAGGGCGGCGAGCTCGGCTATGCATTGGTTCATGCCTATGGCGCCGTCCTCGACAATCCCGACCTGATCGCCGCCTGTGTCGTCGGCGACGGCGAAGCTGAAACCGGTCCGTTGGCCGCCAGCTGGCATTCCAACAAGTTCCTCAATCCGGCCCGCGACGGCGCCGTGCTGCCCATCCTCCATCTCAATGGCTACAAGATCGCCAATCCGACCATCCTTGGTCGCGACACCGACGAGGACCTGCGTCATCTCTTCATCGGCTATGGCTACGAACCGTTCTTCGTCGAAGGTTCTGACCCGCACCATATGCACCAAGCGATGGCTGCGACCTTTGAACAGGTCTTCGACCGCATTCGCGCCATCCAGACTGAGGCCCGCACCGGCGCTCCCGGCAATTTCTGCCCGCGTTGGCCAATGATCGTGCTGAGAAGCCCGAAAGGCTGGACGGGACCGAAGGAAGTCGACGGCAAGAAAGTCGAGGGTTTCTGGCGGGCACATCAGGTGCCGGTTTCCAATTGTCGCGAGGACGCCAGCCATCGAAAAATCCTGGAAGACTGGATGCGCAGCTATGATCCGCAGGATCTTTTCGACGCCGATGGGCGCTTGGAAGAAGAATTACGTGCACTGGCGCCGAAAGGGAAACGTCGCATGGGCGCCAATCCACATGCCAATGGCGGGCTGCTGCGCCGTGAACTCGTCGTACCCGATATTCGCGACTATGCGCTTGCCGTCGAAGAGCGCGGCAGAACAATGGCTCAATCGACCGAGATTCTCGGGCATTATCTGCGCGACATCGTGACTCTCAATGCAGATCACGCCAATTTCCGCATCTTCGGCCCAGACGAGACGGAATCCAACCGTCTCGGTAGCGTCTTTGAAGTGACCGACCGTGTCTGGATGGAGGAGATGAAACCCTACGACGTCAGCCTTGCCCGAGACGGCCGGGTCATGGAAGTCCTCAGCGAGCATCTATGTCAAGGATGGCTGGAAGGTTATCTGTTGACCGGGCGCCATGGTCTGTTCTCCTGCTATGAAGCCTTCATCCACATCGTCGATTCCATGTTCAATCAGCACGCCAAATGGCTGAAGGTATCGCGCGAACTGCCATGGCGAAAACCGATTTCCTCGCTGAACTACCTTTTGACATCGCACGTTTGGCGACAGGACCATAATGGCTTCAGCCATCAGGATCCGGGGTTCATCGATGTTGTTGCCAACAAAAGAGCCGACACCGTGCGCATCTACCTGCCGCCGGATGCCAATACGCTGTTATGGACCGGCGATCACTGCCTGAAAACCTATGACCGTATCAATGTCGTTGTTGCCGGCAAACAACCGGAGCTGCAATGGCTGTCGATGGATGAAGCGGTGAAGCATTGTGAAGCCGGCATCGGTATTTGGGATTGGGCTTGTAACGAACAGAGCGCGATCGAACCGGATGTCGTCATGGCCTGCGCCGGTGATGTCCCCACCATGGAGACGCTCGCCGCCGTCGATCTTCTCCATCAGAATATTCCGGAATTGTCGATCCGCGTTGTCAACGTCGTCGATCTGATGGCGCTACAATCGAAGGAGCAACACCCGCATGGTCTCGCCGACGAGCTCTTCGAGGGGTTGTTCACACCGGATCGACCGGTCATCTTCGCCTATCATGGCTATCCCTACCTGATTCACCGCCTCACCTATCGGCGCACCAATCACGGTAACTTTCATGTCCGCGGCTTCATCGAGGAAGGGACAACCACGACCCCCTTCGACATGACCGTTCTCAACGAACTTGATCGCTACCATCTTGCCATAGAGGCAATCGAGCGCGTGCCGGGTCTCCAGGAAAAGGCACAGGATGTGATTCAGCTTTTCCGCGACAAGCTCGAAGAGCACGGTCGCTACATTCGTCAATACGGTGAGGATATGCCGGAAATCCGCAATTGGAAATGGCCATATGGTAGGAATGGACATCGAGAATTGTGAAGCGTTGCCCCGTCGGCGGGGAGTCGGTGGGCAGACTGACCTCCCAAAGCGCAAACGGGCCGCCCGGCTTACGATGGCCTATGAGATTTCTCATGGTTGAACGGCGATGGTCCTCTTTCCAGCTATTGTTTGGATGGATGCCGCGAGACGCCCGTAGGGTTCCCTCATTATGCTGTCAGACACCTTCGCCAATTTGATCCCCGTCAATGCAGACTTTCCTCGCAGATCTAAGATCAACGCCAATTACCAACCGATCCACGCAAACGAAATATCGCGCGAATGGAGGAAACGGGAATGCCGGAACAGCAGTGGAATATAGTCACGCGTGATGGTTTGCGGGTCTTTGTCAGGCCGGCCACCAATGGCGACGAAGGACTCCTGACCGAACTTTTCGATCACGTCAGCCCACAGGATCTTCGCTTCCGCTTTTTATCAGCGATCAAGCATGTTTCCCGCAAGCAGATCGCGGATTTGATCGGCGTCGATCACAGCGCCGTGGAGAGCTACATTGCTTTTGCGCGGGATACCGCAATACCGATCGCGACCGCGGTGCTCGCCTGCGACCGGGACAAGAAGCGAGCCGAAGTCGCCATTTCCGTGCGGAGCGATTTCAAGGGTCATGGCCTCGGCTGGGGACTGCTGAGCCTGATGGTGCAGGAAGCCCAGGGACGAGGTCTGGAAAAGATCGAATCCATCGAAGACCGAAGCAACTCCGACGCCGTCGAGCTGGAACAGAACATGGGCTTCAGGGTCGAACCCTATCCCGATGATCCAAGGCTTCTGCTGCTATCGAAGTCTTTGGTCGCGTAAGGAGGTGGTGGCGGTGATACCTTGGATCATCATCTGCATCCCGCGTCCAGACCACCTCACCACCACACGAGTGCCGATATCAACAGGAGGTCCAAATGGACAAGATGATGCGAGCTGCCGTGGTCCGGGAATTCGGTAAGCCCTTGTCGATCGAATGCAGGCCAGTCCCGCGGCCCGAACCAGGTAAGATCCTGGTCAGGGTGAAGGCCTGTGGTGTCTGCCATACCGACCTGCATGCAGCCGAAGGCGATTGGCCCGTCCGCCCCTCGCTTCCATTTACGCCGGGACACGAGGTAGCGGGCATAGTCGCGGCTGTCGGCACTGGCGTTACCAATCTCAAGGAGGGGGACCGCGTCGGTATTGCCTGGCTGCATGACGCCTGTCTGAAATGCGAATATTGCGAGACAGGATGGGAAACCCTGTGCGACCATCAGCACAATACCGGCTATAACTGCGACGGTGGCTTTGCCGACTATGTCATCGCCGATGCCAGCTTCGCGGCCCGCCTGCCTGAGCATGTTGATTTCGCTGAAATTGCGCCCATCCTTTGCGCCGGCGTGACAACGTATAAGGGCCTCAAGGAGACCGAGGCTCGTCCTGGCGAATGGGTTGTGATCTCGGGTGTCGGAGGCCTCGGGCACATCGCCATCCAATACGCCAAGGCAATGGGATTAAAGGTGATCGCCCTCGATATCGCGCCGACGAAACTGAACCTTGCGCGCATGGCCGGAGCTGACTTCGCCATCAACGCCGGGGTTCCGGATACGGTATCAGAGGTGATGAAAATAACTCAAGGCGGCGCTCACGGCGTTCTTGTAACAGCGGTATCACCACCGGCCTTCTCACAGGCTTTATCGCTAGTCCGTAAGAGGGGAACGATCAGCCTGGTTGGCCTTCCGCCGGGCCAGTTTGCGACACCGATCTTCGACGTCGTCCTGAAACGCATCACCATTCGTGGTTCGATCGTTGGAACGCGTCGCGATCTTGATGAGGCGATCGCTTTTGCTGCGGATCACAAGGTCAAGGCGGGTATTCAACGCGCGCCGCTGACGGACATAAATAAGGTGTTGTCCGATCTGAAGCAGGGTCACATAGACGGACGCGTCGTCCTCGACATGGCTATGGACGCCGCTAAAGAGCAATCCGTAAGGAAAGTACTTCAAGTCTAAGCTTGGCGTCCGAGACACATCAGCATCTCTCATTGTCCAGTTTCATCGACCTCCGACAACGAATCGAAACGGAACAAAAACCCCAGAGACATGGATGTATGTCGATGATCTTCTCGATGATAAATACAAGAACTATCAGTCACCATGAAGGATTTTACCATGCGAGAGCCACGCTGGCAAAACTGGTTCGGCCTTCTTCTCGGAACGTTAATCTTCCTAACGCCGTGGTTGGCGCCTGACCTTCTTCCGGTGGCTAAGGCATCGACGATGGTATATGCAACCGGAACAGCCATTGGTCTGACGATTGTAAACGTCTCCATCCTCGGGATTTTTAATCCCGAAGCCTGGATCGACTGGTTGAAATTTTGGCTAGGCCTAGTTCTGCTTGCCGCACCATGGGTTCTTGGCTTCAGCGGGCTTATCTTCTTCACCTCAAGTTTTGTTTCTGCGGCGATGCTGCTGATCATCGTGAGTGGATTGGCCTTCGCGTCAAGAACTCCAAGGACAGGAAGCAAGTAGCGGGCGTTCGCGATCTCGCACCACATCGTTCAAGCAAATGAAGGGACGAAGCGATTACGCCGCCTTGCGGAAGGCAAGTTGCCGTCGGAAGATCTGGAAATTCTCAAAAGTGTTTTTGATCCAATCACCAATCAGCCATGGTTCGATCCCAACGAATATTCCGCAGAAGGTTTTGCAGTGCGATTGATCGCTCTCTATCAGTACGGATAACGAACCCGAGGCACCTCGAAAAGATCGCGCTTGTGTGGGCGATCAAAGATTTTAGTCGCGATATGACGCACGAACAGCGTTCCCAATTGAAAGCTAGTTGCAAAGCCAGCTAGTCTCTGGGCCATAACCCGCCATAGTGTTAAACCTGAGCACTCTTTCGACCAGAATGCAGTCTTGCCTATCGATCCGACTCATCGAACGGTAGCTTGCAGGAAAAGAAATCCGAGCCTGGGGCATTTGAAAGAAAGGCGCAGAGCTGACCTGAGATCTCAATGTAGAATTTGATTGGCCCAATGTTTGCTCTTGATAGGGTTTGAACCCACGATCCTGTTATTCGAAATTCAATATCTAACAAATTCGTTAGGGGAGCCAAGACCCTGAGCTGGAATGACTGAATAGGAGCACAGCGCGATATCCCTGTTGGTCTGACTGGGATTATCTCCTGACGTCAATTGATCCCATAATGTCTTTAGTCGCTTCCTAGGTTTCCGCAGACATTCATGCGTGGGGCATGCCGGCGTATTGCACAAAGGCGACACTAAACGTGCTTGCTCATCCATAGCTGAAAAGCTGCCGTCTCAGGACGAGCGAGTTTGTCAGAAATCCTCCCATCCCTGGGGCTGAAGGGCAGCATTACCGACATTCGCGCGCCGGCGAATTCGCGTTTGGCGCTCAGGCGCGGGATCTTCACGCCATGATGTGGTCGGAGCGGCCGCAGCCAGCACGGGTGATCGGGAGCTGTCTCGCAAGTGAAACTGCGCCACCATTTCCCGCAGCTTCGCCGTCTCCTTGGCGAGCGTCGCGCTGGCGGCGGTCGATTCCTCGACCATGGCAGCGTTTTGTTGCGTGGTCTGGTCCATTTGGTTGACCGCGGTATTTACTTCCGCAAGACCCGTCGCCTGCTCCTTGGCCGAACTGGCGATTGCCTGCATATGGTCGTTGATCGACACGATCTGCTGCTGGATAATCTTGAGCGCGGAGCCGGTTTCGCTGACGAGTTTCACACCCCTTGCAACTTCTTCCGACGAGTTGCGGATGAGTTCCTTGATTTCCTTTGCCGCCTGCGCCGAACGCTGGGCCAGCTCGCGGACCTCCTGCGCCACGACTGCGAAGCCTTTGCCCGCTTCACCTGCGCGCGCCGCCTCAACGCCAGCGTTCAACGCCAGCAGATTGGTCTGAAACGCGATCTCGTCGATCACTGCGATAATATTCGAGACCTGGCTCGAAGAGCGCTCGATTCCGGCCATGGCCTCGACCGCTTCGGCAACGATCCTGCCGGACCGGGCTGCGCTCTCGTCGGCAGTCTGAGTTGCCGACCGCGCCTCCTCGGCACGGCGCGACGCATTGGTGACGTTGACAGTGATTTCATCGAGCGCGGCGGCGGTTTCCTCGAGCGAAGCAGCCTGCTGTTCCGTGCGCCGCGATAGATCATTGGCGCTGTGACTGATTTCGCGAGAATTGCTTTCAAGCAGATCGCTCGATTGCGAAACGCCACTCAAGGTGCCGTTCAGCTGTGCAAGCGCGGCATTGAGGTTACTCCGCAACAGCTCGAAATCGGGCGCAAACGGATTCGTCAGCTCAAATGAAAGATCCCCCGCCGCCATTCTGGTCAAGGCATCGCCGATGGTGTCGACCGCATGGACACGTTCCGTCACCAGGGTTGCGAATTTGACGACTTTGACTATCCGACCTTTCTCATCTGGAATTGGATTATAGGAGGCATTGATCACCACTCGCTTTCCGCGCTTGCCTAAACGCACGAATTCAGCCGCTTGCACCTTGCCGGCGCGCAATTGGGTCCAGAAATCTTGGTACTCCTGCGACGCCGCATAGTTGGGATCGACGAACATGCGATGATGCTGACCCTTGATCTCGTCAAGACGGTAATCAAGAGCTTCGAGGAAGTTCTGGTTGGCGGACAAGACTTCGCCATCAGGCGTGAACGCAATGATCGCCTGCACGCGACTGATTGCCTCCATCTGGGCCTGATAATCGAGATTTTGCAGTCGCGCCCTTGCGTCAGCCCATTCGACCACAAATCCGGTAACAGCCTGTCCATGTTTTAGCGGCGTCACGATAAGATCAAAGCTGTGGCGTCCCACGGAGATAGTGGCGCGATGCTGAGTGGTGAGTTTTGACAGCATGCCGCGCTGATGGGATGGGTTCTTATGGAAGATATCGATGTTGGATCCGACAAGCTTGTCGACTTCGAATCTCGGCAGCTCTTTCTTGAGATCGCCCTCGGCCTGCTTCAGCAGCTCGCGCGTGGCATTATTCAGATACGTGATGTTGAGCTTGGCGTCGGCGATCATGATATTGGCGCTAATGGTATCGAGCGCCCGCAATTTCGCCTTCTCATTATTGTCGAAGAATCCCAGCACGAAAACAGCTCCCCTTCATGAAGTCTAGCGGCGGAAATTGGTAAAGGCGACAAGATCGAGCGGATTCTCGATTGAGATAATTCAATTATTTCCAATAAAATGGTGGTATATTTTGGATAAAAAATAGTTAAATCTCAAAATTTTTTGATGGTAACCACCTGGAATAGCTATTATTTCGCGCTGACGCTCTATTATATGCAACGCAGGGACGCCGCAATGCCTCACGGGAAGCGTTATTTCCGATCGAATGACTTCCGCAGTTCGACGATAGTTACATTAAACTCGAACGCAACGCGCGCCGACCACCAAGCCAGGAAATCGCCTGCTATGCGTCATTTCGATCAAAATCCCCCGGAATGGCGATCAACGGGAGCTCCTCCTCCGCCACCATGGATCTCCCCTAATGCCACAAGCAGCCTCTCGGCATCCTGTGAGGCAAGCCGATAAAAGATCATCTGATGCACCCTGCGCGTCTTCACGACGCCCTGCTCTCGGAGCCGCGCCAAGTGTTGCGATATAGCCGACTGACTGAGGCCGCAAATCTCGCAAAGCTCCCCGACGTTAACTTCTCGCATGCGAATGGCGTTCAAAATAAGAAGGCGTGTCGGATGCGAAAACGCATTCAAGAGGCCGGCATGCATCTCGGCACGAGCCGTCCCCCCATTTCTCGCAGAATACATGGCAGAGTCTCCACAGCGAAACAGGAGAAAAAGATACAAGATTTCTTTTTGCCTCGCTACGGCAAACCCGCAGAGGCAAATTGGTGGTCAACGAGTTCGTCATTCCATTGCTTGCCATTTTTACGCCGGCAATTATGGCTCTCACGTGCCTGTCGGCTGCCGGCCGCATAGACGATATTGCGACCGGCGCTGAAACAACCGCCTAGGCGACATTCTCCCACTCGTCTGGCGCGCTCGACGCAAAGATCCCGTCGAGGTTGAGGAAGCAAATCATGTCTTTGCCTCGCACGAAAATACCCTCAGCATAGCCGGGTGTCGAAACTCCAGCTGCCGTCGGCACAGCTTGGAGGTCGGATGTCGATACTGTCAAGATATCGGAGACCCGATCAACCATGAGGCCGATGGTCCTGCTCTGGACAGTGGTGACGACAATGGCACTGCGCTCGGTCGTCTGCGCCGGCGGCATTCCCAGCTTGACAGCAAGGTCCACGATCGGGATGACCGAACCGCGCAGATTCATCACGCCCATGACTTCTGGCGGAGTGTGGGGCAACGGTGTCACGGGGCCCCAACCGCGAATTTCTCGTATGGAGATGGTGCGTACGCAGAACTGCTGATCATGCAGCATGAACGCGATGATCTCCAGAAGGTGATCACTAGATTTGAGGGAGATGTCCATCAAAATTCCTCCCATTGGCCGCTTTTAGTATCGATGGCCGCATTGCCGGAAAAAGCCGAAGCGATCTTGCGTCCGAGTGCCTTGGCCGGAGAGCTGATCGGCTTGTCGTGGATATTGGCAGTACGGACAGATGTTGCCTGTCGAGGAATTGCCTCCTCGAGTCTGAATTGGCCCAGCAGCTGGTTGAGCGAGATAACCTCCTTTGCCAAGCTGTGGCTTGCAGCTGTTGTCTCTTCGACCATAGCCGCGTTCTTTTGTGTATCCTGGTCCATTTGGTTGACGGCCGTGTTGATCTGCTGAAGCCCGGAAGACTGCTCTTGCGCCGATTCCACGATCGCCAGCACGTGGCGATTGATTTCCTGTACCTCAGCCACGATCGTCTGAAGAGCCTTTCCGGTATCGCCGACCAGCTGGACGCCCTGCTGAACCTGACCATTGGAGGTGTTAATCAGTGCCTTGATTTCCTTTGCCGCATGGGCGGATCGTTGAGCAAGTTCGCGGACTTCCTGCGCGACGACGGCAAATCCCTTTCCGGCGTCACCTGCCCGTGCCGCCTCGACACCGGCGTTTAGCGCCAAAAGATTCGTCTGGAACGCGATTTCGTCAATGACACCGATGATGTTGGAAATCTCTCCGGAGGATGTCTCGATCTGCTCCATGGCCGCAACGGCGCGGCGTACGACCTCCCCTGATTGCTCCGCTCCGGCCTTGGCGCGCGCCACCAGCTGTCCCGCATCCTGGGCGCGCTGCGTGGAGTTCTTGACGGTGGTGGTAATCTGCTCCAGTGCGGCTGCAGTCTGTTCTACGGCCGCGGCCTGCTGCTCGGTTCGTTTGGCGAGATCGTCGGCGGCTGATTTGATTTCGTTGGCGCCGGCATCGATGCCGCGAGCGTTCTGGGCAACATTGCTCAACGCCACCTGCAGCTTGTCGGCGGAGTTGTTGAAGTCGCTGCGAACGCCATCGAGCGACGCCGCGAAGGGCTGGTGGATACGGTAGGAAACATCCCCCTCCGAAAGTTTCGATAGACCGGAGGCGAGGTTATCGACGGCAAACTGCACGTCTGCGGCTTCCTTGGCCTTTTGCTTTTCTCGTTCGATGCGCTCGCGCTCGCTCATCGAGCGGTTGGCTTCGGTTTCCCCTTCCAGGCGAACCCGCTCGATGGCATTCTCGCGGAACACTTCCACAGCTGCCGCCATTTCGCCGACTTCGTCCCGGCGCTCGTTGTGGGGTATTTGGCTATCGCGATCCCCGTCAGCGAGCCTACGCATTGCCACATTGATGCTCTTGATCGGTTTGACCACGACGAGATAGATGAGCCACAAAGCTGTAAGCGAGAGCCCGATCGTCAAGGCACAGCTGACATAATTGCTGAAGGCGGTGGTTTGTGCAGCTTGCCTGGCGTCGGCATTCCGCTTTTCAAGCAACCCCCGCTCGTCTGCGGCCATTTCAGTAACCTTGGCACGGATCGCGTCCATGTACTGCTTGCCAGCTCCTGATGCCTCCAATGCGCGCGCCTGATCCTGCGAACCCGCGCTCTGCATGAGTGCGATTTCCTTTTGCAAAACCTTTCCGGTCCAATCGGACACGAAGCCGTCCAGAGCGACCAATCGGGACTGCTGAAGCGGATTGTCCGCGGTCAACGCCTTCACGTCACTTAGAGCCTGGCGATAGCTTGCTTGACCTGCCTTTTGAGGAGCCAGAAATGCATCGTCGCCGGCGATGAGATAGCCCCTGAGGCCAGTCTCCTGATTGACCATCGATGCCGTGATACGATCCAGCGTCGACAGTACTTGGTAAGTATGCTCAGTGATGCCTACGGCTGCGTTTTGCCGCGCCAAACCGCTCAGATTAATAGCGCAGACAGCGATGCTCAGCAGGATAAGCACGGTGAACGCAATTGAAATTTTGGTGACGATTTTTAGGTTGTTGAACGCGGACATCGTAAATCCTCTTGGTCCAGCGAAAGTCGAGCAAAGAACCGCCTTCATCGCGGCGCCCTGAGTGAGCGGCCAGTGTTTCAGAGGATAAGAAGTGCATGCGTCTAGTTTGCCGGAGGCAGAAAGCCTCCATGCGCGATTATTCACTGCTACCCAATTTTGAGCTCGCGTATCTAAATTCGAACGTCTGGCTTACAGGGAAGCTTCTGCCGTCATGGGAAGACCCTGTGGCCCGATTAATCATATAACTTCGTTTATTTTTTGATAATTTCGAGAAGGATTGCAGCTCTCGCAAGTATCTTTATCAAAACGATAAAATATTTTTTGAGAATACATGATTTGATATATATTAGATTCTTTATACATACACGCGCCGTTACTTAATCGATCAGTCCACGGCTTGTCGCCTCCGCCAGAGGCTGAGTTCTGTTCGACGCATCCAGTTTCTTTGCGGCGGTGCACCAAACCCTTCGATGCCGTGAGAGGCTTCCATACCGCTTAGTATCGTGGGCTCCGGTTGAGGAAGCTCGTCAATAATATGCGCTCCCCAAGACAATGAGATGCGGAAGACGTGTTTCAAGTTTCTGCTTGATAACATCGCGGTAAGCTCTGAGGTCTATGTTAACCTAACTATCCTAAAGCATCGGGACGACGAGCAGACATGCGTTTCTTACATATCCGGCTCCTCGGCCCGGCGATCGTCGGCATAGCTTTATTTATCGCCGCGATGGCCACCTTTCCCTACTATGGAGTGAAGCGGATCGACGCTGAGGCACGGCGAAGTCAGGAGATGCTCGTCGAACGGAATATCTCGTTGTGGATTTCCGACGTTGAATTTTCTCTGACAGCCTGGACCATTTGGGATGAGGCAATCGCAAAGCTGGATAATTCCTTTGACCAAGAGTGGGCTGACAGAAACATCGGGGCTTCTTTAATCGGCACATCGAGAACACGTTCAGTAGTCGTCCTCGATTCCCATGACGCGATCATCTACTCACGGACGGATGACACGGTGAAGGACAAGCCCTTTTTCGCGCGTGGTCCCACTGCAATGGTCAAGGATTCCTCCGAGCTTCTGACAGCCATCCGCTCCCGTGAGCAACGACCGGCAAAGCCGGGCATTCCATCACCGTTGGCAATGAGCCGAATTGAGGTAATGGGGGACGAGGCGGTCCTGCTTTCGGCCAGCCTGTTCCAGCCGGATTTCGGGACTTTCAAACCCAAAGGTGATCGCGCGCCCGTTCTCATAACAGCCATGCCGATCGGCGGTACCCTGCAAGATTTCTTCGGGAAACGTTTTCTCCTCAACAACGCGCAAATCGGTCCCCTTCCTACGGTCTTACCCGACCGCGCGCGTGCCGAAATCGCCGTCGGAACGGAGGGTGAAATCGAAGTTCTATCCTGGCTTCCGCCAACGCCCGCTTCGGACTTTCTTTGGCAATCGTTACCTCTGATCTTGACCGTGGCATTTGTTCTTGTCGCCGGCGCTGCGTTGATGATCCGCATCACCCAAACAACAGCTCAAATGCTGATGAACCGGGAGCGGCAGATGCGGCATGCCGCAACGCATGATTTCCTGACAGGCCTTGCCAACCGCTCGCTTCTGGAGCCGGAATTTTCGACCTTGACAAAAAAAGGGCCGTTGATGATCGCTTGCCTCGATCTCGATGGCTTTAAGGCCGTCAACGATACTTGCGGCCATGCCATGGGCGATGAGCTGTTAAAGGTCGTAGCCGCGCGGCTACGAGCAGGGGTCCGCCCGGAAGACAGGATTTTTCGTCTTGGCGGTGATGAGTTCGCCATCATGATGCCGGGCCTATCTGCAACACAGGCGGCAGAAATCTGTCAAAAGTTAGCCACTTCTCTTTCAGCCAAAATGCTTCTGTTGGGCTGCGAAATCTCCGTTGGCGCTTCGTTTGGAATCAGCGAGGTTTCGCGAAACGAAACAAGCTGTGAGGCTGCCCTTAAAGGCGCGGACGCGGCACTTTATTGCGCAAAATCGATCGCACGCGGAGCTGTGATCTTGGAGTCGACGATGGAAAAATACAAATCTTCCTCGCAGGCGCTAAAAATGGTCGCCCAGCGTTGAACACCTGCAGCAATATTTCGCGTTCCCACTTCGAAACTCAACGCTGTCCTTCAATCTCGTTTGCCGTCGCTGGACGGTACTGCCAAGTTGTTTGAGTTTGGTGTCGGATTGGCAGCCTCGCTGTTTCTCAAGCCGCCATTTCCGCGGTGTATTCGGTCCACAGGCAGAATGCGTCAGCCGTTGCGTCGCTATATAAGGCGAGTTTCCGAAGCCGACTGTCAGGATGCAACCGGCGCTTGCTCTGGCATCTCGGAGTAAATAATACTTTAGGAAAATTAAATGTATTTGCGAAAGTCGCTTTAAGAATAATTTTTATCGAAGTTAGAGCTCTACATTAACCTATGTTAATGCGCAAAGTAAAAATACAGGAAAATACAAAACCAGGAATTTAAAAACATGGAACCGTGAATATTTAAAAAGGCCTTTAATAGTTGGGAGAACGGCCATGATTGGACAATCGATCACGAGTGAGAAATTTACACCGGAATCGGGCGCGCGCATTTTTTCCGTTCCAACATCAAACTCACTGCGTCCGTTCATCACTGCCGGCACTTCCCCAAGTATCGATGAATGGGAAGACTACGTTCTCCTCATCGATTCCCGTGCTCTGGACCGTGAGTGTCTTTCGAAGAGCCTGGCTGACTGCGACAGTGCGTTGCATATCATAACAGTGGGCTCGTTGGACGAATGGCAGATGCGCGGTATGGAGACATTACCTTCCGCGATCTTGTTCATGATCGGCGGCCGTAAGGTATCCGACACTGACATCAGCGCCAAAATCTGCGCTCTTGCGGAAAGGTTCCAGACGAGTCCCGTGATCATCGGCGCGGATGGCGATGAACTCCCTCAGCTCCTGCATGCTCTGGAATGTGGCGCTCGCGGCTATATCCCGAGCAGCGTCGGTATCAAGGTTGCGGCCGAAGCGTTGGCGCTTGCCCGCGCAGGCGGCGTCTTTGTGCCGGCAAGCAGCCTGCTTGCTGCCAAGGAGGCGATCACCGCCAATGCCGCGCCACGAAACGATTTGCTAGACGGCATGTTTACGCCACGTGAAGTAGTCGTCGCAGAGGGCCTGCGACGCGGGAAAGCAAACAAGATCATCGC
The DNA here is from genome assembly GCF_002277895.1 of Rhizobium sp. 11515TR. Lineage (NCBI taxonomy): Bacteria > Pseudomonadati > Pseudomonadota > Alphaproteobacteria > Hyphomicrobiales > Rhizobiaceae > Rhizobium > Rhizobium sp. 11515TR. The sequence goes on along the minus strand of NZ_CP023000.1, from coordinate 134,523 downwards.
GTACGAAATGGACCTTTGCGAAAGCACTGTGAAGGTACACGTTCGCAACATCATGAAAAAACTAAATGCGACGAACCGGACTGAGGTCGCCTATAAGATGCGCGAACTTGCTCGGTGACTCCATTTCCTTTCGAAACAGGATCGCCGGGACGCAATCGCAGCGGAAGTCCCAGGCGACCAGACAGGGCGCTTGACGGTTGCCAACACACTGCGCGACTATTCGGACGCGACCTTACTTCGGATTGGGACTGCGGGAAGGGCCATGTTCGTTGTCGCTGTGTATTCCCGGGCAATGACAATGGCGAAAGTGGTACCCGCCACCTATTGGAATCGATCAACGACTTGGGACCTTCGTACCGACCCGAGGCGATTTGAAATCCGGGCACGGATGCATCGGCTCATGGGAGGTCGTTCGGCCCTTGAATGTGGAGGATGTTCCTCTTGACCTTACGACCTGCGCGGCCCTCTTTCTCTTTCGGAGGATACTCATATGTTGGAAAACGACGAAGCCTCAACAATTCCTTACACGCAGCTTGATCATAGCGAGCGGCTTGACCGCGTTGATTTCCTCGCGACGACCATCTCAAATCTCGCCTTCGATGTCGCCAGCGACGGGGATGCCCAGACGGTGAGATCGCTTCTCGATATCGGATGGATGTTGAAGGTCATGCGTCAAGACCTGGCGATATGTTGCAGCTCGAGCAATATGGCGATTCTCGGAAACGCTGTCACCTTGATCCGCGCCCTGCAAACGCGTTGCCAAGCACGTTTGGCGGTCGGGACGATCCATTAATCCACCCTCGTCTCACCATTGACTAAGTTGTATTTCGCTGACGACAATCTTAAAAGGGGTACGTATCGATTTTGCTTGGCGGAGCACGTCGCATCAGTGCCCTCAAGCCGAGAGGGGTTTGTTTGGCACTCGGGAGTTCTCTGTGATCTATGACTGGGATGGCGCCAGAACACGGCGCATCAAGCTTCTGAAGATCGGCGTTTCGCTCTTGCTCGGGCTGACGTTTTTGGCCGGGCCTGCGATGGTGCTGGTCCGCGCTCATCCATAGGATCGCTGGCTCCAAAAAGTGGCTGACACTGCCAAACCCATTCAGTTGTTGTTCCGATGGAACGGCCTGATCCGGCACCATAACTATGAGATCGAGATCCAGAGCAACAACCCGGCTGAAGGCGACGCCGCTGTCGCTGGTCGTCAATCAGCTTGTCGGCGGCGCCGTCCGGCGCACGGATTAAGTGACCGCAGCGCGCACATTCAGGCTGGAACCGGCGTGGCCGCCAGCTTTTGCACATCCTGTGTTGTCAGGGGTTGGCCGCCGATTGCCCAGTCGCCCGAGGCGATCTCGTTAATCTTGACCCAGGTGACGCCGCGCATGGCTTCACCTTCTACGCGGATCATGGCGGCGGTGACTTCGTGGATCAGGTCGGCCTTTTGCGCCGGGGTGAAGACGTCCTTGATGACGTCGATGGTGACGAGTGGCATGGCGATCTCCTTTGGTTGTGGTCGCGGGCCAAGGATGGAGCGCCGGGAGTGCGGCGGCCACTGTAGGAAGTGTAGCAGTCATGCCGGGCGATCCGTGTTAGGATCCCACGCACAACGGAGGTGCCGCCATGGCCGAGGGCGATTACAACCAGTTTTGTCCCGTGGCGAAAGCCTGCGAGCTGTTACAGCCGCGCTGGACCCTGCTGATCCTCGGTGAGATGTGGTCGGGCTCGACACGCTTTAACGATATTCACCGAGGTGTGCCGGGCATGTCACCCACCCTGTTGTCACGCCGTCTCAAGGAGATGGAAGCCGGCGGCCTGATCCGCCGCGACACCGACGGCTATCATTCGACGGCGATGGGGCGCAAACTGGAGCCAATCGTCCATGCCTTAGGCCAATGGGCGCACGAGAATATCGATTGCGAGGTCAGCCTGCGTGATCTCGACAGCCGGCTTTTGATGTGGAACGTGCGGCGCAAGATCGACCGCAGCCAGTTTCCCGATCGGCGCTGTGTCGTGCAGTTCATCTTTCCCGACCAGCCGGCGCCCGAACGTCACTATTGGCTGATCGTGCGGCGGGGCTGCGACACCGACCTATGCGTCAGCGATCCGGGCTTTGCTGTCGACCTGTTCGTCGAAAGCCCGCTGAAAACCCTAACCAGCGTGTGGATGGGCTGGTCGCCGATCCGGCCTGCACTCGAAGGCGGCGAAATTTATGTTTCCGGCGACGCTGCGTTGAAGGGCTCGATTGAGCGCTGGCTGGTGTTGAGCAGCTTCGCCGCCCCCACGCGTGACGCGGCGGAGTGAAACTCCTCGCGCCGATCTTGTGAACTATGCGCTTGAACAGATATGCACCCAAGACCTTGTTATGAAGAAGTTCCCCCTGCGAAATTTGTCGATGAGCCAAGAACTTCACCTTGTCAGAATGCCCATTCTCTGGCGGAATACGTCAATCGGTCATAAATCCATGCTGGTAACGGCCCCATCGTCGGCCAGGCCCACCGCGCAAGGATCATGTTCAGCCAAGCCTTCCGAGGTCAACTCTGATCATGTTCATCGCAACTCGGAGTTTAAGAGTGCTGAGACTGGAACATCTAACGAAAGTCTCAGGCCGGCGTCGTGCCAGTCCTTCGTCATAGATCCATTCAGGCCCGTGAGAGCGGCCTTTTCCAGCATAGTGCCAAAACCCTCTCGCAGCGAGGGTTGCGAGGGGCCTGGTGAATTGCTTTCCCCCCAAAGAAGATGAAGCAAGCTTCCCGTCACCGATAAATCCACAGTCAACGCGCCATCTGGAGCGGATAGTGCGCCATATTTGGCAGAATTTGTAACCAGTTCATGCATCAGAAGCGCAAACGAAGTCAGAGCTTTACCTTCTAACGGGTGATCTGAACCTTGGATGATGATCTTCGCGCCCTGCTCGTGCTCATATGGCGCGAGAATTGCCCTTAGCAACGTCTTTACCGTGGTGGCAGCCGCTGCGAGCTCGCCGTTGCCAGAAAGGTCCGGCAAGGTCAGCTCATGGGCGCGCGCCAGCGCTTGGAGGCGTGACCTCAACTCGTTTGCCAGGTCGGCCGCGCTAGCCGCTGACTTGGCGCTCAATGAGATCAGCCCGGAGGTAAGGCTGAAGAGATTCTTGATACGATGGTTGATCTCACGCAGCAAGAGGTCCTTGTCTCGCGCCGCGCCTTTGAGTGCTTCCGCCTGCGCGGCGAGTGCGTCACGTTGGGCAGCAAGCTGCTGCCTTTGGCGGAAAAGTTCATGAAAGACCGCGACCTTGCTTCGCAAAACGTCAGGCTCGATCGGCTTTTGGATGAAGTCGACGGCACCCGCCTCGTAACCCCGAAATCGCGGCCGGGTATCGCCAGAGCCAGCCGTGACGAAGATGATCGGAATGTGGCGAGTACGCTCGTTTCCACGCAGCAGCTCGGCAAGCTCGAAACCGTTTAAGCCGGGCATGTGGACGTCCACCAGCGCAAGAGCGACGTCATGCTTTAATAGTAATTCCAGTGCCTGATCGCCCGATCGCGCTTTCAGCAGAAGAACGTCATCACGGCGCAACAAGGCCTCCAGGGCCAAGAGATTTTCCTCGAGATCATCGACAAGAAGAAATGGAACCCGATTCATGAATAGCCTCAAATCTTCCCCAGAAATTCGCGGATCGACGCAAGTTGCATAATGTAAGCTTCCGGCACACTCGAGATGGCCGCCACCGGCATAGCGGCGGCAGCGGCATTATCGGGGTTTTGGACAATCGCCATTCCGCCGGCGTCAACAACGGCTCGCAGCCCTTTCGCACCATCGTTATTGGCGCCGGTCAGCACGATCGCGATTAAGCGGGAACCATAAGCGTCCGCGGCACTCTCAAACAGAACGTCGATGGAGGGGCGAGAAAACAAGATCGGCTCTTCATTAGAGAGCGCAAGACTTCCTTCGGTTTCGATGAGAAGGTGATAGTCCGGTGGGGCGAAATAAATCGTGCCTCGCACCAGCGGCTGCTTGTCTTCCGCCTCTACCACGGGAAGCCTGCACTTCGCCTGAAAGAGATCCGCCATTATGCTGCGCCGGTCTGGCGGAACGTGGACCACCACGACAATAGGCAGAGAGAACGTTTCCGGGAGAAAGGGAAGAATCCCCGAGAGCGCCTCTACACCGCCAGCAGACGCACCGATCACCACGGCCTCGTAGCGTCCCGACATCAATCGACCCTCCTTTGGTAGATCTTTTCGTCACGCACGAATTCATGAAAGGCGGAAGCATTCTCTGAAAAGCGAATGGTCTCCCTGCTTCCCAGTCCCAGAAACCCTTTTCGCACCAGAGAGTCTCTAAACAGCGTGATAACCCGATCCTGAAGCACCCGATCGAAATAGATCATGACGTTCCGACAGGAGATGAAATGCATTTCTCCGAAGACGGCATCCGTCACCAGACTGTGATCGGAAAACACAACATTCCGCCGCAGGCTTTTATCGAACGACGCCCTGCCATAGGCCGCCTGATAATAGTCCGATAACGAGGATTTCCCGCCGGACTGTCGATGACATTCCGTAAAATGTTGCAGCCGGTCGAGGGGATAGATCCCCGCCTCCGCCGTCTGAAGCGCTTCTTGATTGATATCGGTCGCGTAGAAGATCGTGCGATCTTCAAGCCCCTCTTCACGAAACAGAATAGCAAACGAATACAGCTCCTCACCCGTACTGCAGCCGGCAATCCAGACCTTTAATGAGGGATAGGTTCGCAAATGCGGCACGACCTTTTCTCGGATCGCCTTGAAATAGCTGGGATCCCTGAACATCTCACTCACCTGCACGGTAAGGTAGCGCAGGAGCGTCGCGACCATGTCCGGGTCATGCAGCAAACTTTCCTGCAATGCGGAAAAGCTCGCAAAACCAAGGTTCTGCCGGGCCTGTTTCAGCCGGCGTCTGATTGATGCCATCGCATAATTGCGGAAATCGTAATGATATTTGAGAAACAGCGCCTCCAGAAGAAGACGCATCTCGATATTTTCGATATTTTCAGGTGTCAGTGTTTCGCTCACTTTGGCATCCAGACGCGAACGAGGGACAGCAGCTTCTCCACATCGAGAGGTTTGGCCATATAGTCGTTGGCACCCGCCTCAATACAGCGTTGCTGATCGTCCGGCATGGCCTTGGCCGTCAAGGTTATGATCGGCATTTTTTTCCATGCGGGATTCTTCCTGATCTCCCGTGTTGCGTTAAGCCCATCCATCACCGGCATCATGACGTCCATGAGAACCAGATCGATGGCCGTGTCGGGTGACGCGGAGGCCGCCTCCAGCGTTTCTATTGCTTCGCGACCATTGCGCGCGATCTGAACAGTTGCGCCCCTCGGCTCAAGGATATTGGAAAGAGCGTAGACATTGCGCACATCGTCTTCGACGACGAGAATCCGTCGGCCTTCCAGCGCCGCATCCCGGTTACGAGCTTTCCGGATCATTTTCTGACGTTCGACTGGCAGCTCGGAAATCACCTGATGGAGGAACAGGCTGACTTCATCGAGTAGGCGTTCAGGTGATTTCGCCCCCTTTATTATGATGGATTTCGAGTAACGGCGAAGCCGTTGTTCGTCATCGTCCGACAGCTCCCGACCGGTGTAAACAATGACAGGCGGAAACGCGTATGCGCTTTGCTGACTCAGTGTTTCGAGGAGAGAATAGCCCGAAGCATCGGGAAGCGTGAGGTCCAGCACCATGCAATCGAATGTCTGTTGCTTGAGTAGGTTCAGGCAGTCAGCCGCGGTGCTGGCGGTGATTGTCTCAACATCGGGTGACGCCAGCAGCTTCGCAACCGCTTCGCGCTGCACGACGTCGTCCTCGACGATCAGGATCCGGTGGACGCGACGGGACAGCCTTGCTTCGATTTTCTGTAGGACTTCGACCAATTGATCACGACTGACGGGCTTGAACGCGTAGCCCGCTGCACCAAGCCAATAGGCCGCCTCGGTATGGTCGCCACCGGATACGACATGGATCGGAATGTGGCGGGTCTGCACGTCGTTTTTCAGGCGGTCAAGAACTGCCAGGCCAGATTGATCGGGCAGACCCACATCCAAGACGATTGCACTGGGTAGAAACTCTTTTGCAAGGATCAATGCCTCTTCAGCCGTGCCTGCTACGATGGATTGAAACCCCATCTCCCGCGAAAGGTCACGGACGATCGATGCGAAATTCGCGTCGTCCTCAATAACGAGAAGAACGCGCTTGGTGTCGATCAGCGTCTCCCTGTCATCATCAATCTTGCGAAATGGGATGCTGGCCGGCGATCGATTGCTTTCCGGTACGTATGCGTTCGTTTCGGAAAAAGTTGGAGCGGAAGGTTCAGGTGAGGCAACCCTCGAAGGATCAAAGGTCGATGGAAGTGTGATCGTAAATATGCTACCCCGCCCCGGCTCGCTTTCGACCGCAATCGTCCCACCCAGAAGCCGGACCAATTGCCTGGAAATCGACAGCCCAAGGCCAGTGCCGCCATACTTGCGGCTGATGGTGCCGTCGGCCTGGTGAAAGGCTTCGAAGACGCTCTGCTGCTGTTCTTGCGCTATGCCAATACCGGTATCGGAAACCGAAAACGCGACGCTACCCTCGTCGGTTCTCGAAATGGACAGCGTAATCGTTCCTGCTTCCGTAAATTTGATGGCATTTGACAAGAGGTTCTTAAGGACCTGCTCCAGACGCTGTGTGTCGGTCTCAATGGTGTTCGGAGTATCCTGGGCGACCACGATTTTGAACGAGAGATGCTTGTCGCCGGCCAGGGGTTCGAAAACCTGACGCAGATTGTCAACCAACCTCTCGAGCGACACAACCTGCGGATTGATGTCTATGTGACCGGCTTCGATTTTCGAAAGATCGAGAATATCGTTGATCAGGTTGAGCAAATCGTTTCCAGAAGACTGGATCGTTTTGGCGAACTTTACCTGTTCCTCGGTTAGATTGTCATCGGGATTGTCTGCCAGCAGCTTTGCCAGAATAAGCGACGAATTCAGCGGCGTCCGCAGTTCATGCGACATGTTGGCAAGGAAGTCAGATTTGTACCGGCTCGCTTTCTCGAGTTCGCGAGCTTTGAGTTGGACGGATGCGTTGATCCGCTCGAGGTCATCGCGCTGGGCCTCCAATTGCCGGGCTTGCTGTTCCAGTTGCAGATTGGTTTGCTCAAGCTCGACCTGCTGTTGCTCGAGGCGAGCCTGAGACTCCTGCAAGGCCCTGCCCTGCTCTTCCAGTTCCTCATTCGAGACGCGCAGCTCCTCACTTTGTGCCTGCAGTTCGGCCGACTGCCGCTGCGTCTCCTCGAGAAGATCTTGAAGTTCACTCCGGTAGCTTGCGGATCGAACCGCGATTGCGGTCGCCTCGGACGTTTCCTCCAAAAGTGTTATGATCGTTTCGTCGAGCGGGCGTAAGAAACCGAGTTCGATCACGGTGTTGACGACGTTGTCGATTTTACCGGGCACGATAATGAGATGCCTCGGCCGGTCCTTTCCAAGCGCTGAACCGAAAGCAAGATAGCCATTCGGAACGTCATCGACGATCAAAGCCCGCCCTTCGGCGGCAACTTGTCCAAGAAGCCCTTCGCGTGCAGCAAAGGTCATGGGCACGTTCGCACCAGCAGGAACGCCGTAGACCGCAGCTCTTCGAAAAGTGCCGCCATTGCTTGTGAACACCGCGCCGGCGACGGCCCCGACATAGCGTCCCAGAAACTCAAGAAGACTATTGCCAAGCGTATCAATCGACTGATCGCCTATCATCGCGGATGCGAGTCCTACCTCGCCGGATTGAAGCCATTCATCGCGGCGGCGTGCCAAAGTCGCACGACGCATGAGAAAGCCGATGGTTGCGGTCAATACGATACCGAGAATACCCGCCAAAATAGTGCTTAGAAACGCTCGCTGCTGCGCGCTTGCCATGGCATTTGTACGCTGCGCACGGGTATAAGCCTCTTCATGAGCAATAGCCGCTATCTGCGACCGAATTGCATCCATCGCGTCCTTGCCGCGGCTTGAATTGACGATCGAAAGTGCCGCTTCGAGACCTTGAACACGCCGGAGTTCGATAGTTTCAGCAAGTTCAGATAGCTTAACCTCGACCTGCTGTTTCAGCGTCGCCACTCTCTTGGTCTGCTCGGCGTTGCCTTGTGTCAGTTCGGTGACCTCAGCCAGTTTTTCCGGTATGGTCAGAAGAGCGGCCTTATAAGGCTGCAGGTAATTCTCGCTGTTCGTCAGAAGAAAGCCACGCTGACCCGTTTCTGCGTTTTGTGTCTGAGATAGTAGTTCATCGAGGGCCACGATAACGTCATGAGAGCGTTGAATGCCATCGCTACCTTCCTGAAGGGCAAGAAGATTAAGGTATGCAATAACGCTGCTGGCAATGAAGAATATAATGGCGCCGGTGAGGCCGACCGCAACCGCGGGATCGAGACCCAATATCCCGGTGGAAGCTCGGGGTCTAAACTTATGTTTCATAAAAATTCTCACCATGGTTGCTTGAAAGAGAATGCTCTACAAGCACGCGGGGATTGCATCGGAAGATGCCATATCAGATTGGAATAGCGAAGCGTATCGGTTTCTGGGGAATTATCATATAAGTCGCACCCGATCTCTGTCCTTTTTTAATCCGACCCTCATTTGTATCTCAGGCAATCCGTTCAGCGGCTGAGGCATAGCAGGGAGAGAATTAGTAGCTTTGCTAGAATTGGTCTCTTCGCGCCGTTCGAAGCAACATGCGCCAACTGAACCGCAAAAAGGAACAACACCGCCGCTAAAACATTTATGTGCGACCCATTGAATTTAACGGGGGGAACAATTTTGATACCGGCGGGCGAACTCGATCTCAATCCAGACACTCCCAGAACGCCGCGAGTGCTTATCGCCGAGACGACGTGCTCATCCGAATGGACGTTGCTCAGACCCTTCGCGATCAAGGTTGGCAAGTCGTTGAAGCTGGCACTGTAGACGATGCCTTCAGTGTACTAGTGCGCGATCCTGACTTTGACCTGCTGCTGACCGACGTACATATGCCGGGCGATCAGACCGGACTGGATCTTGCCAGGTCGGTTAAGGACCATTACAGCCATATCAAGGTAGCCGTCATGTCAGGGCAGCACAGGCCAGATTTCGCAGACGCCATCCCGTTCGACTTATTTCTTCCGAAGCCGATTTTGAACCTGGTACGGGAATTGTCCCCGCTGATTGGCCATTTGAATGACTAAGATGCAGCCATCCGAGGTGATTCTGCTTGTTGAAACAGATCCTCTGCAACGATCGACCGTGGCGGAGTATTTGCGTGATTGCGGCTATGTCGTCATGGAGGCTATCGACGCGCAGGAGGCTCTCGCCGTTCTGCGCCAACAACATGTCGACTTTCTGGTAACGGATATAGAGTTGCAGGATAAATCGGGGTTCGAGCTTTCTGCCGCAGTGCGGGAACTTCGCCCCGATCTGAAAATCTTGCTGACCCAATCGCCCGAACGAACGGCAAAGATCGCAAGCGATCTTTGCGAAGATGGGCCATTGGATCGTCCCTATCATCCGCAGCAACTCGTCGAGCGGCTCAAACGCATCAGGGTAGCTAAAGGCACGAATTCCTGACGTCTTTCGCTCGGTCGATAGTAGTTCTACAGCCTAGCGACCACAAGCATCGCAAGTGGCCAAACAACGGCGCATGCGTTTGTAAATGCTACCGCGATGCCCTCACAGGGTTTTAGCCAAAACTTCGAAATTATCCGCTCTTCGTCTGCAAATTCCCGAGCGGCGTGTCTCGTGGATTATATTGCCAGCCTCCACCTGAGACGATCGCGTCATCGAGGAAATGAGGGCCGCAGCTTCCTTATCGTCGTAAATACCAGACTGAAGCTCTATCGTTCCGCCCCGTCGCACCGCAATGCTTACGCTCAGCATCTCCGTCCATCCAATTGTTGGTTACCGCGCCATAAACTCGCTGACAAACGACACGTTCCAAATCACCTCGAAAATATCTGACGTAGTGGATATTGCGGTGCTACTGGATCGGGTGGCCGACGCCACTTAATAAGCGGGGATATTTAAATTTGAGGCTGAGCTCATATTGCCCTCGCAGCCCCGCCGCGTGCGCCACTCCCTCCTCGCTATGCCTGTCAGACAGCGCTAGTAAATTCTACTAATGAATGAAGGGGCACTAAAAAAATGCTCGGCCGGTGAAACTTTTTGACGTCGAAGTCATTACGAAAGGGTCGAATAAATCAACGTAGTCATATGCTTAGGAGAATTTATATGCGTCGCTTACTTTTCGCCCTGGCTACAACCATTGCGCTCGCGACAACCGCAAGCGCCCAAACCGCCACGGCTACGACGACGATCGCCGATGTGTTCCTAACTGCCAAGCCAACCGATGTGTTGAGCTACAACCTTATCGGCCTGAACATTCAAAACGGCGACAAGAAGAATGTCGGAGAGATCAAGGACCTGATCATTTCTGGCGGGCAGCTTGCCGGCTACGTGGTGTCCGTTGGCGGCTTTCTTGGAATGGGAGAGCGGTACGTTATCGTCTCTCCGTCAGCGGTCAAAGTGACTTACAGCGAAAGCGACAAGAAGTGGACGGCGACGATGGCCGCCACCAAGGACCAACTTAAGAACGCTCCAGAATTCAAATACGAAGGCCGTTGGGCAAAGTAGCGAAATAAGCTTCGATTGAATCATTTGGGACCCGAAGCTTCTCGGCGCCCCAAGTTCAGTGAGGATTACGGCATTCGCAAAGGGAGGTGAGCCGACTTCTCCCACGGGAGCCGGACGGCCACCACCGCTGGTCAGGGCTGTTGAGCGATCAAATACAGCACCAATGAGCATGAAAGGGCTTACGCTATGGCGTTGATACGCGGCGACGAACGTCTCGACGGCTGCGGACGAAATGACTGTTAGACCAGCTTGGCATACACCTCCATCAAAAAGTTGAATGACGGAGCAACCGGCATGAATGTGAATCGGCATGAGGGTCTTGATGCCGATCGGCACGCTAAGCCACTGACATCATTGATCTCGGTGGGGCATTCCGTCTCGCCGATTCACAGTGTGCTTCTCGGGCTTGAGTGAGCAACCGACGCCGAATGGCTGGACCGCGCTAAGTCAGCCGCTACCGAATTGATTTCCGCGTCGCCCGCTCAAAAAAACGGCGAGCACTGACTGGGAATAGCTGGATTTTCCTGTTTTGCTCTAGTTGTCGCGGCGCCGGTCGTTCCTACGCAGCCGACCGATGCTGGCGAACCATCGCCAAAAACGCGCTCAGGACCGGCCGCATCTGCCGTCTTGACGGATAATATAGATGAAACCCCGGAAACGGAGGGGTCCAGTCGGCGAGAAGACGGACAAGCTTTCCGGTTTCCAGGTGGGGCGCCACTTCGTGTTCAAGAAGGTAGCCAACGCCGACCCCGTCCAATGCAGCGCTCAGCATGATCTCGGGCTCGTTGCTGGTCAGCGGCCCGGAAACGCTCACTTCCAGCGGCTTGCCGCCTTTTTCAAACTCCCATGCGTATAGCGACCCTGCCGTTACCATTTTGTAGTTGATGCAGCGATGGCCGGTGAGATCGGCTGGTTCAATGATAGTCGGATTATTTTTGAGATAGTCTGGTGATGCCACGACGGCCATAGCCAGATCTGGCCCAACCTTCAAGGCAATCATGTCCTGCTGCAGCTTTTCTCCTAACCGAATGCCGGCATCGAATTGGTCGGCAACGATGTCGCGATAGGCCGTGTCTATCAAGACTTCTATCGTCGCCTGAGGATAGGCTTTGCTGAAGCCGACCAAGACGGGTCTGACGACAGCCTCATACGCCTGGCGTGTTGCGGTCAGCCGCAGGGTGCCCGAGACCAAACCCCGTTTCTGGTCGAGCGATTCCAACGCATCATGGATGCTGGCGAGAGAGGGCTCCAGCGCCTCCAGAAGGGTTTGGCCAGCTTCGGTCACGGAGACGCTTCGGCTATTGCGTTGAAGAAGTCGGTGGCCCAACGCTGTCTCAAGCCTGCGGATGGTATGGCTGAGGTTCGAGGTCGACATGCCGAGAGCCACAGCGGCGCGCGTGAAGTTTCCTAACTTCGCAACGCGTACGAAGGCGGCCATGTCATCCAGCTTCATTCCATGATCGTGCAATCTCATTCAACGGGCCTTGCAAGCTATCCTACCTGATCGTACGCTTTATCGGCTCCCAGATAGTTTTCGTCAATCTACGGAGAAGATAAGATGATTAGCAAAGAAGCCGTATGGCTGATTACGGGATCCTCACGAGGCCTCGGACGCGCAATTGCCGAGAAGGTGCTCGCCGCCGGCTATCGTGCCGTTTTGACGGCAAGAAACGTTGATCAGCTGCAAGACCTTGCTGCCAAACATGGCGACGCCGTGCTTCTGACGCCTTTGGATGTCACTAAGCAGGATCAGATCGATGTGGCGTACAAGGCGGCGAGCGCCAGATTCGGCAGAGTCGATGTTCTCGTCAACAATGCCGGCTACGGATACCTTGGTGCGATCGAGGAGGGTGAAGACGCCGAAATGCGCGCTTTATTCGAAACCGACCTCTTCGCACCCGTGAACCTGATCAAAACTGTGTTGCCCGGCATGCGTGAGCGCCGTCACGGCCACATCGTCAACATCAGCTCGATCGGTGGCCACGTTACCTATCCGGGCGTTGGCTATTACCATATGGTCAAGTTCGGGCTTGAAGCCATGTCGGAGACGCTGGCTAAAGAGGTCGCCGGTCTCGACATCGGCGTCACGGTTGTCGCGCCTGGCGCATTCAGGACGGATTTTCGTGGGCCTGAATCGATGAAGTTTTCGCAGACCGTCATCGACGATTACAAGGACACTGCGGGCAAATCCCGGGAAGGCACCGCTGCTGGCCACCGCAAACAGATTGGCGACCCCGCACGCGGCGCTGAGGCCATCATCAAGGCCGTTGAAGCAGAGCATCCGCCGGTTCACCTACTGATCGGCGGCGACGCGCTCGACCAATTGCGCAAGAAGCTTGATGAGATCCGTGCCGAGACAGATGCATGGGAGGAGGTCACACGCAGCACCGACTTCCGGGAATAGGCTTCCCCGTTTAATCATGTGCACCGCCTGTCGCGGGCGGTGCATCTTCCCTCGTGGTTAGCCAGCATGCGCGGCGGTTGCGGCCAGATAGCCTGTCAAGACTCCTCGGTGGGTGAGTGATACTGTGATAAGGGATCTCAACCGTTAGCCGGGATGGACTTGATCGCCCAGTCTACGAACGCCCGCAACTTCGGGAGACGTATCCGTTGGCCGGGATAAACAATGTGCATGGGCCGATCGCCTGATCCAAACTCTTTCAGGATCGGAACAAGCCGACCAGCTTCAAGATGGCGCGCAACCGCCAGCTCGCTCGCCCGAATGATCCCACCTCCGGCAAGTGCTGCTTCGACCAGAGCGTGACCGTTGTTGACGGTCAATCGGACGCTAGGGCGGACCTGTCGTTCTTCACCATCCATCTCCGTGAATGTCCAATTTGAAGGCGCCGGATAGTTATGAAAGGCGTAATCGACGCACGTGTGATCGAAAAGATCATCCAGGATCCGCGGCACGCCATGCCTTTCGAGATAAGCCGGGGACGCGCAAGTCACGAGGCGAAACGGCGTGATCGGGCGAGCAATAAGAGCCGAATCCGGAAGCTTTCCAATCCTGATACACACATCGAAATTTTCGGCCACGAGGTCGATAACACGGTCATCGAGCACCAGCTCAACCTTGACCTCCGGGTACATCGTCAGGAACTCCGGCAGCTTGGGCGTAAGAACGGCGGCGCCGATCTCGACAGGGGCTGTGATCCGCAGCGTTCCTCTGGGTTCCTGCGCCGTCTCGGCAACAATCGCGTCGGCTGCGTCCACGGCTTCCAACGCACGCTTGCACCCTTCAAGATAGAGCCGTCCGGCCTCGGTCAGCGTTTGAGTGCGCGTTGTTCGCGTCAGCAGTGGCACGCCGAGGGATTGCTCCAGCTCTCCCACGTGGCGCCCGATCATCTGGGACGACACAGCCAGCGCCGCGCCGGCTGCGGAGAAGGAGCCAAGCTCTGCCGTCTTGACGAAGGCAATTATCTTTGTCAGCCGGTCGGCCATCTTCTCAGTCCCCCGAAAACAAGCGCGCACGGTCAGGCGAGCAGCGGCTGACTATGGGTACTGCCGCCTCACGAACCCCTGATGTTTCATATCGAGCGAGAAGTCCGACGTGAAGCACCCTCAGTCGGCGCGCGATGCCTCATCAGTCTTTACGATCTCCTCAATCTTGAGGACCACCCAAAGGTCCCGGCAAAGCCGCCGACGTTGAATATCTAGTTTTTGATGGCGCCGCGTAGGGCGATACTGCACGGACAGCTTTATCTGCCAGGCAACATGGTCTGAAGCACGCCATCACGACGAACAAGCCCATGGTACAGTCCAGCTGCCAAATGCATCAAGACGAGCGCGAAGAACGCGAAAGCAAGGTAGGAATGGGCATTCCATAGCAGTGCGTGGAGCATGGCATTTTGTGGCAATATGGCCGGCACCCGAAATCCGCCATAGAGCACGATTGGATACGCGGCAGCCGACAGCATCGCCCAACCGATCAAAGGCATCCCGATCATTAAAATGTATAGACCGACATGGGACAGTTGGGCAGCAAGCTTCATCGGCTCAGGAAGATCGGTCGGCAACGGCGGAGCGCCGGACATGAAACGAATGGTGAGGCGGACTAGGGCAAGGATGAGGAGAATGATCCCCAGCGTCTTGTGCGTTACCAGCAGTGGCACGTACTGCCGGCCGATGGTCGAAACCATTGCAACCCCAATGAACAGCATCGACAGGATGCCGATTGCCATCAGCCAATGCAACACGCGTTGAACGCTCGTGAACCGTGTTCTCTTGCTAACATCCGTCATGGCTTCACGCTCGCTCCAGTTCGAGCATAGTTGTCCGCTTCCGACGTCCGCAGCGCATAGGATCTGGCATAGGCCGCGGAACGGGCTGCCGGGAACGGATCGTCTGAGACCCGGATGCCATCAGGCAAGATGGTTGGGTCGAAGTTGACGTCACGGCAAGGCCCGTCGGCTTCCGGCTCGATTTTTTCAACGATCAGAGTCCCGGCGTCGACGGTCCGCCGCTCAGGTGGCCACGCCTTGGTGGGATCCGACGTCGGATCTGAAGGGTCTGCAACAGTCAGCACCAGCGTCCAACTTTGAGGTGAGCGCGCAACCCGTTCCACTATGTCGTCTTCGAGGTGGTTTGGCCCAAGCGTGGCGAAGTCCTCAGCTGTGATGGCCACGACCTCAGTCTGCGGTCGCCATGACCACCGCACGGCGTGCTCGACACCCGACCCGTCTGTGAAGACGAAGGCATTGAGGCTGTTGAACGCCACCTCGGCATAGCTGGCCGTCCACGGCGCGGTCTTTGCCCACACGCCGAACGCTGCAAACTCCGGATGGGCACCGACGAAGCTCTTCATCGCTTCAGGATCCTTGCTCGCGGACGCCTTGAGCAGATCGTAGAACCCCTGCGGGGTAGAAACCGCGAAGACAGGAGGGTCTATCATTGCCATCCGCCAGACATTGCCGTCAGGCGCGGATATCTGCAGGCCGATCCCCCGAACGCGGACCGTAGGATCGGCCGCATTCGGGTCCGGTGTTGCGAGATTGAACCGGCCAAGAACAGGATATCGACCGGCGGCGAACATGGACGCCCTGGATATCGTGCTGCCGCTCCCGTTTGCCTCGAAGGTACCGGTAAAACAGATCCCCTTGGCGTGGTTTCGCCGGTGCCCAAGGGCTGGACCGCGCGGAGGTGCCAACGCATCAACGATCTTGGTGGATGTCAGACGGTTGGGCGAAAGCCACCCGGCTGTATAGGCAAAGGCGCCAGCGCCACATCCCACCACAGCCGCTATCAACACCAGGGACGCTAAAGCGGAACGCGGCGGGCTTGGCATCAACGTATCTCCGTTATGTATGAGGCTTGGCAGTGTCTTCGAGCAAATGAACTAATGAAAAATGCCATCGTCGTAGTGATCGGTCAAATCGCTGTAAGATCAAAACGCCCTTGCCCAATGCTCAGCCCGTAAAATCGCCGGCGGCAAGAACGGCTTCGATTTTTTTCGTCAGCACGAGCGCCTCACGAAATCCCGCGACAGTCGAGCTGGAATTGACGATGTCATCGCGTAAGGCGGCATAGATCCCCCCGACATTGATCGCGGAAGCCGGGAGATCCTTCAATTCGCCATCATCGACGCGCTGCTCCTGATTGTTAAGTAGAAGCGTCAGACGGTCAGCCTGGAAGCCACGCGCGGCACCCCCGTTGAGGCTAAGAACGCCTTTTTCGCCGACGATCTCAAGCCGAAATGGCGCCTCCGGAGCTCGCCCTCCCGCGACTTCAGCAGAGATCGAAACACCGTCTTCTGTGAGGCCGTGGAACAGCAGATGATCATATGTGGTCCGGCTCCGGACGACCCGATCCTGCCCCGCCTCGATGGTTGGGTACTGGCGCGAAGGCAAGCTGTTCGAAACGACCGCCTCACCAAACAGCGTGGATATGAGATCGAGGGTGTGGGCGCCTTGAATCGTTATGAGATTTGCAAAATTCTCCGGCTCTTCAAGATAGAGATACGGCTCAGGAACGATTGGCCCGAAACCCGCGGTCGACGAATAAACGTTTGCACTGAGAACGCGTCCAATCGCTCCGCCGTCGAAAAGCTCTTTGGCGCGTTTGACGGTCGGGCTTCCGCGTAGCTGCAATCCGATCGCGGTTTTGCGATTGGCTGCCTCTGCAGCCATATGCAGCTCTTCCGTCTCGTCATAACCACGGCCGAGCGGCCATTCGCTGTAGACATGCTTTCCGCTCGCGAGCGCTGCGAGGATCATGTCACGGTGATCGGGAACCCGTGTGGCGACGGTGACGATGTCGATGTCGGGAGCGTTCGCAAGCTCAAGGCCACTGCTGTACGCGCGCACGCCGAACGCCTTCTCAGCCTGAACCGCCGTTTCCTGTGTGCTGGTGGCGACGGCCGCCAGTTCCAGTCCTGCTAATGCTTGTATGGCCGGGATGTGGGATTCGCGAGCCCACCCAGTCTTCGCATTGGCTCCGATGATGCCTACTCTCAGCGCGGACATACCAAACCTCCAGGATAGCCGAATAGTTGAGATGCCGTTCACGTAAGGCGCGAAAATCGGTCGATTAGACCTCTCGGTCTTTCGACAGGCCAAACCGAAAGTTTCAAATAAAGGTTTGCGCACGCGCGGGCTGACCGGCGCGGGAATCTGCACCGCGCGCGATAGGCGGTGCGCCACGGGGGATCAGGGTGCCGGGACAGCTCGATCTGAAAGCGATAGAACGCTTTGCCGCAACAAATCGATCACTCTGTCCGTCGCGTAAGATCGTTTGCGGCTCGTGTACAAGCCGTACTTCACGGTCGGAGAAGCGCCTTTGAACATGGAAGATACCACCCGCATGGTTCGCGGATTGATACTCTCCCGTGTCAACAGTGCCAGGCCAAGCCCGTTCTCTACCGCGGCAGTCATGGCTGCAGCGTTGTGGCTCGTCAGAGCGATGCGAAATTCGAGTTCAGCGTCCATCAATTTCTCAAACATGGTCCGTCGCCAGGCGCACGGCTCAGCATAGACTATGACGTCCAATGGGCGCGCGACATCAATGGTCGCGTCAATCGCGCAGACCCAATGCAGATCCACATCCCACACCTCAAGCGGATCTGCCGAAAACGCTGAACACGTGGCAATCGCAATATCCAGGGCTCCGTCCGCCCAACGTTGAGCGATCCCGCTGCCATGATCGATGGTCACGCTCAGCTGAAGTGTTGGCATGGCGCGGCGAATTTTGCCAAGTGCCGCTTGCAAGGTGTTGACTGCGATCGTTTCTGCCAATCCGATCCTGAGCTCCCTTGCTGCCTCTGCCTCCTGGAAGCGGGCTGCGGCCTCCTCGCCTAAAAAGATGATCCGCTTTGCGTATGCAAGCATGACTTCTCCGGCATCAGTCGGGATCACGCCTCTTCCTGTCCGACGAAGCAACTGCTTACCCACAATCTCCTCAAGCCGCTTGATCTTAGTACTGAGCGCCGATTGGGCGCGACCGTCTTCGGCCGCCGCTCGATTGATGCTTCCATGGCTACAGACAGATACGAATGCTTTCAGGAGCCGGGGATCGAAGGCGTCTGATATCATCGATCGCTAATCTCTGGTTTCTATGAATTCTGCCTACCGTGATATCTCATCAGGCATTAGCCTCCAAGGCCAGCTAGAACTGAAGAGCTTCAAAGACATCATTGGCAGGTAGACTATGGTCGACATCTCCTTCGAAACATCCGATCAAACCGATGCGCGGCTCAGGCGCCTTTTCCCCCGCACAATCTTGCGAGAATTCGATCAACCCTATGGTTTTGTCGAATTCGCTCTGGAAGAATTTCCGTCGAAGGTGTCGGCTGATGCTCTCGCCCTCATCCGGAACGAACATTGCTGGAGCCAGCTGGTCCCGATTACGAACGGAGGTGAGCCGTTCAAGATGTTCAGCTTCCATTTCCCTGAAGGCGAAGACAATAGCGGTTTTGTTGGTTGGCTCGCATCACATCTGAAGAACAAGTTCGGGACTGGCGTCTTCGTGATCTGCGGACAGGATAGCGGACGCGGTGGCATCTATGATTACTGGGGCTGCCCGATATCGCTTGCCGGCGAAATCTCTGACGAGCTGGCGAACCTCAGATCGCCGGGTAATTGAAAGGTTGCTTCGCTTCGAGGCCGGGGCATCATCGCCAATCGAACCGGCTCTCGGCTTTCCGGCACAGTTTGGACGTTTCTGCTGCGGCCGCACGAGACTGTTTACCAGGGGAGCGATCGCCCTTGCCAATCGAGATACAAGTTAACGCCTGTCCCCATATGCGCTTTCAGCACACCCACCATACCATTGACGCTTTCCTCTACCGAGATCTCCGCTTCGACGGTGCCATCCAAAGTGCCCATCGCGGTCGCCGCCCAGCCTGGATGGATCGAAAGGACGGTCAGATCGGGATGATCTGCATGAAGCGTCCGAGCGAGCATGTTGAGGCCGGCCTTACTGGCCCGGTAAAGATCGAGCTTCAGTCCGGGCTCGGTGTTGAGCGCGATGCTGCCACGATGAGACGACATGACGGCGATCGTACCATGCGGCTTCAAACGATCGAGCAGACGATGCGCCAACCGGATGGGGCCAAAGCAGTTCGTCAGCATGATCTCGGCAAATTCCGCGTCGGTCGCTTCGACAACAGAATTGTGCAAAGGCCCGAAAATGCCGGCGACCAGAAAGATCACGTCAAAGGGACCGTCAAGCTCTTCCCTCAGTGGATCGATCTGATCGGCACGCGTCACATCGACATGCGAAACGCGTGCGACCTTCTCCAGCGCCGTCGTGTCAGCGCCGTGACGAGCTGTCCCAGTCACCACCCAGCCGTCGGATTTAAGTGCCGCGGCAAGGCCAAGGCCGAGGCCGCGTTCCGCCCCGATGATAAGAATACTTGGCATATTGCTGTCCTTTACAATGCGGTGAAACCGCCATCCGTCATGACGAGAGACCCGGTCATGAATGCAGATGCGGGAGAGGCGAGGAATGCGATGACCTCGGCAATGTCCTGAGGCTGGCCGACCCGCCCGATCGGATGGGCGGAGCCGTAGCTTGCCAGCGTCGCGCGGCTGTCCGAAACGATGCCCTCGAGAATGTCCGTTTCGACGACGCCGGGAGCAACGGCGTTGGCGCGAATTCCCTGGCTACCGCATTCGACGGCAATGACCTTCGTCAGCTGCGCAATCGCGCCTTTGCTTGCAGCGTAGACGCAGGTGTCTTTCATCGCCACCTGGGCGACGATTGACGCAACGTTGACGATTACGCCGCCTTGCCCCGCCAGCATGGCGCGGACGGCTTCACGACAGTGAAGGAAGGTCCCGCGCGCGTTGACGGACATGATGTCATCCCAGTCGGTGACGCTCATATCGATCAAGGCCCGATTCATGGTGCGGCCTGCGTTGTTGATCAGGATGTCGAGGGCACCGAAGCGTTCGATTGCCATGCCGACGCTTCGGATGGCGGTCTGCTCCTCAGCGATGTCGCCTGTTAACGTGACGATGTTTTCCGCTTCCAGCTCATGGACCGTTTCGCTGACGTCGGTCGCGACGACACGTGCGCCTCTGGACTGGAGTGTCAAAACTGTCGCCCGTCCGATACCCCGGGCCGCGCCTGTCACCAGTGCTACCTGGTTTGCAAAGGTCTGGTTCATATCGATCTCCTTTCGCAACGGAGGTTAGGGCGATAACGACGGCGCGATAATCCAGAGAATATTTACAAGATTGCGTAGCTGTGCTTCGTAATGGGCATGAGATCTGCCGACTTTGCCCGCATCCGTACGTTCCTAGCGGTTGCTGAGACACTGAGTTTTTCCAAGGCCGCCGACGAGCTCGGCATCACATCGTCAGCTGCCAGTCAGACGGTCAGGGCGCTGGAAGCTGATCTTCGACAGCAGCTTTTTCAACGGACCACCCGCACGGTCGTCTTGACGGAAGCGGGAGCCATGTTGCGAGACCGGATGCGGCCCGCCGTGGCTGAGATGGAGATGGCGCTCACGCAGAGCAGGGATGCCGCTGGGCGGCCCGCCGGAACCGTGCGTATCGTCTCTTTCCGGTCAGCAGGCGAGAAGTTCATCTTGCCGGTCCTGGCGGACCTGCGCCGAAATTTCCCTGAGATCCGGTTGGACATCACGTTCGACGATGAAGTGACGGATCCGGTCGCAGGCGGTTTCGACATCGCCGTAAGGATCGGCGAGGTGATCGGTCAAGACATGGTTGCGGTACCGCTCGGCGGTGAGCTTCGGCAAATAGCCGTCGCTTCTCCGGACTACATCGCTCGGCATGGTGTCCCGAAAACACCGCGTGATCTTCTGTCTCATGATTGCATCTGCTGGCGCTGGCCGGGCCAGCAGCATCCGTTTCCCTGGGAGTTTTATGAGGACGGACGCTGGTTTTCGATCAGCCCTCCGGCTGGCATCGTCGTCAATGACAGGCGCGCCGTGCTGCAGTTGGCCACCCAAGGCGCCGGAATCGCATTCTGCATCGAGGACACCGTCCTTGACCTCATTGAAGCAGGCAATCTTGTGCCGCTTCTGCTTGAGTGGAGCAGGCCATTCCCGGGGTTCTTCCTGAGTTACTCTCAACAGCGGCATATGCCCGCTGCCAACCGGGTCGTGATCGATGCGATCCGAGCCGAGTGTCCGTGATACAAGGAGAACCTTTCTTACGTGCCGGGCCCCCTAGCGCGCAAGAAGCGTCACTGCCATCGCGGCATGATCCGAAGGCTTATGAGGACCGATATGAGCTTAAAACGAGATGCCAGAATGGTCGGACGCTCTCTGACCTTCGATATCCCGAGGTACTAGGATGGATCGGCTTTCCGAGCTTGAGGTGTTCCTTGCTGTCGTCGAGACGGGCGGTTTCACGGCAGCCGCCCGAAGAACCGGTACGTCACAGCCGGCAGTCAGCAAAGCGATCGGCACGCTTGAAGATCGCCTCGGCGTTGCACTTTTTAATCGCAGCACCCGAAACGTCACCCTGACGGATCAGGGCCGAAGATACTTCGACCGAATGAAACCTCTGCTCGAGGAGATCGAAGACGCCAATCGAGAAGCCATGGGCAGCCGCGCCGACATGTCGGGATCGATCCGCATCGCGGTACCCACCACGTTCGGTCGACTTCACATTCTGCCCATCATTCCGAAGTTGCTGGCTGAATACCCTGATCTCCGGGTGGACCTGGTTTTATCAGATCTTCGACGGGACATGGTCGAGGATCGGGTCGATCTGGTGATAAGAGTGGGAGCTGTCGAGGAGCCCGACGCCGTCGTCAGGCGCGTGGCAAGCACCCCTCTCGTGTGCGTCGGCTCGCGGCAATATTTCGAAAAGCACGGGGTCCCTTCAGAGCCTGCCGAGCTCGCACGCCATAATTGTCTCGTATACGGCGGCTTCGAGGAGACAGCGAATTGGCCGTTCGTCGGACCACAAGGTCATTTCAGTGTGGCTGTGCGCGGTAACCTCACCTCCAACAGTGTGGAGACGATCCGGGCAGGTGTGCTCGCCGGCGTCGGAATTGCCCTGTTCACAAAGGCGTCGCTTGTCGGGGAGCTTTGGCATCCGGACGTCGTGACAATCCTCGACGACTACGTCCAGGCCACCAGAGACATCAACTTTGTGTGGCCCAAACGCCGGTTGGTTTCCGCTCGGGTCCGACGCGTGACCGACTTTTTGGCTGCCTCGCTGGAAGGGCAGTTCTAGCTCATCGAAGCAGCATCATGGTCGCGCTACCCGAAGTCGCTAATTATTCCGTCTGAATATGAATATCATGTCGATTTTGTTTATTATCGCTATTTCTGACATGCGCTATGGGAAAATGATCGTCGCAATCAGAAAGAACGATCATGAACATTTCACTTGCAGGCCGCAGCGCAGTTGTGACCGGATCCACCGCCGGCATTGGCCGGGCAATCGCGGAGGGTCTGGCCCGCGCTGGCGCGTCAGTCGTTATCAACGGCCGCAGCGAGGGCCGGGTCGCGACCGCGGTCGCTGAGATCAAGGCGCTATTCCCGAACGTCGAGATCACCGGCGTAGTCGCGGATGTTGCGACGAAGGACGGCAGTGCGATCCTCTCGTCCCAAGCTCCCAGTGCGGACATCCTGATCAACAATGCCGGCACAGCCAATCCCAAGCCGTTTTACGATGTCACCGACGAAGACTGGCTGAGCCTGTTTCAGCTCAACGTCATGAGCGGTGTTCGTACAGCACGTCATTATCTGCCTAAGATGACGGAACGCGGCTGGGGTCGGGTCGTGTTCATCAGCAGCGAATCCGCCCTGGCGGTCCCGCAGGACATGATCGACTACGGCATGACAAAGACGGCGCAGTTGGCGATTTCGCGTGGGCTTGCCGAAACTGTTGCCGGAACGGGCGTGACGGTCAACTCAGTACTTCCTGGCCCGACAAGTTCGGAGATCATGTCGAACTGGATGAAAGCGACTGCGGCCTCCGAAGGTATCACCCAAGAGCAGGCCGAGCTGAATTTCGTGAAGACGATGAGGCCGACCTCGCTGCTGCAACGGTTCACGACGACGGAAGAGGTCGCCAACATGGTCGTCTACCTGTGCTCGGAGCAGGCATCTGGCACGACCGGTTCCGCCATGCGCGTTGACGGCGGCGTGCTCAGGCAGATCGCTTGATTAATCTGAAACGTCGCTTCGTAGGAAACTTCTATGACCACATCGCAAAACGAAATGAAGCGTCCAGATTCAGCTTCACCTTCCCATGATCTCACCGGAAAACGCGTGGTCGTTGTCGGCGGGAAAACCGGAATAGGGCTCGGCATGGCTCTCGCCGCCCACGCGGCGGGAGCGAGTGTGACGGTCGCAAGCCGGCGTATAGCATCTATAGCAGACCATCCAGAGCTGGCGCCCTTCGAGCAGCTGGTGCTCGATATCAGTGATGAGGACGCCGTACGGGCCACTTTCAACGCTATCGGCAGTCTGGATCATTTGCTCGTCGCCGCGGGTCCGACCGACGGAAGCTGGGGTGCATTCATGGACGAAGACATGCGAGGCGTGCGCAGCTATCTCAACAGCAAGTTTCTTGGCTCTTGGGCATGCGCGCGATATGCGGCTCCAAACCTTTCCTCCAATGGGTCGATCACTTTTCTGACCGGAGGCGTCGCTGCACGCTCGAAGATCGGTATGACGGCAGTCACCTCGACGTTTGCCGCCGTGGAAGCATTGGCCCGCTCGTTGGCGCTCGAACTTGGACCCATCAGAGTGAACACCATTCGGCCCGGGTTTATCGACACCGACCTTTGGAACTTCTTGTCTCCGACAGATGCGGCAGATGTCCGTGAAAAGGTGCGCGCCAATTTCCCAGCGCGCCGGATCGGTTATCCGGCCGACGTTGGTCACGCCGCCGTGTTCCTGATGACCAATCCTTACGTCACGGGCACTGTACTTGAGGTCTCTGGCGGCGAAACGCTGGTTGACTGGCTGTTCTAGGCGCTTGCAACCAGGCTCGTCAGCTCCAGCACGGCGGGGTCCGGATGTGATCTTTCAGCGCCTGCGTGAATGCCTTCACCTTCGCAGGCGGCGCCTGGAGGGCGCGCAAAAGGTATATGCCGGAGGGCTTCTCATTCCATCTTTCGCCGGATAGCGGCAGGCGTACAAGATCGCCTGACTTGACGGACGGCCCGGAAACCCAGCTTGGCATAAACGCAATGCCCATTCCGGCCAATGCAGCCCCATTCAGCGCTTCAAAGTCGTCCGACCGGAAGACGACCTGCTCGCAGGCGTCACCTGTGGGTGCGCCGAGAATGGCAGACCATCCCAGAAGATCGTTGCCGTGGAGCTTGTCGAGAAGGCGATGATTGCGAAGTGCTGTTTCGCTTTCCGGCGCACCGTGCTGTTCAATATAGCCAGGGCTTGCCACGAGAATGCGATCGTGCGGTGCCAGTTTGGTTGCGATCAGCGTGCTGTCCGATAGCTCTCCCATTCTCACCACCAGATCCAGGCGCTCCGCGACCGGGTCCGCCAGCCGTTCCGTCAGATCCAGCTCGACATGCAAATCTGGGTATTGCCGTGAAAGCGATGCCAGAACGGGAATGACATATCGCTTTCCGAAGGTCGGGAAGCAGGCAATCCGCAATGTACCGCTGACGGCGCCATCGAACGCCGCTACCTCGGCATGCGTATCGGCTAGATCATCGAGCAGGCGCTGGGCACGCTCAAACAGATGACGCCCCGCATCCGTTAGCGACAGTGCCCTGGTCGAACGGACGAGGAGCGGCACGCCCAGGTCCTGCTCGAGCGCATCGATCTGTCGAACGATGGCCGAGGGCGTGACAGCCCGACGCCGAGACGCAGCCGAGAAGCTGCCGACACGGACGACATCAACATAAACCGCCAGGTGTTCGGCGAAGCGTGGGTCTTTCATCTTTGCCTACGACGCAAAACCGTTCCAACTATTCAGTTGATTATCATCCACGGTCATCTGGCACACATTCCTTCTCGTCAACGGGCAAGTTTGCTCACCAAACAGAAGGAACACTCCCATGGTCAAGGTCCTCGATAAAATTCTCTCGCAATCCGCCTATTCTGCAGAGATCGGCGTTCCGCTCGAAAAGATCGACATCGCCGACTGGCTCTTCAATCTGCCTGAAGCCGAATACCTGCGCTGCTGCCCGCCCGACCACATCGCAGCCGGCGTCACCTGGACGGATGACGGCCGTCGTATGTCGATCAACGTCGAACAGATCGGCTCGGGCCTCGTGGTCCAGCATTACGTCGCCGAGGTCGCCGAACCAGCCTATTGCCGGATGAATTCCATCTCCGACGTCTTCACCGCCAGCGGCAGAACCCAAGTCAATGTCGTCTGGGAACTGATCGCCGAGAAAATCGACGACAGCAGGACCCGCTATACGAACAGGGTCACAGCCCACCCGACCGAGGCCTTCATGAGCTTTATTCAAGAGCATGGGGTCACCTACGAAGACGCAGCAGCAGCCCGTCAGGCCGCGGGCGGAGACCACAACCGTCGCGAAACTCCGCTGTTTGCTGCACGATGACTTCGGAAACGCCGATGTGCTGCGGCTAGCGGATGTTCCTATGCCTGAGATGCGCCCGGACGATCTCCTGGTGAAGGTGATGGCGGCCGGCGTGAACCGGGCTGACCTTCTTCAGCGCGAAGGTGTCTACGGCTCTCAGACCTACGGTGATAGCAGCATTCTCGGCCTTGAGGTCGCAGGAGAGGTGATCGCGGTCGGAAGCGCGGTCAGCGGCTTTGCCATCGACGACCGCGTCATGGGGATTGTCGGCGGCGGCGCCTATGCCCAATATGCGCGGCTCGACAGCGGCATGGCTGCCGCCATTCCGCCAGACATGCCCTTCACCGATGCAGCCGCTATCATGGAGAGCTTCGTGACAGCCTGGGAGGCCTTAGCAAATCTCGGAAAGATCGCGGCGGAAGAAACCGTTCTGGTCCATGCAGCCGCAGGCGGTATCGGATCGGCTGCGGTCCAGCTTGCAAAGTCCCAAGGCGCCACTGTGCTCGCCACTGCGTCCGGCAACAACATCGGGAACGTCCTGGCCCTCGGCGCGGATGCGGTGTTCGATTACAGGAAGGTCGACTTTGAAGCCGAGATCATTGATGTGACGGCCTCACGCGGGGTGGACCTGATCATCGACTTTGTCGGCGGGTCCTATCTCGCCCGCAACATCCGAAGCCTGGCACCGGGCGGCCGGCTTGTTCAGGTCGGGCTGTTAGGGCGTGACGACAATGCCATCATCCCCCTCGACATCATGCTTCACAACCACCTGCAGCTCATGGGAACTGTGATGAAATCCAGATCGCGCGATGAGAAGAGAACGATGGTTCGGCGGTTCAGGGACCATGTTCTGCCGATGATGGGCAAAGAGCTTAAGCTCATCGTCGGAGCAGTGTATCCGCTTTCGGCCGCCTCGGAGGCCCATCGTCGGATGGAGGTTGGTGGGGTGTTCGGCAAGATTGTGCTCGGCGATTTTCATCTGTGACGGCCGAGGCGCGGTTCCCGCTCTTGATGGGATACGAACCGATGGTGATAAGCGTTAGCTGCTATCTCACTGACAAGACTGTCAGATTTCATAAGGCACTCGAATGTCCGGCATTTCCAGTGGGAAATCCTTGGTGTTTCGGGTGATCAGCAACATCGAGTGGACATTGGCCGTTGCCCAGATAATAGCATCTGGGAGCTTGATGCGATGCAGTTGTCTTAAAGATACCGCTCGTTCGGCTATAGCGCCGTCGACAACTACGACCGCAAAATCCGCCAAGAATGCACGCGTTCCGATCGCCACCTCTGGCTTAGCGCCTACGAGAATCTCCATCCAGGTAATAATGCTAATCGCCTTTTCGCGATATCTTGTCAGTTCGTCGCGCGCTTGCGGTACGGCATTAAGATAGTCGATCAAGATATTGGTATCGAAGAGAGACTTTACCATTCGCCGCGCATGTTTTCCTGATACGCCAAGCCATCGATCTGTCGATCACCCCAGAGCCCGAATGCATCCGCTGCGCTTTCCGTACTGTTCCTAGCTAGAAAATCATTGATCGCCTTACGGATCAGGGCCGCCCTTGACACTTTTTCCCTCTGTGCCAGTCGGTCCAACGCTTTGACTTCTGGGTCGCCGATATCCACCAACGTTCTCATGAGAAACTCCGATATATGATATCAGCAATATATATCATTCTTGATAGCTCTCTTCAATGGCAAAGCGTGTCCATTTACGTTGGGATTTCACCTAGCTTTGTATTTCGCTATGACCCTTCGCGGCGATTGAATGGATTAATATCAGCGGCTTTAAGCGGCAGCGCATCCAGAGCCTCTTCGCGGTGAACGCAGCTAGGTTTATCCAATAGACTTGGCTGCGAATGCCAGTGCAAACGCATGCAGTGACGTGCTCCAAGTTGGATCGAAAACTACGGGCGTCTCTTTTGAAATGCCGACGCTTCAGAGAGCGTTAAGCCTACACCAAACTAGTGCGTTCTCCTTCTTCCCAAGTCTAGCAATAAAACATTCGACATCACTAATATAATCAGAAGTGGCAATTTCTCGAGCACGGGAGATGTGGTGATTTGGCGCTTCCGCAGGGAGAGCTGGGCGCGATCGCTAGCTTTCACTTCGCGACCGCCGGAATTGACGCGCCCTTTGATGCCTGGCGGTCCCTCCTCTCGATAATTTTCGAAAGCGCCCCGTCGAAGGCCAGTTCGCCGAGCAATTTTCACGCAGATCTCATGGTCCATCATTTCGGGTCTTTCCTTCTGTGTCGGACCGTCACCGGCAGTGGACGATACAGGCGTACGGAAACGACCCAAATTCGAGATGATATCGATCATATCGTCATTTCCTCCTGCGTGCGCGGTGTCATTGCTCTCGCCGATCCCGCTTCTCGGCGCCTACGGCAGGGTGACGTCGCGATATTCGATCTATCCGCGCCAGCGGCTTTTGCAATGACTGCCGCCGAAGGCATTCATCTGATCTTACCTCGGACCCTGCTGCCAGCCTCCTTGGCGCCGGTGTATCCGACTGCCTGCCGCATTCTGGCTCGAGATACCGCCATGGCGATTTTCATTCGCGGAATTCTAGATGCTTTGATGAGCGCGGTCTCGCGATTGACATCCGCAGAAGCAATCGCGCTTGGAGGGTCTGTGCCGAATCTGCTTGCGTCCTGCCTTGGACCGGCAGCACCTTCAGCGGAGACTAAAGGCGATCTCGGGCGACGACTGCGTCGCCATATCGAGGACAATCTGCATCACAGCGATCTCACCCTATCACGCCTGACGCGGGATCTCGGCGTTTCGCGCAGCCAGCTTTATCGACAATTCGGAGCAACAGGCGGTGTCGAGGCTTATATCCGCCGGCGTCGCCTACGCCGCTGCCTCCTCATTTTGTGCGATGCGCGCCACGCCGACAGGCGAATTGGAGACATTGCCTACGAGATGGGATTCACCGACGAGGCCCATTTCAGCCGGCTGTTTCGACGATTGTTTGGATTATCGCCTCGCAGTGCGCGCAATGCGGCTCGCGGTGATTCATCTGATTTGAGCGGTTTGCTCTGGCCCGCCGGTGGTGGTTCCTTTGGCAGCTGGCTTACCTCGCTTACCACCGGTTGAGATCGCACGGCTTGGGACGGTCGTCCAAGTTTCTGGAACGCTCGCCTCAGGACGACCGCCATGAATATTAGTAGTCTCAAATGCACATAACACGGGAAATCTAATAGAAATACACGCGAGACTGGAACCAAGCCCAGCGAAAGGAAGCATGCCGATGTCGATACAAATGACGAACTCAGGTTCCGATGCTCCGCAGGACACTTCGCCGGCGACGACCGGGACTGCTTTCACGCTGTCTGCCGCCAACGGATCAACCGTACCGGGTGTTCAGTACTTCAATGTGTTTCCGCCAGCGCTGAAAAGCCCTTCGGCAAAATTTCAAATCCTCACGGCCCTGGTGTCGGATCCGACACCGCAGAATGCCACGGCGACTCTGACATGGACCGGCGGAGCCAATGCGCTGACTTTGTTTGCCCTCGTCGATGGCAAGAGCCCCATCAACGTCCAGGGAACGCCGGTGGCATTGGGGGATACGGTTGCCGTGGCCTGGGCCGATGGTGTGTTTACAATTACGCCGGCCACTGGCGGTCCGGCCGGCGCAATCGAAGTCACGTTTGCTGCGGGTGTGCCGGTCGAGAGTCAGATCGGCCTGGTCGTCGGCCCCGCACCCATCCTCGTCCCCATCCCCATCGGATTGTCGCCTTTAACGCTCGAGCCGGATCTGTCGCCGGCCGTCACGGTGAATTTCGGTACTGCTTTTCAACTGCCCAAACCCGACGAGTCCGACCTCAGCAAGGCCGCGACCATCACTTTCGTGGACGATACCTCGGCATCTGCCGGTCCAGCCTTCGTCGCTCAGATCAAGGTCGGGCTGGATAACCAGATCGTTGAAGTCCCCTGACATTCAACGAGCATGCCCGGCAACCGTCACGCCCATGCCGGGCGCCCCTCGCTGCTCCAAAATCTCTCCTCAACGACGAGCGGCGAGGGGCACAGGCCCGCACGTTTCATCCCCGGAGGCGATGCGGGCCTTCAACACTCCCGGGAACCTCAAGAGAAAGGCAAAGACAATGACGACCTATTCCCTGACATGCGTCAACAATTCCCAACTCTCCGGCAGCTTCGCTGTCTTCCAAAAGGCTCCGCCGATGACCGTTCCCGGGAACGTGTTTTCGCTGGCCTGGTTTGCACGACCGACTGCGCCGGGCAGCCGCGTAACCTTCACTTGGAGCCTCGACTACAGCTTCCTGTGGTCGGAAACGGGCCTGCTTCAGCCGGGCATCAATTTTGCGGCCACCCAGGTTCTGCCGGCCGATCCGAACGGCCAGAACCTGATCCAGCTGACGCAGGACAAATATGGCGCGACAACCTTCGTCAATCAGAGCAGCACGGGCGCCCTCGGTTCGCTGACTATCCAGCAATTGTCCAACGTCGCACCGGCCAAGACTTCCGTCGGCATCGGCATGGCCGGTTCGGGTACCTTCGCCGTCCAGGCGGCTCCGAACATGACGGCGGTCTTCACCCCGCATCCAAACTACTGGGTGATGTTTGGCAACTACGAGACGGGCGACGTCATCGACATCGAGGACGTAACCGGCGCTGTCGAAGCCACCTATGGCGGCGCCTTGACCTCGCGGACCGCGACGCTCGGCCTCGACAACCTGATCAGCGTCGCCTGACGCCCTTGACGGCGGCTGACACGGCCGCCGTCTCTTCTCCCAAGACCGTAGGAGGCAGCAATGCAGGAATACACGCTTACCTGTATCAACAATTCCGAACTGCATGGAAGCTTCGCACTTTATCAGGTCCCGCCTCAGGCACGTGGACCAACAGGGCCTGCTAGCCTCGTTTGGCTGGCGCGACCGGCAGCACCGGGCACTCATGTGCGTTTTTCCTGGTCCACTGAAATAGGCTTCATCTGGGGCGAACGCGGCACCTTCCGCGGGCAAACGACCTTTACCGCCTACCAGTACGTTGCCGCCGACCCCGACCGTGAGAATGTCATCGACCTGACGGCGGACAATTTCGGAGCGCCGACATTCCAGAATCTGCGCATCGGCAGTCCGCAGGGAACGATGACCGTCCGCCAGCTCAGCGTCACCTTCGATTTCCCAGTTCACCTTGGCGTCGCACTCGGAAAATCGCCGATCTATACCGTCGATTTCAACGCGAATGTCCTCAGCACTTTCATCCCGCATCGCGATCGCTGCTGGGTCGCATTCGGCAGCTACACCGCTGGTGAAGCGCTCGACGTCGGAGCACTCACCAATGTCCAGGTCGTTGATTTCAGCTCGACGTCGCCATCCCAGGAAGTGATCCTGACCCCGCAAAACATCCTGCGCAAGGCCACGGCACGGAACGTTAGCCGGCCTTTCGCCTGAATGATGGAGGCGGCATAAGCGCGCCTTCTTGAACACACACACAGACACGGCGGACGGCGCGATTTCGCTCACCGCCACAGCAGGTCCGGCAGCATGCCTTGCCGGTCAACGCTCCCCGCATGCCGCGAGGAACGTTCTTGTCCCTATAGTGAAAAGGAAAATCATCATGCAAACAAGAAACCTATGCGGCCGCATCCTGGCTGCAATGCTGACCGGTCTTGTTGCGCTCGGCGCGGCAAGCACCGCGGAAGCCTACTCCGCCTATCGGAGGGTTACAGCAGACGCCCAGACGGGCGTTGTAGCCTGGGGAGCAGCGAATTTCGGCGTCGGTGGAAATCCATCGACCCTATCATTCTTCTACTATGCGAGCGATGCTGCCGCGCGCCTCGCCATGCCTGCAGCCCAGTGCTTCATAAAGGTGGACCTCGGCGCGCTGGTCAATCCGCTGCAGGGAACCCAGGTTCCAGTTGGCAATGCCGGAATCCAATATCAAGCCAATCCCGCCGACAATCCAGCCCCCCTGCCGTGGAACATCACCTTCGACAATGTTCCCCCCGACCATTGGAGCATTGCAAAAACAGAGATCCAAAATCCGACATCCTCCAATAATGCGGCAAACAGAGTGGCAGCAGCAGCCTTTCAGGTCCTCGCCAACACGGCCGGCTCCGGTGTCACCGTAATCAATGGGACGTTGCAAAATTGCGCCGCCCAATAGACTTCGATTGAGAGAATCCTAATGTTTATGGGCGCAATGGCTTTCACCGCCGGCCTCCTTGGATCCGGCGGCTTTTCACGGGAGAATTCGTTATGGCAGTGCTTCATCATGCTTTCCGCTGTGCGGTCACTCCAGCCTTCGAGCAGAAGGTGCGCGACCTCGCCGCCGCATGGGAAGCCGGTGACCGCGACAGGCTTTCTGCCATGGCGGTCGGCAGATATGCGGCACTCCGCGAACGCGAAGATGTTCATGCGGCTTTCTATCTTGCCCCGGACGGTGCTGCATTATCCTGGCTGCAACCGCAATTCATAAGGCTGGGGCTTGCCGCCTTGGTGTCGCTTGCCGAGGATTTCGTCCCAATCCCGTCCTTGAGTGCCAGCGACGATACGAACCATCATCGTTTGGCATCCCACCTGCCGGCGCTCGGCTGGTCGGCCGATGAAATCAACTTTCTTGTCCATGGGCGATCGATAGAAACAATGCTCCACCACTATGTGAGTTCGGAGGAACTGCTTGATCCTGGCCAATTCCGTCACACCGGCGGCTGGACCCCTCCTGGGATGACGCAAAGACTACGGGCAAAACTTGATCAGTTGACGCAAGGCAAGCCACCAAAAGCTGGGAAGGCAGCCCAATCGGCGTGGGATCTGCTTGATGAAAGCAAGGCACTGGAAGATGCGCGCAGAATGGTTGCAGCTCTAAACAGCGACGACTGGCTCGTGATGGCCATCACGCATTGAGTTTTCTAACCCCTAAAGAAGACGAGCTGGCTTGCAGGGGGGATCGGCGAAAGCTTGGTCCCCAACATCCAAAGGGCTATGTCGTCAAGTTTCACAACGCTTTAACCCCGATTTTCATTTGAGGGTGGCCCATTCAGTCATGGGGAACCAATTGATGAGTCTGCCATATCGATATCGAAGCATATAACGACGAAACGCAAAGTTGTGTGAAATCTCTCGACGCTAATGAACACCTCAACTATCGCCGTGCAAAAATTCTGTTCTCTATCTCTTCGATATTTTGATCATTGCATCGCTCTCGGTAACAAGGCAGCATATTCTTCCTTGGTGCAGCAGACCAATAGATTTTTGTATTTCTTCTAACCTTTACTTATTGC
Organism: Rhizobium sp. 11515TR; assembly: GCF_002277895.1. Lineage (NCBI taxonomy): Bacteria > Pseudomonadati > Pseudomonadota > Alphaproteobacteria > Hyphomicrobiales > Rhizobiaceae > Rhizobium > Rhizobium sp. 11515TR. The sequence goes on along the minus strand of NZ_CP023000.1, from coordinate 101,673 downwards.
CGGGGATGCACGGCAAAAGGGCTGACACCACAATGGTGACGCGTGCGCAGCAAATTGGCGTCGTTATCGGCCTGACCTTCGTCACGGCATTGACGATCCTGCGGGCCAGTGATCCTCCCTTGCTAAGGCTCGCGCGCGATTTGACATTCGACCAGTATCAGCGCCTGGTACCCCGGACGTTCGAAAACCAGGCGGTCCGGGTCGTCGACATAGACGAAGCGTCGCTGCGGGAGTTCGGTCAATGGCCCTGGCCAAGAAACCGGATTGCAGCACTTGTTGACAGGCTTTCCGATCTGGGCGCGGCCGCTATCGCTTTCGATATTCTCTTCGCCGAGCCGGACCGTCTGTCGCCGCGCAACGTCGTTCGCGATGTCATTGGCATCGATCCGTCACTGCTTGGCAAACTACCGGATAACGATGAGATTTTTTCCCAATCGCTGTCGGGAAGGCCGGTGGTTCTGGGCTTCGGCCTCTCCAACGAGGGAAACTATCTGCCGCCGGTCAAGGCAGGGTTTGCCTATACTGGCGAAGATCCCTCCGGTGCGCCGCCGGCGATCAGGGCCGCCACACCACTGCAGCCGCAATTGGAAGCCAATGCCGCGGGGCTCGGCCATATCAGCCTCAATCCGGGCGCCTCATCGGCGGTGGTGCGCGCGGTTCCGCTTTTTCTCAGCGACGGCAAGCAGCTTTATCCCAATCTCGCGCTCGAGGCGCTTCGCGTCGCACAGGGAGGCTCCACCTACGTGCTTGACGCTGCGCCGCACACGCCCAATACCCTCACCCGGGTCAAGATCGGCAATTTCGTCGTGCCGGTAACGGCAGCGGGCGAGCTGTGGCTCTATGTCAGCCGCGACACCGCCGAGCGATATATTTCAGCGAGCAAGATACTCGCGACCGGAGGCGCCTCCGCCGATATCAGAGCCGCCATCGAAGGCAGTATCGTTTTCGTCGGAACCTCCGCTTCGGGGCTCCAGGATGTCCGCACAACGGCCCTTGGTGAAAACGTGCCTGGTGTCTCCATCCACGCTCAGATCGTCGAGCAGATCCTTACAGGCCGTTTCCTGTCCCGGCCGGATTGGGCAGACGGACTGGAAATCCTGTCCATCGCCGTCTTAGGCAGCCTTCTGGTGATCGTCACCACCTTCGTCAATCCGGCCGCGGCCCTCGCCTGCGGCCTGCTGATTACCTTTTTTGCCCTTGTGGCCTCCTGGGCCGCCTTTCTTTATGGGGGACTTCTCTTCGACCCGCTGGCACCGATCGTCTCGGGATCGATCACGCACTTCGCTGCAACGGCATTCCGCTTTCTCGTGACGGATCGGGAGCGGCGCGACGTGCGGCGGGCTTTCGGCCATTACCTCTCGCCATCGCTGCTCCATCGCATCGAGCATACGCGCAATGCACTACGCCTCGGGGGAGATGAACGCGAACTGACGGTCATGTTCGTCGACGTGCGAAACTTTACCCAGATTAGCGAGGAGATGAGCCCGAGCGCCGTCGTCGCGTTTCTGAACACGCTGCTCGATGCGCTCAGCCACCATGTTATCGCCAATGACGGCACGCTCGACAAGTTCATCGGAGACTCGATCATGGCCTTCTGGAATGCCCCCGTGGATGTCTCCGATCATGCCGGCAAGGCCGTGCGTGCGGCTCTCGGCATGCGGGAAACGCTCGCCCGCCTCAATGGCGACGATGCCTTCGGTTTCGGAGACGCGCGGCGGGTCGGAATAGGGATCGGCATCCATACGGGGCTTGCATGCGTCGGTAATATGGGGGCCGAGACCCGTTTCAATTACACGGCAGTCGGCGATGCCGTCAACATCGCCGCGCGTATCGAATCCGCCTGCAAGGACGTCAATTTCGACATTCTCGTATCCGAACCGACGGCAGCCTTGCTACCCGATTGCGCTCTGCTCGAAGCGGGAGCGCTGACGCTGAAGGGCAAAAGTATGCGAACCAAACTCTTTGCGGTGGTCGGCGACGAACGCGTGGCGAGATCCGCCGGATTTATCGACCTGCAGGCTACGCACAGGCAGCTAGTCAATGCACTTCGGGTGCGCTCGACAGGCAGCCGCAAACTCCTCAGCGCCGCCAAACTTAAGGCGCAAGCCGCTGCAACAGGACTGCTGCAGGATTTTTACAGCCAGATTTCACGACGAGGCGGACACTTCGTCGACGAGACTGCGGACAAGGCAGCCGAAATCTAACTGATTTGATAGCCATCCTTCGCAACTCACCGTCCTATCGATGGCGATCTCCGCCACCGTGATGGTCACGATTGCCTTGGCTGTCCTGGTCGTCTCCCTGGTGATCATCCCATCCGTGATCGCCTCTGCCATGATGGCCGTGATGTTCATGGTGATTGTGATGCTCGCCTTCGTCGTCATCGTGCTCGTGCGGTTTGCCGGATTTGTCGGGCGCACTTGGCGGATTTGAGACATCCGGCGTGCTGGGAGTTTCATGTGGTGCGGCAGGCGCCTCGGCGTGTGGCGATCCCTGGAGGTTGGGTGCGCTAGGCATATCGTGCGGTGCCGGTGCAGGATTGTTTGCCGGAGCGTTGCGTGGAGATATGCCGTTAGGCCGATCTCTCATCGCCGCCGACAGGCCGCAACCACCACCACCGACAAAACCCATTCGCCCTGAAAGTTGCTGATCCCCGGACAGAAACGGCAGAGCCCGCTGGTTGCCCAGCCTTTTGAGAACGTCGCGATTGACCCGGCGAGGTTCGCTGATCTGGCCATTACGCTTCGCAACGACGCAATCACATTGCTGTTTCAGCTGCCTGCAGCCGCCAGCGCCGCAGAATTGCGCGGCGCCGTTTAACAGGACGACCGCCGTCGTGCCGTTTGCTCCGACATAAAAATCGAAAGCGGTTCCGCGCACGCCGATCGTTCCGGCCGGAGTCACGATCTGATAGGCCGAGTGGTTCGAATTTCCGCTCATCCAGCGAAAGCTGCCCTTTGCCGCATTTATGGTCAGCTTTTTCACTGTGCCCGAGTCATCGAACACGAATTTGTCGATGGTAACGGACGATCCGGCTCCGACTGCCAGTCTCGTGCCGTCCCGAAATGTGAACTGTCCGAGGCCCGAAATCGAGGTGCGAATTTGCTCGTCCCGATGAACGGGATCATCGACCGCCAGCGGACCGCCAGCGCCCGTAACCTCAGTTTTAATCAGCACCGCCTGGCCGACCTTCTCGGTGGCCTTCGAAGACAATGGTGCGAGCAGCATGGCGCTCAACACAACGGTCACGGCGTGACGGAGATAAAACACCGCACCCTCCCCAAGTTTATCCATGTTTAGCACAATATATTCATAAATACAAATTACGATTTTTGATTATAGCTGCGTATATTTTGCTACTTTTGAATTAAAAAACGACGAAACGCGTGTATATTTCGCAGAAAATTTTCTTATACGCCCTCCGAAAAGGGAATTTATAAAAATTATTACGGTCATATGCTCGACAGTAACTCTTCCAAAGCACTCGAAAGAGGGCGTGTTGATTTGCACTGAGAGCTGACCCGAGATAGCGGGAAATTATCATTGAGATTTGGCCCACGTTTCAACCATCCCTCGCGAGGTTTCAGCGGGGCTCTGGAGCGATCGACGTGGCTTTACTGAGCGTAAGCCGACGCCGGCATTTCCGCGAGCATATATCGATCCGGGAGATTTGCCGCAGGAGCGGCCTATCTCGGAATACTATCCAGTCGGGATTTCACGGAGAATCAAGATCAGCCTCTCCATCAAAGCGTGGCACGCGGTCGAAAGATATCCGACTTTGCTCAAGGGACGATAAATTGCCGAACGTTGATTCCTTTCATAGCTTTTCTGCTACTCATCAAAAACCAAGCACGGTCGATAAATTGGGCGCGGGGTAAATGGCGGCCCTGGCGCGCCTGATGACATGGCGCAGGCTCATCTGACTCAAGCCTGGTTGGCAAGATGGAAGGTACGAGGATCTGTATCGAGAACTGGAGGCTTATTGGTCGCCGGAACAGATCGCCTGCCGCCTGCTGGCCGATGGTGTCAGCCTAGTCCGCATCTGTACGGAAACCATCTATCGCTTGATCTACGGCAAGGAAGAGTAGAGCAAAGGGGCGAAGGCGCGGTTGACAGCTAGGGAATGTTACCGGGGCACTCGGCGCGAGACGCTGCTCTTTTTGCCTGCAGTCCAACGAAATGGAAAAGCGAATCCCGGAGGGGCCGACATCGCAGGATCTACATTCTAGAAAAAATATAAAGATACTTTAGTTTGGTGAAGCTTGTTTCGGAGGGCATGATGAAGATCACAAGACGAGCTTTCACCGCGGTCGTAGCTGGTGCTATCGCGGCGCCACTGGCGGATATTCGAATTGCAAGGGCGGCCGACAAAGTCGTACGCATCGGCTATCAGAAATACGGAACTCTGGTGCTTCTCAAGGGCAAAGGGACGCTGGAAAAGAAACTCGAGGCGATCAACTACAAGGTTGAATGGGCAGAGTTTCCTGGCGGTCCCCAGCTCCTGGAGGCACTGAATGCGGGGGCTGTCGATTTCGGATCGACCGGCGAAACGCCCCCGATTTTCGCGCAGGCCGCGAACGCTCCGCTCATCTACATCGCACATGAGCCGCCTGCCCCGCGCGGCGAAGCCATTCTTGTCCCGAAAGATAGCCCCATAAAGTCCGTCGCGGACCTGAAAGGTAAAAAGGTCGCCTTCAACAAGGGTTCGAACGTCCATTATCTGCTTGTGAAGGCCCTTGAGGAAGCTGGCTTGACCTATGAGGACGTGGAGCCATCCTTCCTTGCGCCGGCCGATGGCCGCGCAGCCTTCGAAAGGGGCGCGGTCGATGCATGGGTTATCTGGGATCCCTTTCAAGCGGCGGCGGAAGTGGCGCTGGACGCACGGGAGCTCAGAAATGGCGAGGGTATCGTTCCCAATCACCAGTTCTATCTCGGTACCAGCGCGTTGGTCGACACTCATTCCGCCGCGATCGATGTCTTGATCGACGCAATTTCGGAAATTGACGAATGGACCAAGTCCGATACTGCGGCTGCGGCTGCGCAGCTTTCGCCATCGGTCGGCATTCCGGAACCTATCCTCGTCAGGGCACTCGAGCGTCAGTCCTATGGCATCAAGCCCCTGGATGACTCCGTCGTGGCACAGCAGCAGGCCATCGCCGACGCCTTTTTCGAACTCAAGCTCATCCCGAAGAAGGTGACGGTCGCAGACTTTGTCCACAAGGGCAAGGCGTAAGATCACATCTTCGAGATCTAAGATAACGGATTAAAGCGAGGAGGTCTGGTCGCCTTCTCGCTCAATTGTTCCGGCAGGACAATTGCGGGGCCACTTTCGAAGCAATGTCCGCGGGTGCCGGGCTCATCTCGCGGAAAATGGACGTTCTTGCGCGTCATGATGCGAGTGTCTGCTCCCAATAGGCAATTTATTGCGTGTCTCTCTCTGTCCCTCTCTTAAAGTAATAGCCAACAGACAGGGAAACCAATGACACCATTGCAACTGACGCTGAAGCCGGAACGTCGCACGCTCGCCATTACCTGGGACGGCGGCGACATCTCTCTCATTCCCGCCTCCGTGCTGCGCCGCGCAGTCGCGACGCCGAAGTCTTGCGTGCTTCCTTGGATGGGCGCGATGAGAACTTCGACAACATCCAGGTAGCCGATATCGAGCCGATCGGCTCCTATGGCGTCCGGCTGGTTTTCTCCGATGGGCACGATCGAGGAATCTACCCGTGGCAATACCTGCGCGAGATCGCGGATTCGTTGGCTTGAGGAATATGCATGGACAGTTTTATAGAAGGCCTGTCCGAGGTCGAGTGCGACGTGCTCGTAATTGGCGGCGGCACTGCCGGGCCGATGGCGGCGCTCAAGGCAAAGCAGCGAAATCCCAACCTGAACGTCATCCTGCTCGAAAAGGCCAACGTCAAGCGCTCGGGCGCGATCTCCATGGGCATGGACGGCCTGAACAACGCCGTCGTTCCGGGCTATGCGACGCCCGAACAATATACCAAGGAAATCACCATCGCCAATGACGGCATTGTCGATCAGGCGCCGGTCTACAAATATGCATCGCGATGCTACGAGATCATCGAGGAGCTGGATCGCTTCGGCATCCGCTTCCGGAAGAACGCCAATGGCGATTTCGATCTCAAGAAAGTGCATCACCTCGGCACTTATGTCCTGCCGATGCCGAACGAAGGAATGTTTCGCGCTTTGCTTTTTGCTGTTCGCCTTGCCCCGGCAAGGGGCAAGGACATTGTCGTAAGATAGCTAATATCTTATCCGCCGATCAGGCAACCTCCTCCGATAGCTTTTCAAAGATCGGCTTCAGCCGCCGGTGGCGTCCGACGGGTGGATGCTCGATTTCCACCAGGCGCCCCGATTTCTTCTGTCGTTTCAGCCATTCACGCAGGGTCTCGGCGCTCGTATGGTCAAGGTAGTGCAGGCGCGTGCCCGCAATCCTGATCTTGCGACCCTCGGGAAGCGTTTCCAGCATGTTAAGCAGGGTGGGAACGTCCTTGCATGTCGCCACGCCCACGAGGTCGAGATGGATGGTTTCATCCTCCTCCAATCTGTCGATGGCGAGCTTGCGGCGCAGATATGGAAGGATTTCCAATATGGACAGCGCAAGGCCGAGCGCGACGCCCACGAGCAGGTCCTGAAGCACCACCATCGCGACCGTCGCGGTCCAGATCCCGACAGGGGCCCAACCGTGATGATCGAAGAGGTGGCGGACATGGTGAAGACTGATCAGCCGCCATCCCGTCACCAGCAGCACCGCGGCAAGCGCCGTCAGCGGCACCATTGCGAGCAGCTGCGGCAGAAACGCCACGAGCCCAAGGATCCAGACGCCGTGCAGCACGGCCGACGCCCGGGTCCGCGCGCCGGCCTGAATGTTGGCGGACGATCTGACGATGACACCGGTAATCGGCAGCGCACCAAGCAGACCGCAAAGTCCGTTGCCGATTCCCTGAGCAAACAGTTCCTTGTTGAAGCGGGTTCGCACACCATCATGCATGCGATCGACGGCGGCGGATGACAACAGCGTTTCCGCACTGGCGATCACTGCGATCACCAGCGTCGTCACGATGATACCGGGCTCGACCATCCTGGTAAAGCCATCCAGCGTCGGCAGTGTAATGCTTTCGATAAGGGAGGACGGCACCTCCACTCTTGCGATTGGCAGCTGCATGCCAACCGTCAATATCGTACCGGCCGCAACCCCCACCAAGGCGCCGGGTACCAGCATCAGTGGCTTCGGCCTGAACTTCTCCCAGGCGATCATGGCCAGCAAGGAAATCAGCCCCACGAGGAGAGCGACTGCTTCACGCGTCAGCCCTGCGCCCCATACGCGAGCAAAGGTCTGCTCCATGGCGGTAACGTTCTCGATGCCCCCGGCAGCCGGTCTTGCCCCCATCAGTACATGGATCTGGCCAAGAATGATGAGGATGCCGATCCCGGCGAGCATGCCGTGGACCACCGCAGGCGAAATGGCGCGAAACCACGATCCGATCTTCAGGAATCCGGCGAGGACCTGCAGTAAACCCGCAACGATGAGAACCGGCCCGAGCATGGCGATGCCATATTGCTCGACGAAGCCGAAGACGATCACGGCAAGGCCAGCGGCCGGCCCCGATACCTGAAGCGGAGATCCCGCCAAAAGGCCGACGACGAGGCCGCCGACAATGCCTGAAATGAGGCCCATCGCCACCGGAACGCCGGAAGCTACGGCAATACCAAGGCACAGCGGTATGGCAACGAGAAACACGACGAGCGAGGAAGCGAAGTCGCGTGAAAGAGCAGAGCTTGACATCATCGGCCTACTCCGCAGCTTGCGGGATCACATGCGGACGACCACGCCCCTTAACCGCGACGGGCATAGGCCTGTCCTCAAGGATTTCCGTGAAGCGAGCGGCCGTGCCATCATAGACGAGCACCTCCCCCGTCTCGATATCGAAGAACCATCCATGCAGGGTGATGTCGTTGGTCGCAAGCTTGGCGGCGACGGAAGGGTGCGTGCGCAAGTGGTCGAGCTGAACGACGACGTTTTCCATCGCAATGGCGCGAACCCTTTGACGCTCGGACAGGTCGACGGGGTAGGCCTCGCAAACGATCGAATGGGCGGCATGACTATGCTTCAGCCACGCAGCGACATTCGGCATCGGCTTCAGGAGATCGGGATGGCAAAGTCCTTTCATCGCACCGCAATCGGAATGCCCGCAAACGATGATATCACGAACGCCGAGTGCGACGACCGCATATTCTATCGCCGATGATACACCGCCATTGGCGGTGGAAAACGGAGGAACGATATTTCCGGCATTGCGGCAAACAAATAGTTCGCCGGGGCCGGATTGCGTGATCGTTTCAGGCATGACCCGGCTGTCGGCGCAGGAAATCATCAGCGCCTGCGGCTGCTGACCCTCCTCCGCCAACTTGCGATAAAGTGCCTGGTGGTGGGGAAAGACGGCACCGCGAAAGCTGGAGATCCCTTTAAGCAAATCACCCATTGTCGAGTCCTTGTGATGGGCCGGACGGCAGGCAGGGGGCGTACCCATGCCCGGCGGGTTGGAATGCGCGATCATTTCGCAAGTGCGAGATAGGAACAGGAAATGGGAAGAAAATAGCAAACATCGAATCAGCGTAGCCTAATTTATAAAAATCTTGTGAGTGGATTGTGAGATCCTTTCAGTTGACCTGCGGCACCTATGTCGTCGCGGCAGGAGCCTCGCAGAATCCGAGGAATCACCAAAGGAAAGCGGATAGCGACACCCGTTGAGAGCTCTCGATAAGGTACGAACCAGCGTTCTCAGGTGTTTCCGACTGTTCGAAAGGGGAGAGTCTAGAGGCCCGTAGTCCGAAGAGATGGGCGGGCCATATCTCGCGTTCGTCGACGCGGGCGCGCAAATGACAATCCCGTCGATCAAGGGGCAGCTCTGATCGATCCCGCTCGTTGAAACCAAGTGGCGGAAACGATGAATGCGCCGCCGATTTCCAGCCATACGCAATCAGAGACGGAAACCTCGTTACCGGACAGATCGCCGCCGCCTGCATATCGGTTGGCGACGATATCTGCTCTTACGCTTCGAGGACGAGGAGTCCACCCATTCCTGTGAGCGCCAGCGAACAGACCTTTCATAAGTTCTAAGGCCTAAGTCCTCATTTGGTTGCGACTTTGGTCCGTGTTCACGACCAGCGTTTATAGCATACAAAATTCAAGGCGCAGGTTAGCGCGCCATTGCTGCATGTAAATCGGAATTGAAAGACATGAAAAGAATCGTAATCGCGGCGCTGGCGCTCGCAACGACCTTGGCCGCCTCGCCGGCGTTCTCGCAGGTCTACTTTGAATACGGAGTTGGGCCTCGCTACGACTATGATCCGCCGCCGCCACGCTATTATCGCGATCCGCCAGCCTACGCATATGACGGATACTATGACGGCCCGCGCTACAGGTACCATCGCCGGTGCTGGACGGAAAGGCGCTATGGTTACCGCCATCATCATCGGGTCGTCGTGCGCGAGACCGTCTGCGAGTAGTCGGCGCGGAAGAAACCAGCTCTTGTTCCGCCGATGTCCGGCGCCCCACACAAGTGGTAGCATTCACAAAGCTGCCACACAATGATAGATTGAAGCTGCGCAAGTCACTGAACTCCAGTTCACCCCTACTCGCGCTTTCAATAGTGCTCCTGTTATCGCCCTGCCTGGCCCCACCCGGCAGGGCGATTTGTTTCGAGCAACTGGAACCTTGGTGGGGCTGCCCAGTTTATTCCGCGGGTGATCTTTCACGCATATCACTCAGCCTTCCCGCAAAGCTTGGCCCGACCTTAGATCGGGCCATTTTTGCGTCGCGGCATTGGTCGCGGGATGTCACTTCGTTTCATTATGTTATCTGATCAAGGCTGGAGGGAACGCTGGCGTAGTGACATGGCCGAATACACTTCTATTCGACTGATATGAGGAACTTTCCGAGAGGCGCATGGTTTTATAAGCGGAAGGGCTCCCCGCCTTCCGGTTCTCCTGCCGATGCCGATAGCTGCCGACCAGCGGCTATCGGCATTGCCTCGCAACATTGCCTTGATTGTATTTATCATTCTGCGGGATCGACGGCTATGCCCTACATTATTCTAATGTCTGCTGGCATGTTTGCTAATCATCGCGGTCAGCACGGGAATGATCTTTTCAAGCTCAACCGGCTTTGAAAGGCGCTCGATCTTTCGAAATCGCTCCGGGATCGCCGTCGCGTCGTAGCCAGTGACGAATAAGTAGGGAATATTGCTTTCATCGAGCTGATCCGCGAGACCGTATATGCGCTCGGCGCCGAGATGAATGTCCAGCACTGCGGCATCGATCCGAGCCTTCGCAAAAGCGCGCATTCCCGCGGCAAGCGTGGAAAAAGGGCCAACGACATCGCAGCCTTGATCTTCGAGCGCGATCGTCAGATCGCTTGCCTGGAAATAATCATCTTCGACCACGAGAACGCACCTGCCAAGCAGTTCGCTGAACATCGCTTCCCCTTCCCTGCGTCTCAGTTGAACAATTTAATTTCCTGCTATCTACTCCGCCTGTTTCATCCATGAGCCTCCGCGATCCACATTACAGCGAGGCGATCCAACATCCTAGATTACAACCGTGAGCCATGAAGGACTGTACGGCAACGTACGAAACACAGCTCACTACCGTAACATAGTTCGACGGAAAGCAGGCGATGAGCAGGCCAACCCGCATTGTTCAATTGCACTGCAAAGGAACTTTGGGGTCTTTTTCTGGTTCGGAGCGGAACTTAGTGGAATCGCCGGCGGATCTATTTGCTTTGGAGGGCTATTTGAACGTCCGCGGCACAGGTCAGGCAATTCTTCGAAGGCTGCGATAGCTTATTTTGGCTCAACAATAGTGTCTCGCGCCCAAAATTCAGTATGGTAAGGAGGGCCAAATGAATGATGCCAGATGCAGCCCGGCGGTGGAAACCCGTCTCTGGAAAATCCGAAATCTCTTATACCGCGCTGTCCAGGATTCGGTGCTGAAGGAGCAAGCGGAAGGTCATTCGGCTGTCAAACAAGCCTACGAAGAAATCTCTGCACTCCTCGACCAGCTTCAGTCCAATATTCACCCCTCTGAACAAGACTGATAGCAGCGCAACAGTATGTTAGGATATCATGGAACTGCTTAGGATCGCTTCCGTTTCCGGATAGAGCTCCACCAATCCGATGGCAGGTGTGAAATGGCTGCATCGCAGATCGCTGCGGGAACACGGGTTCTGCTGGTCGAAGATGACTACTTCATCGCATCCGACCTGGCGCGACGGCTCGACCAAATGGGCTTCGACGTTGTCGGCCCATTACCTGGCGTTGAAGAAGCTCTCGACCGGATTCATTCGACGGCAGACATCGCGGCTGCGATGCTGGATATCAGACTATCCGGACAGATGGTATTTCCCGTAGCCGACGAACTTGAACGCCGCGCCGTTCCGTTCATTTTTGCGACCGGATTCGAGCCAGAAATCGTACCGGCTCGCCACGCCGACAAGCTTATCCTGCGCAAGCCTCTGGAAGACAATGCAATAGTCGCCGCGCTTATGGACGCGTTGGAACCAGCCCCCGTGGCGAACGATGAACTGTTGCGGAATTCAATCATCCGACGATTGCCGCAACCACAACTTAACAAGATCTCCCCCCTTCTGCGCCGCGTACACCTGCCCCGAGGTGCGGTCATGGAGGTCCAGAACCAGAAGGTCACCCGCGTCTACTTCCCAATTGATTGCGTCGCCTCGCTCGTTGCAGTGGGTCGTCAGGGAACACGGATCGAAACGGGACTGATTGGCAGGGAGGGCATGACCGGGATGGGAATTGCGATCGGTGACGATCAGACCTCTCATGAGCTGATCAACCAAGTCGAGGGCGACGCGCTGGTCATGGCGGCTCTCGACTTTCGAGCTGCGCTTCACCTGGCGCCTGACCTAGGATTGCTCGCTGCGCGTTTCTCCCGAATTCTGGGGGTGCAGGTTAGTCACACGGCATTGGTAAACGCCAAATTTGAACTGCGACAGAGATTGGCGCGCTGGCTCTTGATGATTCAGGATCGCGTTCCTCTACAATCCTTTGATTTGACGCATGAATATCTTTCGATAATGCTCGGCGTGAGGCGCTCATCGGTCACAGACGCGATCCATGTGCTTGAGGGCGAAAAATTGATCAGGGCCACACGATCGAATATCGAGATCCGAGATCGCGTACAACTGATCAAGATCGCTGGCGAAGCCTATGGTACGCCCGAAGCCGAGTATGAACGGCTGATGCATCTTCCTCTTACCCGCGAATTGCCGTCGGAGTTGATACGGCCCGTAGCATGAACTTGTCGCCAATTCCCGAAGCGATCCTGCTCAAATGCCTTAGACGAGCGCACGACAGTCCGCGGCATTATTGGCCGGGTCCGGCTGTAATCCGGCGGATAGCCTCACGGAGTTTGGCCATGTCGTTGGGCTTACCCAGCAAATCGCAATGCCTGAATCGGCTTGGGAGCCCAGCGGCATCATAACCGGACGTGAACAAGATCGGAACATTTCGCTCCACCAGTTTGTCAGCCGCCGGGAAGACCGTCTCGCCCCTCAAATTAATATCGAGGATAGCCCCATCGATAAGCGATGTTTTGCCGATCAATTCAAACGTATCGTTTAGCGTTCCGACAGGTCCAATGATCAAGGCTCCGGCGTCGCTCAGAAAATCGCTAAGCTCCATGGCAAGCAAGTATTCATCTTCGACCACAAGAATGCGGAGATCTTTCAATGATTGATCATTCATCCGGGGTCTCCCTTGCGGATCTCGTCGCCGAAACCGGTATCGCGATGGTGCAATGAACACCGTCAGGACCGAGCACATAGCTTGTTTGGGCGCCGAGTTGATATGGGAGCGCCTGTTCGATCAACTCACGACCCTGCCCCGTGCCGGCCACGGCCTCACCTCCGCCGGGCATTTTAACGCCGCTTTCGCGCCAATCGATATGGAGCCAGGGGCGACCGCCATCACCCTGCTCATCAAGCGTCCAGCGAACGGACAATCTGCCGGCGGGCTGACCAAGCGCGCCATATTTTACAGCGTTCGTGGCAAGCTCATGGAGAGCCATCGCCAGTGTCTGAACCGTGGAAGATCGCAAGCGCACCCCGCTCGGTCCTTCGAGGCTGGTGCGCTCGGCACTGCCATCCATCGCCGAAAGTTCACTTTCGATCAGTTCGTCGAAGGTAACCCGGTCATGTTCGTTGAGACGTGACAGCAGCCCCTGAACTCGCGCCAACGCATTGAGCCGATCGTGGAATTTCTCACGGAATTCCTCAAGGTCGTTGCTGGCGCGGCCGGTCTTGTCGGCCGTCGAGCGTATGACACCCATCAGATTCCGCGTTCGATGCTGCAACTCGGCCACCAGGATTTCCTGGCGTGCCTGCATGCCACGCAAATCATCGACGTCGGTTGATGTGCCGAGCCACTCGACGATGGCGCCGTTTCCGTCACGAACCGGTGTTGCCCGTGTGTGAAACCACCGATAAGAGTTCGTATCAGCCCGACGGATACGGTATTCCGTCTCCATCCCGCCGGATTCAATGGCCTTGGACCAATTTGCCAGCGCGCTGTCACGATCGTCAGGGTGTACCGGTTCGAGCCATCCCGATCCGCGGCTTTCGCCCTCGGACTGGCCGGTATAGCTGGTCCATTGCGGGCTCGACCATGTCCAACTACCTCCGTCGACCGCGCGCCAGACGAGCTGCGGAATGCCTTCCAAAAGAGCGCGCTGACGTTGCTCGGCGGCTGCAAGCGCCGCTTCGGTATCCTTGATCTCGGTAACGTCGTGGCCAATTCCACCGATATGGGCAACCCGTCCGTTTCATCCTTGATGGGAAAATCCGTGTTCCGGAGCCAGCGAATACCTCCATCCGAGGCCCTCCGGATGCGGTACTCGAAGGTCACTCGCTCACCGGTGCGAACCCGTCGCAGGTTTTCGGCTGCCCGTTCACGATCTTCCGGCAGGATCATCTCCAGCCATCCAGCCATATTATCCCCTCGAAGCGCAGCCTCTCGATCCAGGCCATAAATCGCTTCGAATGCGGGTGTCAGATACGACCATTGGAATGTCTCGGCGTCCCGGATCCAAAGAATATCCTGCGACGCCTCACCAAACTGGCGCAGCCGATCCTCGCTTGCACGCAACGCCGCCTCGGCCCGTGCGCGGTCGGATATGTCGACGAATGTCACGACGGTTCCATCGATCCGGTCTTCTACCGTCCTGTAGGGCCGCAGGCGCATCGAGAACTGCCGGCCCTTGCGGCTGGTAACTTCGCGCTCGATAGGGATCAGATCTTTCAAAACTCTTCGCGCGTCGCTCTCGATATCGTCATAGTTCAGTTGATGGGTAAAATCGGTGATGGCGCGGCCGATATCGTGCCTTGTGACGTTGAAGAGCTCCGCGACCGGCGCGGTGAACATCTTGATGCGGAGGTCCGGATCGAGGAAAAGCGTGCCGATTTCGGTGGCAGCCGACAGGTTCTGCAGATCGCTATGCGCTGCCGAGATACTCTCCAGCTTGCTCTTCAGTTCGGCATTGACGGTGTGGAGTTCCTCGTTGATGGACTGCAGCTCCTCCTTGGAGGTCTCGAGCTCTTCGGCCGTCGAGCGATATTCCTCGTTCATCGATTGCAGCTCTTCATTGGCCGCACGAAGCTCTTGAACGAGGGCGTCGTGTCCGCTGCGGCTGAGCATCAGCGCCTCTTGTGAAGCCTTGAGCTCGGCATAGACGCGGCGAACTTCGTCCGGGCGCGCGTCGGCCACGGGTTCCAACTCGTCGCTATCGAGGACGACACCCCCGTCCAGGAAGAACACCAGAGCCTGCGCAGCCTTCTGCGCATCATTGGTGATGGGGGTCACCTGCATGGAAATCCGCCGCTTACCTTGATCGAAGGCGACGACCGTCGGCAACGTAACGCTCGGCTCTCCTTTCTCGAGCGCCCGCGATAGCGCTATCCCGAGGTCTAGTCGAAGTTCCGGTCTGACGATCGCGGTCAATGTTTTGGAGACCGGCCCGGCCGAGTGCAGAATAAATCGACCCGCCGTCGGAGACAGGTGCAGAATATTCTGCCCATCATCGACCAGGACGCTCGCCGGCGCGTTATGTTCCAGCGCCGCGAGATGAAGGGCGGCCGGAAGCGCTGCCCGTTCCGTAGTGATTGGCGTTGGTCGATCATTATTCGTCAGCTGCTGCTCCGGTGCGGCAAACTGGGGCAGGATCGGCAACAAATGACCGCCGTGAGGCCGGGCGCTATAGATGCGCGCCTGCCGGTCGAGCGGCGCAAAAAGGTCGGCGGCAACATCAACCGTCTCGGCCGACCCGAGAAAGAGATACCGCCCCGACCGCAATCCGTAGTGAAAGATGGAGCAGACCTGGGCCTGAAGGGCGCGTTCAAGATAGATCAGCAAATTCCGGCAGGTGATCAGATCGAGCCGCATGAAAGGCGGCTCTTTCAGGACGCTGTGCTTCGCAAAGAGCACGCTCTCCCTTATTTCCTTACGGACACGGAAATGCGTGCCCTCGTCAATGAAGAAGCGAGATAATCGCTCATCCGAAACGTCAGCCTCGATCGACCGAGGGTACCGACCTTCCCTAGCGGTCCCGAGCGCGCCCTCATCCAAATCAGTCGCAAAAATCTGCAGAGGGACTTTTACGCTGCGTCGAGCCATTTCTTCGTGCAAGAGTATCGCCACGCTGTAGGCCTCTTCGCCGGTCGCGCAGCCAACAACCCAGACCCGGATACTCTCGTCGCTGTCCGCATTATATACGTCGAACAAGGGTTTGATCACTTGGCGCCCCAACGCTTCGAACGCTTGCTCGTCACGAAAGAACATCGTCACCGATATCAACAGATCGGAGAATAGATTCTGCGCCTCCTCAGGCGTCGTCAGCAAATAGTCCGCATAGTCGGCGAGCGTCTCCGTACGGCAAACCTGCATCCTCCGCACAACCCGCCGCATCACGGTGGCGCGCTTGTAGGCGGAAAAATCGTGACCGGTTCTAGCACGCAGCAACGCGACGATCCGCCGGAGATCGTTAGCCGCCCCTGCCATATCGAGTGAGCGGACCGCTTCCTTGCTGCGAGCCACCTCGGTGAGCCGCTCGACCAATCGAGCTATGGGAGCAACGAAGTCAGCGGCGCCAGTTGCGATTGCGTTTTGCGGCATGGCGTTGAAGCTCGCCTCGGCAGGATCCTGGACCATGATCACGCCGCCGGCTTCCTTGATGGAGGTAACGCCGAGCGCGCCATCCGCACCCGCTCCGGAGAGAACGATAGCGACGCCATCGCCGCGCGCTGCGGCAACCGAGCGAAAAAACATATCGATCGGCGCGCGCCGGCCCCGCGGTTCGGTAAATGGTCGCGAAGATATATTGTCGCCATTGATGACGACTTCCCGATCAGGGGCGATAACGAAGACGCAATCCCGTTTCAGGGTCGGGCTATCCTCGATCTGGTACACAGGCATGCGGGTGCACAGAGAAAGGATCTCGCCCAGCGAGCTCGGCTCGTCGGGAGATAGATGGACGATGACGACATAGGCAAGCCCGAGATCGGTCGGCAACTGCCGGAACAAATTCTGCAGTGCCGAAACCCCGCCCGCAGACGCCCCGATCGCACAAACAGGCACGAAGGTCTGCTGGAGTTGTGATTTGAGTTCGTCGTCGGCCATTTTCTATTCGCTCATCTTCAAATTATTGAGAAATTTCTACACCTCTACCATATTACCGCGACGACAGATGTTCGCATATCGGTTTCCGCGGAATTCAGTTCAATGTGTTGCCTCTCACAAGATACCGATGCTCGCGAATGTCGAGGCGCCAATTCGGCAAGCCCGCTCTCCGAAAGCGGTGATCCCTATCCTGTCGCAGCTCCTCAAGGCTGAGACCGCGGAACGCGAAGTCCCCTCTGCCTGAGCTTGTCCACCCTAGACCTAAGTATGATTCAGCTCGGCTGCCCGCAGGTCTAGTTTCCTGCATCGGCAAGCCAAGCGCTCGGGTCGATCCGGGCAAGATGCGAGGGTTCATCATGTACCAGGATTCCATTGTCAACTTCGCCGAGTCCGGCGAACATAAGGCACTTATCGTGCGTAGGCAGTTCCTTGCCTTCCTCGTCGGGGCCGCGATGGCCGGCGCCTATATTGGGTTCGGTGACATCCTCATGTTCACCGCCGGTGCTCATGCGGATGCGGCCTGGGCGCATTTGATCATGGGTGTGGTCTTCTCATCGGCCCTGACGATCGTCGTGTTCGCCGGTTCCGAACTCTTTACCGGAACGGCCATGTACATGCCGCTCGCCGTGCTGACGCGGCGTGCAGGTGTTTCGGACATGCTCCTGGTCTGGTGCGCCGCCTGGATCGGCAACCTGATCGGCGCGGCGATCCTTGCCGGGCTATTCCACATGGCGGGTGGCGGCGTGCTGCTGGGCGATGGACGCGAGGAATTCTTTTCGGTCGTCTCGGCGAAGATGTCGGCAAGCGGGCTTGAGCTGCTTGCTCGCGGTATCCTGTGCAACTGGCTGGTCTGCCTGGCGATCTGGATGGCGGGGCGCACCGACAATGCGGCCGCGAAAATCATGCTGATCTTCTGGCCGATCACGATTTTCGTTGCGGCTGGATATGAGCACTCCGTCGCGAACATGTTCACCTTCGCCATGGCCTTGATGGGTGATCATCCCGCGAACATCACTCTTGGCGGCGCGGTTCACAATCTGGTCTGGGTCACGCTCGGCAATCTGATCGGCGGTTCGATCTTCATGGGCTTGGGTTACTGGGTCCAGTTCCAAAGCAGCGGCCATGTTTCATTCGCGCCGGCTCCCGTAGCTATCCGGGCGGAGGTTTCGGCCAAACGGACCCAAAAGTGAGTACCGCCTAACCAATCAACTCGAAAGCACAAGCCACAGCCGAGCGATTGAAAGCTTTCCTGCTAGACGATAACTTGCCATCAACGTCATCGTCGCCTCCACTCAGCTGGACCACCTATGTATGGGTTAAGTGGTGTTAGTAGTAGGATATGCTTGCCGCCAGCCAGGCTGAGGGAACAATGCCCATAGCGTCGTTATTGTTTCATGCCCGAGATCCAGGCCACGGCCATAACCTGGCCTTCGGCATCGTTGCGATCACGCTTGCCGCCGTTATCTTTTACATCGATACCTATACCGACATCGAGGGCGCGATCGCGGTCCTCTACGTCGTCAGCATGTTGCTTGCCGCTCAATCGATGACGCGCATTGGCCTGCTTATCATCGCAGCAGGATGCGCCGCTCTCACGCTTCTTTCCTACGCCATGACGCATGGCGAGGAAGCAGATTTTCAGGAGACGCTTCGTCTGTTCGGGGCGCTTGCTGCGTTGTCCGTGACGACCTTGTTGCTCCTGAAAACGGAGACAGCGCGTCTCAATCTGCTTTCAACCCATTCTGCACTCTCGGAAAGCGAGGCAAGATATCGCTCGATTTTCGATCGCACGCGCGTTGCGCTCTGGGAGCGTGATTTTTCGAAGCTGCGAAGCTATCTGATGGAGCTCAGGGCACAGGGCGTTGTCGACATAAAGGCTTACGCGCGAGTCAACCCGACCCTGATCGATCACTGTGGCAGTCTCATCAAGGCGGTGGCCGCAAACCAGGCCGCGGGCGAATTGCTCGGTGCTAGATCCTCCGGCACAGGGATTCCACAGCGGGCTCTTATTACCGGCCAGGAGAAGTTCCTTGATATGCTTCAGGCGATCATGGATGGCGACGGAACTTTCGAAGACAAGGTGGAGGTGCAAACCGATGAGGGGGAGAATAAGCTCGTGCTGCTGAGCGTTAGCCTCCCTGAGGATCCTGCCGCTTTCGGCCGTGTCGTCGTCAGCATGGTCGATATCACACAACGCGAATTGGCCCTGAGGGCCCGGGCCGAGGCCCAGGCGGAATTGACCAAAGCATCGAAAGCCGCGATGGCTGGCGCGATGTCGGCCTCACTTGCTCACGAGCTCAACCAGCCGCTCGGCGCGATCGTGATCAACGCACAGACGCTATTAAGATGGCTCGACCGCGAACCGCCGGATCTCCCCGCCGTGCGACGCTCGGCCGAAAGAATGATCCGCGACAGCCAGCGGGCAAGCGAGTTGATCCACAATGCGCGCCGCGTGCTTTCTTCGTCGAACAACGATCTGGAGGGCATCGATTTGAGCAGTCTCATTGACGAAACGCTAGCTTTGATGGAGCATGAGCTTCAGCAGAGCAAGACGACCGTGCTTGTCGACTGCAGCCCTCATATCCCCGCCGTAGTGACGGTGAAAATCGAATTGCAGCAGGTATTGATCAATCTCATCACGAATGCCATTCAGGCGATGGATGAAGCCGGATGCCCCAAACCGAGCGTCAGGATAACTGTGGCTCGGCCAGACACCGAGCATGTCTGCATTAGCGTGCGCGATTCCGGGCCTGGGATCGGCGACGATGTGAAGAGCAAACTCTTCGCACCATTCTTCACCACCAAGGCGACCGGCATGGGTATGGGCCTTTCGATTTGCCGCAGCACGCTGGAGGCGCGCGGCGGAAGCCTTGATGGAGCCAATCATCCTGAAGGCGGTGCCGTCTTCGAAATGCGCCTGCCGATGAGGCCGGAGACGGAACATGCCTGACCAGCGCAAGCTACAAAGGGAACCGTCCGAACCCGTGGTCTTTATCGTCGATGACGATCTGTCGATGCGAGAAGCCCTTGTGGATCTTTTCCGATCGATGAAGTTCGATGCGCAGGCGTTTGAGAGCGCGACAGCGCTCATGGAAGTGGCCAGCTTCAATCGCCCCGGCTGCATTGTTCTTGATGTCCGGCTACCTGGCCTCAGCGGATTGGATTTTCAAACGCAGCTGGAGCGCCTTGGCAGCAAGATGCCCATCGTGTTCATGACCGGATTCGGAGACATACCGATGAGTGTGCGGGCGATGAAGGCCGGCGCCGTCGATTTCCTGACCAAGCCTTTCAAGGATCAGGACATCTTGGATGCGGTTGCGGCAGCGATGGAACGCGACGCCGCACGCCGGCGCCAACATGCGCAGAGCGAAGCCATCGCCTTGCTTGCGGAACATCTGACGCCACGCGAACGCGAGGTCATGAAGGCTGTGGTCACGGGGCTAATGAACAAGCAGATCGCCCATGAGCTTGGCATTAGCGAGGTCACAGTTAAACTGCACCGCGGCAATGTCATGCGGAAGATGGAAGTTCGCTCGGTCGCCGAGCTCGTCAGGAAAGCCGAAATCCTGGGCGAAAGCATACGACCACCTGTCTCTTAGTATGATATCATTCAGGCAAGCTTGGGCGCATAAAGCTCATCATGATCGCCGGAATGCAGTCAGAAAGGGTCGCTTCGTTGCCGCCGATACCTACCATAGCCATCGTCGACGACGACGACACCATCCGAGAAGCGATGGATGACCTGGTCAAATCATGTGGTTACGACAGCCGCCTGTTCGCGTCCGCCGAGGAGTTTCTCGCCTTCGAACCACGTTCGGCAATCGACTGCATGCTCGTCGATGTGAAGATGTCCGGCCTTAGCGGAATCGAGCTGCAGGCTGAATTGAACAGGCGTTCAGACCGGCCGCCCATGATCTTCGTCACCTCCTACAAGGATGAGCGGACACGAAAAAGAGCCATGAACGGCGGCGCCGTCGCAGTCCTCGGCAAGCCGGTCGATGTCGAAAGGCTCATCGGGTGCCTCGAGTCCGCACTGGGCCATTGACGGCCGGGAAGCAATCGAAAGGCGACTTGCCCTCTTCGGACTGATCCGGTCCCTCGCAATCATCCGGCATTAGGTAGCAAAAGCCACCGGACCTGAAATGGTGTTGCGGCTACCTTGGCTCCGGTGAAAACGAAGCGCCGAATGAATGTAGCGTACGAGTTGAAGCAGAAACGAGCCGCCTTTACTGACGGGCTGCAGCAGCTTGAGAGGGAGCGGGGCGACATTCAAGAACTGATGAGAGCGCTGGACCGCGTCATCCTGAGCTACGAGCCCGACTACCAGGCATCTGCGCTGACGGGGCCTGAACAGGGAAACGCTCTCAGAAGGCCAATCGGTCATCGTCCGAGGGGAAAGCGGCGATTTTGCTGGATATTCGTGCGAACCCGTGATTGCTTTCGGCCCATTGCAGGCATGTGGAAATGAAGGCCCAGATGTCGGGGCTTTCTTCCCAGAAGCCCGTTGGGGCCTGGTTTCAAAACTCGAATTCACATTTCGTCAGTTGAGGAATGTTCTCCGGGTTGATGCCTATGTCCCGTAGACGTTGCTCAGGAAGACGACGCAGGTATCGCTTGAGATAATGCAGTGTCCGCCGGCGGCGCGTTTCATCGTTCAATCGACGCACCAGATCGTGCATTTTTGAAATAAAAAAATTGAGGGTAATTTTGGTCGAGCTCATGGGGTATATTCCTTACCGTTATCGCGGCGACCTGATATCTCTCGAATAATTGACATACTCCCATATTGAGTGCGAGCAGGGAAACGAGTATTCTTGTTCAGAATTTCAAATTTTCTTTGAAGCAAAAATGAGCATAATTCCTGGAATGCGGGCGCTGAGAGCGCTTGATGCCGCGGGGCGACATCTGAACTTCAGTCGAGCGGCCGACGAACTTGGCCTGACCCCGGCGGCGGTCAGCTACCAGATCAAGGAAATCGAGGACCAGCTCGGCTTTTCGCTTTTCAAGCGCACCAATCGCTCGATCCGCATGACGGAGGCGGGATTGATCCTTTGCCGCGCATCCGGTGACGCGCTCGAACTCATGAAGCGTGCCGTCGCGCAGGCCCGCAGGACCGAGCGCGGCTCCCGCCACCTGAAAATCACCGTCGATCCGGACTTTGCCGTCAAATGGCTGATGCAGCGGCTGAAACGCTTCCGTGGCGCTTGGCCGGAAATCGACCTGCGCTTTGATATCTCCCCCGAGGTGCGCGACTTCGAGCTGGACGACATCGATATCGGCATTCGCTTTGGCACGGGAAACTATCCCGGCCTTTGCGCTGATCGATTGTTTGATGACGTTGTCGTGCCCGTATGCAGTCCTCGGCTACTCGCGTCCGAGAGGCCTATTCAAACGCCGAGTGATCTGCTTGATCACACCTTGGTCCATATCGAATGGGAGCGACAGGGTGTCGCGTGGCCGAACTGGTCGACGTGGATGGCGGCTGCCGGTATCGACGCCTTCGACGACAGTCGTACGGTTGCGCTCGCCACGTCATCGGAAATGCTTCAAGCCGCGATCAGTGGGGATGCTGTGGCACTTGTGGACCTGACCACTGTCGCAAACGATCTGGCCGAGGGGCGGCTTGTCCGGCTTTTCGATCTTGGCATCCCGATCCCGTCCGAACTCGCCTATTTCCTCGTGTATCCGCAGGAAACGGCTTCTGATCCCCGTGTCGTCGCCTTTCGCGAATGGATTCTTGACGAGGCGGAACAGATGCCGGGCCAGGAATCGCGAACACCTGCACCCGATGAAAAGGGGCGTGGAACCAGGGGGGCTTAGGCCAGCCCAAAGCCGTGCATCGAATTTCCCAACCAGAGGCAGCATGTCCGAAGTATTCACACCCTCTACTCTGAAAAGCGTCACTCTCCGCAATCGCATTGCCGCTCCGCCGATGTCGGCTCCCTGGCCACGTTGTCACTAACCCAATCAATGTCAGCGGCATTCATGGGATACTGGCCTGAAATTCTGCTTTGATTCAGGGGCGTAAGGCGCTTTTGGTGGTCTTTGCTGCCTAGTGCCGCAATCATCCATCTGCTGATCGTGTCGACGCGTCACCGGGCTAGCGCGGAGGCTGACCAGCGCGTCGATATCTTGTATTCGCTGACAGGCATATACCTTTTGCGAGACCTAGCTAGACCTAGGTATAGATGTGCTGTTGCCCCTGCGGTTGTAGCCTCCTGTGATCATATTCGTCGACAGGAGGAGACGATGTCCGGACTTGAAGCGAAGCATGCCGTCTTGGTCCTTCTTGGGAAGGGTGTCACCGACTCGACTTCGATCAATCTCGAAAACACCATTGCTCCGATGCGCCGTTCGCCCCGGGTCGCAGTGGCGATCCCTCGTATTTGCATTGGCGTCTACGCGGTCGGCAAATGACGCTCTAGCAGCCGTCAGGCACTCGCCCTTCGAAGCGATAGCTCAAGCCTCGGCGGAATATCACCATCCATTCACGTCAAGGGAGTAATAGCATGGAATCTCTATCGAGACGCTCGGTTCTTGCCCTCGGAGCTATGGGGGGCGCGGCGCTTGCGGCCGGTGCCGCCCAGGCGGCCACTTTCGGCAATCCCGATCAGCCGGCCGAGGGCGCGATCAATGCAAATCCGGCTAGCCTTTCGGATCCCGGTCCGAAGAACACGGTGCTCGACGAGCAGTTTCCCTCGTTCCAGAGCCCTCCGGCAACCGATATCGGCGACATGCAGCTCTTCTGGGGATCGTTCAACAATGCCGCCAAGCGTATCCAGAACGGCGGATGGGCGCGTCAGCTCACCAAGGCCGATTTCGCCATCTCGGAAGCCGTGTCGGGCGTCAACATGCGTCTTGGCCCAGGCGGCGTTCGGGAACTGCATTGGCACCGCGCGGCCGAATGGGCGATCATGACCAACGGAAGCTGCCGCATCACCGTTCTCGACGCACAAGGCCGCGCCTATGTGCAGGATGTGGGAGTGGGCGACCTCTGGTATTTCCCTGCCGGCTTTCCGCACTCATTGCAGGGGCTCGGTCCTGACGGCTGCGAATTCGTGATCGTCTTCGACCAGGGGGATCAATCCGAATACAACACGCTGCTGGTGACGGACTGGTTTGCGCACACGCCGCCGGAATTGCTTGCCAAGAACTTCGGCGTCCCGCAAGACACGTTCAAGAACATCCCGCTGCAGGATCTGTGGATCTTCCAGGGCAAGGAACCCGGCCCGCTTTCCGCCGATCAGGATGCCGTTGCCTCGGGCGGCCTGCCGCCCTATCCCTTCACCTACAAGCTGACCGCTTCAGCTCCGGTGAAGCAGAACGCTTCCGGCATTCTCCAGCTCGCCGACAGCAGTGTCTTCAAAGTCTCCAAGACGATCGCCGCTGCCATCGAGACGATCAAGCCCGGCGGCGTGCGCGAAATGCATTGGCATCCGAATGCCGACGAATGGCAATATTGGATCAAGGGCGAAGGGCGCATGACGGTTTTCGATGCCGGTCCGCGCAGCCAGACCGCCGATTTCCGGCCGGGTGATGTCGGCTACGTCAAGAAGAGCCAGGGCCACGTGATCGAGAACACCGGCAAGACGGATCTGCAATTTGTCGCCGTCTTCAAAGTGCCGGAATATCAGGAAATCGGCCTGTCGTCCTGGCTTGCCCATACGCCGCCGGCGCTCGTCACACAACATCTGAATGTCAGTCTTGCCGACATTGCAAAGTTTCCCGCCGATCAACCGGGCATCATGCCGCGCTAAGACGTGAGCGGTCGCGGCGCAATCAGGCGCCGCGACACTTTTCCCATTATGCCTCCCGGACAAAAGCGGGAAAAGCTGGGAGTTGGGCTGCGAGCTCACAGCTTTGCGTGTTTGAGACAGCCGCCCATGACGGCTGCGCGGACTTGAAGAAGCCGATGAGCACCGATCGGTGTCCAACGCCTTGCTCAGAAGGCCAACCTTGTGATCGAGATTGTCTTGCCTGTCAGGTGGAATGCCGACATGCTGGTCACTGCCAAATTGGGCATCGGCAGCAGCTTGCTCTGGGCGATCACATAAGTAATGCCCTACGAGGCGAGCAGATCGGCAGTCTGTTCGGCACTGAGGCCATGCCGCAAGAACCAATCATTGTCGTAGATCTTCACGCCGCGGTTCAGGTTCACGACATATCTCCACTTCTATCGCTGATTGTCTTTTATCCTTTGACCAGGCCGTTTCCAGTATCATGCGTTGAAGTACACTGGATATGGGATGCACCGTCAGCCGATCCTTCGGAATTCGGCGGTATAGGGTTGCAAGTCTTCGGCCTTCAGGTTCAGGCCGAGGCCCGGCAGGTCCGGCACGCTGATCGTTCCATCCGCATTCAGGACAGGTCTCTGCTCCAGCTCAAGCAAGGGATTGGGACCGACATCGAATTCCAGATAGGGAAAATGCGCTTGCCCGCCGCCTCTATGTTCCGGCAGCGTCGATACAAAGTGCAGGGCGGCATGAAAATTGACGATACTTCCCCAGACGTGCGGTATGAGCGGCCGATCATACAGGTCGGCCAGCACGCTTACCTGCGAAACTCCGGTCAAGCCACCGCAGATCGCGATATCGGGCTGCAGGATATCCAGGCATCCGCCCGCTAGGAACGGGAGGAACACCGATGCATTGGTGAATGTCTCTCCGCCGGCAAGTGCGGGGGCAGCCTGAGCAGCAAAAGCGCGATAACCAGCGACATCCGTCGGCTTTGTCGGCTCTTCGATCCAGAGAAGATCGGCATCTTTCACGAGATCGGCGGTTCGCATGGCACGCCGTGCCGAGCAGGATTGGTTGAAGTCGACCATCAGATCGCGATCGGTGCCGATTTGCCGTCGAGCGGCAAGGACCGCCTCGGCATCGTCTTCGACGGTGTACCCGCTTCTCAGCTTGACGGCCCGAAAGCCCGCTTTCAGATATCCATCGATCTCCCGTTCAAAGTCGCGGTAAGGATGTCCGCCGGGTTTGAAAAAAGGCCCGCTTGCATAAGCCGTCACCCGTTGTCGCCTGGCGCCGCCAATGAGCGTGGACACGGGAACCTTGTAGGCGCGCGCAGTCAGATCGTGCAGCGCCATATCCAGGGCGGCGATGGCAGGTGCGGCGGTTTCTCCTTCGACGGCTTGGCGCAAATTCCGCCACGCGGACAATATATGGGAGGGATCCTGCCCGAGTATTCGCGCCGCCAGCTGAAACTCGATGGCGGCAGCCGCAGTCCTGGGTGAGAGCCACGCCTCCCCCCAGCCCGTCAGGTCACCGGCCACGACTTCCACCAGCAAAGTTTCCCGCTTCGGAAAGGAGACCAGCGCGTTGCCGATTGGCTCCGGCAACATGGCGACCAAATGATAGAGGCGTATTTCGTCGATCTTCATAATTATGCCTTTGTCGGAGCCTCGCCCCGACCGAGCGGGGAAAGGAGCTCTCGCATGCTTCTGCCGAGAATGAGGATGAGACTGGCGGTGACCGCCATGACGATTGCCAGGAATACGAGCGCCCCCTGGAAGCCGCCCGTCGCATCGCGAACCCAACCGATAATCGAGGGCCCAAAGAAACCGCCGGTACTGCCGACCGAATTGATAAGGGCGATCCCGGCAGCGGCAGCCGTGCCCGTCAACAGCGTCGACGGGAATGTCCAGATGGTCGGCGACGCGCCGCCAATTCCGGCCGCCCCCAGGGTCAGGCCCACCACCGAAACAATCGGACTACTCGAGAAGGCAGCGATCAGAAATCCGAGAGCGCTCACGATAAATGGCCCTGCCGTATGCCAGACGCGCTCACGCCTGCGATCCGAACTCCGGCCCACCACGATCATTGCAACTGCCATGAAGGCAGATGGAATAGCAGCAACAAAACTGGTTTGCAGATTGGACAGGCCGAATTGCTTGATGAACTGTGGCATCCAGATGGCAATGCCGGTTGTGCCCATAACCAGCCCAACGGCAATCAGACACATCAACAATACCTTGGGATCGACGAGTGCCTGCACAGCGGAAAAACGTCCGGACGCTTCCTGCATCTGCCGATCGCTTCGCAGGGTGTCGACAAGCCAGCCCCGTTCATCATGGGTGAGGAACTGCGCCGTTTCAGGTGATTCCGGCAAGGCAAAGAGGACGACAAAGCCCATGATGAATGCGGGCAATCCCTCGATGAGGAACATCCACTGCCAGCCATGCAGGCCTGCCACGCCGTCGAACCCCTGCAAAATCAATCCGGATAGCGGCGCACCGATCACCGACGCCAAGGGAACGGCGACATTGAAGAGGGCGAAGGTCGAGCCACGATATGCTCTCGGAAACCAAAGCGTAATGTAGAAGATGATGCCCGGAAAGAAGCCCGCTTCCGCGGCACCCAGAAGCACACGGACCACATAGAAGCTGGCGGGCGACCAGACGAATGCGGTGAGCGCCGAAAGAACGCCCCATGTGATCAATATGCGCGCAATCCAAAGCCGCGCCCCGACCTTTGCAAGCATGAGGTTGCTCGGCAGCTCGCATAGAACATAACCGAGGAAGAATATTCCCGCACCAAAGCCGAACGCGGATGCGCTGAAGCCGAGATCAGCGTTCATGGTCAGCGCCGCAAAGCCGATATTCACGCGGTCGAGAAAGGCCGCAAAATAGCACAACAGCAGGATCGGAATGATCCTCCTCCTTACCTTGAGTATAATACCCGAACGTTCAGTCATGATCTTGTTCCCTCCCCATCGGCCGTTCACATGCCGTTGAGATACTTTTATAGGGTTATTGATTTTCCTGAGCAAATTTGTTCTTCTGAGCTTTCGATATAGGTTTTTTAAATAATGCGGATCACCTTTGCCCAGATCGAGGCCTTCTATTGGACAGCTCAGCTAGGTTCAGTCCGGAAAGCGGCGGACCAGCTTCACCTTGCCCAACCAACGGTTTCGCTAAGACTCAAGGAGCTGAGCACGACGCTCGCGAGCGACTTGTTTCACAGGGGAAGCCGCGGACTGGAAATCACGGCGCAGGGGCGCGATCTGTTACCACGCGCGACAGCAATCATGGCCGAGATGCGTGGCATCAAGGAGCGGGAGTTCGATCCGAAGGTTGTCGGCCAACTGCGCGTGGGGCTTGCGGAAGGTTTCGCCGTCACCTGCCTTGCGCCGTTGCTTGCCGGATTGTCCGACGATCACCCGGCACTGGAGCCTGAGTGGACGGTCACAACCAGCACCCTTCTTGAGGGGATGTTGATCGACAATCGATTGGATGTCGCCGTCCTGCTGAATCCGCTGGGGGACGAGAAGCTCGAATTGCGACCACTCGGCCCTCAGCCGACGCAATGGGTTGCGCCCCGCACATGGCACCTACCGGGCGAGATCACACCGAAAGTACTGGCCGATAGACCAATCATTTCGAACCCGCCCCCATCCGCGATGTACCGGCAGGTGACGCATTGGTTTGCACTCGAAGGCTTGAAACCGGAGCGCATAATCATTTGCAATAGTGTTGCGGTCATTGGCGAGCTCGTTGCTGCGGCCCTCGGCGCCGGCATTCTGCCGGCGTCCATGGCCAAGCGCTATGTGGCGGCTGGAACGGTCCAACCCCTCTCCTGCACGCCGGATATCGAGAACGGAAGGCTGTTCATCGGGTTCAGAGCGGACATAGTCGATGCCAAGATATTCGCCTTCGAACGGGCAACAGAACGCATTCTGCGAGAAACGGGATATCTGTCCGCAGACTGATCTTTCGAGATCCGTTACTAGGGCATACTATTTTGCGCGGAGAACGATGCTGCGAGTGTTGCACGTCGGCTTGGAAGAGAACCGGAAGGTCGCATCTGCTGGCAAGATCGCTGCCGCGAATGGCACTCCTGCTGTTACCGAGAGCGTTCTTCTCCGCCGATCTCGCGGATATCGGCCTCAATGGAGCGGCGGCGGTTTTCGGCAATGGTGCTGATCGCGAATAGCGAAGATAGATTTCGTCATCAAGGCTGACACCTTTTTCGTCCGCAGATATGGTACGCGATTGGCGGAAGTTACGGTACCATCTCAAGGTTCGCACCGAGTTTCTTCGCGATGAGTGCCGCCATGCCGATGTCGTAGCCCTGGGGCTTCATGTCGATACCGACAGAGCCGAACGGCGGAAAGTCTTGTGGAATCGCTATACGGACTGTCTTACTGGACGTAATGTCTGAGAGTGTGTCGGCGCGGGCCGCTGAAACGGTAGGGTCAGGCTGAGGGGGGCTGCCCGCGGCGGCGAGAATGGCGATGAACTGTCTCTTATGCATAGATTGCTGCTTTCCAGTTTGGCGTTTCGTTGGTGGCAAGCGTGCGGGTGTGACCCGTACGGTCAAATGTCTGCAGTTCGGCAATGTGCGGCCAAGCGAGGCCAAGTGCAGCGAGACAAGGTCTTCCTTCCGCAAATGAACGGTATGAGCTGATACGAAAGCACGGCGTACCCACGATGCGACGGCCAGAAATGCCGCAGCTCTGCAAATCATCGCAGTTTCCCTTTGGCGCGCCCATATTTTCGAAATAAACATCTCTCGCTCAGCTTCGTCGTTCTGGTGGAACGAAGCGATGGTCGTCATAAGTGGAGAGATAGCCAGTATGTATCGGCACCGCCAATCTGCGAGCCTTGAAATAGGCAAAAGCCTCAGCAAGATTGCCGCTAGCAGTTTCAAGTTCGATCCATTTGCGAAAATGGCCAGGCTGGCCGACGGACTCGAGCCGATCGAGTTTGCCTAACATTTCCCCGCTCAGTTGGTAGAGTTCGCCGCTGACGATCGATCCGGTTCCAGGTTCATCAAACATCATGGGCGCAAACCACTGACCCGCGATCACCATTGGATAAGCCTTTTTCGTCTGAGCGCGGCCACAATAATGCGCATCTGCCAAGCCTCGCTGATGTAGCACAAACCCCTTCTTCAAAGTTCCGAAGGCGAACACACGGACGGTCTCAACCATGATGCTTCAAAACCTCTCGACAAAGATGCTTTCGCTTCACTTCGTAATAGATTGGCTAAAAGCGCTCGCGCGTTTCCTCTTCAGGCAGGCCGTCGCCACACATTGCCCACCTCAGTCTACTTTCGACTCCATAGTGTCCCGCCGGCGCGATACGATCCGGATCATCGAGAGTGCCTGCTGTTATGCGTAGGACGTCGTCATCGAAATAATGCAGGAAAAGCGGTGATCCACAGATGGGGCAAAAGCCGCGTTCAGCAATCGGTGACGAGCGATACACCGCCGGTGGCGTGGTCCATTCGATATCGGCAAGGTCCACCTGCACCAGCACCGCAAACGGGCCGCCGGTTGCCCGGCGACACATTGTGCAATGACAGTATCCGGCATAGCGAGGCGCCCGTCGGAAACCGTATCGGCGGCTGCCGCAGAGGCATCCGCCACTCCAGGTTGCTTCAGCGGGAGCCATCGCGTTTTCCTCACCTGGTTTTGTAAAAGATTCAAAAGCCGCGGCCCTCATGGCCGATGACAGAGATTTGCTCCCTCTCCGGCTTGCAAAAGCGTTACTCACGAATAAGACGCAGACTTCGTTCGCTTCCCTTTGCCTTCGGAAACCCGGGGCGCATCATACTCCGTCTCCACGTGCCGCTCTTCGGCTCGCCGCCAATGATCGAGACCACCTTCTTCCGGCCGCCCTTCTTCCTCCCAGACCCGATAAGCTCGCTCGCGACGCTTCGCTTCATTATCATCCATTGATCTTTCTCCTAGATATTTGATGCACATTTCCAGGGCTTGGACGGCAATGTGAGTGTTTTCGCGCTCGATTGGCAACGGATCGAAGGCCACCAGTCGAACTTGCGACGCTTGGCTGTCATCAGCAAATCAAGTTCTATCGATAAGGGGCCGAAGCGAAAGAACAGTTCCTCGGCGGTTCCACATTCTCTCCTCAAATGACACTGCGCGGCATCCTTGCGGCGGACATCAGCGGCTGGGCGACTTGATCCAACAGTTGACCGGCATTCTGCTCCTCGCCAAGAGACAGCGTGAGCAACTGTGCAACTGCGGGCTGACCAAGTTGCAGGGCGAGATTCCGTGCGGTCGTATAGGCCGCGATTTCGTAGTGCTCGACGCGCAACGCGGCACCGATCAAGGCCAGATCCGCAGGGGCGTCTTCTTTCTTCTTACCTTCTGCCATCACCTCCTCACCTTCTTCGACCAGACCGGCCATTCCCTTGCAGGGTTTGGCGCGTGCAGTCGAATCGAGAAGACGGAGACATTCGATCAAGCGATCGACCTGCGTCTCCGTTTCCGCGAGGTGCTGCTCGAGAAGCGTTCGCAGCTGCGAACTGCGAGCAGCTTTCTGCATCTTCGGTAAGGCTTTCAAAAGTTGCTTTTCAGCATGCAGGAGGTCGCGCAACTCATCGACGAGCACGTCCTGAATCGCTTCCGATCCTTCAGAAAGAGCGCTGCGCGCTTTGATAGCTGGACCGTCGCTCTCAGTATTCCTGATGTTCTGGAAGGCTGGGGTCTCGACAAACTCCCAATCTCCGCCCTCGTTCCATGGGCCTCGCGTATCCACTTCCCCGAGATCGCCTTCTCCCGTCGAGTCATTGAAAAACTGATCGACAAGACCGGCAGTCGGCGCGATTTTCCCGACGCTGAGCGGCGGCTTTCCCATGCTCTCAAGGGCTAGAGAGAACGCACGCATATGGGTGATTTCTCTTGTCATCAGGAATTGCAGCGCATCCTTGGTTCCCGGGTCGCGGCAAAAATCGATCAGACGCTCGTAGACAATCTTTGCCCGCGCCTCCGCTGCAATATTGCTGCGCAGATCAACATCCAATTCTCCGGTGATCTTGAGATAATCGGCAGTCCACGGGTTTCCCATCGAATTGAAGAGATTTACCCCGCCGCCGCCGGCAATTGCGATCAGCGGGTCGGTCTCGGCTTCTTCTCTGACCGACTTCAGAGGTTTCAAATGCATTCGGGCCAGAGTACCAACGATCTCAAGATGACTGAGCTCCTCGGTTCCAATATCCATGAGGAGGTCTTTCCGACCAGGATCCTCACAGTTCAGACCTTGAATGGAATATTGCATTGCCGCGGCGAGTTCGCCGTTTGCGCCGCCGAATTGCTCAAGCAACATGTTGCCGAATTTCGGGTCAGGCTCGTCGACCCGGACTGTATACATAAGCTTCTTGACATGGTGGTACATGCGACACCCTCCTCGGTGATCGCAACTAACTGACCGCATGAAGGAATGTTCCGGGCGCTTTCGAATTAATGGTCTGGCTCGCCGCAGACTCGGACAGGGATGCTGGCGCGGTCGTCCACGACGCACACACGTCGTGCCTCAAGCATCTTTCGCGGCGTTGAGGTCTGAACGCTGTCACGCGCGTGAGGCGTACCTTGAACTGTCCTCCGCCGATCAGTCTCCTGCAGGAACAATGTCGGCATTTCCTGGTTCGAAGCTGCTAACCAATGGAGGACATCATGGCAGACAACGAAATCCGCGACGTCTTTATTGTGGGACTCAGAAATGCCCACGCGATGGAAAATCAGGCTTTGAGCATTATGAAGCCGCAGTTATCACGCATCGAAAACTATCCCGAAGTGGCAGCGAAACTCGAGCAGCATATTCGAGAAACCGAAGGCCAGATCAGACGCATCGAGGAAGTACTCGAGGGGCTGGACGAAGATCATTCGACCTTGAAGGATATGGCCTTGTCGTTTACCGGCGCGATGGCGGCCATGGGCCATACCATGGCGGGAGACGAGATCCTCAAAAATTCCTTCGCCAACTTTGCATTCGAAAATTTCGAAATCGCCGCCTATAAGTCCTTGTTGACTGTCGCCGATGCTGGCGGCTTTAGCGCCGCCACCACAGCTCTGCAGTCCAATCTCGCCGAAGAAGAGACCATGGCAAAGTGGCTTAACGACAATCTGGCCGCCGTCACGCAGAAGTTCCTGATGCTGCGAGAAGGAGGAGCAACCGCCAAGGTCTGACGGACATGAGTGATCGTCCGTGGGGCGATCTCGGAAACGCTAGAACGGACTTGCAGCTGAAGCGGAGCTGGTACGATAACCTTGGCCCAACGGAATCTCGTTAGCATAAAAACGAATGCTCGCGCCAGCTGGCGGCGCGAGCAGATCAGCGCCAGCCTGCTTTGACTGAACGCCGGAACTTGGGCTTGCTCTGGTTCCCTGAGAGGTGTGTCGACTCCACAGATCGCGGGCGCATCTGGTAGTTTTAGGGTGGTGCAAGCGACAGACGCCAAAGGTGAAAGCGATCTCGCGAAGGCCAGCCGTCACTTGTTTTGGCTTATCAACAACGCGTCGCGCCCAAGGCC
Organism: Rhizobium sp. 11515TR; assembly: GCF_002277895.1. Lineage (NCBI taxonomy): Bacteria > Pseudomonadati > Pseudomonadota > Alphaproteobacteria > Hyphomicrobiales > Rhizobiaceae > Rhizobium > Rhizobium sp. 11515TR. Next base: position 68,681 of record NZ_CP023000.1, on the reverse strand, counting down.
TAGTGGAGGTAAGAAGAGCCAAATGAACGATCTAAGATGCAGCCCGGCGGTTGAAACGCGGCTTTGGAAGATCCGAAACCTATTATATCGCGCCGTCCAGGATTCGATGCTGAAGGAGCAGGGAGAAGGGCTCTTGGCGGTCAATTAAGCCTATGACGACATCGCCGCCCTCCTAGACGAGCTTCAGTAGAATATTATCCCTCCGGAACAAAGCTGATCGCGCAACTCGATTTGAGCGGAAGATCGCCGCTGCCCACATGAAGAGTTGGACGACGAGGATTGCGATCACCCTTGTCGCCCTGCCCAAGCTTCGCCTCATGTTTTGCATCATGGCGAGCATCGGCAGAGAGCGACCGTGAGACGTCGGCGCTTTCCTTGAACCTGCCTTTCTTGTCTCGGCGTACCTAGCGTTTATCGGTTCCGGTATACAAGCCGCCGAGTTCATAACAACATATCATTATCGAGCTTGAGGTCGCCAAATCGAGCCGCCCACGACGAAGGGAGTGCCTTGTCATGGAATTCACTAAACCGCATCAAAGGCTGCCACGAGAGATTAAGTTCAAGGGGAGGCACCGTATGCGTTCCTCCATCTTTTGACCCGAGAGCCTGGCCAGCAACATTTCACCCGCGCAGCGCCCGAGAGCCGCACTGTCGATACCAATTGTCGTTAGACCGGGCGGAATCTCAGCAGCAATATCACTGTCCCCGAAACCGATGACCGCAAGGCTTTCAGGAACGGAAATACGGCGCCGGCGCGCCTCCATGATGCAGCCGAGCGCCAGAAGGTCATTTCCGCAGAATAATGCTTCTGCGGCCGTGCCTCTTTCGAGAAGTTCCGATAGGCACCGGCGACCATCCGAAGGACCAATGACGTCGTCGACCAGCAGTTCCCCGACCACATCAAGTTCCATTTCCCGACAGCCCTCCCGAAAGCCCTTCAGGCGCAATGCGCCACGGCCGCCCTTGCGGCCGACATAGGCGACTTTCTTGTGCCCTCGTTTGGCAAGCGTTGCCGCTGCGAGCTTGCCGGCCTCGGTATTCGAGAAGCCGACCAGCATATCGATCGGATCCCGGGGCAGCGCCCATGTCTCCATGATCGGGATGTCGAGACCACGGAGGAGCTCGCGGTTTGCTTGGAGCTCGGTGAGCCCGGTAAACATCACGGCAGCGGGTTTCAGCGCTTGCAGCGAGCGGATGGCAGCCGTTTCGCGTTCGTAGGAATAGGAGGTTTGGCCGACAAGAAACAGGTAGCCGGCGGCCTCCAGGACTTCCGCGCAAGAATGCAAGGCAACCGCGAACTGCTCACTGAACATGTTCGATGCAAAAGCGAGCACAACATTGGATCGCCCGCTTTTCAGCGCACGGGCAAACGGATTGACGCGATAGCCGGTCTGCTTCACCGCCCGAAGGATGCGCTCGCGTTTCTCCGCGCTCACTTGCTCGGGATTGCGGAGGGCACGCGATACCGTGATCGGCGCGACGTCTCCATCGGCTGAGGTGCTCATGGATAGTTTTTTGCCGTCCTCGTTCCGCAATGCCGCTGGCAATGATCTGCTCGACAGCAATCCAGCGCGCGTGCCTTGCACATTTGGTTCCAAAGTATCGATGGGATATCTTGCAGTGACAGTCACCGGATGGAGGATAATATGTTCAAAGCGGTCTCTGACAGCGCTGCTGCTGCCGATGGAGGATCACTGGCATTGTTTGTGGAACGAGTTGATGGAGAATTGGAACAATTCGTCATCAATCGCTCCTTCGCTTCGCGTGGGACACCCGCCTATAACAAGGTTTCATCGAACCTTCGGTCTCTTTCCGCAGACAATTGCCGGGCAGTCGCTGCCGCTCTTGAACCTCTTTTGGCAGTAACCCCATCGATTCATCCGTTGGCGGATTTCATCGAAACGCTTGAGAGACAGTCCAGAGAAACAATCCAAGACTGAGAATGAAGTGATTGAGGTGACTGTAGATCGGCAGGCACGCCGCGGAGGCAGAGGCAGTGTCCGCGAACCCGAACTATAGAAGTTGTTCAGGTTGGTTGCGGGCGAGAACAGTCCGACGTCTATGTGATCAGATGTTGGGTGATCAGATGTGGGCCAGGGCCTGTGATTCTGAAGCTTCTGATTTCCAACGTTTATTTTCGCTGAGGCCTAAAATTGATGAGCAGAGATTTGAGCTCAATTTCACGTACTCGTCTAGCCGCCTCGTCGAGGCTGACCCAATCGATCCGACGCTGGCCTCGCTCCTTGAACTCATTCCGGATCTCTTTCACTTCCACTTGAAACAGGTCAACGACGCATGGCACGACTTTGCCGTCGTCAAGTTCCTTCAGATAGGTATATCGCCCGATCGGCGCCCTTCTCACCTTGCCGCGGACACCAGCTTCCTCCCATGCTTCGATGGCGGCTGCCTCGTGAGGCTCCTTGCCTTTCATCGGCCAGCCTTTCGGCACGATCCAGCGCCCGCTTTCACGCGAGGTAATCACCAGAACTTCGATCTCGTCACCGCTCTCCTTGTAGCGAAAACAAAGCGCGCCATATTGGTTTCGAAACGCACTGGAAAACAGCTGTTCCGGCGTGCGTGCCAGCTGTTGCAGCAGGTGCTTTGATTTGGGGGATGTTGGCTTGCCGCTGTCTTTTTTTGATGTCATGTCATTCAACTTATCAGCCTATCCAGCGCCCTATCCTCCTCTAACCGAGCCTCGCCACGCCAGTTCGGCGTGCAATGTTACGGAATGGCCCTCGAGCCTGTCCGATGACCGGCTCTCGCCCAGCCATGTCACAGCCTGTCGTGCGATTGCCGCCACGGGCTGAGCAAAGGTCGTCAAATCATAGGACGACCATGAGGCCTGCTCAATATCGTCGAAGCCAATGACGCAGAGCTGATCCGGGATCGAAAGCGAAAACTGGTGCCGCGCCGCGTCCATGAGGCCGCAGGCCAGCAGATCGGTTGCACAAAACACCGCGTCCGGTCGTTCGCTTCGGGTCAGCAGCCGCTGCGCGACGACCTTGCCAGCCTCGTAGCCGGTCCAGCCATATCGTTCGACGATCACATCAAGTCCATGGGCCTTCGCCGCCGCGATGAAACCGGCCTCACGCGCCATCAAACTCGGCGTGCCGGCTTCCGAGTTCGCGAAAGCCAGCCTGGTGCAGCCGGCGCGAACGAACGCGGTCACAACGCGCCCTGCCGCCTCGCGATCGTCGAGATTGATCCGCAAGGGTCCCGGTTGATCGTCGTCTCTGTTGATCAGAACGAGACGCTGGCCGCTTCTCAGGCAGAGCTGCGTGATCGACTTGTCGGGCAGGCCTGAGAGAATGATCGATGCATCCGCCCTATATCGGATCGCCTGCTGAAGCGCGCGATCGACGCTGCCATCGGAGCGGTCGGTATTGACGAGCATGGCGACCTTGCCGACGATCTGCAGCTGCTGTGTCAGCTCGCGCAGCAATGCAGACCGATAAGGTGTCGCCACCTCCGAGACAATCAGACAGACAATGCCGCTTTCATTGCGCATCAGCCCGCGGGCGAGATGATTGACCTGATATCCAAGCTCCTCCGCCGCCCGCAGAACCTTTTGCCGGGTAGCCTCGGAAACGCTCGCCCCTGGCGTGAATGCGCGAGAAACCGCCGAGCGTGAAACACCTGCCCGCCGCGCCACTTCCTCGGCACTGACAAAATCTCGTTGCGACACGTCACCTCTCCTCTTCCAGCGAAACTCCATCACAGTTTGCAATCGCGTGCAATATATCGATCGCGACGGCTTTATGAAACTTTTATGACAGCGGTAGTTGACAGCGTGAGATAACCAATGCAGCATTTGCACACGCTTGCAAAAAGCGCTCGGCGTGGAGGCGCCGCAAAGCAGGAGGACATCATGCGATTGGTCAACATGGCCGCGGCAGCCCTTGCCGCGGGAATTTCGCTTATTGCCTGGTCGGCGCATGCCGCGGGCGATCTGAACGTGATCTGCTCGGCGGATCCGGAAGTCTGCGATCTGATGAAGGGGCTCTTCGAGAAGCAGAGCGATATCAAGGTCAATATGGTTCGACTTTCGGCCGGCGAAACCTACGCCAAGATCCGCGCCGAGGCGCGCAATCCAAAGACGGACATCTGGTGGGCGGGAACCGGCGACCCGCATTTGCAGGCAGCAGCCGAGGGCCTGACGCTGGAATATAAATCACCGCTTTTCGGCCAGCTTCAGGATTGGGCGAAGAAGCAGGCCGAAAGCGCCAATTTCCGCACGGTCGGCGTTTATGCGGGAGCGCTTGGCTGGGGCTATAACACGGATATCTTGAAGAAGAAGGGCTTGAAGGAACCTAAATGCTGGGCCGACCTTCTTGACCCCTCCTACAAGGGCGAGATCCAGATTGCCAATCCGAACTCGTCGGGAACGTCCTACAATACTTTGGCGACACTCGTGCAGATCATGGGCGAGGACAAGGCCTTCGATTATCTTTCGAAGCTCAATGCCAATGTCTCGCAATATACCAAGTCGGGCTCCGCGCCGGTGAAGGCGGCAGCTCGCGGGGAATCGACGATCGGCATCGTTTTCATGCATGACGCGGTTGCACAGACCGTCGAAGGCTTTCCCATCAAGGCGGTCGCACCGTGCGAGGGCACGGGTTATGAGATCGGCTCCATGTCGATCATCAAGGGCGCCAGAAATCTCGACAACGCCAAGAAGTGGTACGACTGGGCACTCAGCGCCGAGGCACAATCGCATATGAAGGATGCCAAGTCCTACCAGCTTCCCTCCAACAAGTCGGCCGAGGTGCCGAAGGAGGCTCCGAAATTCGAGGAGATCAAACTGATCGACTACGACTTCAAGAAATACGGCGATCCCACGATCCGTAAGGCCCTGCTTGCCCGATGGGACAAGGAAATCGGCGCAAAGGCCAACTGACGGCTTTTTCGATTGCCCTCGCAGGCCGGCTCCTCGTGCATCCGGCCTGCTTCATCTCTGATTTTTGCTGAACGGGATGCGAATCCGACCATGACCAATAGCAAACGCCGGCTGGATGTTGCGCTGATCTTCGGCATTGCCGCCCTGATACTACTCCCATGGTATCGCATAGAGGGCGGCTTCTTCGGCCTTGGCTGGCTGAGCGGCTTTCTCGGCGATCCCTCCACAGCGCCGGGAATCTTGCAAATCGTCAGTTACGGTCGATGGTGGCTCGCGATTGCCGCCGGGCTCCTTATGCTCGGTGGCATCGCGCGCTTCATCTCCAAACCGATGCCGCGCGGTGCGGTGATGGCGCTCGCCGGTGCGTTGGGTTTTGCCTTTTTGTCGCTGCAGGGACTAGCGATCACGTCGTCGGGCTGGAGTTGGTCGATCTGCGAGACCATCTTCGGTGCGCTGGCGGACGGCCAGCCAGCGATGGGTGCCGGCGCCATTATCCTTGGTATCGTCTTCGTCCTGTTCTTTTCCTTCGGCCTTGCCGAACGCGGCGCGATGAAGGGCGATGCCTTCGTCGTCAGCGCCATTACCATGCTGATCGTCCTTGTGGCCATCTTCGTCTTCTATCCCGTCGGCAGCATGTTCGTCGGAGCCTTCCAGTCGTTTGACGGATCCTTCGATCCCAGCGGCTTCACAACGAACATCCAGGACCCGTCGATCTGGAGCCTCAGCTGCATTGTCGGCGGCGACCGCTGCGGCGTCGCCTGGCGCACTCTTTGGCTTGCTATCCTGACGGCAAGCGGGTCGACCTTGCTCGGGCTCTGCTTTGCCCTTGTGGCCACCCGCACCCGCTTTCCCTTCAAGAAGGGACTGAGGCTTCTCACAATCCTGCCGATCATCACGCCGCCCTTCGTGGTCGGTCTCGCGCTGACCCTGCTGTTCGGACGGGCCGGCGTCGTGACACAAGCCGCGGCCTCAATCTTCGGAACGGAACCTAGCCGCTGGCTCTATGGCCTGACCGGTATCTGGATCGCCCAGGTTCTCTCCTTCACGCCGATTTCCTTTCTTGTCCTCATCGGCGTGGTCGAAGGCGTCAGCCCGTCGATGGAAGAGGCTTCTCAAACTTTACGCGCTAATCGCTGGCGCACCTTCTGGCGGGTGTCCCTGCCGCTGATGAAACCGGGCCTCGCAAACGCCTTCCTGATCGGCTTCATCGAAAGCATGGCCGATTTCGGCAATCCGATGGTTCTCGGCGGCAGCCACGGGGTTCTGTCGACGGAGATCTTCTTCAGTGTCGTCGGCGCACAGAACGATCCGTCGCGCGCGGCAGTCCTTGCCATGATCCTGCTCGTCTTCACGCTCAGCGCCTTCCTCGCGCAACGCCTGTGGCTGCAGGGCAAGAGCTTTGCGACGGTGACAGGCAAGGGAGATTCGGGCGCTCATAGCGCCCTGCCCCGCGGCCTCTCCATCACCGTCCATGCGCTCGTCATCCCCTGGATGATCTTTACCGTCGTCGTCTACGTCATGATCCTCTTCGGCGGCTTTGTCCGCACCTGGGGTCTCGACAACACGCTGACGGTGGAACATTACGTCAAGGCCTTCTCGATCGGCCTGCGCGACGATGGCGGCCTTGCCTGGACCGGCGTTGCCTGGAACTCCTTCTGGACGACGATGGAGATCGCCCTGATCTCCGCACCCTTGACGGCTGCCGTCGGCCTGCTGACGGCCTATCTGATCGTGCGCCAGAAATTCGTCGGTCGCGGCCTGTTCGAATTCGCGCTGATGATGAGCTTTGCCATCCCCGGCACGGTCATCGGCATCAGCTACATCATGGCTTTTAACCTGCCGCCCCTGGAGATGACCGGAACGGCGCTGATTCTCGTTGCCTGCTTCGTCTTTCGTAACATGCCGGTCGGTGTACGCGGTGGCGTTGCCGCCATGAGCCAGCTAGACAAAAGCCTCGATGAGGCATCGCTGACATTGCGGGCCGACAGCCTGCGCACCATTCGGAAGGTGATCCTGCCACTGCTGCGGCCGGCGATCACCGCGGCGCTGGTCTATTCCTTCGTGCGAGCCATCACCTCGATCAGCGCCGTTATCTTCCTCGTCAGCGCCCAGTACAACATGTCCACGGCCTATATCGTCGGCCTCGTCGAAAACGGCGAGTATGGCGTCGCAATCGCTTATTCCTCCGCCCTCATCGTCGTCATGATATCAGTCATTGCCGGGTTCCAGCTGCTCGTCGGAGAAAGGCGGCTGCGGCGCGTAAACCGTGTCGCAATAACACCACCGCCGACCGCGCCCGCATCCCTTGCTCAGGAGAAAACCGCATGAATCCGAAGGCTCCCGGTTCCGTCGTCTTCGAGAATGTTCGAAAAACCTTCGGCGCGTTCACGGCCATTCCCGATCTCTCGCTCACCATCGAGCCCGGTACGCTCGTCACCCTGCTCGGCCCTTCCGGCTGCGGCAAGACGACGACGCTTCGCATGCTGGCGGGGCTGGAGCACCCCTCCTCCGGCCGCATTCTGATTGGCGGCAAGGATGTCACCATGCTTCCGGCTAACGAGCGTGACGTCTCGATGGTTTTCCAGAGCTATGCCTTGTTTCCGCATATGACGGCGCTCGACAATGTCGCCTATGGACTGGAATCCTCAGGCATGAAACGCAAGGCAGCGCGCGAGAAGGCGGAGGATGCGCTTGGCCTTGTCGGCCTTGCCGGCATGGGCTCGCGCCTTCCGGCCGAACTCTCCGGTGGCCAGCAGCAGCGTGTCGCCGTGGCGCGTGCGCTCGTCGTCGAACCTCAGGTGCTGCTTCTCGACGAGCCGCTTTCCAATCTTGATGCCCGGTTGCGCCGGCGCGTCCGGACGGATATTCGCGAATTGCAGCAACGGCTTGGCTTTACTGCCGTCTATGTGACCCATGACCAGGACGAAGCACTTGCCGTTTCCGATCGCATCATCGTCATGAAGGATGGCGGTATCGCGCAGCAAGGTGCACCGCGCGAGCTCTACGATGCCCCAGCCTCGGCCTTTATCGCCGATTTCATGGGCGAGGCCAATGTCATGCCGTGCGATGTCGTCGAGACCGACAACGATGGCGTCACGATCGCCATCGCAGGGCTTCGCCACAGGGTCAACAGCCGTTCCGTCAAACATGGCCCCGCGCAGCTCGCCGTGCGGCCAAACGCAATCATTCTGACGCCGGGAACTGCCAACGGCCAGTTCCATGGCCAGATCACTCATTCCGCCTATCTCGGCGATCACGTCGAGTATGAGGTAAAGACCGATCGCGGATCGCTCTTCGTTGTCGATGCCACGGTCGATTCCGCCCTTCCTCCCAACACCGATGTCACGATCGCTTTCAAGGATCGCGGCATTGCCGTCATCGGCGGCTGATTGGCCGTCAAACATCAGATGATTAAGGACATAATTGCATGACCTCCGTTCCCCTCGCCGATCTTGAAGCACGTCTCGCCCTTGCCGAGACCATCGCCCGCGAGGCCGGCAAGCTCGCTCTCGACTATTTCAACCGGCGCGAGACTTTGATTATCGAAACCAAGCGCGACCTGCAGGATGTCGTCTCGATCGCCGACCGGGAGGTTGAAAATCTCATCCGCAGCCGCATCCATGAAGCGCATCCTCAGGACAGCATTCTCGGCGAGGAATATGGCCTCGAAACGGGCAGCTCCGGCTACACCTGGGTCGTCGATCCGATCGATGGCACAAGTCCCTTCGTCAGCGGCATGCCCAACTGGTGCGTCTCCATCGCGGTCTTGCATAAGGGCATTCCCGTGATCGGCGTCATTTCCGCACCATGCCACGACGAGCTTTACGTCGCCGCGCACGGCAAAGGGGCTACCTTGAACGGCAAGAGCCTCAAGCTGGATGCATCGCGCAATATCCGTAACGCCGTGACTGGCATCGGCGCCAACAACCATGTCTCGCCGGCCTTCGTCGCGAAAATGGTCGAGCAGGTTCTCGAAGCCGGGGGCAATTTCATCCGTAACGGCTCAGGCGCCCTGATGCTCGCCTATGTGGCGGCTGGCCGATTGGTCGGCTACTACGAACCCTATATGCATGCCTGGGATTGCCTGGCCGGCTATTGCCTCGTGAAGGAAGCCGGGGGTTGGTACCATCCCTTCCCGACTGAAGGTGAACGTCTGACCAAGGGGTCGGTGGTTCTAGGCGCCGCTCCGGGCGCGATCGACGACCTCAAAAAGATAGCTGGCTTATGAACTTCACGGTAGACAAGAACTGAGCAGATATTAGTTTAGATGAACGCGCTTGCAATTTTGACCGTCACATCCTGCGGCAGTGTAGCGCAATGCGGGTCGGCCGATCGAGGAGGATCGACCAACCCGTTTCATGGAAGGAATTATAATGGGAGGAAAAATGCCTAATCGCCTCGCGTGGAGCTGCCTAGTAGCGGCTGCAATTTCATTCGGAGGAACGTCGCACGCGTTTGCAGTGACCGAGCTGCAGTGGTGGCATGCCATGTCGGGCGCCAACAACGAAGTCGTCGAGCAATTGGCCAAGGAGTTCAACGAGGGCCAGAAGGACTATAAGATTGTTCCGGTGTTCAAAGGCACCTATCCGGAAGCGCTGAATGCCGGTATTGCCGCGTTTCGCGCCAAGCAGGCGCCGGCGATCCTGCAGGTCTTCGACGCCGGCAGTGGCGTGATGATGGGTGCGGAAGGCGCGATCATGCCGGCGGCTGAAGTTCTGAAAAAGGGCGGCTATACATTCGACAAGTCGCTCTATCTGCCCGGCATCGTTTCCTACTATTCCAAGCCGGACGGCACGATGTTGTCCTTCCCCTATAATTCGTCTTCGCCGATCCTCTATTACAACAAGGATACCTTCAAGAAGGCCGGGCTCGACCCCGAGAACCCGCCGAAAACCTGGCCGGCGGTTTTCGACGCTGCCAAGAAGATCAAGTCGAGCGGGGCATCGGCCTGCGGCTTCACCTCCACCTGGCTCACCTGGATTCAGACCGAGAATTTCGCTGCCTGGAACAATATCAGCTATGGCTCCAACGAAAATGGTCTCGGCGGCACCGACGTCAAGCTGGCGTTCAATACGCCTCTCTTCGTCCAGCATTTCCAGTCGATCGCCGATCTCGCCAAGGACGGCACCTTCCGCTATGGCGGCCGCACGTCGGAGGCAAAGCAGCTCTTTACCTCGGGAGAATGCGGCATTCTGACGGAATCGTCGGGAGGCCTCGGCGACATCATCAAGAGCGGCATGAATTACGGCATCGGCCAATTGCCTTACTATGAAGGCGAAGGCCGTCCACAGAATACCATTCCAGGCGGCGCCAGCCTCTGGGTGTTTGCCGGCAAGAGCGACACCGAATACAAGGGCATCGCCGAATTCTTCCATTTCCTGTCGCAGACCAAGATCCAGGCACGCCTGCATCAGGTTTCCGGCTATCTGCCGGTAACGACGGCCGCCTATGATGAAACCAAGAAATCCGGCTTCTATGACAAGAATCCCGGCCGCGAAACGCCGATCCTGCAAATGCTCGGCAAGGCTCCCACAGCCAACTCCAAAGGTGTGCGCCTCGTCAACCTGCCGCAGGTGCGCGACATCATGAACGAGGAGTTCGAGGCTATGCTGGCCGGCAAGGAAGATGCCAAGACGGCCCTCGACAAGGCCGTCCAGCGTGGCGATGCCGCAATCCAGCAAGCCATTGGCAATTGATGGGCTGATGCGATTGACCCGCAGCCGACAAGGCTGCGGGCCGTTTTCTCGTCCTAGGAGATCGCCGTGCAGCGCGTTGTCTTTCCCAACAAGGTCCTACCCTATTTCCTCGTCGCGCCACAAATCATCCTGACGGTCGTGTTCTTCTTCTGGCCGGCAAGCCAAGCGCTTTATCAATCGACGCAGCGCGAAGACCCTTTCGGGCTGAAGAGCGGCTTCGTAGGGCTTGCGAATTTTCGCACCATCTTATCCGACGAGACCTACCTGCATTCCCTCCAGGTGACGGTGATCTTCAGTATCGCGACGGCACTGCTGTCGATGATCGTCGCGCTCGCGCTTGCAACCGCCGCCGACAAGGTGGTGCGCGGGCAGACGCTCTATCGAACGCTGCTGATCTGGCCCTATGCGGTTGCACCCGCCGTCGCCGGCATGCTCTGGCTCTTCATGTTCAATCCGGCCATGGGTACCTTGGCCTACATCCTGCGCCGCAACGGATTTGCCTGGGACCCCCTGCTAAACGGCAATCAGGCCATGGTGCTTGTCATCATCGCCGCCGCCTGGAAGCAAATCAGCTACAATTTCCTGTTCTTCGTTGCCGGGCTGCAGGCAATCCCAAAATCATTGCTGGAAGCCGCATCCATCGATGGCGCCCGCGGCAACCGGCGCTTCTGGACGATCGTCTTTCCCCTGCTTGCGCCGACGACATTCTTTCTCCTGGTGGTCAACACGGTCTACGCCTTCTTCGACACCTTCGGCATCATCCATGCCGTCACCGGCGGCGGCCCGGCGAAGGCGACGGAGACTCTCGTCTACAAGGTCTACAATGACGGCTTCGTCAATCTCAACCTTGGCTCGTCTGCGGCTCAGTCCGTCATCCTGATGGTGATTGTCATTGCGCTGACGGCATTCCAATTCCGCTTCGTCGAGAAGCGTGTGCATTATGCGTGAGGCTTGCCGATGATCGAAAAGCGTCCCGTCGCCAATCTCATCGGCCATCTGATGCTGATCATCGGCATCATCATCGTCGCCTTCCCGATCTATTACACTTTCGTTGCCTCGACGATGACGTCAGCCGAGATTTTGCGGCCGCCGATCTCGCTGTTGCCCGGCGGCCATTTCGCCGAGAACTATGGCGAGGCGCTGAACGGCGGTGTCGAACGCGTGGTCGGCGTCAGCCTTGAACGGATGCTCTGGAATACGTTTGTTGTCGCTGTCGTCATCGCCGCCGGCAAGATCGCAATCTCCTTTCTCTCAGCCTTCGCCATTGTCTTCTTCCGCTTTCCGCTGCGGATGGTGTTCTTCTGGATGATCTTCGTCACGTTGATGCTGCCGGTGGAGGTGCGCATCCTGCCGACCTACAAGGTCATCGTGGATCTCGGCATGATCGACACCTATGCGGGCCTGACCTTACCGCTGATGGCATCAGCGACCGCGACATTCCTGTTCCGGCAGTTCTTCCTGACAGTGCCGGTTGAACTCCTTGAAGCCGCCCGCATCGACAATGCCGGCCCATTCCGCTTCATGCGCGATATCCTGTTGCCGCTGTCGAAGACCAATATCGCAGCCCTTTTCGTGATCCTCTTCATCTATGGCTGGACGCAATATTTGTGGCCGCTCCTGGTCACCAATGACGCGAAGATGTCGACGATCATCATCGGGCTCCGGAAGATGGTGGATTTCGCCGATGCGGCGACACCGTGGAATTTTGTGATGGTCACGGCGATCCTGGCGATCATTCCGCCCATCCTCGTCGTGGTGCTGATGCAGCGCTGGTTCGTCAAAGGTCTGGTGGAGACGGAGAAATAATGGCCGGGATCACTCTCAAGGATGTCCGTAAAAGCTACGGCGGCAACGTCGACGCAATCAAGGGCGTGTCGCTCGATATCGCCGATGGCGAACTTATCGTCCTGGTCGGACCTTCCGGCTGCGGCAAGTCCACGCTCCTGCGCATGATCGCAGGCCTTGAAGCCATCACGTCAGGCGAAATCAACATAGGCGGCCGTATCGTCAATCGCCTGGAACCCTCGGAGCGCGACATCGCGATGGTCTTTCAGAACTATGCGCTTTATCCGCACATGACCGTGCGTCAGAATCTGGCATATGGCCTGAAGAACAGGAAGGTCCCGGCAGCCGAAATAAACCAGCGCATCCAATCAGCGGCACGATCGCTTGAAATCGAACCCTTCCTCGAGCGCAGGCCACGTCAACTCTCCGGTGGTCAGCGGCAACGCGTAGCAATGGGTCGTGCCATCGTGCGCGAGCCGGCAGCGTTCCTGTTCGACGAGCCGCTTTCCAATCTCGATGCCAAGCTGCGAGTGCAAATGCGTGTCGAGATCAGACGGCTGCAACGATCTCTCGCGACCACGAGCGTCTATGTCACCCATGACCAGATGGAGGCCATGACGCTGGCCGATCGCCTGGTCGTCTTGAATAGCGGGCGGATCGAACAGGTCGGCACACCCATCGAGCTCTATGAACGACCCGCCACGACCTTCGTTGCGACCTTCATAGGCTCGCCTTCGATGAATCTTCTGAAACCTACCGAAAGCAGCACAATTGCGCTTTCGTCTGACAGCCGCCTTAGCGGCGCTGACATGACGATCGGCATCCGGCCCGAGGATCTTCACCTTGCCGGCGGCGCGAGCGATGCGGCTTTCAGCGCGAAAGTGCGTGTCCAGGCGGTGGAGCTCGTCGGGGCGGAGAGCTATGTCTACGGTACCCTGGCGGACGGCCAAACCATCGTCTTTCGAGTTTCAGGGCGGTCCCGGATCGCAATGGACACCGAATGCATGGTTACCGCTTCAGCCGGGAGCCTGCATTTCTTCGACTGTCACGGAAACAGATTAGACCCCGTATAACAGTTCAAATGTTGTGATGACGCTGTCAGAGAGCGTCGTTTTGCGGATGTCTCGGCTTTCCATGTCAGGCTTCGTCATTTATGACGGATTTATGACAACGCCTGTTTGGAGTGCGGAAAGTGAACTGGTTTCGTAGACTGATGCCGAGAGAAGACCGTTTTTTTGATCTTTTCTCTCGACATTCGCGCACGATCGTCAGCGCGGCGGAAGCTCTGAACGAATTGCTGGCCGGCAAAGACACGGAGCAGCACTGCCAGCGCATCGTAGAGCTCGAGAATGAGGCCGATGACATCACGCGCGAAGTTTTGCTTGCCACTCGGCGCAGTTTCATCACGCCCTTTGACCGTGGCGACATCAAGGATCTTATCATGTCAATGGACGATGCGATCGACATGATGCACAAGACGGTCAAGACGATCCGGCTATTCGAACAGGACAGTTTTGATCCCGGTATGCAGGAAATGGGCAAAGCGATCGTCGAGGCTGCGAAACTGGTAGCCGAGGCAATCCCTCTCCTTGATCGCATGAGTGCCAACTCTTCGCGCCTCAGCGCACTCACCGAAGAGGTCGTAAAGGTCGAGGGTCGCTCCGATGAGCTACATGATCAAGGTCTAAAAGATCTCTTTCGCCGGTATGGCGGCACCAACCCAATGGCCTATATCATCGGCAGCGAGATCTTTGGCGAACTGGAGAAGGTCGTCGATCGTTTCGAGGATGTCGCCAATGAAATCAGCGGCATCGTAATCGAGAACGTCTGATGGAGGCCACTCTCGCTTTCCCATTGCTGGCGGGCCTCATCGCGGTGGCATTGTTCTTCGACTTTTTGAATGGGCTGCACGATGCCGCCAATTCAATTGCCACCATCGTCTCGACAAGGGTCCTGCGACCGCAATATGCCGTGTTATGGGCCGCATTCTTCAATTTCATCGCTTTCCTGTTCTTCGGGCTCCACGTCGCCGAAACCCTCGGCACCGGCATTATCGATCCTAACATCGTCACGCCACAGGTCATCTTTGCCGCCCTGATGGGGGCGATCATATGGAATATCGTGACCTGGGTACTCGGCATTCCATCAAGCTCGTCGCATGCTCTGGTCGGTGGCCTCGTCGGTGCCGGCGTGGCGAAGATAGGCATGGATGCCATTGTTTGGTCCGGCCTGCTGAAGACGGCCGGCGCCATCGTCATGTCGCCACTGCTCGGCTTCGTGCTCGCGCTCTTCCTTGTCCTATGCGTGACATGGATATTCGTTCGCCAGACGCCTTTCGCCGTCGATAGCACCTTCCGCGTCCTGCAATTCGTCTCCGCTTCTCTCTACTCCCTCGGCCATGGCGGAAACGACGCCCAGAAGACCATGGGCATCATCGCCGTACTGCTCTACTCCCAAGGTCATACCGGAGCGGAGTTCCACGTGCCCCTGTGGGTGGTGTTATCCTGTCAGTCCGCGATGGCGCTCGGGACACTGTTTGGCGGTTGGCGGATCGTGCACACGATGGGCTCGAAGATCACGAGGCTCAATCCAATGCAGGGCTTTTGCGCTGAGACCGGTGGCGCCTTGACCTTGTTTGCCGCGACATGGCTTGGCATCCCGGTCTCGACGACCCATACGATCACGGGCGCAATCGTCGGTGTCGGCGCCGCACGGCGGATCTCGGCGGTTCGATGGGGATTGGCGAGCAATATCGTCGTCGCGTGGATAATAACGCTGCCCGCGGCAGCTGCTATCTCGGCAATAGCCTACTGGATCACGAACTGGGTGGCATAGACCCGCTGGAGCGTTTCTGCTTTTCTCCGAATCGCGAAAACGCTCTATCCTTTTATTCTCTCGCAATTCCGGACGGAAAACCGCTTCGCACTTTTCCTGGAATTGCTCTAAGCCCTACTGCGCAACTGCGAGGTTTAGTCCCCTTCCCCGCCGGCATCGCCCTTCTGCTTGTTTTTCTCGGAAGACGGCTTTTCTCCCTTTTTCATGACAGGCGGAATGGCCTACCCTTTCATCGCACCGGTCGCGCCCTCCGTTTCCTCATATTTCCCTGGTCGCGAGCGAGGGAGATCTGTCGTCTCTTCGTGCTTCTGCTTCTTCATGACAGCCCTTTCCCACGTGATCATCTGCCGGACGGAACTATTCCGCATTGAGATGGTTCCCGAGCATCGCCTGGATGATCGAAAGGGTTGGCATTCCGGATCTCGAATAATCTCAGAGGCTGCAAAGGGATCGAACGACGTCGACAAGACGTTTCATGTCGGTGGGTTTTCCAAGATTGGTCACCTTGGCGAAAACATCATGCCGGGCAAGTTCCGCGGCATCGCTCGCACTGGCGAGGACGAACGGAACATTCCATGCCTTGAGAAGGACGGCGACAGGCGTAACCTTCTCACTACCGAGAGTGACATCCAGAACAGCAGCATCCGGACGCTGGCTCCTCAGCAAGTCGAGGGCTTGCCTGACCGAGCTCGCCGGGCCCAGGACTTCAAATCCGCTTCTGGTCAACACGCTCTCCAGCTCCATTGCGATAAAGAACTCGTCTTCAACCACAAGAACGATCCTAGGTGGAGCTTCGCCAATTTCAGGTTCGTTCATAAGCGTTTCCAAGGGAGCTTGATGATGGCAGCCAAACCTTTTGGATCGAAGTTAAGTTCCACCGTTCCGCCAAGATGTCGGCAAGTGCCTTCGATCAGCTCGGTACCGTATCCTCTTCGCTTCGGCGGCACGATCGCGGGACCGCCCGTTTCGCGCCATCGGCACACGAAATAAGAGCGGTTCTCCGGCCCTTCCTCCAGTGACCATTCGACATGCAATGCACCCTCCGGGACGGATAGCGCGCCGTACTTCAACGCATTCGTTGCCAACTCGTGGAACATCATGCTGACTGGCACGATCTCCGAGCCCCGAATCTGCACTATTGGCCCCTGGCAATGGAGACGATCTATTCCAGGTTCGCTGACCGATTGCCTCAGCAGGGTTTCAAAATCGGTCGTTTCGTTGATGGCCGCGATCTCCTGGGCATGAAGAGTGACTTCTAGGCGCCCCAGGAAACGATCGCGGTAGTCAACGCCCGTCAGATCTTCCGCATCCATCTGCATCGCTAGTGATCGCACGACCGCGAAAAGATTCTTCATCCGATGGCGCGTTTCCGAAATGATGAAATCCTTCTCGGCCTCGTGCCGCTGCATTTCCGTCACATCGTCGAAGAGGACAAGGATGTTGGTGCTATTGTCATCCGGGTGCACAAGACGGCGCGCATCGACGTGGAACGTGCGTCTGCCGATAGTTGGAAAATCATGCGCGACTTCGTACCCGATGACAGCGGCTGCTTTTGGGATGACCGCGCCGATCAGCTGCCGGAGTTCGGTAATATCCCACTGACCGTTGCCGAGATCAAAGAAACTCTCTCCCAGAATATCATCCCGCTCGACCTCGAACGTTTTCAAGAAAGCGTTGTTTGCGGTCGCGACGCATAAGTTCTGATCAAGAACGACAATCGGCTGCGTCATCGTATCGACCACTCCCTGCGCCTGGACATGTCCGGTTCGCAAAAGGCGGTATAGATCTTCCAGCATCACTCCCGTTCCTCCAACAGATGCACCCGACATGTGTCACAGGTTTCCTATTAAAAGTAATGGCCGCCCGAGCACTGGCAAGACCGGTAGCGGTGGCAATCGACCTGCGACCGCTCGGTTTCAGCCGCCAGCAGATGGAGGCATAGCAAGTGCTGCGGCGCACTGAGTGAAGGATTGGGATGGAAAGCATCGCATCTTTCGAACGGCTGGCATTGGTCATCGGTGCCTCGTGGGTGTGGAGTTCGCTAACGGGCGCAATAAAGGTGGCGGAAAGCGAGGCGCCGGAATCCGCACCTTCATGGCAGCGGCAGGCTGCGTCGCGCTTTCGGCAATTTTGGCCAGTCGCGAGATACTGCACGGGTTCGTGCGAGCGCTGAGTTGGAATGAGTTGATCGCCGCGTTCAGTTCAAAAGGCTCGAAGAGTCCTCAATTCGCTCAGCCAGACACAAGTGCGCTTCAGCGTGGATTCCACTCTCAACTTTGCGAGTGTGCGCCGCCAGGCCTGGAAATTTCAGCCAGAGCTGGACCGGCTGCGCCATTCTCTACCGACTCGGCCAGATCGCCGATAGAAACGATACCGACAAGCCTCTTTTCCTTACTCAGCACGGGAAGCCTGCGCAGTTGGATGTCGCCGAGATTTTCCAAAACGGCTTCCACGTCATCATTTTCGAAGCAGTATTTAACTTCTTCCGACATGACGTCGGCGATCTTGGTTTCCGGGCCTTTCCCGAGTGCGACGCCGCGCACCGCTATATCACGGTCCGTGATCATTCCGATCAAGCGATCGTTATCACCGACCGGTAGGACGCCGATATCATCTCCGCCATTACGGTCGCAGCCTCTCGGATTGATTGTGATGGGTTTGCTAGGCGGACGTCACGCGTCATTACAGCATTGATTTGCATGATAGGACCCTCCTTTGATAGTCGCGGCATTCGAACCGACGGGGCAAACCATTGTTCCGGACGCCTGGAACAAATCGGCCCAATCTTGGTATCGCTCCAGAGTTTCTGTTGGGCGAGCTGTGCAAATGCTCCCTTGAACACGTTTCTCAATGGAGGCGAGGGCGGGAACCTGTTCATCCGAGCGGAGTTCGGGTCCGATAGCGACGGATCAATCGCAGCAAAGGAGTGTGGCGGAGGCAGCGAGATAATCAATCATATCCCAGCCTTCCCGGTCTGTCCGCTGTCACGCCGCTGCATCGCATTGAGAATTGTTACAATTGCGCTCAAGTGTACGAGACTGCGCCAATGCCAGCGAAGGTTGCGCAGCGGACTGTGTGGGTGCACTACCCTTAGCGCACTGACATTCGAGAACGCTCGGAAGCGCGACTTGCTCAGAACAGGATATGCTCCGTCCCGGACTCCAAGCGGCGGCAGGCTTTTAGCGACACGAAACCATATTTGCGGCAGTGCCGCGGCGAATCGAAAGAGGAGGCCGTCATGACGACCACGGGTCTTTCCACCTTTGACAGAACCCTACAGACCACGAACATATGGCTTTCAGACATTATGAATGTTCTCGGGCCGGACAGGCAATTGGCATGGCATGCTCTCGGCGCGGTTCTTCGGGCGACGCGAGATCGACTATCCGTCGAATCCGCCGCCCATCTGGCCGCTCAATTGCCTCTGCTTGTGCCAGGCACGTTTTACGACCAGTTCGTTCCGACGAGACTCACGTCATCGGGAAGGTCACAAACCGCTTTTCTGGACCAGATAGGAAAAGAATTATCGGCATCACGTCCCGTCGACGTGAAAGAGGCGACTCGAACGGTTTTCCGAGCCCTGAACCATTATCTGGATCCGGGCGAGGCGGAAAAAGCCCGGCAGGAGCTGCCTGCCGGCATAAGGGAACTGTGGCCCGATCCGGGTACCCGCCAATAGAAACAAATACGTCTTGGCGCGACAAAGCGCCTTCGTTGACATTAGCCAATCAGGTTATCAATGCGGATCGGAAGTTTGCGGATACGCTTGCCGGTGGCATGGTAGACCGCACTGGCGATCGCGGCCGCCGTTCCGACGTTGCCGAGTTCGCCAAGCCCCTTGACGCCCGCCGGGTTGACGTCCCGATCGGTCTCCGACACAAGGATGACTTTTACGTCCTGGATGTCTGCATTCACCGGCACGAGGTAGTCTTGCAGATCCCGATTGACGACGCGGGCATCGCGCCGGTCGAATTCAGTCGTTTCGTGAAGGGCCGACGAAATTCCCCAGATCATCCCGCCCATCAGCTGGCTGCGAGCCGTCCGGGTATTCATGATGCGGCCAGCGCCAAAGGCGCCGACGATCCGAGGGACGCGGATTTCCCGGGTTCTCGGGTGAACGCGGACCTCGACGAATTCAGCACCGAAGGCATATTTCACCTTCTTGCCCTGATCGCCGCTCACCATTTCCAGCTTGCCCTTGTAAAGGTTGGAAACGGCTCCCGCGGAAGCAGCGTCAGGACGAAATTCGCTATATTGCTCGATGACGCCGGCTCCCAACTGCTTGAAAGCGTCCTTGAGGTCCTGCGAGCTCTCGGCGATGACGAGCTTACCCTCTCGCAGCATGATCGAGTTCGGATCGCGGCCGGCGAGTGGCCCGTCATTTGATGTCACCGCCGCATGGGCGAGCTTTTCGCGGATTTCTCCGCAAGCTTTGATGATCGCCGAAGAGACGCTAGCCGTCGTATTGGAGCCGCCGGCAACGGGCGCCGGCGGAAGCCGCGTATCGCCCATCTCGACCTCGACGGCGCTTACGTCGAGCCCCAATTGTTCCGCCGCAAGCTGGGCGGCAATCGTGCGCACCCCGGTGCCGATTTCATGGGAGGCGGTCTGGACCCGTGCCCGCCCATCGTCGGTCAGGGTGACGCGGACTGCGCAAGGCGCGATATTGGTCGGATAGATCGCCGTCGCGCAGCCCATGCCGACCAGCCAGTCACCATCCCGCATACTGCCTACATCCAGATTGCGCTTCGACCAGCCAAATTCGCGGGCCGCCTCATCGTAGCATTCCATCAGCGAGCGGCTGGAGAAGGGCCGGCCTTCGATCGGCTCCCTTACGGCATCGTTGACACGCCTGAACTCTACCGGATCCATGTTAAGAGCAACCGCCATCTCGTCCATCGCGCTTTCCAGTGCATAGACATAGGGGGTTTCCGGCGGGGAACGCATATAGCTCGGCGTCGGCCTGTCCGCCTTGACCAGAAAAACCTTGGTCAGTACCGATCCGTAATCATACATGAGGCCGGTCGTCTTCGTTCCGCCGACCACATAAGGATCCGGACGAGACGTCACCTCCCAGCCCTCATGCCTGAGAGCGGCAATCTTGCCGTCCCGCGTCGCACCGATCTGGATATGGTGGCGCGTTTCGGCACGATAGGTCTGTGTGGTGAACGCTTGCGGCCGGGTCACGACACACCGCACCGGCCTGCCAAGCCTGCGTGCGGCAAACGCGACGATAGCCGTTCGCGGCGTGATCGGCCCCTTCGATCCGAAGGCACCCCCGATATAGGGACTGACCACCCTTACTTGATCAGGTTTGATCTTCAGCTGCCGCGCGATCTCGACTTTCCAGCCGTAGACATTCTGGCTCGGTTCATGAACGACGAGTTCATCCCCTCGCCAATAAGCAGTCGTGGAGAACAGTTCGATCGGATTGTGATGCTGCGTCGGCATCTCGTATTCGGCGTCGATCTTGAGGTCAGCGCCAGCGAAAGCGGCGTTGAAATCGCCCGCCTTGACGTCTTCCTTGAACTGTTTGCTCACCTCTGCCGCAGCCACGGTTTCCGTGCCCTCCGACTCGAAGCTCGTGCTCGGCTTCTCCGCCTCGTAGTCTGCGGTGATGCGCATGGCGCCTTCGCGGGCAGCCTCGATGGTTTCGGCCACAACCAGCGCAATGATCTGGCCGTCATACCAGATCTTCGTATCGTGGAGAGGTCCGATGGATGTCGATCCCGACGCCCCGAATTCGGGAGCTTCCAGCTCACCTTGGATGGTCTCATGGGTAATGATGTCAATTACACCTGGCACGGCCCGAGCCCTGGCCAGATGCAGCGCCGTCAAATGGCCGCGCGCGACAGTACTTGTCACCAACATCGCATGAGCGAGATTATTGACCGGAATATCAGCGGGGTAGGATGCCTTTCCAGTGACCTTCAAGCGAGCGTCGATCCGCGGCAGGGGCTCGCCCATATTTTCCTTCGCAGGAGGTGCGGCCTCGTTCATAGTCATATCCTCATCTCGCGGGCTTCAAGCAAGGCCCGCACCAATGTCTGTTTTCCAAGTTCGATCTTGAAGGCGTTATGCTGGCGTGGACGCGCGTCCACAAAAGCAGCCCGCGCCGCCATTGCGGCGTTCTCCTCCGTGAGCGGCTTGTTCCGGAGCACCTCCTCGGCCGCCGTGGCGCGCCATGGGACCGTCGCCAGGCCGCCAAGACCGATGCGCGCATCGCGAACGATGTCGCCATCGAGGTCGATTGCGACGGCCGTGGAAGCCAGGGCGAAAGCATAGGACTGGCGGTCGCGTATCTTGAGGTATCGGGATCGAGCGACCCAGGCCGGGACATTCATGACGATCGCGGTAACGATCTCGCCCGGCCGCAGTGTCGTTTCGACATCCGGCCGATCGTCCGGCTGGCGATGCAGTTCTGCAAAGCGGATACGCCGTTTGCCGGATTGCCCTGATATGTCGACGGAGGCATCGAGAGCAATCAGCGCCTGGGCAAAGTCTCCGTGATAGGTGGCTATACAGGAGTCGCTGGTTCCGAGCACCGCATGCTGGCGGTTGAACCCTTCGATGGCCGCGCAGCCGGAGCCGGGATTGCGCTTGTTGCAAGGCCATGAAATCTCGCGGAAATATTCGCAGCGGGTCCGCTGCAGCACATTGCCGCCAAGGCTTGCCATGTTGCGGATCTGCCGGCTCGCCGCGAGCTTCAGGCTTTCGGCAAGCATCGGGCACCTTCGGTTGATTTCCGGATGGTCCTCGACCTCGCTCATGCGGACCAGAGCCCCGACATGAATGTCGGGATCACCGATCTCGATCGTCTTCAATGATCGATCCTCGATGCAGTTGATATCCACCAGATGCGACGGTCGATTGACACCTAGCCGCATGTAATCGGACATGTTCGTGCCGCCGGCGATGAACTGTGACGGTGCAGCGTTTGGAGGAGTTTCCTTTGCTTCGCCCGCCTCTGCGATGGCGCTGCCGACATCACGAACACTTTGATAGCTGAAAGGTAGCATCAGAGCTTCTCCATCTCGTCGCGGGCCTGTTTCACGGCAGCGAGGATGTTGGGGTAAGCGGCGCATCGACAGATATTGCCGCTCATATATTCGCGAATGTCGGCGTCATTGCTGGCATGTCCCTCGTGCACGCAGGCAACTGCAGATAGGATCTGACCAGGCGTGCAGTAACCGCATTGGAAGGCATCGTGGTCGATAAACGCCTGCTGCATCGGATGCAGATGTCCATCGGCCGACGAAAGACCTTCGATCGTGGTGATCTTGCGCCCGTCATTCATCGCCGCGAAACTCATGCAGGACAACGTCCGCTTTCCATCGGTGAGCACCGTGCACGCTCCACATTGCCCGTGGTCGCAGCCCTTCTTTGTACCCGTCAGGCCCCCATGGTCACGAAGGAGATCCAGAAGCGACGTGCGCGGGTCAACGCTGAACTGATAGGGTTGGCCGTTGATCTTCATCTTTACCGGGACCGTGGATTGCGTCGATGCTGCCGCGAGCCGCGCTTTTTCCTCTTTCGAGGCAGCACCGACTGAAATGGCCGTTGCAGACGTGATTGTCCCCGCCAAGAGTGTGCGCCTCGTAACCCCCGAGGCTGAGGCTTCTTCTGGATTAGACATCCGATACCCTTTCCGATGGCGATTTCAGCAGGAGGACCACACGGTCCGAAAGACCGCCGTGAGCACGTCTAACCATGAATTCGCCACAGGGTTCCCGGCGACTTCGCCACGAGATTGTCTCGCTCAGTCAATCGCCTTGTTCTCAGGGTCGACGATACCGTCGACCTTCCGGTGGATATTGGCCAAAGACGCCGCCCAATCCCGGAGATCGGCGATGACGAGATCCGGCACCTCCATGCTGGCGAAATGCCCGCCGCGATCGTGTTCTCGCCAATGAACGACGTCGTAACCCTTTTCGACCCAGCTCCGCGGCGGCCGCGGATGACGCGGATCGGGGAAGCTCGCGAACCCTGCCGGAACGGGGACCCGACATCCTTCCGGCAGGCGTCGTGTACCCTCTGATTCTGCACCGGCATACATCCAGGTCGCCGATCCGAAGCTATCGGTCATGACGGTCAGCATGAGGTTAGTGATGAGGGTATCGAGGCTGAAGACCTCGTCGATCGCACGTCCACGCAGATCCGCCCAGTCATGGAAGCGCTCGAGAATCCAGGCCGCCTGCGCGACGGGATTACCCGCCGCCAGAAAGGCGAGCGACTGCGGCCGCGTCGCGTGGAGGCGGCTGTATGCACCGAGCCGGTTTTCGGCCGCTTCGAATGCCTCAAGATAGGCGCGTTCCGCGTCGGTCGTCGGCGCCGCCGCGGGTTGTGCGCCGGGATAGTCGATGTGGATGCCGCGTACGTCTTTACGGTGATCCAGAGCGAGCCAGGCGGCGATGACGACACCCCAGTCGGTCCCCGCCACCAGATAATCTTGATAGCCAAGCGCGTCGCGCATCAAGCGCGCAAGCCACCCGGCGGTGGCACGCGGGCCGACTGGCGCGGCCGGCTTATCCGAATAGCCGTAGCCGGGCAGCGAAGGGATGACGACGTCGAATGCATCCATCGGCGCGCCGCCGAAGCGTGACGGAAAAGCCAGTGCGTCGATGAGCGGCCAGAACTGGTAGACCGAACCCGGCCAGCCATGGATCAGCAGGAGCGGACGCCGCCCCTGCGCCTCGCCGCATACATGAACGACGTGCAGCCGCATCCCCGGCGCGACTTCGGCGAGCAGCTGCGGATAGCGGTTGAGTGTGCCCTCGCCGGCTTCGATATCATAGCTGTCTGCCCAATGAATGCAAAAACGGCGCAGAAAATCGGGATCACAGCCGTAACGCCACCCGCTGTCCGCAGCGTTGTACGGCCATTCAAAGCCGCGAATGCGCGACCGCAACAACGCGAGCGCGGAGGCATCCCAGCGTATATGAAAGTCTTTGTCCGACATCTACAGGAAACACTCAGCGGCCGTTGAAGTTCCGCATGAGGGACCCTCAAGACAAGCCGGGATGCAGGCGGGTAAGCATTCGGGATCTCGCCGACGATGTGCGAAAGCGTCAAACGTCACCGATGTTGTGATCGCCGGCGCTCTGCTGACGAAATGGAAACTCCTCGATCGATGCCAACATATCGTTCTTCTTTAGGAACCGCTCGAAATTCTTCCTCACGGCACTCAATGGAAACTGACCGACTACCGCATCTCTGCAGGCCCGCAGCATGACGACATGCGCGGCGCCGCGTTTCTCCTCCGGCCATTCCTCAAGGAAATCGACAATGTCGTCGAGGCAGCATATTTCCTGAATGAAGTGCTTCCTTCTCACGAAAAGAGGGCGGTCAAACACGTGGCTTGTCATTGCTTCCTCCTTTAATCTCGCATGCTGATGTCCGAGAAATTTAGAAAGCGCATTTTTCCCTGCAAGAGGTGAAGCTCACGGCGAGCTTGGCTAGGACACGATCAATGTCGCGAAGCATCGCCTATTCACCGAAGGGATAGGTTTCCGGCATGCCGCGATGGTGCTCGATCCCAAGCGGCTCCACTGCCTGGGTTTCATCGAACCAGACATAGGCATCGAACTGCTCAGGAAGGATCGCCTGGCTATAATGGCTCCACAGTTCGGTGTCGGGCCGATAGATGACGCCGATGAAGCGCTCCAGTCGTGGCTCGGAAAGGCGGCGCCGGAGTGACTCGTGCTTGCCAGGCGACAGGTCGAGCAGGAAGCTGTCCCCTCCCGCATCATGACACATCCGCTCGTAGCTGTCGGGTCGGGAGGGATTCACACGCATGACTTCCATGTCTCCATCCCAGTCATGCGCGGCGGCCACTGTGCCAGTATGGGTGCCGAAACCGATGAGAGCCGCCTCGCCTCCGAAAGCCTCTCGGCAAAGCTGGCCGATATTAAGCTCATCACGCGTTGCACCCATATCGGTAAAGCGTGCGTCACCGATATGACTGTTATGCGCCCAGACGATCGCCTTGGCATCCGGTCCCTTGGCGTCAAGCAGGCGTTGCAGCGTTTCGAACATATGGGTGTCTCGCAGATTCCAGCTTTCCGCTCCGCCATAATACATGATGCGGTAGTAGCGCTCCGCGGAGGCGATCAGCCGGGCATTCTGGGCAGCGTCGAGGAAAGCGTCGCCGTCGTGCCTGGCATAATCCAGCCGCCTATGTAAGAGATCCCGGCATTGGTCGATCACCGCCTGCTCACATTCCGCATAACCGCGACTGAGCGCCGCCCGGCCATAGGTCGCAGGGTTTTTCTGCCAAGGCGTCAGGCAGCCGTAGCGTTCCCGGGCGATTGCCGCCGCTCGCGGATCGACCGTATCAAGATAATCAAGCACTGCACCGATCGAACCGGACATATTGTAGATGTCGAGACCGTAGAAGCCAGTGCGGCCCTCAGCGTCGATAGCTGCATTATGCTTACGCATCCATTCGATCAGCGCCTGAATCTCCGTGTTGCGCCACATCCAGGTCGGAAACCGTGTGAATGGTGGCTCCTCACGCCCTGAGGCCGACCGATGTCTGACATATCGATCTACTCTCGCCGCGTCCGGCCAATCCGCTTCGACCGCAACAATCGTGTATCCTCGATGGGCGATCAGGTAGCGCGTGATCGCAGCTCGGGCGCTATAGAATTCGGCGGTTCCGTGGCTCGCCTCCCCGAGCAAAACCACGCGCCGGTCACCAAAGCGGTCGAACAGGTGCCCGAAAGCGGGATCATCGAAGTTCGGCAGGTCTTCCGCTACTTCGGCAATCATTTCCGGCAGGCTCTGCTTGCGAGACGCGCCCGGCTTGTGATTGCTTGCGGCGCGCCGGCCATCCCCGGACCAACCTTGCTCGCCGATCAGGGGCACAAACATCACAGCCCCGAGATCCGTTTCCTCATAGCTTGCCGCCGTGCGCCGAACGACCTTGTACAACCTCTGGCCGAATTCCTCACCCACCGGAATTACAAGTCGCCCGCCGATCGCGAGCTGTTCCTTCAGCGCCTCCGGCACGGCAGGGCCGCCCGCAGCCACTAGAATGGCGTCGAATGGCGCCTGGTCAGGAAATCCACGCGTACCGTCGCCGGCAAATATCTCCACATTGTCATAGCCGAGATCGGACACACGCCGTCTTGCCGGCACCGCCAAGGCTTCATGGCGCTCGATCGCATAGACGTTCGCCGCGATCTGGCCGATTACCGCGGCCGCGTAGCCCGAGCCGGCTCCCACCTCGAGCACGCGATCACCCGGGCGCACCTCCGCCGCCTCGATCATCAAAGCCACGATATAGGGCTGGGAAATGGTCTGCCCTTCACCCAGGGCGAGAGGCGCATCCTCATAGACGAACTCGGCCATGCCCTCGGCGACGAAGCGTTCTCTTGGTACGGCACGCATCGCATTGAGAACATACTCGTCCCGTATCCCGCGTCGCTTAATGTGCGCCTCGACCATGTGATCGCGCATGCGCTGGTAGTCGGCCATCTTGGCCTCCTTGCCCTTTTGTCCTTCTCCTGATCGTTTCAGCGACGTTTGAGGCGTGGCGCAAGGGCGAATCCGCTCCTATTGATTGTTCAAGAACGACACCGACCACGTCTGCTAAGCTCAACAGCGATCGACATAGCGGTTCCCGTTGCGGTCGCGGTAGTAGCAGCGGCCGGGCTGTCCTGCGACGTTCCCGATCAAGGCGCCGGATACCCCGCCCACGGCCGCACCGACCGCGGCGCCGCGAACATTGCCCGTTGCTACGCCGCCAACGACGGCGCCCGTGGCGGCGCCAATCCCGGCGCCTTGCTCTGTCGAAGAGCAAGCCGTGAGACACAACGCTACGCTGGTAACAATGATAAACGTTTTCATTTGAACCTCCATTTCAGTTCGTTCCAGCCGGCCTATCAATAACGACGATTAAGCAAACGGATCTTATCGCCGAGCATATTACGCAGCCTAGTCAAAATGCCCGGCCGATCGCCTGCAGCAATGATTGCACGAACGTTATGCGCGGCCGTCGATGCATTCACCGTCGGACCGAAGTGGCAATGACAGAGAAGCCTATGCATTTGATTGTTACTCAGTTCGAAGAATCGCTTGGCTTCGCCGTAGCTGTCGTCTTTCAAGCCCGCTTCGTGCATGAGCTGGTCGGCAAACGCCACTGACAGAGGCGAGTTGTCTGCGCGCATGACCGCGCGTTCCCTCGCAGGCTGAAATTCTGTCTCTTCCAGGGTTGAAAGTGCTTGATGCCCACAGTGATCGAGAAGATCCGCCCACCGTTCGAGACGTTCGCGCCTGGTCATCGCAGGCAGCCGGTGCGGATATCCGAGATTGACATTGGCAATGGTCTGAATGTCTTGAAGGGCTTGGTGTTTCATTGAATGCTCCTTTCAGATAGAGCTTACAGCCGGCTAGATTCACGATAGTGGTCCGTCAGTCAGACGGCAGCGCATCTCGATTTATTTCGCCTTTGGCCAATCGGGTCAGCAGAACATCCGTCTGCTTCTCCTCTTCGAGGCTCCGGTGCAGCACCTCCTGATCCTCCCGCAGGTCCAGCTGACCGGCCAGAGCGGCAGCCGTGCCGTATGCCGCGATCTCGTAATGTTCGAGCCTCTGAGCGGAAGCGATGAGACCCGCATCGCGCAGGTCATTTCCCTTCAGCATGGAAGCCATTTTTTCGGTCTCATGGATCAAGGCCTGCATCGCCTGATCCGTATGGGTTGCCGGGTCGGCTCCATGCTTCTGCAGGAGCGACACGAGGCGGTCCTTTTGCACCTCGGTTTGCGCGCGATGGTGGACCAGTGCATCCTTTAATGACGGATGTGCTGCGACCTCAGCCATTCGCAGCAACGAATCAGCGAGTTGTCTTTCGACACTGACAAGCTCCTGAAGCTCGGCGAGATACATGTCCTTGAAACTGCTGATCTGCATCACAGCAATCCTTTCACCGCTTTGATCGGGGTAATGAGCTTCCTAACCGGAGCAATGACCAAATGTTCCGATCAGATTCCAAAGCAGGTTTGAGCGATCCTGGAAGCCTCCGATTGAACTGCTGCTCGGCTCAATGCCGCGTCCACGCCAACAAGGTTTTCGCCTCCCTCGCCCTTTCATGATCCTGCATTCCAGCTGTCTGACCCGACCATCAGCCTTGGAACAATAGGCAGGCGCTATGGTTAGTCGATGTGACCATTTCATCCGCCCCGAGCCTGAGGCCAACGAAGCGATTAATCGATCATGGACATGCCGACGACGAAACACACGCAAACACACGATCTCGATATCGCCTATGAGGAAGCCGGTGACCCGCGCGGTAAGCCCGTCGTGCTTGTCCATGGTTGGCCCGATGATGTCCGGTGTTGGGATAAGATCGTTCCTGCTTTGGTGGATGGCGGTCATCGCGTCATTGCTCCATATCTGCGCGGCACAGGCCCTACGACCTTTCTCTCGGCAGACACAATGAGGAGCGGCGCAATCGCGGCACTGACCGAGGATCTTGCCGAGTTCCTCGAAGCGCTCGACCTGAGTGACGTGGTGATCTGCGGTTATGATTGGGGCGCGCGTGCCGGTTATGGTGTGGCGGCACTCTTTCCCGCGCGTCTGCGCGGCCTGGTGGCAATGGCTGCGGGTTACGCTACCTCCCAGCCCATCAAGGAGATAAGCTACGACCTGGCGAGGGCATATTGGTACGAGTGGGTTGTTGCACTCAAGCAAGGGCAGGAGGCAATGGACAAAGACCGCCTCCGTCTTGCCAGATTTCTCTGGGCGACGTGGTCTCCAGATTGGCCGACGAAATGGCAGGATTTCGATGAGATGGCACCCTCGCTTCAGAACGACGATTGGGCGCCAATCAGCATTGATGCCTATCTGCAGCGTTGGAAAGAGACACCCGGCGCCCCGGAGCACGAGGATGTCGAGCGCAGGCTTGCCGAAAACCCGGCGATCCAAGTTGCGACCCTGGTACTGCACGGCGCTTCCGACGGGTGCAATCTCGTTGATACCTCGGCTGGCAAGGACCAGTATTTCGCGGCACAATACGAACGTATTGTCCTCGACGCGATCGGCCATTTCATTCCGCAGGAAGCGCCGAAGCAGACCCTTGACGCAATCTTGCGCCTCACCTGCAGTTGACGAGCACCTTCGGCGTTCGCCTCTGCGGCCGGACACGTATTCATCGCCGCGCTGCTAGATCAACACAGGATCGAGCGTCAGTCTTCTGCAGGGGATCAGCAATAATGCAACGGCATCGCAGGCATGGTTTAAAATCGCTGCGCGCACCTCCTCGGCAGATTATTAGGAATGGGCTGTATCGATTAGGCAACGCCGATTTACTTGCCGCCTGTTTGCGTGCTCGCAAGTGATTGCGCTGTCAGTTAGCCTGAGACGACACCGCCCCTGTGGTCGGCGGAGTCGGTTCGCCAGGATGAAGTGCAAAGGCAAAATAGACAGCGATGAGGCAGGCAAGAACGAAAATCGTCACGACAAAAATCATCATGCGACGGCGTGCATCTGAGTGATGGTTCATGTGGTCTCCTCGCGAGCTACCAACTCGTGCTTGTCTGCTCGGCATCTATCGTCGACAAGGATAGAACCATACTGGGCCGACAATGTTCCGAAGAGGCTTTTCAAGGGCGCGCATATCTCCATCGCTTGCCACGATCGCGCGTGATGATCCGCTGGCGAATGTTGCATGTTTTTTCTCGCCCGACAGGGCTCGAACGCGACTAGACGAGCGCGCGGGTCCAGTAATCGACGCCGAGAAAGCCGAGCAGGATCAGCAGCCAGAGACCGGCGGCAAGCGCGGCAATGCGGTTAAGCGGCGTCTCCTCGTTCAGATGCATATAGCGCCAATAGATCATTGCGGATTTGATCGCCGCGATCGAAAGGCTGACGACGAGACCCACCGGCCCGCTCAGCACGAAGCTTGCCGCGATAGTGGCACTTAGCAAAACCAGCAGGATTGCCCAGATAACGACCAGAGGATTTGCGAGGCGCAGCATATAAGGTTCACCTCGCAAGATAGAATACAGGATAGAGGAAGACCCAGATCACATCGACCAGGTGCCAATAGAGGCCAGCAGTGACGAGAACGATCGCCCGCTCCGGCAGCTTGATCGAGCCGAACGCCAAGCGAAACGATAGCGCGATCAGAAGCAAGATACCGATGGACAGATGCACCGCATGTAGGCCGGTGGCGATGAGATAGAGGTTCATGAAGAGATGCTGAACGTCGTCCGCATAGCGGGAATGCACACCCTCTATCGGGAGCAGCCCTTCGGTAAATTCCATCCGGTACTCATAGGCTTTCATCATAAGGAACGCCAAGCCGAGGGCAGCGGCTCCAACGAGCCAACGGGAAGTGATTTTGGCACGGCCCCCGTTGGCGCTCTCCACGCCCAAGGCGACGAAGAGGCTTGAAGTCAGCAGGATGGCAGTATTAAGCCCGCCAATCCCAAAATGCAGAGCACGGGAGGCGTGGACGATCTCGGGCGCATGCGCCAGACGCACGGCAGCGGCAACGCAGAACAAACCACCGAAGAGCATGATTTCGCTGCCGAGAAAGACGTACATCCCCATCATCGCGGCACGATGCTGCTGAAGGGGATCGGTGAATGGGTCGGTGACTGGCCTTGCGTCAGACATGTTCGTCCCTCATCTCGATCTCATAGTCGTAAGGTGGGCGATCGACGACGGGCAATGCCCCGAAATTATGCTTCGGCGGCGGCGAGGGCGTCGTCCATTCCAGTCCGGTCGCATTCCATGGATCGTTGGGTGCCGGCTTGCCATAGCGCATCGAATAGATGAGATAGATCAATGGCATAACGTAAGCGACCCCGAGAACGGCGGCGCCGCCGGTTGATATGACGTTCAGCACCTGAAATTCCGGCGGATAGACATGATAGCGCCTCGGCATTCCAAGATAGCCGAGCAGAAATTGCGGAAAGAATGTCAGGTTGAATCCAATAAAGAAGAAGATCGCCGTGACCCGCCCCCAGGCCAGCGAATACATGCGTCCGACGATCTTTGGCCACCAGTAATGCAGCGCGCCGAAGAAGGCCGATATCGTTCCGCCGACCATGATGTAATGGAAATGCGCGATCACGAAATAGGTGTCGTGCACGTGGACATCGATTGCGAGCATGGCGAGCATCAGGCCCGTCAATCCGCCGAAAACGAAAAGGCCGATGAAGGTCATGGCGAAGAGAAACGGCGGATCGAGCGAGATGTGGCCTTTGAACAGCGTTGCCGTCCAGTTATAAACCTTCACGCCGGAGGGGATCGCCACTGCGATGCTGAGGAAGGAAAAGGCCGCGCTCGCATAGAGCGATTGCCCCGAGACGAACATATGGTGGCCCCAGACGAAGAAGCCGAGGGCCGCGATCGCGATCGAAGAGCCGGCCACGAACTGATAGCCGAAGATCGGCTTATGGGCACCGGCTGCGACAAGTTCGCTGACTACCCCGAGGGCGGGCAGGACCATGATATAGACGGCCGGATGGCTGTAAAACCAGAAGAGATGCTGGAACAGCAGCGGATCGCCACCAATCGCCGGGTTGAATATGCCGAGCCCGAACAGCCGTTCCAGCGAAATGAGCACGAGCGTGATCGCCAGCACTGGCGTGGCCAGCACCAGGATCAACGATGTCGCATAGATCGACCAGACGAAAAGCGGCAGCCTGCCCCATGTCATGCCGGGGCAGCGCAGGGTGTGAACCGTGACGATGAAGTTCAATCCCGTAAGGATCGAGGAAAAGCCGACGATGAACACAGCGCTTGCGGCCAGGATCACGTTGCCGTTGGCATACATCGTCGAAAGGGGCGTGTAAAATGTCCATCCCGTATCGACCCCGCCTGCGATCAGAACGAACACCGTAAACAACCCGGCGAGCATGTAGATATACCAGCTCAGCAGGTTCAGCTTGGGAAAAGCGAGATCCTTCGCGCCGATCATCAACGGGATCAGGAAATTGCCGAAGGTGTTGGGGATGGATGGGATGAGAAAGAACCATACCATGACCACACCATGGACCGTGAAGGCGCGATTGTAGCCTTCATTGGTCATTAGGTCTCCCGCCGGCGTCAGCAGATCGAGCCGGATCAGCGCGGCCGCGGCCGCACCGATGAAGAAGAAAAATGTGATGGAGAGGGTGTAGAGAACGCCGATCCGCTTATGGTCCGTCGTCAGCAGCCAAGACTTGAGACTATGCCCGGCGCGCAGGTAGCTGACGCGCTGCGCCACAGTCTCCGTCGAGCCGACTCTACCGACATTTGCCTCTTCAAGCTTGGGATCAGCGACGTCGGTCATTGTGTCACCCCCGCCTGCTTCAGCGATTTGACATAGGCGACAAGCTTCATGACATCCTCCTCGCTCAGGACGTTTTGAAACGTCGGCATGATTGGCTGATAGCCGGCGACGACCTTCGATTGCGGCAGCAGGATGCTGTCGCGAATATATTGATCATCGGCGATGACAATCTCTCCCGATTGAAGCGGCACCGGATTGCCGTAGATGCCCGCCAAAGAGGGCGCTCGCACCGACGCTCCCGGATCGTGACAGCCGCTACAGCCGCGGCTGCGAAAGAGCGCTGCCCCTTCCGCGGCAAGGTTAACCTCATTCGAGGACAGGGACAGCCATTTGGCATAGTCGGCGGGGTTCATGACGACGAAGCTGCCGGTCATCTCGGAATGATTGCTGCCGCAATATTGCGAGCAGGCAATGCGATAGGTGCCCGTCTTGTCGGCCACGAACCAGCTCGACGTATATCGCCCAGGCACGACATCCTGCTTGATGCGCAGGGCCGGGATGAAGAGGCTATGAATGACATCCTGCGACGCCATCGTGAGCTTGACCGGCTGACCGGATGGTACATGCAGTTCGTTGATTTCGGCTTGGCCTTCGGGATGCTGGAATTTCCACATCCATTGCTTGGCAACGACGTCGATCTGCATGGCGTCGGCGGGCGGATGATAGAGCCTGGCGAAGAGATCCGTCGACCAGATATAGAAGCCGAGAAGGGCGACAAACGGGATGATGGTCCAGGAAAGCTCTAGGGGGATGTTGCGGTCCGGCGCATGCCTGCGATCGGCCTCCTTACCGCGCCGATATTTGACGATGAAAACGAGGAGCAGGATGAATACCGGCGCCGACAGTGCCACGACCAGCACGGTGAAGGCAATGACGAGCAGGTCGATCTGGTGACTATAAGCCGACGCGCCGGGTGGCCAAAGCGGAATGAAATTCACGACGCCCTCCCCCCGGTCTCTTTCGACCGGCGCTCACGAACAAGCAGGAGGGCAACCAGGCCGGCACCGACGATAGCGACGAAGCCGGATGCGAGGCGAAGCGCCATCAGAATGAGGGATGAGTATCGCCCGGTGAATGGATCATAGTGATAGCACAGCACCAGAAGCTGGTCACGCCAGCTGCCGATCCGGCCCTCGCCGGCCTCGGTGAGCGCCAGTTTCAGATCCCGGCTTGTCGGCGCCAGGCCGTAAAGCCAGCGGCTCAACCTCCCGTCCGGCGTCAAGACGGCGACGGCGGCATCGTGGGCATATTGGTCAATATCGGGATCCCAGGCATAACGATAGCCGAGCGCATCGGTGACGCCGTGAATAGCGGCCGCCTCGCCCGTCAGCGCATGCACGCCATTTTTTTCGAGGGAGGGGAACCGGCGCTTCAGCTGATCGAGCGAGGCTGCAGCTTCTTTCGCCCCCTCACGCGCATCGATGCCGAAGGCAACAATCGTAAAGTCGGTAGCTGGTCGAAATGATTGTCCTTCAACGGCCTGCATCAGACCCGACAGGGTGACGCCACAAATATTGGGGCAATTATGCAGGACAGGCGCCAGCAGGATCGGTTTGCCGCCTCCAAGCTGGCGAAGAGTGACGAGGTGCCTCCCCTCGTCGCGGAAAGGCTGATCGAGAGGGATATAAGCATTCGGCTTCTGATCGATCCCGGTCGCCGTGAACGGATCTAAGGTTGCCGCGTGCACCTCGCCGGCGCAGAGAAGCAAGGCAAGAGCCAGCGTGAATGCGGCCGTCCTCATCGCGTTTCCTCCCGTTCATTGCGGTCCGGCCAGCCGCGCGTCCCCAGAATGGCCATGGCCCTGTCGATTGGAATATGCGCCGTGCCGGTCTTACGATCGATCCAGCCGTACCCCTCGAGGCGCTGTTCCGCCTGCCGTTGAATCAGCTCGCGACTGGCGGATGGTGATACTTCGAGGCGTGGGCCTAGCTCCGCCTGCCTAGACCCGAACTTCGTCTGCGGCTGTGCGACGTTCGGCGCAATCCACCACAGAATGCCAAAGACAAGGAGAACAGAAAGACCCATGCCGAGGAAAAGGCCAAACGTCACCCAAAGCACCAGCCGCGGCGAGACATCCTTCGGTTCGAATTGCGGCGACGCTTTTTGCCGCCGCGACCTCCTGGAAAGCGAGGCAGCCATCATGAAGCCTCCGCCGTCGTGGTCGCGGCCGGCCGGCGCGCGACCTTGCTCGCGCGAGAAAGAATGGCAAGCGCGATCTGCGCAAGCCCGGCAAGCGACAGGCCATAGGCTATGATTGCGTATCCAAGATGGGCTGTCACCCGCGGCAGGATGAGCCAGGCATATTCCAGCAATCGCCCGGCGAGGATGATCGATATCAGACCCACCAACCATCGTCTGGATCGGCGGATCGGCGGAAAGAACAGAAGGAAAAGTGGTGTCAGATGCAGGAAGGCAATCGAGACCTCGACCGCGAACCAAATGCCCGTGCCATGGCGCTGAAACCAGAGGGCGCCCTGAACCAGATTGCCCGACCAGATGATGAAATATTGCATGAACGCCAGATAGGCCCAAAAGAGGATGGCGGTGACCAAGAGTGCACCGAATATGCTCGGCCTCGTCACGCCCCCTTCCCAAAGGCTCATAAGCATCAGCAGCGCAAGTGCCGTCAGCATTTGGCCCGCGAGCACATAGAGCGCGAAACCGGAGGAATGGAAGTGCGGATCGAGCGACATCAGCCAATCGGTTGCCAGGATTTCCTGCAAGAGGACGAAGCCAATGAGTCCGCCGACCGCAACGGATAGAGATTGGCTGCGCAACAGTGCCTGAGCAAGGAGGTAAGCGGCAGCGAGAATGAACAGGGTTCTGAGATCGAAGAATAACGGCATCAGGTAGATCGCCTTGAAGGGTTCGGATAGAGGCTGCCGCACCCATTCATAGACGAAGGACAGGCCGAACAGGATCGGCAGCCAGGCGATCAGCACAAGCGGCAGCAGCGATAGCGACGATCTCGCCGCGTGATCGAGATCATGCCGCCAGATCCCCGGAATGATGCGCATCATCATGACCAGACAAAGCGCACCGAGCGGGAGCGCACTCGTGAAGACCAGCGCGGAAAGCCAGCCGAGCAAGGCGGACGCAGGCGCGACCAGCACCAGGGCAAGAGCCGCGATGCAGAAGATGACGCCGCTCAGCGCCAGCAAGCGGGTCGGCATGGCTTCGACCCGGCTCATGACCCTACCCTCTTCAGCTGCGCCTGATCCTCCGGCGGCAGGCTCGCAACACTGGCGCCCTGACTTAGCTGCAGCGCCCGGATATACGCCGCGATCGCCCAGCGATCCCGTGGAGAAACACGATCCCCATAGGAATACATCACGCCGTGGCCCTTGGAGATCACCTCAACGAAATAACGAGATGGCGCCTGTCGCAGTCGGTCGATGTGGAAGCTCGGCGGATGGGGAAAGCCTCGCGCGGGCACCGTGCCATTGCCGTAGCCGGCGGTGTCGTGACAGGGCGTGCAATAGATGCCGAATTCCTGCTGCCCGCGCTGAAGAAGCTCGATATTCATCGCTGGACGATCGGCAAGCGCCTGCGCATTCTGAAGATCGTCTCGTGCGATCGTTCCATCCGGTGGCGCCTGCAAGGCTTTGCCATCGGCAAAGAGCCGGCTCTTTTCGTAGGAATCATAGCGCGGCTGATGGTTCATGTCATCGCAGCCGGCAAGCAGAAGCATCGGCGCAAGAATGAGAAGGCCGCACCTCATTCCGGTTGCTCCGTATGCTCGACGGCTTCCACGCGGACTGGATCGAGCATGTCAAGGAAGGTGCGGGTGCGCTTCGAATGGAAACGCTCGTCG
Source organism: Rhizobium sp. 11515TR (assembly GCF_002277895.1). Classification (NCBI taxonomy): domain Bacteria; kingdom Pseudomonadati; phylum Pseudomonadota; class Alphaproteobacteria; order Hyphomicrobiales; family Rhizobiaceae; genus Rhizobium; species Rhizobium sp. 11515TR. The sequence continues at coordinate 32,367 of NZ_CP023000.1, read as the reverse complement.
TTACTGAGGATGATGAGAAAGAACTTGTCGGACTGTCCGAGCTGAAATGCCTCGATGTCGAACAGCGGATGATGCAGCCGCGGCAAGCGATTCAGAAGCAACATGCCGAAAATTGCCGAAAGCACGGCAAAAAGAACCGTGAGTTCGAAGGTGATGAGCATGAAGGACTGCCAGGGATAGAGCGGACGACCGCCGATTTCGATCGGATAGGCGTAGTTGGTATAGAGTTGCAGTCCGTAGCCGAGCGCTGCGCCGAAGATGCCGCCTGCCAAAGTCAGCCACGGCACGATGTTCTCCTCGAAGCCGAGCGCCTCCGTCAGTTCTTCGACAGGATAGGGCGAGTATGCCTCCATGGCGGTAAAGCCCGCCTTCCGCGCGCGTTTCACCGCCTCGACCAGACGCTCTGGCCTGTCGAATTCGGCCAGCAGCCCAAACAGATCTCCTCCGGGACGCGGCTCACGCATGCCTCAAATCCCCCGTCTCGCGTAAAGCCTCTTCCACTTCAAATGTGGAGATGACAGGCAGGAAGCGCACAAAGAGAAGGAACGGCGTCAGAAAGACGCCGAGCATTCCGGCATAAAGGCCCCATTCCCAAACGCTCGTATGATATTGGCCCCAGGAGGAAACCAGATAATCGCGATATAACGACGTCGTCAGCAACATGTAACGCTCGAACCACATGCCGATCGTGACGGACAGGCCGATCAGGAAGAGCATGAGCGGCTGGCGTCTGACGCTTTCGAACCATAACAGCTGCAGCGGTAGGAAATTCAGAATGACGGCACCCCAATAGCTGAAGGCATAGGCGCCGACCAGCCGGTCCATAAGCGTTCCCACATCCTGCAATTCGCCGCCGTAAAGGCTGTCGAACGCTTCTGCGACATAGCCGTAGGCCGTCATCAGGCCGGTTGCGAGCAGGAAGCGTCCGAGCAAGTCGAGATGGCGGTCGGTGACCAGCATGCCAAGACCGAGGGCGTGGCGCAGCACGACGGCGATCATGGCGACGACGGCGAAACCGGAAAAAGCGGCCCCAAGCACGAAATAGGGCGGGAAGACCGTGGAGGTCCAGCCCGGTATCGGACCGGCGGCAAAGAGAAGCGAAATTTCCGAATGAACCGAGACCACGAGCGGAATGGCAATCGCCGCTGTCAGCCTGTAGGCCTGGTTCCATCGTGCCCAGTGCCGGGCAGACCCCCGCCAGCCGAGCGCCGCAAGCCCGTAAATCACCTGCTGCCAGCGTCGCTTGGCGCGGTCGCGCACTGCGGCAAGATCCGGGATAATGCCGATATACCAAAACAGTATGGAAACAGTGAGATAGGTCAGCACAGCGAAAAAATCCCAGCTCAGCGGGCTCTTGAACTGCGGCGAAATCGTCATCGTATTGGGATAGGGCGCGATCCAGTAGAAGAACCATGGTCGGCCAAGATGCAGGATGGGATAGAGGCCGGCGCAGATGACGGCAAACAGCGTCATCGCTTCGGCAAAGCGGTTGAGCGAATTACGCCAGTGAGCACCCAATAGAAGCAGCATTGCCGAGATCAACGTCCCGGCGTGCCCGATGCCGAGGAACCAGATGTAGTTGGCAATCGCCAGACCCCAATTGACGGGGATATTGTTGCCCCAGACGCCGACGCCGGAAATGAGAAGCACCGCCGCCGAAACCGCAAAGGATAAAAGCAGGAGCAGGGAAAATGCGAAGCATATCCACCATGCGCGAGGCGCCGGATATTTCAACGGGATCCGCGTGATCCGCTCCGCGGCTGCAGCGTCCCGTTTGCGAATTTTCTCGCTCATCCCGCCGCCTCCGTCTTTCCGAGGGACGGATCTTCGATCCGGGCGAGATAGGTCGTTCGCGGCCGGGTGTTCGCTTCCTCGAGCAGGCTATAGTCACGGAAACCGGCCTTGAGCCGACTGACGCCGGAATTGGGGTCTGCAACATTGCCGAAGGTAATCGCCTGTGTCGGACAGGCTTGCTGGCAGGCTGTAACGATCTCGCCATCGCGGATCGGCCGGCCCTCCTTGTCGGCCACGATCCGTGCCTCGGCGATACGCTGGACGCAATAGGTGCATTTTTCCATGACGCCGCGGCTGCGCACCGTCACATCCGGATTGCGCATGGCTTTGACCGACTCCGCATCGTCACTGGTCAAGTCGAACCAATTGAAACGGCGCACCTTATAGGGACAGTAGGAAGAGCAGGTTCGTGTGCCGATGCAGCGATTATAGACCTGCAGGTTCAGGCCATCGATGCTATGGACGGCTGCATTGACGGGACAGCCCATCTCGCAAGGCGCCTGCTCGCAATGCATGCAGGGGACCGGCTGAAAATAGGACTTCGGCGCCGTTCCATCGCCTTCATGATAATGATCGATCCGCAGCCAATGCATTTGCCGCCCTTCGGCCACAAGCTCCTTGCCGACCACCGGAATGTTGTTTTCAGCCTGACAGGCGGTCACGCAGGCATTGCAGCCGATGCAAAGATCGAGATCGATCGACATGCCCCAGGACGGATCAGATATCGGCCTGTCCGGATAGAGCGATGGCGGCTGTTGCTTCTGATCCGGCCGGGACTGCCGATCGAGCTGTCCAACCTCGACCGTCCGGATGAAATCGAAACCGTCGATCGCCTGGTGCAATTGCGTCGTTGCCACCTGTAGCACCTTGCCTGTCGGCTCGATCGTGACGCCGGCGATATGCCAAAGCGTTGCCGATCGCCGCAGGCCGTAGGCGTCATAGCCAAGACCGGCCGCTATGGAATCCTTCAGCTTGCGTCCATAACCGAGCGTAATGGCGATCGTATTGCCTTCCTGACCCGGCATGATCCAGATAGGCCCGTGAATGGAAGCGCCTCCTGCCGTCAATCTGACTTCGGCGCCGCTTTCCAGTTGCCGTTCCGATGCAAATTGCGGGCTGACGAGGATCACATTGCCCCATGTGATCTTGGTCAGAGGCCGGGGTGTCTCCTGCGCCCAGGCATTTTCCGAGAGGGTGCCGTCCCAGACACCGGCATCAGGACGGATGACCAAGGACAGGCCGGAAGAGGCGTCCGGCGCAGCCTGCGGGACCGCGTGCTCCAGAACGGCCGGGACGAGCGGCGGTGCGGCACTGCCCGAAACGAAGCCGCGAGAGAGTGCATCGCGCCAGCGCTCGTCGAACTCTCCATCCCAGGCCGCGCGCCAGGTGTGCTGCACCAGATCTCTATCGCTCGACGTGCGGCCCATCAGTGTTTCAAGCACGACATGTGCCGCACGCACCGCATAGAACGGCCGGACCAACGGCTGGATCAATGTCACGCTGCCGTCGGCAGCTCGCGCGTCGCTCCAGCTTTCAAGGTCATGCTGAAGTGGCACATGCCAATGCGAAAGAGACGCCGTTTCGTCGACATAGAGCCCGGCGTGAATGCGGAACTTCACCTTCTGCAAGGCATCGCGGAATGCGAGATCGGCCGGCGCAAAATACGCGGGATCGGTGCCGACGACCGCCAGTGTCGACACGTTGCCGGCGGTCATGTCGGCGGTCAGAATGTCGAGTGATCGCGGGCCGTCCGGCGCTTGGGCATTGACCGGCTCCGAGAAACGAAGCGTGTTTCCGAGACTTTCCAAGCTCTCATTGATCAGCAAAGCAAGCGCCTGAAGATCGTCTCCATGATGGGCGCCGATCAGTAGCAAGCCATTGGCCTTGGATGCTTGAAGGGCGGATGAGGCAGCCATCACCCATTGCCGCTCGTGGTCAGCGAGGCTGACATCCCCCAGACTCTTGAGACCGATCTGGGCGCCTATGGCGCGCAGCAGGCGATCCATTCCCGAATGTGAGGCGACAAGGTGCATATCGGCAACCGCCCCAGTGGCCGAAGGTGTCGGTTCGGCCACGAATAGCCGGCTCGGCCCCCGCATGTGTTGGCGCATCAGCCGGCGATCGGCAAAGGCACGGGCATATGGCGTCTGCCACGGACCTGGGCCGAGGAAATCGTCATCGAGGCTGACGATGGTCTCGGCGGCGGCGAATGCTGGCTGAAACTCCAGAGGGCGACCGAAAATGCGCTGCGTCGCGTTCAATCGTGCCGTGTTGGGCAATGGATCGCAGATATGCCAGCGTGCCTTTGGCCACCGCTGCATCATCGCCTCGATCTGGCGGCGCAGGGTCGGCGAACTGAAAGGTGCGGTCAGCAGCCGGAACCCCTCCCCTTTAGTCTTGTCCAGTTCATCAGCTTTCGCCGCCATCTCGGCATCGAATGCGTCCCAATCGGCGGGCTTGCCCAGATGAAGCGGTGTTTGCGAGCGACCGGGATCGTAGAGGCCGAGGAGTGAGGCCTGCGTGAAGGCATCGGTGGCGCCGCCGGATACGGGATGATCGGGATTGCCTTCCAGCTTGACCGGTCTGCCGGTGAAGGTCTTGCCGAGAATAGGCTGCGCGTAACCGCCAAAGGTCACGGCAGTTGCAAACCACTTGGCAACGCCGACGCTCACAGCTTGGGGCGCCTGGACGTATGGGAGCGCCTCCTCGTCCTCCTCGCCCTTGCAAGCTGAAAGACCTGAGAGCGCAAGCGATGCTGCCATGATCTTCAAGAGTGAGCGGCGATCGATCACAATACCGTTGCCATGCAACAACGGAAATTCGCGTCGCGAGAAGCGGTGAAACTCCTCCGTATCGGCAAGCTCCTCCAATGCCCGCCAGAAATGCTTCCCCGACTTGCCGGTCAGCCGCTCGCGGACGGTGTTTTTTTGAACCGGACGATCTATCATCGGATCACCTGTGACAGATATTGCATTGGATGAGTTTCCTCGGTTCGATGCCATAGGCCTTCATCACCTGCGCGCCGAAATCCTTGTGCTGCTCAGGATTGGCGTCCCAGTCTGACCAGTCCATGCGTGTCACCTGATCAGGCGGGCGCAGATTGGGTGCCGGATTTCGATGGCAATCCAGGCACCACTGCATCTGGAAGGGCTGTGCGCGCGTCATCAGCGGCATCCGATCAACCCGCCCGTGGCAGGTTACGCAGGCAACACCGCGGGCAACATGGATCGAATGGTTGAAGTAGACATAGTCGGGTAACCGGCTGACGCGGTTCCATGTGAGCGGCACATTGGCCGCGAGGCTGTGTCGGACCGGCGCCAGCATGCCAGCGCCGGTCCAGATCTGCGAGTGGCAACTCATGCAGATATATGTCGCTGGCAATCCCGCGCGGGCGCTTGTCTCGACGGAGGTGTGACAATACCGACAGTCGATACCGAGACCTGCCACGTGGTGCTCATGGCTGAAGGGAACCGGCTGATCCTGCACCCAACCGACCAGGGTGCCATAGCTGGAACTCGCATATCCGCCGACAAACAGGACGATCAGAAATATCAGGATGGCCGCAACAAGCAGGGACGCGCGCAACCTCGTATCAGCCGATGCCGTAAAGATCTGCGCCACGGAATTCCCCTGAATTCGCCCTCGCAATGAGGTCAAACGAAAACCGGGTTTGAAAGTTCCACCCGTCTGTAGTGCTGTCCACAGACGGCGCATCCCCATCCCAGTTTGCTAGGAACAATACGGACCGCAGGCGGTTTTAAGAACGAAGGCGGACCCGTCGCTGCTCGCTGCCGCGACCGCCACAAAATACACGCTAAAAATACATGCTAGAGGAGGCCCGGCCATGAAACATCAGCAACCTCGTGAAGGCGCACCAGGAACGACGGATCAATCGCCACGATGGGAAGGACCCGCTGGATCAAAGCCGGCTGGATATCTGCCGGCCAAGGATGGCGGTGAAAAAGCGCGCGATGCCCACGGCGAAAATATTGATCATCCACGCAAGCGCCGCGTGTCCGACGCCCTGAAACAAAAGGGTGACGATTGACGACCCCGCCAAAGTCGAGATGGTCATTCGCAGTTCCTTCTTCGGCGTTCGACCGGGTCTCCGTTACATAGCCAGCTCCGTTGGAAACCGAATTGCAAGGCAAGAGGCCTGGCCAAACACCGCCCTGGAGGGTAAATTGCTTCCAAACCTAGCGATGCGGCAACGCAAACGCTACGATTTCGTCACCGTTGCGCGACTGCACGCCGCCGTGCCCGCCAGCTGCAACGACGACATATTGTCTTCCGTCCGAGCCGAGATAGGTCAAGGGGGTGGCGTTTCCACCTGCCGGCAGGTGAAACTGCCAGACGACCTTTCCCGTCTTGCCATCGAGCGCCCGGATATATTGATCCGTCGTCGCAGCGATGAAGATCAAGCCGCTACGTGTCGCAACACTCCCGCCCATGCTGAATATTCCCGTGGGCAGACCAAAGGGCAGGCGCAGTCCAAATGGCCCCATATCCTCTGTCGTTCCCAGAGGACGCTGCCAGGCGACCTTTCTTGTCAACAAATCGATCGCCTGCATCTGACCCCAAGGCGGGCGGGTACAGGGAATGTCAAGCACACCGAGCCAAGCTTTGACGACAATGGAAAAAGGCGTGCCATGCTCGGGATTATTTTGGAAGTCAGGCTGAGGATATGGCTGCTTCCATCCGCCCCATGGCGCGAAGAGCCCTTTGGCGAGAGCAGACGCATAGGGAAGCATCTGCAGTTGAAACGGCATGAATGTCGTATTGATAAACAAGAGTTTGCGTTCTGGATCGATCGTCGCGCCATACCAATCGGAAGTCCCGTCGAAGGCTGGCCAGCCGATGGTCGGTTTCAATCCTGGCGGCGTAAACAAACCGTCGTCCCGCATCCGCCGAAAGGAGATCCGGCAGAGAAGCTGATCGATGGGAGTTGCACCCCACATATCCGTTTCTCGAAGCTTGGGCGCGAGCAATTGCGGCATGCCGGTCGAAAACGGTTGTGTGGGCGAATAGCGTTCGCCCGGTATATCGCCCGGCGGTACCGGCCGCTCGTCGACCTCGGCCAAAGGATGGCCATCACGGCGGTCAAGAAGAAAAAGCTGGCCCTGTTTGCTGGTTTGAACGAGCGCTGGGATACTGCCGCCCCCATCGTCGGGGAGATCGACAAGCGATGGCCCCACGGGAAGATCGAAATCCCACAGATCATGATGCACGGTCTGAAAATGCCATCTCTCCTGCCCGGTGGTAAGGTCCAGCGCCACCAGTGAGCTTGAGTAGCGGTCATCGAAAGATCTGCGCTGCCCTCCGAAATAGTCCGGAGTTGCGTTGCCCAGGGGCACGAAGACGAGATTGAGCTTTGGATCGGCCGTATAGACGCCCCAGCCGTTTGGCGTTCCACGTGTATAGGTTTCATCTGCACCAAGCGGCTTATTAGCGGGATTCTTTCCCATGTCCCACGACCATGCAAGTCGCCCGGTGTTTGCGTCAAAGGCACGTATGACGCCTGAAGGCTCGCCGACGGTCTGATTGTCGTAGACCCATCCTCCCAGAACTATACGCCCGTTCAGGACAAGCGGCGGCGAGGAAATGAAATGAAACCCTGGCGGAACCGGCCCCATGTGATCGCGCAAATCGACCATTCCCTGCTCACCGAACTGCTCGCAGGGCTTGCCCGTATCGGCATCGAGTTCGAATAGCCTTGGAAGATCCGATGCCGTCGAGATTATGCGGTGCGCGCATGCTCCCGCGGATGCCACAGACGAGGCGTCGTAATATGAAACCCCGCGGCAAGCTTGATAGACGTTGTGCGACATGTCGCCGCCCGGATCATAACGCCATTTCAGCTGTCCCGTCGTTGAATCGAGCGCGATAACCTCGCGATGCGGCGTACAGAAATAGAGGCTATTTCCAACCTTTATCGGGGTCGCTTCAAAGCTGAACTCCCTGCCTTTGGAATTCTCACTCGGCCTCGGCTTGTCGCCCGTCGAGAACGACCATGCTTGTTTCAAAAGGTTGACATTGTCAGCCGTGATTTTGTCGAGAGACGAATACCGGTCTCCCGCTGGCGTGCCTCCATAGTAGGCCCAATCGCCTGCTGAACCAGCATCGCTCTGATCTCCATCCATGACCTTCCAGCGGGCGGGATCGCCGAAATTGATGGTCCTGGCTTCGCTGATCCGATAACCCGAGCCAAAGACGAAGATCAGGATCGCCAATGCAAAAACGAGATTGGCGACGAGGATCATTCTTGCCCTTGCCAAGCGCTCGATGCGGCCGGCAATCCAAGGGGACCAGATCCATAAGCCAAGAACCGCCGGGGCGACCAATCTCGGGATAAGCGCCCAGCCATCGAATACGGATTCGGTCAGAGCCCATACCAGCGTTCCGATCAGCAATAACGTGTAAAACCACGGGCCGAAGACGCTTCGCCTGGATAACAGCACCGCAACACATAAAAGGATGACGCCGGCGATCAGATAATAGGACGTGCCGCCGAGTACGAACAGCCATGCACCGAGGCACGCGATGGTGATGCCGATTAACCCTACGAGACAGGCCGTAAACATGAAAAGAACGCGCATCAAGGCTCCTCCCATTGGCGCAAGGCACGGTCAAAGCGTTCGACCGATTAGAAGAAGTAAGCCATCTCACTTGTTCTCGGAGGCAAGCTCTCCCGGCTTGAATCTCCCGGGCTTGGCTTCTCGTGAGGGAATGGCATCCGACGACGTGGGAGCTGGGTGAGTTTCATCCCCCGACTCCGGCACCACGCCGGCATGATGGTCATCAGACGATGTTTTCGGGAGATCTTCGTCACGCGCCTTTAGCTCACGTTCCGCATCTAACCAATGGCGCAATTCCTGCCCATTCGGCTTTCCTTCCATTTCCCACCTGGCATAGGCAGCCTTTCTGATGTCCTCTTTTGTCATCGGAGAGCCCTTCCACAGATACCGACATCCAACTGCGCCGGAGCCGCGGAGTTCCCGAATGGACCAGGCCCTCAATGAATCCGGTCCGCGATCGATCATGGGAATCCTCCAATGAAAGAACACAAGGGGTAAAACACCAGCGTTTGCGTGCTTTCCTTGGGTTCGGTTGTTCTTTGACCGGCAACTTCGCCGATCGGCTAAAACTTCTCCTCCGCAGGACAAAGGTGTCCTTCGGTTCTCGAACCAATCTCCAATGCGTGACCCTGATGCCTTCGCGGCTTCGGTCACAGAGTGGCGTTCGGCTCCCGGTTTCCCATTCTCCTGGAAGAGCGCAGCCCAGTCCTGCCGGGCTCGCTAGTTTGTCATCAGGACAGCCGGGATATCGTCGACGCGCCTTCCGTGGTGCTTTCGCCACGCGGCTCGTAAGCGCGCTGGTCACGCAGGATCTGGAAGGCGATCGTCAAAAGCTTGCGCGCGATCGCGACGCGCGCCTTGTTTACTCCTCTGAGCTTCAGATGCTCGTATTGGGCGCGAAGCTGCGGATCGGTGACAATGGCGGGCGTAACCGCCTCGACGAAGGCCCAGCGCAGCCACTTGTTGCCTTGCCGTATGATCTTGCCGTGGAAGGTCTTCCCGCCGCTCGAATAGGTCGACGGCACCAGGCCGGCATAGGCGGCAAGCTTCTTCGGATTGCGGAACCGCTTGATGTCGTCGATCTCCGCATCGATCAGCCGAGCGAAGAACTCGCCGATACCGGGGATCGTCTTCAACAGCTTCACATTGCCATTGGCCCTGGTCATCGCCCGGATCGTTGCTTCCGATTGCTTGATGCGCACGTCGATGTCGCCGATGAAGTCGAGACCACGGTCGATCTGGATGCGGTCGATCTCCGAGACCTTCACCTGAGCCAGCTGGACGCGGCCAGCCTTGCCGAACAGGTCGCCGAGCTTCTTCAGCTGCGCCGTCTGCTCCGGATAGCGATCGAACACCGTGACGATGCGGTTCTTCACCATCGTGCGCAGCCGCACGTAAAACATCCGCTCGCGCAGGGCGACACGCAGCTCTCGGGCCTTGTCGCTCGGAGCCCAGGCCTCCGGAACCAGATCGGCTCGAAGCAGATGCGCCAGCACCGTCGCGTCGATCTTGTCCGTCTTGATCTTGGCGTCGGCGATCGCCTTCACCTTCAGCGGATGGGCGAGAACGACATCATCACAAATGTCGTCGAGCCAGTCGTAGATCACCATCCAGTTGCGCGTCGCCTCGACAACCGCATGCGAGTTCTCGCGGTAGCGTTCCAGAAAGCCACCCAGCGACTGACGATCGTTCTTCACCCGGCCAGAGCGCAGCGTCTTGCCAGCCGAATCCTGCACCACCAGATGGCTGTAGGATTTGTGGTAGTCGACCCCGATATGATATTCATAAGAGGCAGTCATGCTTCCAACTCCCTTGTTGAGATCTTGCCGACCCCAATAAGGTACGCCGAAAGGCTGGAAGTGTGACTGTCCCTCCATCATCACCTGCATCTCAATGATCCGTTCTCTCAACGGGCGCGGCATCTTCATGCCACCTCCTGTATTTACGCCGACTCATGCACAGGGCGGTTCGAGCTAACCATCGCCGTTATCCTTCCGCAGACAGAAACTCTTCGACCGTCACAATTTTGACCTGTACGGAAAATCGCCTTTCAAACAGCGTAAGCGCTGCGTCATGCGCATCGTCATCACCACTGCATACGGCATCCCTCAGGATGATAACGCCATAACCGAGATCGATGGCGCCAAGTGCCGCGGCCAGGACGCAGACGTCCGTCTCTCCCCCGCTTATGACCAGAGTGTCGACGCCTTGACGGGACAATATCTGATGGAGACGACCATCCACCCACGGCGAATAGGTGAATTTGTCAAATATGCGCGCCGGCGGCGTCAAGGCTCGGAAGACTGGAAGCACGTCCATCAACTCTTGAGGCAGCTTGCTGGCGGTCATCATGTTCCATTTCTCGTAATAGGCCCGCCATTTGCCTGGCATGATGTCCGGCTGTGCCGGTGGCATGAAGCGCGTGAAAATCGTCCGCTCGGGAAATCGCCCCGCCACCTCCACAACCTGATCCAGCGTGCGGGCCATCCAGGGCACCTGCCAAGGTGTTGGTTCAAAGAACATAGATTGCATGTCGATGCACAAATGCAGCCAGGTTTTCATCCCGCCATCATCCAGCCAAATAGGAATTCAGCCGCGATATTTGCCCTCGTTCATGTCACGCGGATCATAGTTGAGATCCCAGTCTTTTTCGGGTTCAGCCGATCCGGGTGGGGTCTTGTTTACGGTCGCGTCGCTGGAACCGGTAATGACCCTTGGCTTGGCGCTCGCAACACCGTCACTCTGACTGCCATGCAACAGTTTTCGATACTGACCCTTGGCGTCCTGAGTGGGATCTCCCCTCTTCTTTCCGCCTGGATTGTTCGACTTGGCCATTATGATACCTCGCTTGCTTGTCGGACCTCATGGAAGCTGTTTAATGTTCGGCCGAGGCCGGGCGGGCTGTTTTTGCATGCTGGTGCGCCAAGATGCTGGCCGGTGTTATGTTCGCCACCGCAGCTTGGAGCTTGTTCTTCCAGCCGCTCACGACATCCGCTTCACCGTCCATCATCGCATCGAAGCCGATCCGGGCGACTTCCGCAGGATTATCCTTGCTGGCCTGGCCAATTTCCGTGTCCATCAAGCCGGCCCGCTTGAAGAAATTCGTGTCCGTTGCCCCAGGCATCAGACAACTGACCGACACGCCGGTACCTTTCAACTCTTCGCGCAGCGCGAAGGAGAAGCTATTGATAAAGGCCTTGGTACCATTGTAGATCGCCTGGTAGGCGCCCGGCAGGAACCCGGCAATCGAGCCGGTCAGCAGAATGCGACCATGGCCGCGGCTTCTCATTTGATTTCCGACGTGCTGGATCAGATACACGGTTCCGACGATATTGGTATCAATGACCTTTCTGGCGCGGGTAAAGTCTTGATCGAGAAATTGCCGGCCCAACCCCTGTCCGGCATTTGCCATGAGCAAATCAACGGGCCGACCGTTCGCGGCGATGCTCGCCAAAAGCGTGTCGACCCCGGATGGTGTCGAAAGATCGGCCTGCACCGCCTGCACCTCGCCGCCAAATTTTCTGAGTTGGGCGGCGGCGGTTTCGATCTCGCTCTCGTCGGCCGCCACGATGAGATTGTAGCCTTCCGCAGCGGCGCAGGCCGCCAGTTCATAACCGATGCCGCTCGAGGCGCCCGTGACGACAGCCAGTCCTTTTTCCAAAGCCCGTTTGGCCATACGCCTGCTCCTTCTCAAGGTTTGAGCACGACTTTCACGCAACCGTCCTGTTTGTCGCGAAAAAGCTTGTAAAGGTCGGGCCCATCTTCCAGGGCCCCGCGATGGGTAACGACGAAGGAAGGATCGATTTCGCTCTTTTCGATACGTTCCATCAACATGGGCAGGTAATGTTGCACCGGCGTCTGCGCCATCTTGAAGGTCAGGCCTCTATTGATCGCCGACCCCATCGGAATCTTGTCGAGATACCCGCCATAAACCCCGACGATCGATACGGTGCCGAAGTTGCGGCAACAATGGATGGCCTGGCGCAAGACGTGGGGCCGGTCGGTACCCATGAAGGTCGCGACCTTGATGCGGTCCCATCTCGAATCCCAACTGGCGGAAGCCTCGGCCTCAGTTCCCACCGCGTCAATACATGCATCGGCACCTCGTCCTCCGGTCATTTCCATGATACGGTCATAGACATCTTCTTCCAGGAAATTGACCGTCTCGGCGCCGCCAGCTTCAGCCAGCAAAAGACGCGCTGGAACGGTATCGATGGCGATAACGCGTTCAGCACCTAGCAGGAAAGCCGATCGAATGGCCATTTGACCCACCGGGCCACATCCCCAGATTGCGATCGTATCGCCTTGCTGAATACTGCAGAATTCTGCCGCCATATAACCGGTAGGGAAGATATCGGAGAGAAACAGGACCTGTTCGTCATCCAGCCCATTTGGAACCTTGGCTGGCCCGACGTCACCATAAGGAACGCGCAGATATTCGGCCTGGCCGCCGCTGTAGCCGCCAAGGAGGTGAGAATAGCCGAACAGGCCGGCTGGCGAATTTCCCCAAAGCTTCGTTACCTTCGAGCGATCGGGATTTGTCCGCTCGCAACCGGAGAAGAAACCGCGCTTGCAAAAGAAGCATTCGCCGCAGGCGATCGTGAAGGGAACGACCACGCGGTCTCCGACGGCTAACCTCGAGATCCCTTTGCCGACCTCGACGACTTCCCCCATGGTTTCATGGCCCATGATATCGCCGCTTTCCATGGCGGGCATCACGCCATCATAGAGATGGAGGTCGGAACCGCAGATCGCGCACGCGGTTACCTTGATGATGATGTCGCGTTCATCTTCTAACCGAGGATCGGGAACACTCTCGCACCGTATGTCGTGCTTGCCGTGCCAGGTCAGTGCTTTCATCGGTTCCTCCAATATCTCGATCCTGCGCCAAACAGTCGAGCCGCAACGATGTTCCCAAGCGACTGAAATTTGCCGGCCGAGGTTCGAAGCGGAGCAATCGATGGGAAGCCGGCGCATCATCGCCGGCATCGACTTTGGGAGATGTTCGAGTGCTGCAAATACCAGACATGCGCGAAGCCTGATTTGAAAAAGGAACTTTCGAGTCGGAAGGAGGTTTGGATGTGAAACGCTGGTTTCTAGCGAAGGGAAAGTGCAGCCATGCCCGTCTTCGAAAAGGGAAAATACAGTGCTTTAATCGCCTATATCGTATTGGCGGTGCTTGCCGGTTGTGTCTTGGTTGCGGGAGCCCTTTTCTTTTATCAACATGAGCCGCAACGGCCCGGTCAGCCATCGCCCCATGCACTGGATCAATCCCAACAGTAATGAAGAAAAGGCGGGCGGCTGCTCGCTATCGCAAGCGGCGTCTCCGGCCAGACGCGCCATGAATCCAATCCGGCCCAGCGGCCTTTGAATTCATGACGCGCCTCAGGAGGCGGCTCGCTCGCGGACTTGCGAGCCAGGAGGGACCGGCGTTGACTTCCCTCCGACGGCCGAACCTTCATGTGCGAGATTTGTTCCTGAACGGAGATAAATATCGAGCCGGCACCGTGTGGATCAATTTCGGCGCAGGTCGCACTCGGTTTCCGGCGCAAAATCCAGGGTCTTTGGTCCGCCAGCGGACGAAGAGGATCGGACAAACAATCGTCTCTTGATCGACTAGCCCTGTCGTGTGACAACCAAAATGCAACGTTTATCGTTGGAACCAGGAGGCCGGCATGTCCTCGCTTGATATCCTGCATGGTATCTATCAGCCGGAAGATATCTTGATCGTGAGAAATGCGGTGATGCGCGTCAGCGCAGAACCATGGTTCACATCGGATCTCGAACGGCGTGCAGAATTCGCGCGTTACGTGCTTCGCGTTTATAGTCATGGGCTAGTTTTGCCGGAGCCGTTGGAAGCGCTTTGCCGGGTGGCGGCGATGGCGCGCTTTTCAAACCGGGCACAGGCATTTTCGGTCATCAAGGGACGCCGAATTCTGGTCGTCGAAGACGAATATTGGACTGCCGCGGAAGCGGCTGGCAGACTCAAGGAACTGGGGGCGGAAGTTAGCGGCCCCGTGGGCACTCTCTGCGAGGCGATGGATTTGGTCGAAAGATCGGACAGCAAACTTGATGCTGCACTCCTCGATATTAATCTGAATGGTCGGATGACCTATCCCGTCGCCGCTTTCCTTAGGATGCGCAGTATCCCGTTTGCCTTTATAACCGGATATGACGATCGTCATATACCGGCCTTTTATCGCTCTACCTTGACCGTCACAAAGCCCGTTGATTGGGGACTTATTGCATCCCGACTCCTGTCTGAACATCTTGAGCGCTGATAGAGGATTCCACACTGATCTCTAAGGCCGTTTGACAGACTAAGCGTCGTGTTGATCGCGCCATAGGGACTGCCCGGCAGCCGCCTGGCAAGGAGCCGCCGGCACCTCATGGGCAGGCGACGGCTGAAGGCAAAGGCCCCTTCCGAGCGCCGCGAATGCGAAGGCGGGACGTTCGCGCAAATGCAACTTCTCAGCCGACCCTTGCAGAGGCATATTCCAGCGCGAAGCGCATCAGAAGTCCCTTGAGTTCAGGTTCGCGTACCCGCCTCGCGGCTTCTTCCGGAACCATCCACTGTATCGTCCGCTGGCCGCTCTCAGGAAAGTTTCGACTTTGTTTTCGAACCTCAAGCAGGTGGACTTCGACCAGTGACGGTATCGCCTGGTCCGCATCAAGCGACTTCAAATATGTAAAATAACCAAAGGTGCCCTTTTTGACCTTGCCCCTGACGCCGGCCTCCTCCCAAGCCTCCCGCTCGGCGACCTGCCCTCCATCGAGGCCTTTGATCGGCCAGCCTTTCGGAATCATCCAGCGCTTTGTCTCACGCGTCGTAATGAGCAAAATCTCAAGGGCTTTGGTCTCGCGATATCGAAAACAGACTGCGCCATATTGCTCGGCCATGTCTCCGGCTGCGATAGTCTCGATATGCGGCGCGAGACGCGCAAGATGCGGCCGGTGCTTTGACATGACAATCCTTACTCGCGTCGCCGCTTAGAATTTCCTTTGGTTTTGCCGCGAACCTTCAATGGCCTGCCCTTCTGGCCTCTTGTGTTTCCGAACCGTTTTTGGACGCTTTGGTTCCCCAAGATCTTCTAGAGAACACTGTCTCACCACAATTCCCGGATTGAGGCGATGCTTGGCGATCTCCCGACCAGCCGGCTCGCTCGGCCGCGTTTATAAGCGAGGATCGGCTTCGCATTCACTTTGAATTCACGCAGAGCGAACTATGATCGCATAATCTGAGCTAGGCTGGCCAATGAACGATTCGACACCTGCGTATAGTAAAATGTTTTCCGGCAAACGGCTCTTGATCGTCGAGGACGACTATTTCCTTACAGAAGCGACAAGCCGGAAGTTGCGTTCCCTGGGAGCTATTCTGATCGGCCCGATGGCTGATGTCCCGCACGCTCTCGATTTGATCGAAGGCAATCAGGTGGATGCGGCGATTATCGATATGCGGCTTGATTCAGATCTGGCATATGCGATGGCTGAAGCGCTTGAAGAAGCTGGGCTTCCCTACGTATTTGCCATAGCGGATAACCCGCCCCCGCAATTTTCCGGCTTCATCCTGCGGGAAAAAGTTGATGATATCGAGCATATCGCCCTGGCGTTGTTCGGTGCGCGACGGTTGGATATCTGAGAACCGGAGTGTCAGTAAAGGTCCTCGTCAAGCTGGACCGCGAGCTGCTGGCGAGCCCGATTGATGCGACTTTTTACGGTGCCAATCGCACAACCGAACTTCGTAGCGGCATCTTCGTAGGAGCGGCCTTCGATCACCACATATTCCAACACTATCCGATAATGTTCCGGCAGGCGGTTGCACGCCCGCTGTAGTTCCTTTGCCCGGATCGTCCATTCCTGCGACGCTGGTGCGACGCCGACGTCGGATATGCATTTCTTGTTGCCCGGAGCCTCGCGTTTGGCGATGCGGAACTTTGTGCAGAATGTATTACGCATGATGGTGAACAGCCACGATTTCAACCGAGTGCCAGGATCGAACTGGTCGATATTGGCCAGAGCTTTTGTCAGTGTCTCTTGAACCAAGTCATCGGCATCCGTCGAATTTCGGTGGAATGTTCTGGCGAAGGCGCGCAGGGCTGGAATGAGCTCCACGATTTCAGCCTGCAAACGATTGGAACGGGACAGGTGGATCACTGTATTCTCCTTTGCCGTATCGCTCATTCAGCAGCTCTGATCCGGATGCAGACCTGACATCTTTGGCGACGCCGATACATCCTCTCGGTGATTTCAAATGAAGCCTACTTCGCGCTTTGATATTCGCCGCAATAGGGAAATGACCCAGAACCGTTCTGAGGTGCACTCAAACGCTTTCACACTTCGAAGGAACGGCTGCATGCCCAGCATGTTCCATGAGGTCAGGAGAAACTTTCAAATGGCTCTGCATCCTATGCGGCCCTTCTAAAGACGGCACACAAAACCTTCTCTCGGCGATGTTCCGTATCCAAATCTCTCAGGGCTCGCGCAGCGGAAGTAAACGCAGAGCATT
Source organism: Rhizobium sp. 11515TR (assembly GCF_002277895.1). Taxonomy (NCBI): domain Bacteria; kingdom Pseudomonadati; phylum Pseudomonadota; class Alphaproteobacteria; order Hyphomicrobiales; family Rhizobiaceae; genus Rhizobium; species Rhizobium sp. 11515TR. The sequence goes on along the minus strand of NZ_CP023000.1, from coordinate 15,492 downwards.
CGCGCCCACTGAGACGCATCACCCTTGCCCCTCATCCTGTAAGCGAATGAGAGGTGGTTTTTCGACCATAAAACGACGGGTACTGCACCGCAGGAGATATACCTCTGGTTCCGGATTCTGCAGCATTGTAAATCCTGCGCTGCGCAGCATCGCCTCCGTCGCCGCCTTGTTCGGTATGAACCAGTTTGTCGGATCCCCGGCATAGCGATTTTCTACGAAGAACAGCTTCGGATAATCAGGACGATTGAAAATCTCTCTGTCCTCGAAGTCGTAATCGTCCTTCAGTTCCGGCGTGTCGTCCACGCCGCGCTGCATACATTGAAACAGCATCAGATCCTTGACGACGTGCTCTCGAAGCAGGTCAAGCGCCAGGAGGGGATGACGCAGATGGTAGAGGACACCCATGAAAAGGACGAGATCAAACTTTTCGCGCAGTTGCTCGATCTCGTAGACGGACATTTGCCGGAAGTCGATGTCAACCTCGGCCTGCTTTGCCACGAATGCGGCTTGCCGCAGATAATGCGGATCTGTATCGATCGCCACCACGCGGTCTGCATTGCGTCGTTTCATCTCAAGCGAATAAAATCCCGCGTTACAGCCGATGTCGAGAACGGTCTTGCCCGTCAAATCCAGGGGAACGACATCCTTGAAGCGCCGCCATTTGAAGCTTGGATAGTCCCCGAGAAAATGATCGGGAGCTGTTTCGATGCCTCTTATACGCAAGTTGTGAAACCATGGCGCCAGTTCGGCAATCTGGCGCCGCAACTCCTCTTCGCTCTCCATGATCACGCTCCGATTGAAAGACCCGTCGGACGCCGGATCGGCGTGGTCTTATGACGTGGCCTTTGGATAGATTGCGGTTCGTGAAGCGCCTGACGAAACCAGGCAACGGTATATTCCAGGCCTTCGGTGAGATGAACCTTCGGCTCCCAGGACAAAAGTTGCTTTGCGCGCGTTATGTCCGGCCGCCGACGCTGTGGATCGTCGATAGGCAGCGGCCGGTAAGCAATGCCTGAGTTTGTCGGCACCATCTCCAGGATCACTTGCGCAAGTTCTTTGACCGTAAACTCCCCCGGATTGCCGAGATTGATTGGCAAGCCGACATTTGGCTGCACATTCATCGAGCGGATCAGCCCCTCAACCAGATCGGACACGTAGCAAAAGGATCTCGTCTGGTTGCCATCCCCGTAAATCGTCAGTGGTTCTTGCTGCAGCGCCTGGACGATGAAATTTGAGACAATACGCCCATCATTCGGCTGCATGCGAGGGCCATATGTATTGAAGATGCGCACGACGCGCGCGTCGACGGAGCCCGCACGCAGACTATCGAAGCAGAGAGCCTCCGCCGCACGTTTTCCCTCGTCGTAGCATGCGCGCGGTCCGATGCAATTGACGTGACCCCAATAGTCTTCCTGCTGCGGATGCTCCTCCGGATCGCCATAGACTTCGCTCGTGGAAGCCTGCAGGAAGGAGGCGCCATGACGCTCTGCGAGTTTCAGGAGATTCCCCGTTCCGGCCACGCTGGTCATCATCGTATGGATAGGGTCGGCCTGATAGAATGGCGGAGAGGCCGGGCACGCCAGGTTGTAGATTTGATGGAGCGGCTCGGCGATCTCAAGCTCTTCGCATATGTCATGCTCGATAAGCGTGAAATTAGAGTTATTTTGCAATAGCTTGATATTATTGGGCGAGCTTGTCAAAAAGCTGTCGACACAAATGACCCGATGGCCGCCGGCCATGAGTGCGTCGCAAAGGTGAGAGCCGACAAAGCCTGCGCCTCCAGCAACGAGAATGTTCTTTTTGATTACCTGCCGCATGCAATTTCTCCTTTAGATTTCTACGCTAACGCACGTCGGCCTACTCGATTTTGCGGCAGGCCTTCCGACAGAATATTCGCCAACTGCCTGGCGCGGGCACGCCCGGTGTGATCACCATGGACGATGCGCTGCGCGAGATCCGCCATTCCGCGCCTCGTTTCCTCCGAAAGACCGGTCAGCGCACCGACCACGTCTGCAGTGTCATGCGCGATCAAAATGGAGCGATCCTGTGGGAAAAGCTCGTCGATACCGCGCCAGAAATCGCTGATGATCGGGGTGCCGCAAGCTGCCGCCTCGAACAGGCGCACGCTTGGCGACCAGCCTGCCTCGATCATGTCGGAGCGAGTAATATTGAGGGTAAACCTTTGCCGGCTGTAGAAGGACGGATGATCGGCGGGCGCGAGGTGTTCAATGCGAGTTACATTCTCGGGCCAGTCGATATCAGCGGGAAATTGCGGCCCGGCAACGATAAAGCGCATATGCGGCAACCGCCGCGCCGGCTCTATCAGAAGCTTCTGCAATTTCTCCTGGCGGTCGCGGCTGTAGGTGCCAAGATAGCCGAGATCCCAAAAGGTCTCCTCGCCCGTATTCCTGTAACGCCGCTCATCGACCGAGCAATAGAGAGCTTCCGCGCGTGAGACGCCAAATTCCGCCATCAACCGGTTAAGAACGCCTCCCCCCGAAAAAGACAGATAGACATCGAATATCGGCATTTGACGCCTGGCGACATATTCCTGGTCGTCCTGTCCGAGTTTCGCAAGCGTAACCGGCGTGTCGATATCATAGAAGCATAAGAGCTGGGGCTTTAGCGCGGCAACCGTATCGATCACCGTTACGCCATCCGGCACATAGGAACCGATGATGACGGCATCGGCGGCGATCAATCGCTGCCTAAAGCGGCTTCTGAGTTCATCGATATTGCCGTAATAAGAAAGCTCACAGAAATCCGCATCGCAAAGGTCCCTATGCGCAGCATACCAGGGAACATCCCGCTCGAGGAAAAGCACATGATGCCCCTCGGCATGGAGACCTCTGATCAAGGAACGGAATGTCGTAGCATGACCATTTCCCCAGGAGGAAGACAAGGAGAGACCCAATATCACGATGTCGAGTGCGCGACTCATTCGGCGGCCTCCTTGCTTGCGAAACGGGACCGTAAGAGCTGATCGACTTCGACGGCCCGGTGCTGATAAGTGTGTGCGCCGAGCACGCGAGCGAGCGCTCTTTTCCCGGTCTCTGCTGCACGATCGGGTGTCAGGCCGGACAGGATTTCGCACACATCTCGGCCGTCGCGCGCGACAAACACCTCCTCGTTCGGCGTCAGAAAATGGTCAATTCCGTCCCAATAGTCGGTGATCAGGCAGGCGCCGGCGCCGACCGCCTCAAACACCCGAGTGGCTGGCGAAAAGCCATTTTCGGCCATGCTCTCGCGCGAGATATTGAGCACCGCCCTCGGTGTCGCGTTAAAGGCGTTGTGATCGCGGGTCGGTACGTGCCCGATATAGCGGACGTTACTCGACATCGGCTTGTCGTCCCAGCCTGCACCGCCCAGAAGAAAGCGCTGCGAAGGCATGGCTGCGGCCGGCTCGTGAAAAAAGGCCTCGACCCGCGCCTCTCGATCAGGCAGACGGTTGCCAAGAAAGCCAAGGGTCGCCTCGAAGCGAGGATCGGCGATGACGGAATGATGTGTCTGCGGATCGAGCGCGTTATAGATCGGAATACATACTGGCGCGCCAAGCTGCCGGTATTTTTTTATGACAGGCTCCCCGCCGCCATAGGTCAAAATCAGATCTAGGTCGGCAAGTGCCTTGCGAAGCGGATGATCCGCGGATGTCTGCATTTCGGCAAGCGTCGCCGGCGCATCCACATCCCAGAAAATTTTGAGAGCCTCCGGCCGGGCAGCCGTCATGACCTCCTGCAAAAGCAGATCGTCCTCGAAGCCGACGCCGCTCGTCTTGATGACAATATCGGCAAGGGCGGCCTCGGCCGCAACCTTCTTCAAGGCGGCAATCGTTCCATCATAGACGACGACCTCACACCAATCGGGTGGATCGATATCGCGATGTTCCTGGCGCTGATAAACGTCCGGCTCGTAGAAGGTGATGCGGTAACCCCTGGCCGCCAATGCCTTCAGCAGACCGCGGTAATAGGTGGCCGCACCGTTCCAATAGGCCGAAAGAAGGCTCGAGCCGTAGAAAGCGATCTTCATTCCGCAACCTCCCGCTTACCCACTGCATTATGCCGATCCAGAATTTTCAGGAGTTCGTCGACGCGATGGCCGCAGGTGTGGCGCGTGCGTATGCGCTCCAGGCCGGATGCAATCAGCGCATCGGCGAGCGCCTGGTCCGAAAGGACATCGCGAATGAGGCGGGTCATTTCGTCGCCGGTTCCGGCGATGAGAAAGTCCTTACCGGGCCGGAAAAGCTCCTCGCAGTCGTCCCATGGTGCGGATATCAGCGGAATCCCACAGGCGAGTGCCTCGAAGACACGTATCGTCGGAATGCCTGGCAGGGATTCAACATAGGGGCGACGGGGAATATGCACGGTCACGCGGTTTTCGGCGAATGCCCGCGGCACCTCGGCATTGGCGATCCAGCCGCCGTAATGGATGCCGGCTTTGCGCAGAGCCTCAAGCGCGGCCGGAGGATAGCGCACACCTCGCACGCTGGTCGTAAGTGCGTATTTCCCGATACGGCTCGCAGGCTCAACGAGAAAACGGCCGATCTCGGCACTGCGTTCATCGTCGCCCCAATTGCCGATCCATATGAGATCGCCCTTCTTTTCCACCTCGGGCATCGGCCTGAACAACGCCTCGTCGGCGGCTTCGTGCCACGTGAAGACATTGTTTCCCCACCCTGCCTTGAGATAGCGCTGCCGCAAAGTCTCGCCAAAAGCGAGAATAAGGTCATAGTTCTCAAGATCGAGGCCTGCGATTTCGCTCCGTGCGGAGACGGCGCGATGGTGCGTGTCATGGAAGATGAGTGTGAAACGCCCGCCGATGCGTCTGGCTTTACCAAGGCGCTTGACGAGTGCGGGATCCGTCCACTCGTGGACGACGACGACATCAGCATCGCTAATCGCCTCCTCGTGGTCGAAGGCGCTGTCGTAGGAGAGTGATGTCAACTGCGGGAATGTGCGGCGGAAAGCTTCCAGCGTCTGCGGACCCTGATCCATGAGGAGATTGCGGCGGCTCCAGGAATCGGAAGGCTCCAGGGCAATCGCACTATGTCCGCGCTTGAGGAGCTCACGCATGACCCCCCGCAGGAAATGCGCATTGCCATGGTTCCAATCCGAAACGAGAGAGTGCGTGTAGAATACGAATTTCATGGATGCACCGCCTCTCTCATATCGGCATGTTGCATGGCGCTTGCGTAAACATTCAGAAGCGACCGGCACTGATGATCGAGCGAATAGGCCTGCGATCGATTTTGTGCCGATAAACCTTTCTCTTTCCGCAGCCTCTCGTCCTCTGACAGCAAATCGATCGCATCGGCAAACCCGACGGCGTCGTGCGGATCTGCAAAGAGTGCGGCTCCGTCCCAAAGCTCGCGATAGGTCGGAATATCCGCTAATACGAGCGCGGCTCCGGCACGGGCTCCCTCAAGCGCAGCGAGCCCGAAGGGTTCGTAGAGTGAAGGCGACACGACGATACCGGCCTGGGTCATAACGGCGGCGACCTGGTGATGATGCAATTCTCCCAGCTGAACGGCATGCCTGATGGAAAAATGCTGGCCGGACGGTCCATCCACAGCCCCCGCCATAAATATCTTCGAGCGTGAGAGGCGTGCGGCTGCATCCAATACCGCACCATTCTTGCCATCGTCCCACCATCGGCCAACCGCCAGGGCAAAATTCTCCTTTGGAGCTGGCTGCGCATGGAGTTCGCTTGAGTTATGGACGACCTTCAAAGGGGAGATCGGCCCGTAACACGTTTGGAGCGCATGCGCGTGACTATGACTCGGCGCAACGACGATATCGGCGCGGTCGAAACCTCGCCGGTTGCGCGAGAATTGCCATCTCCATGGATCGGGGACACCCACACCGCGCACGGATTGAAACCATGTCACCACGCATGAATGCGAAACAACGACGACAGGCAGATCGATATCGAGACCGGCAGCCTGTGAGGGGAGATTGAGATGAAGCAAGTCTATCGAATACCGATCGATAAGCTCCCCGAGAAGATGGGAAATGGTGTCGAGCTCATCTTCATTTCCCGCCGTCCAATCCAAGGGTGCATCCAGCCAAACCAATGGCCCCATTGCAATTGCTTCCTGCTCCTGTTCGGAGGAAGGCGACGGCCCAAGCCCGGCGAACACTGTGTGGACCCCAAACCGCTGTAATCCCTTGGCGAGATCCATCGCGTATCGCCATACGCCGCCGACGGCATCCACCGTCATGAGAACCGTCTGCGGCTTGCGAGCGTTAAGCCTATAAACCGGCGAAGGTATCAAACTGGATTGGCAGACATCGACCTCTCCATTCATGCTGAGACCCTCCGCTCGCGATAAGAATCGCCCAGGCGGTTGGTCACGAGCCAATCGCAAAGATCACGCACGCCGCTGCGCCATGATATTTTGGGCGCCCAGCCGATGGCTTCGCGCAATGCGCCGGTGTTCGTGACGAAGTAAAGCTGATCCCCAACGCGCCAGTCGGAGTGCATGGTCGCAATCGGCCTGCCGATGATCCTTTCGATTTCCCTGAGCACGATGCGAATGCTCACGGCATTGTCAGGCCCTCCCCCCAGATTGAAGGCCTTGCCCTTGGCCTCATCGATCGAGTTCAGCAGGCCCCGATAGGCGCGAACGGCATCATCGACATGCAAAATGTCTCGCACTTGCCGGCCGTCGCCATAAATCGAAATGGCTTCGTCGTTCAGTGCGCGGATCATGAAATGAGCGACCCAGCCTTGATCTTCGGTGCCAAACTGCCGTGGGCCATAGATGCAGCTCATGCGCAAAACGGCGGTAAGCGAACCGAAGGACTTGGCATAGTCGAGGACATATTGATCTGCGACCCCCTTGGAGCAGCCATATGGCGTGCAGAAATTCAGTCTGCGATCCTCGTCGAAGCCGTGCTCGCGCAGCAATTCGTCGGCGGGTATATAGCGATCTTCCAATCCGGCCATCGCGATGTCGTGAATGTCGCCGTAGACCTTGTTCGTACTGGAAAAAATGATCGGCGCCGTGTTGCCCGCCTTGCGGACAGCTTCCAGCACATTGAGCGTGCCACGGGCATTCGTCTCGAAATCATGCAGAGGATGGTCGAGGCTGGTCGTCACCGCCGTTTGAGCCGCAAGATGAAAGACTGCCCGTGCCCCTATGAAAAATGGAGCGATGGCATCGAAGTCGCGGATATCCGCGATTGCCGATTGAACGCGATCTCCGTGATTGCTTTTCAGCCAGCGAAGATTCTGCTCGACGCCGGGCCGGCTAAGATTGTCGAGGACGATCACGTCCTCACCGTCTCTAAGATAGCTGTCGGCGAGATTGCTTCCTATGAAGCCGCTGCCGCCAACAATGATGATTGGGCCTTCGGGTAATCTCATGACATGAGCCCTCGTTCCTTGAGATGCTGGGTCATCTCGGCATTCCTATCGATAGCTTCGGTCGTCAAAACCCAGTCCGCAAAGGACTCGAGCGATCCATCGAGATGGTAACGCGGCTCGAAGCCGAGCAATTCCCTCGCTTTTGAAATATCGGCGAAGCAATGACGGATATCGCCGCTGCGGGATTTGCCGGTAATTTCGGGTGCCAATTCAGGAGTCCCCATGGCTGCGGCAAGCAGCATTGCGACCTGCGCTATGGTATAGGCTTGGCCGCTGCCGATATTGATGACGTGACCCGCCGCCGGCTTGCGCTCCAGTGCCAGGCGAAAAGCGCGAGCAACATCGCGCACATGAACAAAGTCGCGGCGCTGATTGCCATCTTCGAAAATCATCGGCGGCTGGCCATTGGCAAGACGCGACGCGAAATTGGCGAGCACGCCCGTATAGGGATTCGAAAGCGCCTGACCGGCACCAAAGACGTTGAACAGACGTAATGCCACTGCATCGATGCCATAGGCGCGGCCGAAGATGAGCGTCTGGCGCTCCTGCGCATATTTTGTCAGCGCATAGATCGAGACCAGATCGACGGGTTTCTCCTCATCTGTGGGCGCAGGCAGGAGCGGCTCACCGTTGGGGCTCAGCGGATCCCACAGTCCCTCGGCGAGACGACTGACATCGCGCCTTATATAGCCGAGGCGATGCCCTACCGGCGAGACATACATGCCCTCGCCATAGACGCTCATCGAGGATGCGACGACAATTCGTCTGATCGGAAGGCCGATCATGGCTTCCAGAAGAACGGCGGTACCGAGATCGTTGGTACCTACATAACGGGCAATCTCGTACATGGACTGGCCGACACCGACCTCCGCCGCTAGGTGGATGACGGCATCAATGCCTTGCAAAGCCTCGCGGACCGCCCCTTTATCGCGCACATCAGCACGAACAACATCCGTTGTATCCATCACGTTCTGGAAGCCAGAAGGACCGTGAACCTGATCGATCAACGCATCAAGAATGCGTACCTGATATCCGTTTTCAAGCAGTTCCTCAGTGACATGCCGACCAATAAAACCGCATCCACCGGTGACGAGAATATGTGACATTGAACATCCTGGGCTGTTGAGTTGAGAGGTTTTTGATCGCCCCTAACAGTGATCCCTAAGGAATGTTCCTGACGCTATGACATCATTATCTTTGTAGACTTCTTCTATGATGCGCTTCGTTTCGCTCGCCAGGTGAGATCCTTGTACCTGCCACGAAGCATCTTCATCATCTTCTGGAACAAGCCATGCGCGTGCCAGTTAGGCACGCGTCTTCGATCCAATTCGACGATCGGATGGCTAGAACTCCCAGGAGAGTATGAATGAACGCGATCACATCAGTGCAGGCAGACGATATGAAAGCGGCCGTCGTTACAGGCCCTGGGCAGCTGCACGTACAACGCATGGCTTTGCCTGAACCCGCTGCCGGTCAATTGCGTGTGAAATTGGAAGGTTGCGGAGTATGCGCCTCGAACCTGACGCCATGGTCAGGCCCGGAATGGATGCGGTTTCCGACAGAGCCAGGAGGACTGGGACATGAAGGCTGGGGGACTATCGATGCGATCGGAGATGATGTCGCCGGTTTTGCCGTTGGCGATCGTGTTGCCACTTTAAGCCAGCATGCTTACGCCACCTACGATCTCGCCGTTGAGAGCAACGTTGTCCGGCTACCCACCTGGCTCGACAATCGGCCGTTTCCGGGAGAGCCGTTGGGTTGCGCTATGAATATTTTCGAGCGATGCGACGTTCAGCCAGGGCAGCTCATCGCCATCGTCGGAATTGGCTTCCTCGGCGCTTTGCTGACCCAGCTGTGCGTGGCTGCCGGTGCGCATGTCATCGCGATCTCCCGGCGGCCGTTTTCTCTGGAGATCGCCAAACGCGTGGGGGCTTTCGAAACTATAGAGATGGCGGACCACTGGCAGATTATCGAGAAGGTGAAGCAAGCGACGCGGGGGCAATTCTGCGATCGTGTGATCGAGGCCGTTGGCAAGCAATGGCCGCTCGATCTCGCAGCCGAACTGACCCGCGAACGTGGACGCCTCGTCATTGCAGGCTATCATCAAGACGGTCCAAGGCAGGTCAATATGCAGTTGTGGAACTGGCGAGGGCTCGATGTCGTCAATGCTCACGAACGGGATCCTGCCGTTTATGTGCAAGGCATTCGCGATGCAATCGCGGCAATCGAAGCCGGCCGGCTCGATCCATGGTCTTTCCTGACCCATCGTTTTCCGCTTGAGCGGCTTGATGATGCCTTGAACATGACGCGGGACCGCCCCGGCGGCTTCCTCAAAGCCCTGGTGATATACTGATGAGCATTGGCGACGAATATTATTACCGGAGGAGGGATAAGGGCCTCCGGCTTGGTTTTCTGGGCGTCGGCTGGATTGGCAGGCACCGCATGAAGGCTATCCTGGGCACCGGGCTAGTCGAAAAGACGTTCATCTGCGACCCATCGGCGGAGATGGCGGAAACAGCCGCAGAGCTTGCCGGGCAGGCCAAGATCGTGCCTCACTTCGATGATCTGCTGACCGAACCGCTCGATGGGATCATCATTGCCACCCCAAGCGCCTTGCACGCAGAGCAGACCGTTGCTGCCTTGGAGCAAGGCATTGCCGTCTTTTGCCAAAAGCCGCTGGGACGCACCCGAACCGAAGTCGAACAGGCGATTGCGGCAGCCCGGAAGGCAGACCGCTTGATGCAGGTGGACCTTTCCTATAGGCACACGAAAGCCATGAGCCTCATCCGTGACATTGTCCGCAAAGGAGAGCTCGGCCGGATCTTCGCCGTCGATATGGTCTTTCATAACGCCTATGGACCCGACAAACCCTGGTTCTACGACAGGCAACGCTCGGGCGGGGGCTGCGTCATGGATCTTGGAATCCATCTGGCCGACTTGGCGTTATGGACACTCGACTTCCCCGGCGTCTCCGAGGTCCAAAGCCGCCTTCTTCGAAAGGGGGCTCCGATCCGTCCCGACAGTAACGATGTGGAAGATTTCGCCTTCGCCACCGTAACTTTGTCGAATGGCGTCACTCTTCGATTGGCCTGCTCCTGGGGCCTCAACGCTGGCCGCGACGCAGTCATCGGCGCAAGCTTCCATGGAACGGAGGGAGGGGCCGCCATGCGGAACCTCAATGGTTCTTTCTATGATTTTGCCGCAGAACGATACAGAGGAACACGCAGCGATCTTCTTGTCGAACCGCCGGATGAATGGGGCGGCCGGGCAGCGGCAGCCTGGGCAACGCATTTGGCAAGAGACAATAGCTATGACCCTGCCTGCGAAGGCCTGATCAATTCTGCCGCAGTCATTGATGCAATATATGCTGCCGGAAGCGACGGCATTGGCGAATAGTGATTTTTGCAAACAGCGGGAACCCGCGCCCCTCGGGCGAGTTGGATGCGATCTCACTGCATCAACTTATGGATCGCTACGATGCAATCGGGTGAAAGCCACGGCTCAGGCGCATCGATACAAGGCTCGGACGTTCTTTCCGAAACGACACTTCCGCGCTGGGTGGTTCGTTCATTGGCCGATAACGGCATTACCCGCTGCAACGAGGCTGCTGGCATGACGGACGACCAATTGTTGATGTTGAGGGGTGTCGGCATCCAATCCATCAAACTCATCAGAACAGCCTTGGGATATCCTGCTGACATTCCTCGCTCGCCGTCCGACATATCCGCATCCGCCGGTGAACCATCAATCATTGAAGATGGCGGGACGGTCGGCCATTAAGGTGCGGATGTGGCCTTCATAGCGCGCCGTGGCATTCGTCAGACGACCTCGTTCAGCAATATCTTGGCCTTGTGCCGCCAAAGACCAAAGGCCGATCTGAAAACCCAGATAGCATGCCTCGAATACGTCAAGCACATCCTCGCGCACATCGCGACCGGTTTGCGTTGCAACGATCTGTGCCAAATGCAGCCGCTGCGCTTTCGATAGATCGAATTCCACGCAGGCGCCTGCGATATCCCAGGCGACATCCTGGCATCCGATGAGATCATGAGAGGCATTGTGATCGAGCGCATCGGTCTTGATCAGGCGGCCGTCCGGCCGCCTTACCCATTCCCATCGGTGGAGCCGATTGTCCGTATCCGTCCGCCGCAAATATTTGGTCAGGCGATGCGACCGGCCGATCAAGCGCGCGATGCGATGAGCTGCCTCGCTTCCGAGGGCTTCCTCGATATTGACGACGGCCATATGACATAGATCGGAAAGCGATGCTCCTCCATGGGCAGCAGGAAGGTGACGCGCCCGGAAACCAAGATATTGGCCTATCTGCTCAACCATCTCCGCCGATAACGAATCGGCCGCGATTGAGCAGCCCTCTGCCCATGGTTCGACGATGAAGCCATGGCAGGTTCCGAGCACCGGCGGCGTGAAGCCGGCCTCGCTCAATAGCTTGCCTCTTGCCTGCTTGGTTGCCGTATCGCAAAGCCCGGCAAATTTCACCAGATAGCGCGCCTCGCCGTCCGACAGCAGAAATTTGAGCTTTTCCTGCTGCCGATGGCTTGGCGGCCAATTTTCCGGATCCTGATAGCGAAGCCTTCGCCACTCGCCTCCCGAGAGGTCCTGCCAGGAATTTCCGCGTACGCCCAGGAGCTCACAAGCCCACGACTTCAAACTATGTTTCTGTTCCGGCCCATCCAGGATCAGCTCGTGAACATCGACGACATGGGGCCGGCGCTGCCTCCATCTGTGAAGATGCGCCTTGCTAACCTGCCCACCTGGCTCGCCCTTGTGACTTGGAAAAAAATGAAGGCGCTCGGCCGGGACGCCATTCGTCTCGAGCCAATCCGCTATGCAGCCGAATGAACTGCCCGACAATCCGGGGCCTTCATCGACAATGGCGAAATCCGTATCGGATCGGCTCAGAATGCGATTTTGCAAGGTTTCCCCTGGCAGCACGTGCCGGCGGAAAGGATCGCCCGTCGGCCGCAAGGAATAGGCGGGCCCCGAGCCGAGCGCAGCCGCGACCAGCACGCCAAGGCCGACGCCGATACTGCGCACGCCGATCACCACGGTCTCGGAGGCGAGGCCTGAACGCAAAGCCGCCTCCAGAAAGCTCTCAGGATAGAGCGCATAATGGGCATAACCTTCGGGCCGCCTTATCCGGATGGGTTCCTCAAGCCTGAGGCGCTCCAGCAACGGTCTCCAATCGGCCAAATGCGTCAGAGACCCGGTGAAATTTCCCTGCCATGACTGCAGAATCATCCGAGCTTGCAGCAACAGCAGCTCTGCCCCGGCATTCTGCCTGTCGGAAATTTCGTCGCAGCCTCTTTGCTGAAATTCACGATCGGCAATCCCTTGGACGAGCTCGCCCGTCATAATGAAGGTCTGCACCAGGAGTTCATGCCGATGGCGATCCGGCTTCAAGCTTAAGCACGCCGCCATGTAACCTGAGATCCGGCAGCATATCGACGCGGCCTCCTCGACACGCTCCATATCTCCATAGACCAGCATCGCTACACCTCTTCGATCCGAGCCATATCGAACGCGCGAAACCGGTTTGCGATCCATTGAAAGATTTTTCGGGAACAGATGCCCGCTCTCTTTGTTTGAGGATGGCTTTGTAGATGCTGGAGAAAGACATGCGTTCCCATTCCATTCGAGTAGCTATCGTCGGTGTCGGCAATTGCGCGTCCTCGCTTGTGCAGGGGCTGACCTATTATCGCGATGCTGAAAGCAACGAGCCCGTTCCTGGCCTCATGCATGTGGATCTCGGGGGATATCATGTTCGCGACGTCGAGATTTCGGCGGCTTTCGATATCGCTGCCTCCAAGGTCGGCAGGGATGTCGCCGAAGCCATTTATGCTGAGCCGAACAATACCCAGCGTTTTGCCGAGGTCGCCTCAACTGGCATCAAGGTCAATCGCGGCAAGACGCTCGACGGCCTAGGCCGATACCTGAAGGACGAGATCCCGCAATCGGAAGAGCCGGTCGCCGATGTTGTCGAAATTTTGCGCCAGACGCAGACAGAAGTGCTTGTCTCCTATCTTCCGGTCGGGTCCGAGGAGGCCACACAATGGTATGCCGAACAGGCGCTCGCCGCAGGGTGCGCCTTCGTCAACTGCATCCCCGTTTTCATCGCCTCCAAACCCGAATGGCAGCGCCGTTTTGCCGAGCGCCGCCTGCCCCTCATCGGGGACGACATCAAAAGCCAGGTGGGCGCGACGATCGTCCACCGCATGCTCGTCAATCTCTTCCGCGAGCGTGGCGTAAGGGTCGATCGCACCTATCAGCTGAACTTCGGCGGCAATACGGACTTCCTCAACATGCTGGAGCGCGAACGGCTTGAATCGAAGAAGATCTCCAAGACGCAATCGGTGACGAGTCAGCTCGATGTACCGCTCGCTCCGACGGATATCCATGTCGGACCGAGCGATCATGTTCCATGGCTCGCGGACCGCAAATGGGCTTACATCAGGCTGGAGGGCACGACATTCGGCGGCGTGCCGCTCAATGCCGAATTGAAGCTGGAAGTATGGGATTCGCCCAATTCGGCCGGTGTGGTTATCGACGCGATACGCTGTGCCAAACTGGCGCTCGATCGCGGCATCGGCGGCCCTCTGGTCGGCCCCTCGAGCTATTTCATGAAATCGCCGCCCCGACAATTTACCGATCAGGAAGCCCGCAGGCGCACACAGGCCTTCATCGAGGACCAGGAGGATGCCTTGCCCGGAGCGGCGGAATGACGACGACCTTGTTCCTTGTTCGTCACGCAGCTCACGACAACCTCGGCGCTTTTCTTGCAGGTCGCACGCCGGGGATCGTTCTCGGCGAAGCGGGTTTGTCGCAGGCAAATCGCCTTGGACTGCGCATGGCGCGCGAACATCTGGACGCGGTTTGCAGCAGCCCGCGCGAACGCACCCGGCAGACAGCAGAGGCAATCATCTCCGCATGCGGGCTGGGTTCGCCGCAGATCGAAGAGGCACTGGATGAAGTGAACTTCGGTGATTGGACAGGCAAAACCTTTTCGACGCTCGATCAAGACGCCCAATGGCGCCGCTGGAACACGATGCGCAGCCTTGTACGGGCGCCGAACGGCGAAACCATGCTCGACGTCCAGACCCGCGTTTGGAATTTGATTGCTGACCTCTCCAGCAAGGCTGACGGCAAGAGGCTGGCGCTCGTGTCCCACGGCGATGTCATCAAGGCGGCCGTCAGCCACATTCTCGGCCTGCCGATCGACGCCTGGCCGAGGTTCGATGTGGAACCAGCATCCGTGACCCACATGGTCGTTGGAGATTGGGGAGCCAAAATCATCACCCTCAATGAAATGAATCCATGAGCTCGTCGCGGGAGACCAGCATGATCAAAGCAGCTATGATTTGGAACGAACCAAACAACAAGTCGCACTGGGATCCGGAGATGGATCCGGACTGGAGCCGGTTTGCCGAAATGGCGATATTGGCCGCTGACGCGATCGCACTTGCGAATCCCGATCTGATCAAGGTGCTTGGCGGCATCTCTCCGATCGATCCCGCTTTCATGGACCGAATGAAGAATTACGGCGTCTTGGACCATCTCGACGCCGTCGCAGTCCACGGCTTTCCGCTGGATTGGAATCTCTGGCAGATCGACGAATGGCCGCAGAGAATTGCCGAAATCGCTGGTGTCACCGATCTTCCCGTCTGGGTCAGCGAGGTGGGCGTATCCAGTTTTGGCGCCGAAGACGTGCAGCTTTGGGGCTTGAACCGTACCGTCGAGCTGCTCAAGGGAAAGGTGCCGCAATTCCAGTGGTACAGTCTGTTTGACCTTCCGAGATCATGGGAAGCGACGACGCGCCATAAGGAAGCGGAGGGTTCTTCCTATTATCGGCACTACTACATGGGTCTTCTGCGTGAGGACGGTACGCCGAAGCCGGCCCTCGACGCCTTCGCCCGGCATGTCCCGGAACTCGGCCTGGTTCAATGGTTTCACTTCGAAGATCCGCGCCTTGACGAGGCGGTCGCCTGGATGAAGCGGCTCGGGGTGAAATCGATCAGGACAGGCCTTTCCTGGGCGGATCGCTTCCGCCCCAACGCGCTGGACTGGTTCGATCGGCAAATGCGCAGCCTTGAGGACTTCGATGTCACGGTC